>JBIJAF010000005.1:0-62651 GCA_044345905.1 Rhodoluna sp.
AGTCTGATGCTGATGACTACCGTTACTTCCCAGAACCAGATCTAGTTCCAGTTGAGCCTTCTCATGAACTAATTGAGAAACTACGCTCACTACTTCCAGAGAACCCAGCAGATAGACGCAAGCGTCTTGCTGGGGAGTGGAACTTCGCTGAGATGGAATTCAGAGATGTGGTTAACGCAGGTCTCTTAGATTTCATTGAAGAAGCTGTAGCAGCCGGAGCAAAGCCTCAGGCTGCTCGTAAGTGGTATTCAGGTGAGATTGCTCGTATTGCTAACTCAGAAGACAAAGATGTTTCAGAGATGAACATCACGCCAACACAGGTAGCAGAGATTGCAACTCTTGTTGAATCAGGCAAGATCAATGACCGCATTGCTCGTGAGGTTCTTTCAGCAGTTCTAGCCGGAGAAGGATCTCCTACTGAGATTGTTTCTTCTAGAAACCTAGAGGTTGTTTCTGATGACGGTGCACTTATTGCAGCTATTGATGAAGCACTAGCAAAGCAACCTGATGTTCTTGAGAAGATTCGTGAAGGTAAAGTTCAAGCAGCAGGAGCTGTAATCGGTGCAGTAATGCAGGCTATGAAGGGTCAAGCAGATGCTGCTCGAGTTAGAGAACTAGTTCTTGAAAGAGCAAATCAATAATTCTTAAAAGTAAAAAACCCGAGGCTAATGACCTCGGGTTTTTCTTTTGGGGTGAGTAACGGGACTTGAACCCGCGACATCCTGGACCACAACCAGGCGCTCTACCAGCTGAGCTATACCCACCATGTTTTATTCCGGACTAGCCGAAATCAACTCTCAAAGTTTATCAGTCTTCAGTACCTGCGCTAGTGCCTGAGCCTCTTCGCTTGTTGGACCAGGGGCTTCAACAAACACGCTGCTTCTGTAGTATCTGAGTTCCTCAATAGATTCAAGGATGTCGGCAAGGGCTCTATGGCCACCATCTTTCTTAGGAGCTTGGAAATAGACCCTTGGATACCAACGCTTAGACAGTTCCTTGATGGTTGAAACGTCAATGTTTCGGTAGTGCAGGTGGGCATCTAAATTGGGCATGTATTTAGAGATAAACATGCGATCTGTGCCAATCGTGTTACCAGCTAGGGGAGAGGACTTGGCATTTGGAATGTATTTCTTGATGTATTCCAATACCTGAGCCTCAGCATCTTCTAGCTCAATACCTGATGCGAATTCCTTGATCAGACCTGAATCAGTATGCATCTTACGAACGTAGTCACCCATAGCTTCAACAGTTCCAGCTCTAGGTTTGATGACTAGGTCAATACCTTCATCAAGAACATTTAGATCAAAGTCGGTAATAACTGCAGCTATTTCAACAATGCATTCGGTATCAGGGTTGAGCCCTGTCATCTCACAGTCAATCCAGACTAAGTACTCGGGTATGTTCATGATTCCTTCAAACTTGTTAGAGCCCTCAAAGATCAAGGGCTCTAACAAGTTTACCTTTAGGGCTAAGTGGCCTTAGCTGATGTCTTTCGCTTTGCTGGAGCCTTAGTAGCTGGCTTCTTAGTTGCGGGTTTCTTGGCAGCAGGCTTCTTAGCTGCTGTCTTCTTCTCTGCATTAGCTAGCTTCTTCTTAGCCTTGCGTTCTTTTCTGCCTTCAACCAAACGGTATAGAACTGGAACGATAACCAGGGTCAAGATAGTTGAAGAGAACAAACCACCGATAACCACAATTCCTAGTGGCTGAGAGATGAATCCACCAGATCCGGTGAAGCCAAGAGCTAATGGGCTCAATGCTCCAATAGTTGCAAGAGCAGTCATCAAGATAGGACGCAGTCTCTGACGAGCACCATTGATGATTGCTTCTTCGAATGGCATACCTTGTAGACGGTACTGGTTGATGAGGTCAATCAGAACAATCGCGTTGGTAACAACAATTCCAACAAGCAGCAACATACCAATCAGAGCTGGAAGACCCAGAGCTGTGTCAGTTGCAAGTAGAGCCACGAATGCTCCGGTTGCTGCGAATGGAATTGACACTAGAAGAACTAGTGGCTGAGCAAGGCTTCTAAATGTTGCAACCATGATTAGGTAAACAATCGCGATAGCAGCAAGAAGAGCAAGACCTAGCTGACCGAATGACTCTGCCTGATCAGCTGAAACTCCACCGATTGGAAGAAGTGAAGAACCAGCAGGCATCTTGTCCTGAAGGCCATCAACAATTCCAGCAACCTGAACGGTGATTGGACCTAGGCTTGCATCCTTGTCTGGAGTAAGTGAAACAGTTGCTGCACGGTCTCCATCTTGTGTGGTTACCTTGGTCGGAACTGAAACTAGTTCAACCTTGGCCACAGAACTTAGAGTTACCTGACCGAAGGGGCTAAGCGGAATCGCCTTAACCTCAGCAATAGTTTCTGGAACGTTCTCAGACTTGATGTAGATATCAGTTTGCTTGTCATCAATGTTTACTGAACCAATGCTCTGCGGGCTCATTGCATTAGAAACAATAGTTGCAACAGCAATTTCACTCAGACCAAAGCGAGTGGCCTTCTCACGATCAACAGTTACCTTTAGGGTTCTCTGCTTTTCGCTAAGAGTAGTCACAACATCAGGAGAGACGTTGTCAACCTTGCCTTCAAGTGCATCCTGAACAACCTTGATACCAGCACGTAGCTGCTCATCGGTCTTAGCAGTAACAGTCACGTCAATTGTTCCGGTTGAACCAAATGATTGACCAGTCTGGAAGCTGACCTTACCTAGAGAGCTATCTGCATCGAATAGTTTCTGCATTCTTGCTTGGAAGTCATCGCCATTTACAGATTCATTAATAGATACCTGGATCTGGATTCCACCAGCAGACTGCCCGAAAGCAACACGGCTATCAGCAGTTCCACCAATGGTGGTTGTAACAGCAACAGTTTCGCCACTGTCTAGAAGGATCTGTTCAACACCTTCAGCTGCCGCTGCCTTGTCTTCAAGAGATGCACCTAGTGGAACTTCTTGATTGATGCTGAAGGTCGTTGAACCTGAGCTACCGATGAAGTTGGTCTTGATGAATGGAACTAGACCGAAAGTGAATACCAGTACCAGGGCTGAAGCAACGATAGTGATTACCGGTCGCTTCTGAGTTGCTGTTAGAACAGGGATGTAACCACGCTGAAGAATTGACTTCCTCTCGTGCTCTTCCTCTTCTTTTCTTGCCTTCTCAGCAAACTTACGAGCCTGAGCTTCAGTCATACCTGCTTCAACTACTGGAGTCTTTAGGAACCAGTAAGCAATCACAGGGACGATAGTTAGAGATACGAATAGGGAAGCAACTAGTGCTAGAGCAAAGGTTAGTGCGAATGGTCTAAAGAGCTGACCTACAAGCCCACCAACAACAGCAATCGGAAGGAACACAGCAACGGTAGTCAATGTTGCAGCTGTAATAGCACCAGCAACTTCCTTAACTGAGTTTACGATTGCTTCAAGCTTCTTCTCACCATATGCCAGGTGACGGTTGATGTTTTCAATAACCACAATGGAGTCATCAACAACACGACCAATAGCAATAGTTAGAGCACTTAGGGTAAATAGGTTCAGTGAGTAACCGAATCCTGCTAGACCAATGAATGCAACTAGAAGAGATGTTGGGATAGATATGGCAGTTACTAATGTTGAACGCCATGATCTCAAGAAAACCAAGATGATAATAATGGCGAAGGTAAGACCGAGCAGACCTTCTTTGACTAGGTCAGAAATTGACTTCTCAACAAAGGGTGCCTGGTTGAATGTTTCCTTGATGGTTACATTGCCACCTAGCTTGGTAGCTAGCTCTTCTTCAAGCGGCTTGATGCCCTTAGAAATAGAAACAGTGTTTCCATCTTGAGTCTTAGTAATAGAGATTGCTAGAGATGGCTTGCCGTCAACTCTTGAGATTGAAGCTACTGGAGCAAGTTCATAACTTACCTTTGCAATGTCACCAATGGTTAGCACCTGACCTGGAACAGCACTTGTTAGAGGAAGAGACTTGATAGCGGCCATGCTTTCAACAGGAGTTCCAACCTGAACTGTGATTTCACCCTTGCTGTCTTCAAGAGTTCCTGCTGGGATTACCAAACCGTTTGTCTTTAGAGCATTAGAGATGCTCTGTGCAGAAATTCCATTAGCTGCCATAACTGCTTGGTTCAGCTTTAGGTTCACACGGTATTCACGAATACCACCGATCTGGACATCTTTTACTCCAGGAACCTTCTTGAATAGAGCTGGTGCAATGTCTGGAAGAAGTTTTGAGATCTCGGTGTTGTCACCTGAATCTGACGCAACGCTTAGGACCAAAACAGGAATCGTACCAAGGCCACCACTTAGAACCTGAGCATTTGCTCCAGTTGGTAGATTAGCTTTCACTGAATCAAGAGCAGCGTTTAGGGAATCGGTTACCTTTGCCGAAGTGATACCAAAGTCAAAAGTTACTCGAACAGTTGAAAGGCTGCTCTGGCTTGTTGAAGAAGTAGTTGTCACACCTTCTAGAGATTCAACAGAAGACTCAATTAGTCTGCTGACCTGAGTGTCCATAACCTCAGGTGATGCACCTGGGTAAGTGGTGACAATCGCTGCTTGAGGGAACTCAAGAGAAGGGAATAGCTCTTGCTTGAGAGAACCAACCGAGATGAAACCGAATACGGCAAGAATCGAGGTTAGAAGTGCAACCACAGAACGGTTGGCAAGGCTAATTTTTGACAAGCTGAACATGAATCTCCAATAATTAAATATGTTTACCTAGGTAAATAATACTAATGCTTTACCCCACTTTTTAAGGCTAACAAACTCTGCAGACACCTGAGGGCCGTAGCCACAAACCTCAGGTTCTTCTAAGGGAAGTAGAGCAGATCGTCCATATCGTCGTTTTCCCCAATGGATCCAAGCAATCTAGCCACAGAGTTCATGGCCCCACCAATGACCGCTGGAATACCGCCTCCAGGATGAACCGAAGCCCCTACTCGCCATAACCAAGGTCTGAATAGGGAATTGTAGCCAGGTGTATGGAAAGGGCCACCCTGCCAGATAGGTCTAGTAGCACCGTATAAAGAGCCACCCTGAGCTCCAAACTCAGCAAAATACATAGGGTCAAGAATCTGGTAATCCAGGATCAGATCGGCAAGGTTCTCTTTCAAACCAATTAGAGAACTAATGCGAGCAAGCTCTCGTTGAACAAATTCACTCTCTAAAGTGAAACGTTCTCCATTGGCTGGAGCAGTAAGCAAGATAGCTGCCGTTGCCTTGTCATTTGGATAGATGTGGTTTGGCTTGTAGTAATTCAGGAAAGCCATGGTCTCTTTTGGAACTTCAGTCTTATCCAAATCAGCATGCAGCGAAGAAGGAGAAGTCGGCATGATTACAGAGTGAGTAACGGTACCTTTGGGAAGTGGTTTCTTAAGTACAGCAAACAGAGCAACACCCGAACAAGACACTAACTTAGGTTGCTTGATTTTCTTTCCTAAGAGTGAATCAATCACTTGAGCATCAGCTGCACCTATGACATAGTCTGCTTTTAGTTCCTGCCCGTCAGCAATCACAAAACCTTTACTGATCTTGGTGACCTGAACATTGGTCTTAATAGTTGCTCCTGCTTGAAGAGCAAGTTTTTCTAAAGCTAAAGCGATTTCGTAAACTCCACCTTCAGGAACAAAGATTCCTTCTTTAGCCATAACTGCTGGCATGGTTGCATACAAAGCCAAAGTTCTCTCAGGGGAAATACCAGCGTTGAGAGTGTGGATAGCTATAACTTCTTTCAAACCTTCAGGCATCCAGTCAAGATGCTTCAGGTATGAGCTAGTTGAGAGGTGAATTCCATAGTTCTTAGAAATAGCAGTTACAGCTGGCAAAGTTTTTGGATTGAAAGGGTCAGAGGTAAGAAGTTTTGTAATAGCAGGACCAAGATCGCCATGTTCTTTGACAAAGCGTTGCCAAGCCGGATACCATGGATGCCCTTCTTGAATTGGAAGGTTAACTACCTCTGTACCGAAGTAATAGGTTCCAACTTCAGGTAGTTTTTGCAGTCTTAGATCTGCAATAGATGCAGAAGTAGCTTTACCTAGCTTGTTATAGCGAGAGAACAACTCTTCTAGAACCGCAGGGAAAGTAACAAGGGATGGTCCAGTGTCAATTCTTTGACCTGATACTTCTATACGTCTTGACTTTCCGCCAATCCAAGAGTTCTTCTCTAGAACTGTTACCTGGTGTCCTGCTTTAGCTAAGAGTGCGGCTGCTGTTAGCCCGCCTAAACCAGCTCCGACAATAACGATTGTCTTCTTCAATTACACAAGCTCCAAGACCATAAATGTGACTAGCTGGAAACCTGCAACAGTTCCAACCACGTAAGGATAAGCAACCGAATACTTATAAATCCTCTTTGCATTTGCTGAAGAGTTGTCTTTGATCATTAGCCTTATCAACCAGAAAGCATATGCACCGTTAGCTATCGCTAATGGAATGTTTACAAATGCAAACATGATTGTCGATACCAGCCACCAGAAACCAACCCAGTAGAGAGATTTCTTCACACCTAGGTAGACAGCAGTTGTTTTGATGCCAACAAACTCATCTTCTTCAATGTCTTGTATTGCATCGTAGGTGTGCTTTGCAAGACTCCATGCCATAAGAGCGAAGACTGCTAACCAAATAGGTTCCTTGCCAAGAGCAAGAGGAACAATTGCTAGCGGGAAAGCGTAATCTGCATTGCTGATGGAATCCAGAAATGGACGTCCCTTGAATCTTGCAGGGGGAGCCGAATAGAACAAGAAGGTAAGGCTGTATGCCCAAATCCAGATGTTTGCCTCAACTGAGTAGTTAAGAGCAAAGAAGACTAAGAAAGGAGCATTTAGGAGAACTACACCCCATGAAATCCAAGGAACTTCTTTGGGGTCAATCTTTGCTCCACCGTATCCGCCCTTGCGGATGTTGATGTTGTCAGTTTCCTGGTCAAAGATGTCGTTGATGCCGTAGATAAGAAGGTTGAAAGGAAGAGTTACCCAGAGAAGAAGCCAGATAGCATCCCAACTCCACAGCGATCCTGTCAGCCAGAGCCCCATCATGGTCGTGCCAATGGTGTTTACCCAGAGCACAGGTCTTGAAATAGTGATCAGTCTTCTCAGCACACCTAACTCTAACCTCACTCATGGGGTAAACTAGGGGAGCCTTGTTCTTGATAAGGCATGCCTTCGTAGCTCAGTGGATAGAGCAAGAGCCTTCTAATCTCTTGGTCGCAGGTTCGATTCCTGCCGAGGGCGCTTCCCAGAGTGCTAGTTGTGATTTAGCAAGACACCCCTACTTTTTTAGCAATTGACGCTAGCCTAGAGTCAACAACGTTGCAGGTTAGGAACACAAATGAAATCATCTAGATTCATCAAAATACTCTTTGTTGGGCTTTTGCTTCACGCCCCAGTAGCTGCTCAAGGCGTAACACCGGCCAGACTAGTTACAGCTGAAGTATCTATCGTTGACTCAAAAGGCTTCCCAATTGAGAATGGCGAGTACACCTGGAAATCAGTTGATGGATTATCAAAATCATCTAAGAAGATTCTCGGCACAGCGCTAGGTGTAGTCGCACTTAATTCAATCCCAACTAAAGAAGTTGAATTGACGATCAACCATGGCAAGGCTGCTGATGGATTGTGTTATGCAGGGAAAATAAGATTTACGCCTGCAGCGGGAAAGGCTCGAATAGCGCTACCGTCATTTGAGATGCCTGTCGAGAGAAAAGTATTAGTCCAACTTCCAGGTGGTCAGCCAGTTCCCAACGCAATTGTAGATTCAAGAAGCCTTCTTGGAGCTAAGTATTTGGATTCTGGTTCTTTTGTTGGAGTGATTTCTGGTTCATTGAAAGCTGCTCCAGGTGTACCTGCATTTAGATGCAACGAATTCCCATCTGAAGATTCTGCGACATGGTTATCTCCTTGGAATCAATGGTTCGATGGCGCTCGTCAAGACGCCATAACCTTAAAGGGAGTCACTAATGCAAATGGCTTTGTTGTCTTGAAAGGCTGGCCGCAACTTCCCAGGCCAGTTTCTATCGATGGCGTGATTCAGCCTAGATCCCCTTTACCGATTCAGGCCCAGGCCATTTTTGACGATGGTGTTTTGTATCAAAAGACTGAGTTAGTCAGCACGAATCTGGAAGGTGTGACGAAGCTCACACTGGATTATTTCCCGATCCTTAAAACCTCCTCTGACGATATTGATGCGTATTTGAACGAGTTGGTTTCTTTGCCTGTTTCTGTTGTGGATTCAGCCGATTTAGAGCCGATGTCGTTTAGTCGCTTTATCTCTGAACCACGTGCCTCTAGAGCTTCTTTCCTAGGGAAGCCTTCCGCTGCTTTTGCTGGGGTTCAGGTTGAGGTTGTGTCACCTCCTAGTTCAAAAGCTTCTAAGTGCACTAAAAAGCAAACTTTGAAAGCTAAAACAACTTCAAGCGGTAAGGCTCTGTTGAAGGTTTGTGTGACTACTTCAGGCAACTACCAGATCAAGGGTAAGGGCGCTGTGAGTTTGGGTAAGGTATCCATTCATGTGAAAGGTGCCGCACCTATGGCTCCGACCGCTTTGAGCACAAGACCTGGGGCTAAGAAAGCCACTGTCGCTTGGGGTTTGCCTACATATTCTGGTGGATCACCTATTTTGAAGTACGTGGTTACCGCCACCTCGTCCGGACAAAAGACGAAGAAAATTGAAGTGAAGGCAAACACAACTGCATTTAAGTCGCGGAAGCTTGACATTACAGGGCTAACTGCTCCGAAGAACTGGCAAATTTCTGTTGTGGCAGTTACCAAGAACGGTGAAAGTGAAAAGGCATCAGTCTTTGTTAACGTGCCAAATAATTAGCTAGAAGCCATAAAACTCGGGCTGGCCGACTTCGTGTATTGCTATAGCAATAGACTTGCATTTATGAGAAAAATATTAGGTCTTACTAGATACGTGGTACTCATTCCAGCTGTAGCATCCATCATCGGAGCACTTTTACTCATGGCACAAGGTTCTATTGCCATGGTTGAAGCAGTCATCGATAGCATCACTGCTAAGTCATATCTGAAGGTAACTATTGTTGAAGTACTAACAGCAGTTGATGCAATCCTGCTAGGAACAGTACTTCTAGTCATTGGTTATGGCCTCTACGAACTCTTTGTTGACACTGATCTTGAAGTTCCAGCCTGGTTGCAGGTGCATGACCTAGATGACCTCAAGTCAAAACTGATTGGTGTTGTGGTAGCCATCATCGCCGTTATCTTCGTTGGTGTATTTGTTGACGTAGACAGGGCGGCTGATGTGGTTTCCTATGGACTAGGAGCTGGAGCACTAGTCACAGGTCTTGCAATATTCGCTTATGCCACCAAGAAGACAACTGCTGCTAAAAAGACTGAAAACCCAAAGAAGTAGTCCTTCAGAGTATTCGCACTTACTGACCTAAACTTAGGGCTATGCGAGCATTCAGAAAATTTATGACCCGAGCTTTGCTCCTAGGGCTAGCAGCTTTGCTAATCGTGCCAATGGTTATTCCATTTGATTCAAGTGGCACAAAAACTAACGTTGAAGCTGCTGGAGCAAACGCTGAGTTTGCTTTAGTCAATGACATCAACGTTCACGTTGATACCGAGCCTTACTCAGGAAACAGAGTAGACAGCGTTCCACTATTCATTTTGATGCATGGCTTTGGAGCAAGCACCTTCTCTTGGCGTTATGCGATGGATTCACTAAGCAAGCAAGGAGAGGTTCTTGCCTACGATCGTCCTGGCTTTGGTTTCACAGATAGACCAACCAGTTGGACTGGAACCAATCCATATGGCTTTGCAGGAAACTTTGAACTCCTTGATGGACTTATCGCTCAGTTTGGCTCTGGTCAAGAAATTATCCTTGTTGGACATTCAGCTGGCGGGCAACTAGCTGCGGAGTATGCTCGTTTAAATCCAGATAAGGTACAGAGACTGATCTTGGTAGACCCAGCTGTTTATTCTTCGGGAACTAGCCCGTCATGGCTCACAACTTTGAAAGTGATTCCTCAGATAGACCGCCTAGGTCCATTCCTAGTTAGAGAAGTGGCGTCAAGTGGTCAAGATTTGCTCAAGAGAAGTTACTACGACCAAGCACAGCTAACGGAAGAGGTTCGAGCAGGCTATCTGGCACCTCTGGAGATAGATGGCTGGGAGAGGGCTTTCTGGGAGTTTTCAACTGCTCCTAGGGACAGCCAACTGAAAGAAAAACTAGGTGACATAACCCAGCCAACCCTCTTGATTACAGGCAAGTTTGATGAAGTGGTTGCAACTTCAGACACCGAACGTCTTGCTACTGAGATCAAGAACAGCAAGCTAGTCATAGTTGATAAGAGTGCTCACTTGCCCCAAGAAGAGCAGCCAAATGTCTTCAACTCAGAGGTAAGTATCTGGGTCAAGGAGACTGCGCCTAAGAACTAAGTAAGGAACTTAAAAGAATAAGAGGGAGTGAATAATCACTCCCTCTTATTCTTTAGCTTTGCTATCCGATCTTTAGGTTCCACTCAACAACTGTTGGGAAGATCAATCCGTTGTTGCTCTTGTTCTTCCAGTCGTATGACTTGTACTTGGCGTAAGTGGTTGGCCAGCGACGGTCACGAGTCACTGTTGCCTTAGCTTCAATCTGAACACCAGACTTCCAAGCAGCATATGCATTTTGATCTAGAACACAGGTGGCTTGACCAAATAGAGGCTTCCAGTCAAGGTAACCAGGGGAGACCACCTTCTTGCCCTTAACAACCTTGGTTGTTGCGAACTTACCGGTCATCGCCTGGTACTGCTTGATCAGAGCTGTAACTTCTTTCGGGTGAGTAGCTAGTTCAGGAACAACCATGTTGTCTCCGCCCAGAGGAGGCGTAACCATGGTCTTCTTCTTTGGGTCAAAGATAGCAATACCGAAGAAGTTTCTCTTACAGGTTTGAACCGATGGGGTTGAAGCACCCTTAGGTGTGTAGGTGATTTTGATATCTGCATAGATAGGACCAATCCAACGACCCTTTGACATCGGTTGGACTGTAACTGTCTTCTTCTTGCTGTCTACAGCTACTTTGAATCCAGTTCCACCTAGCAATGGAGTAGTGCCACCAGATGCTGGAAGGCTTGCTGACTGAGCAGGTTCCTTAGCAACCCCACCTTCAGGAGCAGGAGGTTCAACGTGAGTTGCCACCAAGGTGATGGTCTGCGGTGGAGCTGCAGAGTATGTAGTGTTTCCTGGCTGAGCAACCTTCACGCGACAAGAGAAGTCAGATTCAACTCTAGGAGTAATGGTTAGATCAGCATCCCAGATCACAATACCGTTGGCATCAATGGAACAGATGTTTGGGTCAAGTGATTCATATGTAGGAGTGAGACCTGAGGTAGCTTTTGCATGCAACTTGAAACCATTAGGGTCATCAGTAGGCATTGGAGCAGTTAGTAATCCACCTGGAATAAGTTGACCTGGGGTAACAATGCTCACTGTCTGTGGAAGCTTAGTTATCTTAAAGCTCTGTGATGCCTTAGACAGCTTCGCTCCAGTTCCACTGGATGCAGTGATAGTACAGGTACCTTCGTTAACCATCTTCATGGTCTTCTTGGCTGAGTCAACAGTACATACCTTCGGTGTTGAAGATGTGTAGGTAACCGGTAGTTTCGCTGTGCTTGTTCCAGCCAAAGGATAGGTGGAAGCAGTCATCTGCATTCCATCAGTGATTCCATTTGGAAGTGGGAGAGTAGTGATGTTTGAACCAGCCTTCACAATGTTGATTGTGAAAGTAGCCAAGTCATATGCACCGTTCTTATCTACAATCAAAGTCTTCAAGGTGTATGAACCAGATTTCTCTTTACCAGGAGTCTGGCCCCAGTAAGGCAGAACTTGAAAACTTCCATCAACAATGCTCACTGATGTAACTACATCAGGTTCTTTACCTTGAACTAGGAACGGAACAGGTCGACCGTTACTTAACTCTGCGCTACCAAGAGTATAAGTCTGCTTAATTGTCTCACCCTTCATTCCGATGTTCTTCTTCATGTCAAGAGGGAAGGTCCAAACACGTTGGGTAGTGTTTTTAGGTCCTTGAACAATGCTGATGTTTAGCACTCGGCTGCTTGTGTTACCAGCAGTGTCAGTAACGGTCATGTTCACTGGATACTCACCAACAGTTGTTGCAGCTCCAGAAATCTTTCCGTTATCTGCGTCCAAGGTTAGCCCAGCTGGAAGACCGGTTGCACTCCAAGCACCAGTTGCCTTGATTGGAGCTGAACCCTGGGTAGCAGTGTTATTGATGATCCTTGACTTGCTGAGAGGGAACTGTGCAGCAAAGAAATCATCTGCCATGAAGTTCAGATCATTGTTCACACCAAACTTGTAGTTAGTAGGTGTTGTAGTAATGTTTGGACCATTTACAACGGTGATAGTTAGAACCTCAGTGTCGCTAAGTCCATTCACATCCAGGGCACGAACAGTTACTTGGAATGTTCCAAGAGCGGTAGGTGTACCTGTGATCAGCCCTGTTACTCCATTGATACCAAGACCTTGAGGTAAACCGGTAGCAGTCCAACCATTGAACGCACTGATGTCTCCACTACCAATGGTTACAGTGTTGGCGATGCTTGCGGGAGCGTTCAGGTTAACTGATCTAGCTAGTGGTGTAGTAGTAATTGTCGGCGGTGCAATAACTGCAACTACCTCATCCTTGGTTGCAAATTCGCCAGCTGCATCTGTGAGCTTCACAGTTATTGGGAAGTTTCCTGAAACAGTTGGAGTTCCAGAGATCGCACCGGTGTCTGGGTTTAGTGTCAAACCAGCAGGCAGTGAACCTGAAGCTAACGACCAAGCACCAGTTGCAGAGATAGCTGCAGTTCCAGCAGTCCTGGTCTGGGTAATTGGAGTCGCTACAACACCAACAGTCAACTTAGGTAGTGGCACAACTGTTGTGATAACAGGTTTCACCACAATATTCACAGTAATGGTCTCAACATCGAACAAACCGTTTGCATCTGTAACTCTCTGAATCACAGAGAAGGTGCCAGCAAGGCTAGGAGTTCCAGTGATAGCCCCAGTTGCAGCGTTGATACTAAGTCCTGCTGGTAAACCGGTAGCGCTCCAAGCGCCGGTTGTTGGAATAGCTGCAGTGCCTTCTGTTGCTGAGCTAGGAATGCTTGCTGCAACACCCACATACAACTTTTGTGTAAGAGGAGTTGTAGTGATTACTGGCGGAACACCGACTCTAATGGTTTGAACTTGTTGAGAGAACTCACCATCCTCGTCTACCAGCTTCACAGTGATTGGGAAAGTTCCTGACTGAGTAGGAGTTCCAGTAATTTCACCAGTATTGAAGTTCATGGTTAAGCCAGCTGGCAATGATCCAGCAACAATTGACCAAGCATTAGTTGATGGAAGTGCTGCACTTCCAACAGTCTTTGTTTGAACAACCGGAGTGATTGCTTTGTTGATCTCAAAGCCTGTTAGTGCAGGAGTAGTGATGATTGGCTTAGCTACCACCTTGATAGTCAAGACCTCAACATCGAACAGGGTATTCGAGTCAGTCACCTTTTGAGTAACAGTAAATGTACCTGTGGCTGTTGGGGTGCCAGAGATTGCTCCAGTATCAGTGTTGATACTTAGCCCTGCTGGTAAACCGGTAGCGCTCCAAGCACCAGTTGCTGGAATTGTTCCTGAACCAGCTGTTGCAGACCCTGGAATATTGCTTGCAGTGTCTTTATAGAGCTTGTAAGTCAAAGGATTTGTTGTAATAACTGGCGGAGCTCCAACAAGGATTGACTCAACCTTAGAAGACTTTAGGCCGTTCGCATCAGTAACTTCTACTGTGAACTCATAGGTTCCTGGTGTTGAAGGAGATCCAGAGATTGCACCTGTGTTCGTGTTGAAGGTCATGCCTGGTGGAACATCACCAACTACTGACCATGCTCCGGTAGCAGGAATTATTCCTGAACCTTGAATCTGAGTTTGAGTGTAGGTCGTGTTCACCCCTAGATAGGCAGGAGTAAATGCTGGGGTGGTGAGCCTAGGAGGTGTGTTGGTTACTGTAGCCGTTACAGTGCTGGTTACAGTGTTTCCCACGGTGTCTTGGATTGAGTAAGTCAATGCTTGCACTGTACCAACAAAACCATCAACCGGTGTGAAGGTAACAACACCTAGGTTGTTGACTGAATAAGTTCCCTTATCTGCGATCAAGACGCTTGTCTGTGAACAGTTAGTCGATGTTCCAACTGCACAAAGCTTCACGCTTGCCTTGTCCATTGTTGCTCCTGCTGCTGGGGTGTCATTGGTTGTCACATCAACAGCTATCGGAGCAATTAGGTTACCTGAAACAGTATCTGCGACAGGAGTCGGTGGTGGCACAACAGTTACTCGCAAAGATGCGTTCACGGTGACTGGAAAGTTATCGTTTATTCCGTAGACAATTGCAGTCGCAGGACCGGTGAACCCAGCCAAAGGTGTGAAGGTAATGGCACCAGTGCTTGTGTTTAGTCCGTAGGTACCCTCACCTGAAACCGCCAAGGAATTCAAGGCACAGTTAGAAGTAGTTCCTGCTGCACAGATCTTGATTGTGTTATTGGTAAAGGATTTACCACTTGTTGCCGAGTCATTGGCCAGCACAGAGAGTGTATTGCTTGTTGCACCAGCTTTAATTGATAGAGCGTCATCATTTGCAATTGCACGCACTATGTAAGTAGCTCTAACGTCAATGTCTGCTCCCGCAGCCCCACCTGTAACAGCCACTGGAGACATGACACTCTTTATTGCGTTAGCTGCAAAGTTAGCGGTTCCTAGTGGCTGAGTTACCTGATCGGTGAAGTAGCCATAAGGTGCAAGCCATGCTGCGTGAGCTTCGGCCGCACTAAAACCATTAGTTGCAGGGAAGTCAGCAAAGCTAACCTTGTAGCTACCTGGTTTTACGATTCCGAATGTGTACGTACCATCTGCTTGAGAAGTTGCAGTGATTGGATTACCCGTAGACGGATTAATCAATGCCACTCCATTTGAGTCATGAAGAGTTGCCACAGCTCCAGCTAGAGGTTTGATGGTTGAGGGGAATGATGTGGCGGAGACCAGATGGGCCACAACACCTCGTAATTGGAACCCACATGCAGACGGAACACTCGGTGGTGCAATTGAGAGATTATCCGAAGTAACGTTGTAGTCGATTCGAGCACCAGTAGATGAAATAGTTGCTGCCGAAGCAGAGAAAGATGCTACTTGGGTAGGCAAGTTCGTAATTTGGGTTGTGTTTGGGCAAGCCACGTTAGTGGTTACTTCTATACACAACTGCGCTGATTCGCTCTTCATTGTCAGGGTTCCAGTAGTTGGGTTGTGACTTGTCCTGTTCGCATAAGAGACCTTGAATGTTGAACCCAATCCGAGATCTGCAAAAGCTAAAGTGCTCAGGTCCACGAAGCCTGAAGGATTGAATGGCAGATTAGAATAGGTCTTGCCACCAGAGACAGCTACCTCGCCATTCGCTTTGACAATAGTCAAACTGGCCGATGAGTAGTCGACACCAGCGGTTGCTCCACCAATAGTGAATTTGTCATATGAAACATCATTGCCAATCTCACAGGTAAGCCTTGGTTGAACGGCACTTTGGGGATAAGAAACGGTGTCAACTTTGATAGCGCAACCAGGTTGAGCTGTTGAAATGGTGAACTGCTTTATTCCTTGAGCAAGGTCACCATTGGTCCACATACAGTTATCGCTAAGTGGATCAGTCTTGAGAGTGTAGATACGCCATGAGCTAGTGTTCATTTGACCGACACCAGAAATCTTGAAAGTTGAGGCGGCCCAGCCAGCACAAGCCGAGTTAGTTGCGTAGTCGTAACAATAGGTAGTGGAAGGTAGATCGAAGTAACTTGTCCATAGAAGTTTGCTTCCTGCTCTCTCAACCGCTCCGTTCCAGTAAGACATCTGACCCTGAGTCAGGCCGGATTGAACGGTTGCGTTAGCTGCGAAGCGTGTTCCATTAGATGCAAAACACTGGGCGTCCGCGGTGCTGCAAACACCCGCGATTTGGCCAGCGGCATTTGGCTGAACATACAGAATCTTTACGCTTGAATTGGTTCCTAGAACGAAGTCATACTCTGCCCAACCTGTGCACTTGGCTTGTGTGGCTGCGTTGAAACAGATAGCGACACCGTTGAGCTGACCGTAGATGTTTCCGAAGGCAGCCTTAAATCCGCTATAGGTGAATGGGATATTGTTGGTTGAGCGAATGGATCCGGCCACCAACCTGCTAAAGGTTGGCATTGATGAACAGGCTGCACCCATACCGTTGTTTGCTAGGTAGTCAAAGCAAAGCACACGAGGGGCTTGCATATCCCATGCATAAACTTTTCCATTGCTACCGATAATGTCTGTAACTCCCGCCTCATTGGCGTTTGCTCGAGGTTGAATCATGTTCCAAGCTGTCGCTTTTGAACCTCCACAGAATTGTGGTGTCTGCACGTCTGAAACGTCGATACATAGGAAACCAGTTCCAGTTGAGCGGTCGGCAACAGGTAGCCAAAGGTGCTTGTATACCTCATCGAAGAACTGGGTTGATGTGAAGTTAGAGCTGAAGCCCTTGCTAGCTAAACCGAATGGCCAGTTTGGACCACAAAAAGAACCGTCTGAACGTTTACGACAGTCCAAAGCTCCATCGGCATAGTTGTGGTGGTAGGTGTTGTAAAGGTAACCACGGCTGTCAAATTCTGTGTCATATCCGTCACCGCCAGCTCTTGAAGCTCCATCTACAGTGTTTACAGTGCCTGGCATAGTAGCTGTAGTAGAGATGATCTGTTTGCCATCATTAGTTGAACCACCGGAGTTCACTGGTCCAGAAGCTTTGACTTTGACAACCGCTGGCCAGCTGCTTGGAGAGGCGGAGTAGGTTGTGCCATCAGTTGAGTAAGTGACTGTCCAACCAGCAGGCGCTGTTACATCGGCCGCAGAGGTTAGTCGAACTTTGGTTGAGTCGATTGATTGAATAATCTCTTGGGTGGAATTGTCCACTGTGCTGACAGCGGGGATCTGTGTCGTTAGATCGACTTTATCTCCGGCCTGAGCTGATGTCACAGACAGTGAACTAGTCATAGTAGTCGCGGCAAATGCCTGCGCAGATGCTAGTAACAGCATCACCGAAGTGGCTGATGCTAGAAGTGTGACAACTGACTTACGTGATATTTTCATGAGATTATTCATGGAATCAAGCGTAAGTTAGAGGTTTTCTGTGAGTTCGGAGAGTTTCGCTTTACAGAATCTTGCCAACTCCCAGTGTCTATAAATATTCTTCTTAGCGAATATTCGTGTTGTCTATTTTGGAAAACGCTGTGAGATTAATTTCACTTAAAGTTACTTCAGCAGAGAAGCCATCTGCTTGTAAATCAGCTTGGCAGCAAACAATGGGTTCAATCTTGATAGGAAATCCATAGTCTTAGCATCTTTACCAATGACAACCCTTGGAGTGTTCTTCTCAATTGCAAGCACCATGAGCTTGGCAGCAACATTTGCAGGAGTAGTTGGGAATGAGGTTTCACTTGAATCTGCCTGCATCTGAGCCATTCCAGAGTTTGCTGCAATGTTGGTTGCAATTGCACCAGGAAAAACGATAGTGACACCAACTTTGGTATCAATAAGCTCAGATCTCAAACCTTCAGTTAGTAGTTTGATTGCTGCTTTGGATGCTCCGTAAACACTTTGACCAGGAACTGGGGCATAGGCACCCATTGAAGAAACATTTAGGATATGTGCTTCTGGTCTCTTTAGTAATTCGGGTAAGAAAGCTTTGATCAACATTAGGGGACCAGTGAAGTTTACGTTCATCACGTGATGAGCATCCTCCATAGAAAGATCGTTTACTCTCACAAAAGGTTGGATGATTCCGGCATTGTTAACAAGAGCATCAACTGAACCAAGAGCTTTGATTACTGCAGCAGGCAATGCTGCTACTGCTTTGGCATCAGAAACATCAAGAACGTGCTCTGAGTAAACACCTTTCAAGTCAGCTACTAGAGCTGCTGTCTCAGCAAGTGTCTCTTGACGGAAGTCAACAAGAGCTACTTTAGATCCTCGCCTTGCTAGTTCAAGAGCGAGTTCACGCCCCATACCGCTTCCAGCCCCAGTGACAACAACAACCTTTTCGTTTAACTTCATGATTACTCCCTTGTCTTAGTTCGAGTGTATCCCCAAATGGATGCCTGCTTTACATGTCCAATATTGGTACCTCTAGTGCCAAAGCATTCAGGTAGCCTTAGAGCATGAATCTAAAAGACATTGAACTTGTAATGCTAGATGGCTCAACCAAGACCTTTGGTGAGATCCAAGGCAAAGTGACTATGGTTGTAAACGTTGCTTCTAGATGTGGACTAAGCCCACAGTACGAAACTCTTGAGGCTATGCAGAAGAAATACAAGGACAAGGGATTCACTGTTGTTGGAGTTCCATCAAACCAGTTCTTCCAAGAACTCAAGTCTTCTGATGACATCTCTGACTATTGCTCAACTACCTGGGGAGTTACCTTCCCAATGACTGAGAAGGCAAAGCTGAACGGCAAGAATGCTCACCCACTATACAAGGAGCTCACTAAGGCAGAAGATGCTGAAGGCAACACTGGAAACGTGAAGTGGAACTTCGAGAAGTTCCTAGTTCTAGCTAATGGTGAAGTAATGAGATTTAGACCAACCACTAAGCCTGATGCTGCTCCAATCATTGAAGCAATCGAAGCAAACCTAGCTGAATAGTTTTAGTTGCTACCTGATAGGTAGGCAACATCTTCTGGACTCAGAGAAACCTTCTGCATAAGAGCCTCAAGCTGCTCAATAGTTCTTCCAGAGGCAATAGGCACTGTCACACCAGGCTGATTTCTAAGCCATTCAAGAGCAACGGCGGTATTAGATACTTCATGGCGAGTTGCTACTTCTTCCACTCTCTTTAGGAGAGCGTAGTTCTCTGCCGTGGCGTAGTTATTGCTAACTCCTTGCGCTCTAGCGGAATCTACTTCGTTTCCTTCTTTGTATTTGCCTGAAAGAAAACCGCTACCAAGGGTTGAGTAGGGAAGACCAGAGATTCCAAAGTCTTCAACAGATCTTGCACCATCAGATTCGTATGGTTCACGGGCTACAAGGCTGTATCTGTTCTGTAAAGCGATGTATGAAGCAAAGTTATTGTTCTTACTGATTTCTAAAGCTTTAGCCAAACGGTCATAGGTGTAGTTAGAAGCAGCAATGTGTCTTGCTTTCCCAGAAACAACTAGGTCATTGAATGCACCAAGAGTTTCTTCTAGGTCAGTTTCTAGATCATCGCTGTGTGCATAGTAGATGTCGATGTAGTCAGTGTTTAGTCTTCTAAGGCTGTCTTCACATGCCAGAGCAATGTTCTTAGCTCCTAGTCCTTTTCTAGTCTCCAGCATCGCAACCTTTGTAGCTATTACTACCTGGTCGCGTTTCCCATTTTGCTTGAGCCAGTTACCAATGATGGTTTCGCTCTCACCACCCTGGTTGCCTTCTTTCCAAGAGGAATAGACATCAGCAGAGTCAATGAAGTTTCCACCATGTTCGGTGATGTAGTTCAACAGTTCGAAAGATTGACTCTCGTCAGCCGTCCAACCAAAAACATTTCCACCGAAGCAGACGTTAGAAACTTGGATGTTAGTGCTTGGTAGCTTTATCACTCTTGGTGTTTCTTGTCTTGATAAGAGAAGCAACAGTAGCAATTGTGATGGTTACCAGAATTACACCGAGAGATGTATTGGTGCTGATTTCAGGAAGTCCTTCGAAGTGCTTTCCACCGTTGATGAAAGGAAGCTCGTTCTCGTGTAGAGCGTGGATAACAAGCTTGATACCAATCCAAGCCAGGATCACTGAAAGACCTAGACCTAGGTAAACAAGACGAGAAAGCAGACCGCTTAGTAAGAAGAACAAGTGACGAAGACCTAGAAGAGCGAAGGCGTTTGCAGTGAAGACGATGTATGGCTCTTTAGTTAGACCGTAGACGGCAGGGATGCTGTCTAGAGCGAAAAGAATGTCAGCAGCACCGATAGCGATCATTGCGAATAGAAGAGGTGTGTAGTAGCGCTTGCCACCTTTTTTAATCGAGATCTTCGCACCGTGGTATTCCTCAGTTACGTTGACTCTTCTCTTGATGAAGTCAATGAGCTTTCCACCAGGAGCTTCGTCATGTCCGTGAGACTTGAAGTGGTCGCGAACCAATGTGTAAGCGGTGTAGATCAAGAATGCACCGAAGATGTAGAAGACCCATGAGAAGGCGGCAATTGCTACTGCCCCTACAGCGATGAAAATGAAACGTAAGACCAGAGCAATCAAAATACCGACTGTTAGAGCCTGGCGTCTTGCCTTATCAGGAACTGCAAGTCTGGTGAAGATGATTAGGAAAATGAATAGGTTGTCGATGGACAAGCTGTATTCGGTGATGAACCCAGCTAGGTACTCGCTTCCGTAAGGCTTACCCCAGACCTGATCGACCACGAAGAAGAATCCAATCGCAGCACTTGCAAAGATGCTTGTGAAGATGGCTGACTCTTTGAAAGATGGGTCACCGTTGCGTTTTAGCTGGAAGAACAAATCAAGAGCAATTACTACAGCGATTACTATGGCTGTAATAACCCATACTTCTAGGGAAACATTCATTGGTTGAGTAGTCATGGCTAGATTCTACTTTATGAAGACTGTTCTTATCGGTGCCAGTACCGGCTCTAAGACTTTTCTCAGTTAACTAGCGAAAGACTCAATCGGAGGACAAGAACAAACAAGATTTCTATCTCCATAGACGTTGTCAATGCGGTTCACAATTGGCCAGTACTTGTTTCTGAACTGTTTAGCAGGGAATACAGCTACCTCGCGGTCATACTCCTTTCCATCTTCGCCAATTGCTGAATGTTCCTAACTGACAAATGGGAAGAGTGGATCGAAGCCTGTTCTGTCTTCAAATCTCAACAAATCGTCGGTCTGCAGGTAAACCATGCTCATGAGATCTGCCCAGTTGGGCTTAAAGATGGTCATGGTGAACTTTTGAGTTGTGCTGGAATATTCAATTTTGTAAGGCCATAGTCCCTTTTTGTGCGCTAAGGGGAATGAGCTGTAAGTGTGCCCAGAGTAAAAGGAGCACTTAAGGCAAAAGAATCTCGCGCTGTCTACTTTGAAAGCACCTTTCTGGGAGGCAAGATCTTCAAGTTCATGTTGGACTGCTCTTCCATCGGGGTCGAAACCTCCAATCAGAGAAATCCAAGACTGCATTGCCGCCCGGAGGAATTTTTCTTTAGATTCAACGGTGATGGAACATAGTGGAGAAAACCAAGTTTCAAAATCAAATAGGTTGAATGATTTGAGTAGGCAATTTTGCTGAGTGAGATATACAGTCATATGTTGGACGGACTGACTTTTGGCGAAAAGAGGTTTTCCCTTTCTAACCAATTTATCGTTTTCGTCATATCCATTCAGGCTGTATAACTTGCCACTTAGCTTAAGTTTTTGCCAGTTTCGAACACCAGGGTCAATCGAAGAACTGAGTCTAACGATGCGAACAGCTCCAGCATCTTTATGTGCCTTAAGCTCATTCTTGATGGTTCTGTATAGGAAGCGCTGTGCCTGCTGAGCCATCTGAATTGATATCTGGCTCCAGTTCAGATTAGAGGGCACTACGTCATTCTGCAGATCAAATCCCTGGTCAATAATCTTCACTGAGCTCTGAAAGGCAGAAGCATTTGCCGTTGTAGCATTTGAAAAACCAAGCACTGCGGTAAGCGCAAGCACAATCGATGTTAAAAATAATTTTGTCCGCATAAGTCCCCCTGAATTAGTAGTTGCTGCGACAGTGAAAATCCTAGTACTCATTCGGGGAAAGGGCAGAAAATGAAAAAGTTGTTTTCGATTCGTTAGAAATCCGAAACCTCAGTTTAGAAGTACAAACCCTAAAGCTTCGCTAGCTAGCGAAAGACTCAATTGGAGGGCAGGAACAAACAAGATTTCTATCTCCATAAACGTTGTCAATACGGTTCACAATGGGCCAGTACTTGTTTCTGAACTGCTTAGCAGGGAAGACAGCTACCTCGCGGTCATACTTCCTATTCCACTCAGAAGCGATGTTCTTAGCGGTATGAGGAGCATTTCTTAGAGGTGACTCTTCAATTGAGTACTTACCTGCAGCAACTTCATCAATCTCTGCCTTGATTGCCAGCATCGCATCAATAAAGCGATCAACTTCTTCTTTAGGTTCAGATTCAGTTGGCTCAATCATGAGAGTTCCAGCAACAGGGAAAGACATTGTTGGAGCGTGGAAGCCATAGTCGATTAGACGTTTAGCAATATCTTCTCCAGTAACACCGGTGTCCTTTGTGATGCCTCTAATGTCGATGATGCACTCGTGAGCAATTAGACCATTCTTACCTGTGTATAGAAGAGGGAAGGCGTGATCTAGCTTCTTAGCAATGTAGTTAGCGGATAGAACAGCAACTGCTGTTGCATTCTGCAGACCGTGAGCACCCATCATTCTGATGTATGCCCATGAGATAGGAAGAATGCTTGCTGAACCATATGGTGCAGCTGATACAGGTCCATAGTTAGGAAGAGTTGATTGAGCTCTATCGTGACCTGGTAGGAATTCCTTTAGGTGTGATCTAGCTGCAACAGGACCAACACCAGGACCACCACCACCGTGAGGAATACAGAAGGTCTTGTGAAGGTTTAGGTGGCTAACGTCGCCTCCAAAGAGACCAAACTTTGCATAACCAACAACAGCGTTGGTGTTTGCTCCATCAATATAAATCTGACCACCTGCAGCGTGAATCTGTTCACAGATATCAACAATTGCTTCTTCATAAACACCATGGGTGCTTGGGTAGGTAACCATTAGAGCTGCAAGCTTGTCACCAGTTGATGCAATCTTCGCCTGCAGATCAGAAACGTCTACGTTTCCATTCTCATCACAAGCAACCACAACAACTTCCATACCAGCAAGAACAGCGGATGCAGCATTAGTGCCGTGAGCACTTGAAGGAATCAGACAGGTTGTTCTCTGAGCATCACCACGAGATAAGTGATAGCCACGAATGGCTAACAGACCAGCAAGCTCTCCCTGGCTTCCAGCGTTAGGTTGCAACGATACTTCTTCATAACCAGTGACATCACTCAACCAAGAAGTAAGTTGACCAATTAGTTCAAGGTAACCCTGGACATCTTCCTTAGGAGCAAATGGGTGAAGACCAGCGAACTCAGGCCAGGTAACAGCTTCCATCTCAGTTGTTGAGTTGAGCTTCATGGTGCAAGAACCTAGAGGAATCATTCCTCTATCCAAAGCAAAGTCATAATCAGCAAGGCGCTTTAGGTATCTAAGCATTGCTGTCTCTGAGTGATAAGAGTTGAACACTTCGTGAGTTAGGTAGTCAGAAGTTCTAGCAAGCTCAATTGCAACTTTGGTGTTCTTCAGTCCACCTGAAACACCAAAAGCAGCTAGAACATCCAAAAGGGTTTCTGCTGACGTTGTTTCATCAAGTGAGATACCAAGGGTCTTCTCATCAAGAACAAGCATGGTGATGTTCTTTGATCTACCTGCTTCGAATATCTTCTTGGCATCAACATTCGAAACAGTGAAGGTGTCAAAGAAGTTTCCTGTGGAAACTTCTAGACCGCTCTCTCTAAGAGTGTTGGCTAGAGAGTGAGTCTTTGATAGAACGTCTTCAGCAATAGCTTTTAGTCTTGCTGGACCGTGATACACCGCATACATACCTGCCATGACAGCAAGAAGCACTTGAGCTGTACAGATGTTAGAGGTTGCACGCTCACGTCTAATGTGTTGCTCTCTAGTCTGCAGAGTTAATCGATATGCAGGAGAACCATCTGAAGTAATTGATACTCCAACCAAACGTCCCGGCATAGATCTTTCTAGGTCTTCTCTTACCGCTAGGTAACCAGCGTGTGGACCACCAAAGCCCATTGGAACACCAAAGCGTTGGGTTGAACCTATAACAACATCGGCACCCATCTCCCCCGGAGGTGAGTAGAGAGTTAGAGCAAGGAGGTCTGCTGCTGCAACTGCAATTGCATTCTTTGCCTTAGCGTGAGCAAACAAAGCAGTTAGATCATAGATCTGACCGGATGCACCTGGGTATTGAGCAAAGACGCCGAAGAACTCTTCAGATAGAACAGCTGGGTTCTTTGAAGCTTCCGCTAGGTCAAAGTAGCGAACTTCAATGTTTACAGGTTCTGCTCTGTGATCTAGAAGAGCCTTGGTCTGAGGGAAGATGTCGCTTGAGACATAGAAGATGTTTGATTCATTTGTTGATGAACGACGAGCAATCAGCATTGCTTCAACAGCCGCAGTTCCTTCATCAAGCATTGAGCCATTAGCTGTCTTCATGCCGGTTAGGTCAGTAACCATGGTCTGGAAGTTAATGATTGCTTCTAGACGACCCTGAGAGATTTCAGGTTGGTAAGGAGTGTAGGCGGTATACCAAGAAGGGTTCTCTAGAACGTTTCGCTTGATAACTGATGGAGTGTTGGTGCCGTAGTAGCCCTGTCCAATTAGAGAGGTCGTAATTCTATTCTTGCTAGCAATCTTTCTAAGTTCAGCAATGGCTTGTGCTTCCGAGATTGCTTCAGGAAGAAGTGAATCTCCTTCGAATCGAATAGCTTCAGGAAGAGCAGCATCTAACAGGTCTGCAAGTGTTGCATACCCGAGGCTAGACAACATGTCTTTCTGATCTGTAGCGTTTGGTCCGATGTGTCGGTATTGGAAGTCTTCGTGGGGGAGAACCATTACCTTTAGCCTTCTCCGGTCAGAGCGGCATACTCTTCTGCACTCATAAGTTCAGGAAGTGCAGTGAACTTAACTTTGATTAACCAACCAGCACCAAAAGGATCTGTGTTGACAGTTTCAGGAGCAGAGACAACAACATCGTTAATCTCAACAACTTCACCATCTAGGGGAGCGTATAGCTCACCAACAGACTTAGTTGATTCAATCTCGCCACAAATCTTCATGTATGTAGTCGAAGTTCCTACCTTAGGAAGATCTACGAAGACTACGTCACCTAGCTTCTCAGCAGCATATGCTGTGATGCCGATGGTGGCAACATCACCTTCTACTAGGACCCACTCGTGTTCTGCGGTGTATTGGCGGTTAGTTGGATTGCTCATAGTTTTCCTTTTGGGTTATTTTGAACGTTTGTAGAAAGGTAGTTTGACAATAGTCATTGGTAGCCGGGTTCCTCTGATATCAACACTTACAGTGTTGCCAATTTCGGAAAGTTCTGTTTCTAGATAACCCATGGCTACTGGGTAGCCAAGGGTAGGGGATAGGGCTCCTGAAGTAATGATGCCTATCTGCACTGTTGATTCACTATCTGCAAATAGTGGGTAGTCAGCTCTAGCTGCTCTCTTACCTTCTCCAACAAGGCCGACAAGCCTTCTAGTTGGAGTCTTGGTAGACAGTTCTGCTAGAGCAGATCTTCCAACAAAGTCTTCTCTATCTAGTCTGACTACTCTGCCGAACCCTGCTTCATAAGGATTCACATCAAGGTTTAGCTCATGTCCGTATAGCGGCATTCCTGCTTCAAGTCTTAAGGTGTCTCTGGATGCCAACCCACAAGGAGCAGCTCCTGCTTCAATCAAAGCGTTGAAAACCTTAACCGCATCTGAAGAACTGAATAGAACTTCAAAGCCATCTTCACCGGTGTAACCAGTTCTACATAGATAAGCTTCAACACCGTTTACTGTTCCCGACCCAATTGAGTAGTAGGGAAGAGTTGAAAGATCTGTGTCTGTAATTTCCTGCAAAATCTTTGTTGCGTTAGGACCCTGGATGGCTAGAAGAGCAAAGTCATCACTCTTGTCTTCAACACCACTGAAACCAAGTGAATCTGCTCTGGTCTTTAGAGCGGTGACAACAGCTTCTCTGTTTCCAGCATTAGCAATAACAAGGAAAGATTCTTCGGCTAGTCGATAAACAATTAGGTCATCGATGATGCCGCCATCTGCATCGCAGATTAGAGAGTATTTGGCTTTGCCATTTTCAATAAGCGATGCTTGACCAACTAGAGAGTAATCAAGGAAAGCAGCAGATCCTTCACCTTGAATAAAGATCTCTGCCATATGGCTAATGTCAAATAGACCTGCATTTGTTCTTACAGCCTCGTGCTCAGCTAAATCGCTTGAGTATCTAACCGGCATGTCCCAACCGCCAAAATCGGTAAAGCTGGCACCAAGACGGGCATGTTCAGCGTGTAAAGGGGTTTGAGGCATATGGCTAATTTACGCCAGTTTTGGATTGGGTTTTGACCCCACGCCGAAATCGCTAGAGAGCAGGTTGTTGCTGGGTTATGCAGTGGATACCGCCACCCCTATCAAAGATAGGTCTGGCGTCAATAAGTCTGATTTCACGGCCTGGATAGACATCCTCAAGGATGCCCTTAGCTACCTGATCGTTCGGGTCGTCAAATGCACATAGCAACACTGCATCGTTCAGGATGTAGTGGTTGATGTATGAGTAGTCGACAAACCCAAGTTCGTCTTTGAGAAGCTTTGGTGCGGGAACTCTCACAATACGAGCATCGGTCTGCTCTTCAAGTCGAGCAATAACTTCATGGGTTACTGAGTTGTCCGGGTGTGAAGCATCCTGCTGGTCATGGACTAGGAGAGTGTTCTCATCAGCGAAGCAGGCAACGATGTCGATGTGTCCTTTAGTGCCGAAGGTTTCATAGTCTCTAGTGAGCCCTCGTCTAATCCAGATGACTTTGTCTGTTCCAAGTTTTGAGTTAAGTTCCGCTTCGACTTCAGATCTAGACCAATCTGGGTTTCTTTCAGAACCAAGTTGAACAGTTTCAGTTGCAAGTAGAAGTCCTGCACCATTGGTGTGGATTCCTCCACCTTCATTGACCATGTCACTCTTGATGATCTCTACATTTACGTGATTTGCCATAAAAGAGGCAACTTTGTCATCAAGTTCATACTGAGACCAACTCTGAGCACCCCAACCATTGAATACCCAGTCGATAGCACCAAGAGCACTAGTTTCACTGTTCACAACAAATGTTGCACCACTGTCTCTAATCCAACTGTCATCAAGTGCACAAACAACTAGTTCGACATCTTTCGAAAGATACTTCTTTGCTGTTGCTAGATGTCTTTCATTAACTAAAACAGTTACAGGTTCATATTCGGCTGCTGTGTTAGCTACCTCTGACCAAGCTAGGAAGGCATCTTCTTCTTGGGCATAATCAGCTGCTGGCCAAGCAAGCCATGTTCTTTCATGCTTTACCCACTCAGCGGGCATCTTCCAACTCATTGCAGATCCTCAGTTGTGTTTTGATTCACTCCAGCAATACCACCATCAATGCCATCACCTGAATCAGTTCTTTCATTAACAACTGGCTTCACTAGAGTTTGATAGGTATCAGGCCTTCTAGTTGCAAGGAATGGGAATAGATCTAACCAATCTCTTCTTTGGTCTAAATCAAGATCTGCAACTAGCACTTCATCTTCATCTCTTGAAGCGCTAGCAAGAACTCGACCATAAGGGTCAGAGATGAAAGAACTTCCATAGAAGTTCAAAGCACCTTCATTACCCCAACGGTTAGGAACAATCATGAATGTTCCATTAGCAATACCGTTACCAACAATTACCTGCTGCCAAAGGGGGGCGGTATCGAAATCAGGATGATCTGGTTCTGATCCAATAGCTGTTGGATACACCAACACTTCAGCTCCAGCTAGTGAATAAGCTCTAGCAACCTCTGGGAACCATTCATCCCAACAGGTAGGTAATCCAAAGCTTGCAAGTGTTGCATCTTCGCCAACTTCTAATTCATAAACTGGATAACCATCCGGAGTATTAGGGCCAGGAGCAAAGTACTTATCTTCGTAATAGCCAGCGGTAACTGGAATGTGAAGTTTAGGTGTGTATGCAATTAGCTCACCAGCAGGGTTGACCATAATGGCAACGTTGGTTCCTCTACCATCATCAAGTTCTGTGTCTTCATAAAGAGATGCGTGAACATAGATGCCATATTTCTCTGCAGCAGCTTTAGCAAACTGGAAAGTTTTGCCTTCAAGTTCTTCAGCAATAGCGGCAGGTTTTCCTGTCGGAAGCTGGTCTGCTGGATATCTACTAAGTGTGAGTTCAGGTAAGAAAACCATTTGAGCACCAGCATTGCTTGCTAGTTCAATACCTTTGTTGAGGTTTGCTAGATGGGTTGCTTCATCTTTGTCCCAGTGCATCTGAACTAGGGCAACTCGGATTGGCTTTCTAGTTTGCTCTTTGACGCGGCTAAGAGATGGAAGAGCAGGAGCGATAGTTACTTTCATTTACCTTCATCCATTGAATCTAGGAGAGCGACAAGTAGTTTCAATTCTGTTCTAGGGTTCACAATTGCAAAGCGTGCATTGGGTTTACCGTTATGTGAACTAGGCACAACAAAGCCAAGCTCTTGCTTCAAGATGCGATCAGACCAGGATTCGTAATCGGAGAGCTTCCAGCCTTCTTTTTCAAACACAACAATGGATAGTTCTGGTTCTCTCACTAGCTTGAGACTCGGTCTTTTTCTGATTACATCAGCTATTTGATGAGCTAATTTGATGTTCTCGGCAATGGCAGTTCTATATGCTTTCACACCATAGGTAGCAAGAGAGAACCAAAGTGGTAATCCTCTAGCTCTTCTAGTTAGGTTGTAGGCGTAATCACTTGGGTTGAAATCGCCACCATCGGTCAAAGTATCTAGATACTCACCGTGTTGAGTATGAGCAGCTGCAGCAAGAGCTGGCTTTCTATAAACCAGAGCACAGCAATCAAAAGGAGTGAAGAGCCACTTGTGTGGATCAACAATGAAAGAGTCTGCCTTGTCTGTTCCCTTGAACAGGTGCTTACTTGCTGGATCTAAGATTCCAGCAAGACCATATGCACCATCAATGTGATACCAAACACCAAGTTTCTTAGCAGCTGCTCCAACTTCATCTAGTCGGTCTACTATTCCGAAGTTAGTAGTTCCAGAGGTGGCCACAACAGCGAAGAGACCATCTTTGATTTTCTTTGCTGCTTCTAATACAGCTTTCCCTCTAAGTCTGCCTTCAGAGTCAACTTCAGCTAAGACAACATCTATGTCCATAACTCTTGCTGCTGCTTTGAGTGAAGAGTGTGATTCCTTAGAGGCAATGATTGACCAACGCTTAGGAAGTTTTAGTCCAGCCTTCTTGCGGTTAGTGATTGCTGTGTGTCTTGCTGTTACTAGGGCAGAAAGGTTTCCTAGTGATCCACCTTGAACAAAAACTCCACCAGCGGTTTTAGGAAGACCAACTTCTTTAGCAAGCCATGAGAGAACTTCGTTCTCAGCAAATACAGCACCAGATCCTTCAAGCCATGAACCTCCATAAACGGAAGTTGCTGAAACTACAAGATCAAATAGTGTTGCTGCTTCTGTTGGAGCAACTGGAATAAAACTTAGGTAGCCAGGGTGATCTGTTGAGATGCAAGCAGGAGCTAAGACATCTTCAAATACTTTTAGAGCTTTCTTGCCACCCAATCCCTTTTCAGAGATTGTGTTGCTTGCGTTCTTCTGTAGAAACTTTAGAGTCTGAGGACCATCTAGAGGTGCTGGGTCTAGTGCCATTCTTTCGCGCGCATAGTTGATTACATCTTCACGAAGGGCAACTGTCTCAGGAGTTGAACTATGCATCTTTGCAGCGGCTTTATTGGTCATTTTTAACCCTTAGCTGGCTTACGTCTTTTAGCAATAGAGAACACGAATCCAAGCACACAAACTACAAACAGAACTATTGATCCAATGTTTCTACTTTCAGCAATAGCTGCACATGATGTCCAGTCATCTTGTTGAGGAACGGTGCAGTAGTCAGGGCTAAAGAAGCCAATTGCTGAGGCAAGGATTCCAACTAGAGCAACGGTTGCAATCATTGCTAGAGAGTTGTTGCTGATTTCACGCTTAGACATTTACACCTTTATTGAGCTGGTTCTAGAAGTTTCAGCAAGGATGATTCCCGCTACCACTATTAAACCGCCAATTACCTCAAGAGTTGTCATTGATTCATTTAGCCAAGCCCAAGCAAAGACTGTTGCAAACACTGTTTCAGCAGTAGCTATGACACCTACTGCAGTAGCAGAAAGGTTGCCTAAGGCTATGTAGTCAAGAAGCATTGGCACAAACGAGCCCATGATGCCTATCCAGAGCAATCCAGCCCAAACTGGCATTGTGATTCCACTCAGGTTTCCTCCGAGATTGAAGTCAAGGGTGATGTCGATTACCTTGCCTGGATTGATCAGGTTCATGATTGCCCAGAACACCGCTGCAACCGCAAAGGTATAAAAGAGGGTGGACATGGCATCACGTTTACGTTGAGTGTGCTCACCAATTAGAAAATAGATGCTTAGACAGCCAGCTGCCATGAATGCCCAAGCAACACCAGCCGGGTTGAGATCTGAATTCCAGAGGTTGCTTACTATTGCTAGACCAACAAGCACGGCAGCAATACCAAACCAGAGTCTTGGGAGTACCTTCTCCTTGAATAGGAGAAGAGACACTAGAGGGACAATCACGATGGCGGTGTACTCGATTAGAAGAGCTACGCTAATCGGAAGAAGGCTAACTGCATTGGAATAAGACCACTGCATTAAAGCGATGCCGAAGATTCCGTAGAACACCAGAACAGGCAATTCCTTCTTGGTTACCTTGAAGGCTTTCTTGTTGGTGATGAACAGAATGACACCTGCGATTAGAGCTGTGAAGGTAGCTCTAAAGAGAACTAACTGTTCTGGGCTAATCTCTGTTCCAAGAATTATCTTGACGCTGGATGCGTTGAAGCCGAACATTAGGGCTGCAAAAGATACTGCAGTAATCCCAACTGCTGGGTTTCGGTTGGCTACTCTGCTCACCTAACAACCCTAGGCTAGAGACATGACTGAATATGTACTTGCCGGTGGCTGTTTCTGGTGTCTTGATTCTTCCTTTTCTCAATTCAAGGGAATCATCGATGTTGAGTGTGGATATGCCGGTGGCCATACCAGCAACCCAACCTATGAAGAAGTTTGCAGTGAAAAGACAGGGCACGCTGAAGTTGCCAAGATCATCTTTGATGAGTCAATCATTAGCTCTGATGTTGTTCTTGACCTTTACTTCACAGTTCACGACCCAAGACAGCTAAATCGTCAAGGTAACGACATTGGTTCTAGCTACAGATCAGCAATGTTCTATAAAGGTGAAGAACAAAAAGCGATATTTGAAAAAGCTTTAGTGCGTGCAGGTCAGATGTGGGATGGCGAAATCGTCACCACATTGCAGCCGCTAGAAATCTTTTGGGCAGCAGAGGAGTATCACCAGGACTACTTCTCAAAGAATCCAGGTAATGCCTATTGTCAAAGTGTTGTTAGCGGCAAGATGGCAAAGACCCGAGCATCTTTCACTGAGTACCTAAAATAATTTCTTGGCTGTGGAAAACTAAAGCAGCATTTTAGTTTTCTTGGCAATCTTTCTGAATCAGTTATGAATACTTTTCAGAAAGGCAACATATGTCAGATCAATACAGCGTCACAGGACTCGTGGCAACAACTCCAAGACACCTGGTTACTCAAGACGGTTTACCAATCACTTCGTTTCGACTTGCTGCATCGCTTCGAAAATTCGATAGAACACTAAACCGATGGGTTGATGCTGAAACCAATTGGTTCACTATCACCTCATTCCGTCAGCTAGCTGTCAACTCATCTATGTCAATCTCCAAGGGAGATCGCATTCTGGTTATGGGAAGACTCAGAGTCAGAGACTGGGATAACGGTGAACGAGCAGGCACTTCAGTTGAACTAGAAGCCGAAAGCATCGGTCACGACCTAGTTTGGGGTTCAACTACTTACACAAGAACAGTGAAATCTCAGGAGAGCGACCAAGAGGTTGCTCCAGCACCTGATGATGTTGAAGCAGAACAGGTTGCTCCTGCTACCTCTAAAGGCAAAGAAAAGGCTCTAGCCAATAGCTAGTAGATAAAATCCAGCAGGTATGTGGCCCAAACATCTGACTGCTGGTGTGCGACACTCACTTTCAACAAGCAAGATTAGGAACCTGACCCCTAATCACCTTCGGATATACTTATCTCCGAGCGAACTTGATTGTGAGCGTCGCATTTATCTTTTAAAGGACCAACAATGGCTGAATTCATCTACCAAATGCACAAGGCCCGTAAGGCGCACGGGGATAAGGTCATCCTGGATGATGTGACCATTGCCTTCTACCCTGGGGCAAAGATTGGTGTTGTTGGGCCTAATGGTTCAGGTAAGTCAACAGTTCTAAAGATTATGGCTGGAATGGACACACCTTCTAATGGTGAAGCTAGATTATCTCCTGGCCACACTGTCGGAATCCTTCTTCAAGAACCACCTCTAAACGAGGAAAAGACTGTTCTTGGAAACGTTGAAGAAGCCGTTGCCCATATCAAGTCAAAGGTTGATCGTTTCAATGAGATCAGTGCTGAACTTGCTAACCCAGAAGCTGACTATGACACTTTGTTGGAAGAAATGGGCATGCTTCAAGAAGAAATTGATCATCTTGATGCTTGGGATCTAGATAACCAACTAGAGCAAGCAATGGACGCTCTTCGTTGTCCTCCAGGTGACACAGCAGTTACCCACCTTTCAGGAGGAGAGCGAAGAAGAGTTGCTCTTTGTAAGTTGCTTCTAGAAAAGCCAGATCTACTTTTACTTGATGAGCCAACAAACCACCTTGATGCTGAGTCTGTTCTATGGCTTGAGCAGCACCTAGCTAAGTACCCAGGCGCAGTTCTTGCTGTTACTCACGACAGATACTTCCTAGATAACGTAGCTGAATGGATTCTGGAACTAGATAGAGGTCGTGCTTACCCTTACGAAGGTAACTACTCAACCTACCTAGAGAAGAAGCGTGAACGTTTAGAAGTTCAGGGTAAGAAAGATGCCAAGTTGGCGAAGCGTCTTGGTGATGAACTTGATTGGGTTAGATCTTCTGCTAAAGCTCGTCAGACTAAGTCAAAGGCACGTCTTGCTCGCTATGAAGAAATGGCAGCAGAGGCAGATAGAACTAGAAAACTAGACTTCGAAGAAATTCAGATTCCGCCTGGCCCAAGACTTGGTTCGATTGTTCTTGAAGCTAAGAATCTGCAAAAAGGTTTTGAGGGTAGATCTCTAATCAGTGGTTTGACTTTCTCGCTTCCTCGAAACGGAATCGTTGGAGTAATCGGTCCTAACGGTGTTGGTAAGTCAACACTTTTCAAAACCATTGTTGGCTTAGAGCCTCTAGATGGTGGAGAGCTAAAGATTGGTGAGACTGTAAGCATTTCTTACGTTGACCAATCACGTGGTGGCATTGACCCAAACAAGACTTTGTTTGAAGTTGTATCTGATGGATTGGATTTTCTTCAGGTCGGTAACGTAACTGTTCCTTCAAGAGCATATGTAGCTGCCTTTGGTTTCAAGGGCCCAGATCAGCAGAAGCCAGCAGGAGTTCTTTCAGGTGGTGAGCGAAACCGTTTGAACCTAGCTTTGACTTTGAAGCAAGGTGGAAACCTACTGCTTCTCGATGAGCCAACAAACGACTTGGATGTTGAAACTCTTGGCTCACTTGAGAATGCTTTGTTGGAGTTCCCTGGTTGTGCAGTGGTTATTACGCACGATAGATGGTTCCTAGACAGAGTTGCTTCACACATCCTTGCCTATGAAGGTACCGATGATAACCCTGATCAGTGGTACTGGTTCGAAGGTAACTTCGAAGGGTATGAAGAGAACAAGATTGCTCGTCTAGGGCCAGAAGCAGCTAAGCCTCACCGTTCAACCTATAGAAGATTGACCAGGGACTAGTTCTTAGCCAAATCTTCTTTGGGAATTCTTACCAGCCCTTCTTGGGCCACTGTTGCTACTAGTTCGCCACGTCTGTTAAAAATCTTTCCAAGAGACAAGCCTCTGGCACCTCTGGCGTTAGGGGAGTCTTGAACATACAACAACCATTCATCTACTCGAGCAGGCCTATGAAACCACATTGCGTGATCTAGGCTTGCTGCCATAAGCCCTGGGTGAGACCAAACTAAACCGTGTCTCCGGTAAATAGGTTCAAGTAGAGAGTAGTCAGATGCATACGCAAGGGCAGCATTGTGGAGGGTTTGATCTTCAGGTAATGGCCCAATAGTTTTGAACCACAATGCCTGATGTGCAACGTGTTCACCTTCGACATAAAAGTAAATTGACTTTTCAATGTGTCTCATGTCAAAAGGTCTGCCTTTAGCCCAATAGTGTGCTGACGGCTCGTCCATGTCTTTCACCAGTTCGTGAAGAGCAGGTAGAGATTCAGGTTCAGGTATTCCAGCTGGCAGAGCTTCTTGATGTTCTAGGCCATCTTCTAGCACTTGGAATGAATAGATTGAAGAGAATAGTGGCTCACCGTTCTGATAAGCCTGAACACGTCTAGTGCTAAAAGACTTTCCGTCTCGAAGTCGATCGACTGAATATGTGATTGGTAAATCCATGTTGCCACTTCTGAGAAAGTACCCGTGCATTGAGTGAATGAAACGTTCTGGTTCGACAGTTGCAGAAGCAGCCATCAGGGATTGACCTAGTTGTTGACCACCGAACACTCTGCCTGTTGGCATGAAGTTACTTGGTCCGATGAAAATGTCTTCTTTGGTGCGAGCGGCTTTTTGCAGGGCGAGAGTTTCTAACAATTCGGCAAGGGGATCAGCCGGTATCGGCATTATTTCAGGCAATCTCTCTCCACATCGTCTTTGATTGGGGTTGCAAGGTAAGTTTATAAGGATATGAAAAATAGTTTTGTTCTACCAAGCAATGCAGACGTCGTGGATCTAGGTAAATACCTAGACAGAGCTATACGAATGGACCCTAAGGGTGCTGTTCGACTAAGAGCTTATGGAGATGTCCTAACCGTCTATGTTGCACCTATCTTTAGTGGTGAGTACCAAGAAGACGCGCCAATCGTTCTGGGCCTTAGAACTCTTCAGCTAGCAGAAGCAACGGAGTTTGATCTAACCGTTTCGATTTCAGATCTACTAGAACGAGTGAACTCTGTAGCAAAAGGGGAAGTCCAAGAAGAACAGCTAAGTCTTGCTGATCGACTATTGAATCTAACTGGTAAGGGTCCTTCCAAAGAGAACCAGATTTATTTGGATTTTGATTTGGTTGATGTTTCTTGGAGCACAGAGACCCCAACTAGAACTGGGTGGGAGTTTGGTGGTGAAATACCTGAATCAGAACTTACTGAAATAGCACGAAAGGGAATTGCTGAGGTGTCAGAAACTCTTCCATCATCTGTTGGTGGTCCTATCGCTGCTCGAGTGAGAAGTGAGATCTGGGGAAGAGCTTTTGACTATAAATTCCCGCTACCAATGGGATCTGCTTTCGTTGCTGCAGGTTTAGGTTTTCTTACCGAAGGTGAGATTGTACCTTGGTATGTATCATGTGACTGGGTGAGGCTAAGTTCTCAGCACGGACATGTACTAGCTAGATTCGCCAAAGACTACGTACCGCTAAAGGCCTAGTCCTCCATTGTGTTGAGCATTGCTGTTGCTGCTCTATCTAGATATGCCCATATCTGCGCGTGATAAAGATCAGGTAGTTCCTGTGCAACTAATGCAGCTTCCATGTGAGTGAGCCAAGCAGCTCTTGCAGCTGGATTGATTTTGTATGGCTGGTGTCTCATTCGAAGACGAGGGTGTCCGCGTTGCTCTTGGTAGGTGGTAGGTCCACCCCAATATTGCTCAAGGAATAGTTGGAGACGTTCTTGTGCTGGACCTAAATCTTCTTCCGGATACATAGGCTTCAAAATTGGATCTAGGGCTACACCTTCATAAAACTTTGCACACAGTTTTCTGAAGAATTCTTTGCCACCGACCAGCTCATAGATGTCACCTTCAACATTTGATCCAGTTTGGTGTGTGAGTCGAACCGTTTCGACTCTCTCGCGATCTTCGAACTGCTCTTCAGCCATTAGTTTTTGACGTTGACGTAAATAGCGTTAGAGCTAGGAGCTAACTTGATGTTTGCCTTATCGAATTCTTCCTTCACGGCCATGCGAAGTTTACGAGCAACATCATCTTTATCTTCAGGCTTGGTCTTTTGCACTAAACGAAGAACAATCTCGTCACCAGAAATTGAATTGATTCCCCAAATCTCAGGTTCGCCAAGCGCTTTGCCATCTATGCTTTTAGCTGCCTTGATAAGCGCTTCCTGGGCTTTAGAAATGTTGGACTTGTATTCAATAGCAACATCAAGAACCGCTCTTGCCCAGCCCTGAGACTGGTTACCAACACGCATGATCTCACCATTGCGAACAAACCAGAGAGTTCCTTCAAGGTCTCTAACCTGAGTAACTCTTAGGCCAACACTTTCAACAACACCTTCTGCTTGACCTAGATCGACAAAGTCACCAACACCGTATTGGTCTTCAAAGACGATGAACAAACCTGAGATTAAGTCTTTCACCAATGACTGGGCTCCGAAACCAAGACCAGCACCCAAAATACCTGCACCAGCAACAATTGCTCCTGCTGATACACCTACTTCAGTAAGAGCAATGCTGATTACTGTGAAAGCTAGACCCCAGGTAGCTAGGTTTCCAAGTACAGATGCAATAGTTCTTGTTCTCTGCAATAGACGAGCTTGAGCAAGGGGAGAGGACTCATTGCTAAGTCCTTCAATCTTTCTCACGCTCTTAGTGACAGACTTTACGACTCTGTTGATTGCTAACTGAAGTAAACCTCGAAGTAAAAGAGCGGCAAGAATGCTCAACAAAATGCGTAGGCCTGGACCCCACTCTGCATAAAAGCTAACAATCCATGCTGGCACTTTGTTTCCGCCTAATCCTTGTTGAAACTATCTGTCTTGGGCTTGTACTTTTAGAGCTCTATCGATTGGGTCAAGGTTTTCAACCAACAATCTTCTAAGTGCAGGAATAGCAGCAACCTCAGGAGTGTCTAGGAACTTTCTTGTCTTCTCTGCCAGATCTGTTGTTGCAAGTGTGATTGGGTAAAGGTTCACAATCGCATACTCAGCCATCTTGAAAGTCTTTGAGTTCCAGATTTTCAAGACATCAGCAAAGTACTTGTCAACAAATGGTGCTAGCAGTTCAGCTGTCGCTCCTCTTTGGAAACCAAGAGTTGAGTACTGAAGGATTGTGTTTGACCACTCATCAGTTTCAACAGCGGTGTGCCAAGTCTTAGCCTTTGACTCAGCTGTTGGGATTGCAGCTTTTGCCATTGCAGCAGCCTTCTGTCCGTTAGCAGTGTTATCGGTAGCCAACATCGCATCAATCTCTGCTTCATCAGCAGCACCTGTGGCAACAAGACCGGTTAGTAGATCCCACTTCAAGTCGGTATCAATCTCACGACCGGCAAGTTTCTCTGAGCCTGATAGCAAACCACGAAGGGCTGCTGTGTGCTCATCGTTAGATGCGAAGCGAGGGAAGTACTTTAGGAACTGAAGCTGAGCTTCTGAACCTGCGGTCGCACATCTTGCCATTTCAATGAGTGCATCAGCAATTTTGACTTTGTATTCCAAGCGGTTTTCAGGCTTTAGATACATGGTCTGAACTGTTACCAACTGGTTCAAAAGAGTCATCATTGCTGTCGCGTTTGATTCGGTAGCAATGTTCTTCAGCACTAGGTGGATGAAGTCCTTTGGATCTGCTTCGGCGTCTCTTGTTGAATCCCAAGCAGCACCCCATAGCAGTGCTCGTGCAAGTGAGTCATCAACAACAGCAAGGTTATGCAGGGTTGTCTGCCATGATCTGTCATCTAGACGTAGTTTGGCATAAGCCAAGTCACCATCGTTTAGAAGGATAAGGTCAGGACGCTTTGTTCCTGTAAGTTCAGGAACCTCTGTCTTTGCTCCATCAATATCAACTTCGACTCGGTGAGTTAGAACTACCTTGCCATCGACCAGGTTGTAGTAACCAATACCTAGACGGTGAGGTCTAAGTGTTGGATAGTCAACGTGGTGTGACTGCAGTATTGAGAATGAAGTGATGTTGCCATCAGCATCTTCGGCTAGTTCTGCACGAAGAGTGTTCACTCCAGAAGTTTCCAGCCATAGCTTTGACCAATCACGAAGTTCTCTTCCTGAAGTTAGTTCAAGTTCGGTTAGAAGATCTACTAGTTCAGCGTTAGCAAAAGCGTGTTTCTTGAAGTAAGAAGCAAGACCTTTCATGAAGTTCTCTTGACCTACCCAGGCAACTAGTTGTCTAAGAACAGATCCACCCTTGGCATAGGTAATAGCGTCGAAGTTAACCTGAACATCTTCTAGGTCTCTGATGTTTGCTACAACTGGGTGAGTTGAAGGCATCTGGTCTTCACGATATGCCCATGACTTCTCGTGAGATGCGAATGTTGTCCAAGCTTCTTTGTATTCAGTAGCTTCAGCGGTAGCAAGGTATGAAGCATATTCAGCGAATGACTCGTTAAGCCATAGGTCATTCCACCAACGCATTGTTACTAGATCTCCGAACCACATGTGAGCAAGTTCGTGAAGAACAGTAATGATTCTTCTTTCCTTGATGAAGCCGTTTACTGCTCCACGGAATACATAAGTCTCAGTGATTGTCACAGCCCCTGCGTTTTCCATTGCTCCTGCGTTGAAGTCTGGTACGAATAGCTGGTCGTACTTCTCAAACGGGTATGGGTAATCAAATTGTTCTTCGAAGAAGACGAAACCTTCTTTAGTCTTTTCGAATAGGTAATCAGCATCAATGTATTTAGCAAGTGATGAACGACCGAATACTCCAAGTGGAATAGTTCTGCCGTCGCTGCTGGTTAGTTCATCTCGCCACTCTGAGTAAGGGCCTGCAATGAGAGCAGTGATGTATGAAGAAACTCTTGGAGTTGGTGCGAATACCCATACAGATGTTCCGTCTCCTCTTTCAACAGGAGCTGGAGTAGGGGAGTTAGATATCATCTTCCAGTTGCTAGGACCAGTAACAGTGAACTGGAAAGTAGCTTTTAGATCAGGCTGCTCGAATACAGCAAACATTCTTCTTGAGTCTGGAACCTCAAACTGGGTGTATAGGTAAACCTCGTTGTCCACTGGATCAACAAATCTGTGTAAACCTTCACCGGTGTGCATGTAAGGGTTGTCGCTAACCACAACTAGCTCGTTGTTGGCTTCTAGGTTGTCTAGTTGGATGCGAATGCCATCGGCTACGGATACATCTAGGTCTTTGCCGTTTAGGGTTATCCGGTGAACCTTCTGGGTGATGGCATCAATGAAGGTAGATGCTCCAACCTGGTTGCTGGTGAACTTCACAGTGGTGGTGGCACCAAAGACTTCTTCACCTCGCATAAGGTCTAGCTCAACGGTGTATGAAGACACTTCCAAAAGTTCGGCGCGCTCGGCGACTTCAATTCGGGTGAGGTTCTCAGCAGGCATTACATCTCCTAGGTAAGGTTTATTTCAATAGCAACTAGCCTAGTATTGACCAACAACCCTGCTAGAAGGTTTTTATCAAGATGCGTATTCATATAGCCACAGACCACGCTGGTTTAGAACTCAGCCATTTCCTCATTCGGGAGCTAAATGCTTCTGGTCACGAGGTCTTTGACCACGGGCCTAAAGAGTATGACCCACTGGATGATTACCCAAGTTTCTGCATAACTGCCGCTTTGGCGGTAAGAGCTGATGAGGATGCAGGGAACCAGGCTCTGGGCATTGTTTTGGGTGGATCAGGTAATGGTGAGCAAATAGCGGCCAACAAGGTTCACGGCATAAGAGCAGCGCTGGTCTGGAACATAGATACTGCCAAGCTTGCCCGCCAACACAATGACGCCAATGTAGTCGCAGTTGGAGCAAGACAACACTCTCAAGAAGAAGTCTTGGAACTAATCAAGGCTTTTATTGCTGAGCCTTTCTCTCAAGATGAGAGACACCTCAGAAGAATTGGCAAGATTGCTACCTACGAACAAACCTCGGAAATCCTTTAGGAAAAGCAAAAACCTAAATGCCTGAGGGTCACTCCGTTCAAAGATTTGCCAATGACTTCAATAAGAAGTTCAAGGGTTCGGTCGTTCGCGTTGATTCTCCTCAAGGTCGTTTCTCGTCAGAAGCCAAACTCATTGATGGCCAAGTACTTCTCGGAGCAAAGGCAATCGGGAAACAGATGTTTCTAAAATTCGACAATGGTCTTACCTGTCGCATTCATTTGGGTATTTACGGCAAGTGGCGATTCACCGAAGACCTAGACCAAGTGATGCCGGGTCAAGTTAGGGTCAGGTTCTTCAACGAAGCATTCCTAGCCGATCTTCGAGGTCCAACCATCTGTGAAGTCATAGACAAAAGAGCTGTAAAAGAGATCGAGAATCGTTTAGGACCAGATCCAACTAACTCTGATCCCAGAGGTCTTCATAAACAAAGGTTTATTGAACGAGTAAGTTCCTCAGCTAGTCCAATCGGAATACTGCTTATGAACCAAGAAGTCATTAGCGGTATTGGAAATGTTTATCGAGCAGAGATTCTCTTCAGAGCACAGATAAGTCCACATGCACCAGGAAAGTCTCTGACTGTTGAACAGATTGAAGATATTTGGACCGATACGGTGAAGCTAATGAAAGTTGGAGTTGCCACCGGATTTATGACCACTAGGGAAGATCGACTAAAAAAGAAACCTGCAAAGGTTGATCGGAACTACGTATACAAGAGGCAGGGGGAGAGATGCCTTCGCTGCGATGGAATAGTCCAGATAGAACTAATGGCAACCAGGAAGCTCTATTGGTGCCCTGGTTGCCAGTTCTAAGCCTGTTTCTAGGCCTTGTGGAGCGGGTGACGGGAATCGAACCCGCACAATCAGTTTGGAAGACTGAGACTCTACCATTGAGCTACACCCGCAAATGTTGATTTGATTCTGCTCTCATACATTCTATGGGTTAGGATTACGGAGGTTGTTTTGTTTTGAAGAAATTCAGGATAAAAACCACCGGGGTGTAGCGTAGTGGCTAGCGCGCCTGCTTTGGGAGCAGGATATCGCAGGTTCGAGTCCTGTCACCCCGACCATTTTGTTAAAAATAGGCCGGCTCAAGCCGACCACGTCTAATGGAGCCACTAGTGAAAACCACTGTTGAACGTCTAACCCCGACCAGAGTCAAGCTAAACATTGAGGTAACTCCAGAAGAGTTCAAGCCAAGCCTTGATCACGCGTACGAGCACATTGCTGAGAGCGTTAACATTCCTGGTTTCCGTAAGGGCAAAATCCCTGCTGCAATTCTTGACCAGAGAGTTGGTCGTCCAGCTATATTGGCTCACGCGATCAACGATGGTTTAGACAGCATCTATCGTCAGGCAATTGAGGCAGAGAAACTTCGTCCACTAGGTCAGCCTTCAGCTGATGTTAAGCAGTCACCTGATGAAAAGACTTTCGCTGGCAACCTAGTTGTTGAGATTGAAGTTGAAGTTCGTCCAGAGATCAAGCTTCCTGAATACAAGGGCATGAAAGTTAAAGTTGATGTCATCAAGGTTGACAAAGACGAAGTAGAAGCTGAAATTGATCGCCTACGTGCACGCTTTGGAACTCTAACTACAGTTGAGCGTCCAGCAGCTAAGGGTGATTTCACTTCAATTGATTTGATTGCAATGGTTGATGGCAAGCAGATTGATCAGGCTCAAAACATTTCATACGAAATCGGAAGCGATTCGCTTCTAGATGGAATTGATGACGCTCTTGATACTTTGACCGCAGGTGAAACAACCACTTTCAAGAGCAAACTTGTTGGTGGCGACATGGCAGGTCAGGAAGCTGAAATCACAGTTACCCTAAACGCTGTTAAAGAGCGTGAACTTCCAGCTGTTGATGATGCATGGGCTCAGATGGCTAGCGAATTTGATTCCGTCAAAGAACTCAAGGCAGGACTTGAAGACCAGATCAAGAAGTCAAAGTCTTACACTCAGGGTCTTCAGGCGAGAGAGCTTCTAACTGAAGAACTTCTAAAGCTTGTTGATGTTCCTGTTTCTCAAGAACTAATCAACGCTGATGTTGAGCGTCACCTTGAAGGCGAAGGCCGTCAGAAGGACGATGCTCACCGTGCTGAGGTAATTATTGAATCAACTAAGTCTTTCCAAGTTCAGATGTTGCTAGATGCAATTGCTGAAAAAGAAGAGGTAAGAGTTAACGAAAACGAGTTGCTTCAATACCTAATGCAGGCAAGCCAGTCATACGGCATGGACCCTAACGAGTTTGTAAAGGCTGTAGACGAGCAGGGTCAGATCCCTTCATTCGTAGCTGAAGTTGCTAGACGTAAGGCTCTATCAGTTGTTCTAGAGGCTGCTAAGGTCACTGACAGCGATGGCAAGGCCGTTGATTTAGCTGAATTCACTAAGACTGATGATGGCTTCACACCTGAGAACCACGAAGGTCACGACCACAACTAATCCCTAGGCAATCTTTGCCTGTGGCGAACATGAGAATGTTTTTAGGTGTTGCTCGGTTATCTTGATTATGCAAAACAGATTAGAGGAGCAGTAAATGGCTGAACACACACCACAGAGCAACGTATTTGAGAGATTGCTCAAGGACCGCATTATTTGGCTAGGCGACGACGTTCGCGATGATAACGCCAATGAGATTTGTGCCAAGATGCTTCTTCTAGCAGCTGAAGATTCAACAAAGGACATCTTCCTCTACATCAACTCACCAGGTGGATCTATTACAGCTGGTATGGCAATCTACGACACCATGCAGTACGTACCAAACGATGTTGTAACAGTGGGTATCGGTATGTGTGCATCAATGGGTCAGTTCCTTCTTACTTCAGGAGCGAAGGGCAAGAGATTCATTACTCCTAACACTCGTGTTCTACTTCACCAACCAAGCGGTGGTTTCGGTGGAACAGCTGCTGACATTCAGACTCAGGCCTTCCTAATCAACGACATGAAGAAGAAGCTTGCTGCAATCACAGCGAAGCAAACTGGTAAGACTGTTGAGCAGGTAATGGCAGATGGTGACCGTGACCGTTGGTTCTCAGCTGAGGAAGCTTTGGAATATGGTTTCGTTGATCACATTCAAGAATTTGCATCAGTATCAACCGGCGTTGGCAAGAAGTAAGGAAGCAGAAAAATGAATAGAGACAACATGCCAGAAGCTCGTTACATTCTTCCTTCCTTCGAAGAGAGAACTCCTTACGGTTCACGTTACCTAGACCCTTACACCAAGCTTTTTGAAGACCGAATTATTTTCTTAGGTGCACAAGTTGATGACGTTAGTGCTGATGACATCATGGCTCAGCTTCTAGTTCTAGAAAGCCAAGACCCTGATCGTGACATCACCATGTACATCAACTCTCCAGGTGGATCATTCACAGCTCTAACTGCCATCTATGACACCATGCAATACATCAAGCCTCAGATTCAGACTGTTTGTCTAGGACAAGCTGCCTCAGCTGCAGCAGTCCTACTTGCAGGTGGAGCACCAGGCAAGCGTCTAGCTCTTCCTAACTCAACTATCTTGATTCACCAGCCAGCATCAGGTGGAGGAGGCCGCGGTCAGGCATCTGACATCGAGATTCAAGCAGCTGAAATCATGAGAATGAGAGTTTGGTTGGAAGAGACCATTGCTAAGCACTCAAAGAAGTCAGTTGAAGAAGTTAGCAAGGACATCGAGCGAGACAAGATCCTCACTGCAGCTCAGGCTCTTGAGTATGGTCTTATCGACCAGGTTTTGACTTCACGTAAGGCCTAATCTGCTTCCTGTGTAAATGCTGTGTGGACACTTTGAACGGTGTTCAACGGGGACGCTCTGCTAGTGTCAAAGTAAGTTTTGTGCGAAACGGTAACTCTTTATCTTGGAGGCTCGTTTGCGCACCTTTCTGTGTTATCTCACAGTGGTGTCGCTGAGCCTTGGCTTTCTAGGACTCACATCAGTATCCAATGCTGCACAGGTAAGTTCCAGCATGTCCAAAGTAAAGAGCTTCTCAGCTGTTGGATCAGATAAAGCAGTCACTCTCAAGTGGGCAAAGTCTGCAAGCACATCTAAATTCAAAATCACTGGTTACCAGATAACTGCAACCAAAGGTTCTTGGAAGTCAGTCAAGAAAGTTTCTGCTAGCGCAACAACATACAGATTCTCTGGGTTAACCAATAGCTCTGCATATCGTTTTGTAATCTCTTCATTTACTAGCAAGTACATTTCAGTCGGTATGGCCTTGGTTGCCACACCTAAGGCTTCTAATAAAGAGAACGCAATTGAGTTCGGTCAGCCTAGCGACATGTATTTAGGTGATGCCGATCAAACTCTTTACGGCAATGCCCTAAGTAGTGTTCTTGTCTACACCTCCCTAACTCCAACCAAGTGCACCGTTTCAGGAAACAAGGTGAAAGCTCTCGTTCTTGGCGACTGTGTTTTGAGAGCAAGTTCACCTGCAGGAAATGGTTACTTAGCAGCGGTGCCGATTGATCGACTTCTTTCTATTGGAACTCCAACCACTCCTGTTTCTAGAGTGCTGCTTTGGGCTGATGAATTCAATGGTGCAGCTGGAAGTGCCCCTGATGCTACAAAGTGGACTGCTGACCTGACCGATGGTTGTGGCGCTCCATACAACAACTGTGGTTGGGGTAACACTGAGAGACAGTACTACTTAGCTTCTAAGAACACTCATGATGGTTCTTCGCAGGGAAACCTTAACATCTCTGCAACTAGACAGACAAACTCCACCAACTACAACTGTTACTTCGGCAAGTGTGAATGGTTGAGTGGAAAGATCACTACCTATAACAAGGTCGGTTTCACTTACGGATACCTAGAAGCAAGAATGAAGCTTTCGACTGGGCAAGGTTCATGGCCAGCATTCTGGCTGCTGGGAAACAACATCGCTACTGTCCCTTGGCCTGCTTGCGGTGAGCTAGACATTATGGAATTCAAGGGAACCTACCCAACAGTTACCTATGGAACTGCCCACTATGCAAACAGTGGAGGTGGACACACCTATAAGGGTTCTACAAAGAACGTTGGAGTAGATCTTTCTCTTGACTATCACCGCTACGGAATGATGTGGAAGCCAGACGAAGTTTCCTTCTACTTCAATGACTCATTGGTTTACTCACTTCAGAAATCTGAAACTGGTCTTACACGTTGGCCGTTTGGTCCTAATGCTCAAGGTGTGGACCCAAGTTTCTACGCAATCTTTAACCTGGCTATGGGTGGTCACTTCGGTGGAGCTATTGACCCAACACTAAATTCTTCAGCTCTAAACGTTGACTGGGTGCGTTATTACTCAGTTGATGGACTCGGAAAAGTAAACCCTAGATAAACGCTTGTGAAAGCAAACAACAAAAGGAAAGGCAACAAATGAACAAGACAGTAAGAAGATCCTTAACAGGTGCTGCCACCGCGATTGCTTTGCTCTCCACAATCGCAATTCAACCAGCACACGCTTACGTTCCGCCAGTGCCAGGTACAAGCATCATGCGTATGACTGCACCGCTGCCAGGAGCAACTAACAGCGTGAACCTCACTCCAGATGCTAAAGGCAAATGGGATGGAGCTTATGGCAAGGGCCTTAACGCTCGAGTTATGTACATGGATGTTAGAAGCAACGTAGTGCTTACTTTCAAGTACACAAACGCTGCGGGTCTTCCTTACACAAACAGAACTGTCTACCTAATTGTTAACAAGAAGTTCTCTTGTTCAAAGACAACCTTCTCAACCACTCAGCCAACAAACTACTCGGGTGGTAACAACCGACCTAGCCCAAACGCTATCGTTCGTGACTGGTGTGGAGATCAGCCACAAATGGGTGCTGGTGAAACAGCTATCCAGGCAACAACTGATGCTTTCGGTAAAGCAACATTCAACATGCAGAACTTCAGCATTACAGGGGAGCAGTTCCCAACAGCGTTGAACAAGCTAAACACTTACTCCAAGGGAATCCCTTGTGGTGATGACGTAATGTGCATGCAAACAACTATTGCTCCAAGCCTGTTCCCTCACCCAACTGAGGCTCAGGAAAGAGGAGAGGACAAGGACCTAATCTTCCTAGCCTTCGTAAACCCTAAGGTGACAGCATCGGTTGCATCTCAAAAGGCAAAGGCTGGAACCTCAAAGACCCTGACGTTCAAGCTAACTAACCTAGCTAAGAAGCCTGTTTCTGGAACCACAGTGGTCTTCGAGTCATTCGGTGAAGGTGGCCAGCCTGAAGAATACTCAGTTATCTCTAATGCTCAAGGCGTTGTAACTGTGAAGGTAAGTGCTCCTAAGGGCACAGTTGGTCTTCAAGTAGTTAGAGCCAAGGTCTTCGGGGCTCAGATAGGTACTGATTCCAAGATCTACTGGGGTAAGTAGTAAATCAACCTAAAGAAAGAGCCAGGTGAGCAATCATCTGGCTCTTTTCTTCTACCCGTTGCCTACTGCGTTATGTCACCGAGGCTAGGTAGGCTTTATCCATGACTCGACTCAGTGAATCAGGGGACATGCTTAAGTGCAACTTCTGTTCTAAAACCCAGAAGCAAGTGCTAAAGCTAATCGCAGGCCCTGGCGTATACATCTGTAATGAGTGTATTGATCTCTGTAATGAGATCATTGAAGAGGAAATGGGTAAAACCCCTAAACAGGTTCAAGAGTTTGATCTACCTCGACCAAAAGAAATCTTCGGATTCCTAAACGAGTACGTTGTTGGTCAAGACCAAGCAAAAAAGGCCCTTTCTGTCGCTGTCTATAACCACTACAAGAGAATTCGTGCCGTTGGAACTCTAACCAACTCTGGAAAAGCTCACGACTCAATTGAAATTGCCAAATCAAACATTCTTATGATCGGTCCTACCGGTTGCGGCAAGACTTACCTCGCTCAGACTCTAGCTAAGCGTCTAAACGTTCCATTCGCAGTAGCTGATGCAACTTCTCTAACCGAAGCCGGCTATGTCGGTGAAGATGTTGAAAACATCCTTCTAAAGCTTCTTCAGGCTGCGGATGGCGATGTAAAGCGTGCAGAGCACGGAATTATCTACATAGATGAAATTGACAAGATTTCCCGCAAGGCAGAGAACCCTTCAATTACTAGAGATGTTTCAGGTGAAGGTGTTCAGCAAGCACTTCTAAAGATACTTGAAGGAACCGTTGCGTCTATTCCTCCCCAGGGTGGACGTAAGCACCCTCAGCAGGAATTCATCTCTCTTGACACCACTAACATTCTTTTCATTGTTGCTGGAGCATTTGCTGGTCTCGAATCCATTGTTCAGTCTCGTGTTGGCAAAAAGGGTATTGGTTTTGGTTCTGACATTAGAAACAAGGATGAAGAGACCGACATCTTCACTCAGGTTCAACCAGAGGATCTTCGTAAGTTTGGTTTGATTCCTGAGTTCATTGGCCGCCTTCCAGTTCTAGCTGCCGTAACTCCTTTGGATAAGCCTGCTTTGATTCAGATTCTTGCCGAGCCGAAGAACGCTTTGATCAAGCAGTATCAAAGAATGTTTGAGATTGATGGTTTTGAACTGGAGTTCGATCACGAAGCTCTAGAGGCAATCGCTGAAGAGGCAATAAAGCGTGAAACAGGTGCTAGAGGGCTTCGTTCAATTCTTGAAGAAACACTTGGCCAGATTATGTTTGAGATTCCAGGAAGCGCTGTTCAAGGTTTAGTCAGGATTACCAAAGAGGTCGTTGCTGGAACAGAGCAAGCCGTTGTAGTTCCAATCAAGGCATCAAGACAAGAAAAGTCGGCCTAATAATTGGCTAAAGCCATCTCTGATCTAAGAGCCCCAATACTTGCTGGAACAGTTGCCAGCGTCACTGGTACCGCAGCAACCACAGCTATCTTCCTAAGTGCATTTGTTTCTATCGGTGCAACTAAAGAACAAACAGTTTCGATGGTTGCACTCATGCTTGTCTTCTACGGTGTTCTTTCAATACTTCTGAGCTGGAAGTTCAAGATGCCTTTGTCTGTTGTTTGGTCAACACCTGGTGCAGCACTGCTCGCAAGCTCATCCGTTTCAGGTATTGGGTTCAACAATGCAATGGGTGGAATTTTAGTTTGCGGTTTACTTCTTGCTCTAACTGGACTGTGGCCAAGACTTGGAGAGTTGGTATCTTCAATACCTAAGTCCATTGCAAGTGCGATGTTAGCTGGAGTTATCTTCAGTTTCTGTGTTGCACCTTTCGCAGCAAGTTCTGAGTATCCAGCACTAGTTATACCCGTTGTAGTTGTATGGGTTCTGCTCTACTGGCTAGCTCCGCTCTGGGCATCGCCGGTAGCCATTGTTTTAGCGTTTAGTTTGATCGGACTAAATCAGGGCTTAGTAGTATCAGCTTCGGATTGGCTTCTAAGTATTGAACTAGTTCAACCGAACATCAACCTGGCTTCAATTTTCACCATCGCGATTCCTTTGTACTTGGTAGCTATGGCATCTCAAAACATTCCAGGGATTGCAATCATGAACTCTTATGGCTACAAAGTTCCTTTCAGGGCATCTTTGACAACCACCGGTCTTGGAACTGTAGCGGCATCATTCCTTGGTGGCTTTGTGATGAATCTTGCTGCTATCACTGCAGCCCTAAACGCCAACGAGCAGGCACACAAAGACCCTTCTAAGCGTTGGATAGCATCGGTAAGTGGTGGAGTTGTCTACATCGTCTTTGCTCTATTCGCAGGTGTGGCTGTTGCTTTCGTCTACCAAACACCTCGAGAGCTACTGCTTGCTGCTAGCGGGCTAGCTTTGCTACCAACCATTGTTAACGCTTTTAATGTCATGGTTGAGAAAGCCTCAGAGCGCTTGCCAGCAGTGATTACCTTCTTGATTGCCTCAAGCGGCATTGCCTTCTACTCGGTAGGAGCAGCGTTCTGGGCAATCCTTGTCGGACTAGTTGTTATTCAATTGCTGAAACTAAAGAACCCTCTTAGTTCAAAGGCTTAAAGCAAACCTCTGCGCTTTAGAAGTGGCTCGATTGTTGCATCGCGTCCTCTAAAGTTTCTAAACATCTGCATTGAGTTGATAGAACCACCACGTGAGAGCAATGTGTTTCTGAAGTGATCTCCATTAGCTCTTGTTAGTCCACCATTCTCCTTGAACCAGTCAACTGTGTCAGCGTCTAGAACTTCAGACCAAATGTATCCGTAGTAACCGGCTGAGTAGCCACCAGCGAAGATGTGTGAGAAGTAGGTGGAACGGTATCTCGTTGGCACAGGAGAGTAGTTCAAACCATAAGCCTCAATAGCCTTAGCCTCGAACTCTTCAACATCGCTGACAACTGCATCAGCATCTAGTGAGTGCCAAGCAAGGTCCAAGATTGCAGCTGCAAGGTAAGCAGTGGTTGCATGACCCTCGTTGAATGCAGAAGATGCCTTTAGGTTGTCTACCCATTCCTGAGGAATCTTCTCGCCAGTCTCATAGTGCTTCGCGTAGTTGTCTAGAACTTCTGGCCAGGTTAGCCACATCTCGTTCACCTGTGAAGGGAACTCAACGAAGTCTCTTTCAACGCTTGTACCAGAGAATCTTGGGTACTTCACATCAGACAGAATTCCGTGCAAGGTGTGACCAAACTCGTGGAACAGTGTTGTGATCTCGTCATAGGTCAGAAGTGTTGGTTGACCAGCTGGTGGCTTAGGAACGTTTAGGTTGTTCACAACTACAGGTAGTTGCCCAAGTAGGTGGTTCTGATCAACAAGGTTGTTCATCCAAGCTCCACCACGCTTTGAATCGCGTGTGTAGAAGTCACCAATGAAGAGAGCGAGCTTTGAGCCGTCTGCATTGAATACCTCAAAAGCACGAGCATCTGGGTGATAGGTAACGATGTCCTTGCGTTCCTTGAAAGTGATTCCAAAGAGCTTGTTAGCGGCAAAGAAAACACCATCCTGGAGAACTCTTTCAAGTTCGAAGTATGGACGCATGGCTGATGTGTCTAGGTTGTACTTCTCTAGACGAACTGCCTCTGTGTAGAAGTCCCAGTCCCATGACTCAAGAGTGAAGTTTTCTCCGCTTGCGTCAATTGCCTTCTGAAGATCGGCTCCTTCTGCTCTTGCATTTCTAACTGCTGCTGGAGCAATCTGCTTAAGCATCTTGTGGACGTTCTCTGGGTTCTGAGCGTTACGGTTCTGAAGTACGTGCTCAGCGTGAGTCTTTACACCAAATAACTCTGCTCTTTTGGCGCGTAGCTTTACGATCTCCAAGATAACTTTGCGGTTGTCTTTCACGTCACAATTACCCTTGAGAAGTGAGTTCTTCATAACACGCTCACGCAGACCACGGTTTTTCATGCTTGCTAGCAATGGGTGACCGGTGAAGTTAACCATGCCAACTAACCACTTACCTTCAAGCCCTCTAGCCTTTGCAGCAGCTGCACAAGCAGCAATCTCGTTATCTGAAAGACCGTCTAATTCAGCAACATCATCAACCTCAACAGCAAGGTCGTTTGTGTCAGCCAGAAGGTTCTTGCCGAATAGGGTCTCGAGCTTAGAAAGATCTTCGTTTAGGTTGGTTAGTTCTTCACGCTGAGCATCGGTTAGGTGAGCACCTGCGTGAGTGAAGTCCATGTAGTAACGCTCAAGTAGCCAAGCGTCTTCATTGTTTAGTTCCAATGAGTCTCGGTTGCTGTATAGTTCTTTGATTCTGCCGAATAGAGCCTGATTCAGTCTGATGGCATCTTCGTGAGCAGATAGCTTAGGAGCAATCTCTTCTTCGATCTCATCTAGACGGTCGGTTGTGTCGCTTGAAGACTTGTTGTAGAAAACGACCAGCACTCTAGTAAGAAGCTGACCACTGCGCTCTAGGGCAACAATCGTGTTCTCGAAGGTGACTTCTTCCTGCTTGATGATCTCATGGATCTCATGAAGGTGCTCAGCGCAACCAGCATAGAACGCAGGAAGGTAACTCTCATCGTTGATGCGAGAGAAATCTGGCATTTCATACTCAAGAGTTGAACGTAGGGCAAATGGGTTTTCGTTTTCAAAGGTCATGACCAAAAGCCTAGCCTTCGAGAAGGCATCCCAATTAGATGTTTGCCGAAAAGTTATTCTGCAGGAGCTAGAACAACCTCGGTAATAGCCAGTTCTTCACCAGAGACAAAGGTTAGCTCCGCAATTCGTCCAGCAGCCTTTAGATCAGGGGAGAGTAGCTCTAGGCGGGCAATCAATTCCTTAGGGGCAACTAGGTTCGCAGAGAGCACTTCAGCTTTCATAGAAGCCTTGGCATCGCTCTTAGCCTTACGAGTTCCAAACAAAGCCTGGGAAGCCAAAGGAAGAAGATCAAGGTTTGATGAATTTAGACCTTGAACTAGTTCAGCCTCAGTAGGCCACGAGCTTCTGTGGATTGAGCCCTTGCCAACCTGCCACCAAGACCAAACCTCATCTGTTGCAAAAGGTAGGAATGGAGCAAATAGGCGAAGAAGAGTCAGCAGTGCTTGGCGGAGAGCTACCAATGCAGATGCTTGCTCATCAGCGTTGAATCCACCTTGACCATAGGCACGTTCCTTGACTAGTTCTAGGTAGTCATCGGTGAAGTTCCAGAAGAACTTCTCTGCTAGTTCTAGAGCCTTGGTGTGGTCGTAGTTCTCAAATGCAGTGGTTGCATCTCTAACGACATCAGCAAGGTTTAGTAGAAGACTCTGATCAATTGGTTCAGTTACCTTTGCATCTGCTGCTGGAGCTTCAAAACTCAGTACAAACTTGGCAGCGTTTAGAACCTTGATTGCTAGTCTTCGCCCGATTTTCATCATTCCGGTATCGAAAGCAGCATCTGTTCCTAGACGAGCAGAAGAAGCCCAGTAGCGAACAGCATCAGAAGAGTGTTCAACTAGAAGATCATTAGGGGTAACAACGTTTCCCTTTGACTTAGACATCTTCTTACGGTCTGGATCAAGGATCCAACCAGAGATACCAGCATCAGCCCAAGGCAAGACTCCGTGCTCTTGTTGTGAACGAAGAACTGTTGAGAACAACCAGGTTCTAATGATGTCTTGACCCTGAGGTCTAAGAGAGTAAGGGAATACCTTGGCAAACTTCTCTGGGTCATCCAACCAGCCACCACCTAGTTGTGGAGTTAGAGAAGATGTAGCCCAAGTGTCCATGATGTCCACTTCACCAATGAATCCATTGGCCACTCCACGCTGAGCTTCTGTGTAGCCAGCAGGAACATCAGTTGATGGATCAATAGGAAGCAGTTCACTAGCGGGGACTAGTACTCGATCGAAGTCTGGTTGTGCGTTTTCATCAAGTGCATACCAAACAGGAATTGGCACACCGAAGAAACGTTGTCTTGAGATTAGCCAGTCACCGGTTAGACCATTAACCCAGTTCTCATATCTAACTCTCATGAAGTCAGGGTGGAACTTTAGTTCTTTACCTAATTCGAGTAGTCGAGTACGAAGATCTGCATCTCGGCCACCATTTCTCACGTACCACTGTCTAGTAGAGACAATCTCTAGAGGGCGGTCACCCTTTTCAAAGAACTTCACTGGATGAGTAATTGGCTTAGGGTCGCCAACCATGTCACCTGATTCTTGAAGTAGTTCAACAATGCGTGTCTTAGCTGAGAAGACTGTCTTGCCCGCTAGCTCTGCATAAACAGCAAGAGCTTCTGGCGTGTTGATTACATCAGGAGCAGTTTCAAGTAGGCGTCCATCCCAGCCAATGATTGCTCGGTTAGGTAGATCTAGTTCTCTCCACCAAATAACATCTGTTAGATCACCGAAGGTACAGATCATTGCAATACCTGAACCCTTGTCAATCTGTGCAAGGCGGTGAGCAACAACCGGAACTTCGACTCCAAACAGTGGACTCTTTACTGTCTTTCCAAACAGATCTTTGTAGCGATCGTCATCTGGGTGAGTTACAAGAGCTACACAAGCAGGAATAAGTTCAGGTCGTGTTGTCTCAATGAAGATTTTTCCATCAGGACCATCAAAGCCAATGCGGTGATAAGCACCTGGTTGATCTCTATCTTCTAGCTCTGCTTGAGCAACAGCAGTTCTAAAAGTCACATCCCAAAGTGTTGGAGCCATTGACTGGTATGCCTCACCTCTGGCGAGGTTATTTAGAAATGCCTGCTGAGAAACTCTTTGAGCTGCAGGGGAGATTGTTTGGTAGGTCTGATCCCAGTCAACAGAGATACCTAGCTGACGCCAAAGAGCTTCGAACTGAAGTTCATCTTCAGCTGTGAGCTTCTCGCATAGTTCGATGAAGTTCTTTCTTGAGATAGGAATCTGGTCAGCTGCCTTAGACGACTTGTTATCTCCACCTTCGTAAGGAGGTGTGAAGCCTTCAACGTAAGGAAGTGAAGGATCGCAACGAACTCCGAAGTAGTTCTGGACTCTTCTCTCTGTTGGAAGACCGTTGTCATCCCAACCCATTGGGTAGTAAACCTCTTTGCCACGCATACGTTGGAATCGGGCTACAACGTCGGTGTGGGTATAGCTAAAGACGTGACCCACGTGGAGAGACCCTGAAACGGTTGGAGGAGGGGTATCAATAGAGAAGACCTGAGCTTTGTCCACATCTCTTCTGAACTTGTAGGTTCCATCGGTGTCCCAGGCTAGAGCCCATTTCTCCTCTAGGCCTTCCACGCCTACGCGTTCAGGGGTTGAGGCTGGGGCTCTGAAATCAGGGGTTTCGTGGCTTGAGGTCACGTTGTGCTTCTCCAAAAAGTTAGGGTTCATTAAGATTAACATTGAGATTAGAACTTTTACCCCTAAACCCAGAGAGCAAGCCATGTATCCCAAAAACAATGGAGCTTCTTTTGGCATCCGCGAGCAGGTCCCAGCTAGCCCATCGTTTCCTGCCATTGAAGAGTCAATCCTCGAGTTTTGGGCTAAAGACAAGACTTTTCAGGCCTCTATAGACCAACGCAAGGATGAAAATGCTCCTGAGTTCGTCTTTTATGACGGTCCTCCCTTTGCTAACGGCCTTCCTCACTACGGACATCTCCTAACCGGTTATGCCAAAGACACTGTTCCTAGGTTCAAGACAATGCAGGGTTACAGAGTTGAAAGACGCTTTGGTTGGGACACCCATGGTCTTCCAGCTGAAGTAGAAGCTGAAAGACAACTAAAGATCTCTGGAAGACCTGAGATTGAGAAGTTCGGTATTGATAAGTTCAATGACTACTGCCGTACCTCAGTATTGAAATACACCAAAGAGTGGGAAACATACGTTACCCGCCAAGCTCGATGGGTTGACTTTGAGAATGACTACAAGACTCTAGATGCTCCATACACAGAGAGCGTGCTCTGGGCATTCAAGGAACTTCATAAGAAGGGTCTGATTTATGAGGGCTTCAAAGTTCTTGCTTACTGCTGGAGATGCGAAACTCCACTTTCAAACCATGAATTACGTATGGATGAAGATGTTTACCAAAATAGACAAGACCAGACTGTAACTGTTACCTTCCCAATTCTTGAAGGACAGAAATTTGCTGGAGTAAAGATTCTTGCTTGGACAACAACTCCTTGGACACTGCCAACTAACTTTGCTCTAGCTGTTGGGCCAGAAATTGAATATGCAGTGATCAACACCGAATCAGGAAAGTACCTCCTCGCTAAGTCACTAATTGGTGCACACCTCAAAGACTTTGGCTTTGAAGATGTTGAAGCAGCTCATGCAGCCATTGAAGAAACAGTCCTTGGTAAAGAACTAGCTGGAATCAAATACGAGAGACTATTTGATTACTACGCTGATGGATCCAAGTTTGATGTCAAGAACGCTTGGCAGATCATTGTTGGCGACTATGTTGCTGATAGTGAAGGAACTGGTGTTGTTCACCAGTCACCTGCCTATGGTGAAGATGACCAGAAGCTTTGTGAAGCAGCAGGTATCCCTGTTTATGTTTCTGTAAACGAACGTGGTGAATACAACTCAGTTATCACTGACTTTGTTGGTCAACACGTATTCGAAGCCAATAAGCCAATTACTCAAAAACTAAAAGACATGGGTCGTTTGTTGAAGCAAGCAAGCTATGACCACCCGTATCCTCACTGCTACCGCTGCAAGAACCCTCTGATCTATAAAGCAGTGTCTTCTTGGTTTGTTGAAACAACCAAGCTAAAAGATCGCATGCTTGAACTGAACCAAGAGATTAACTGGGTTCCTGAACACACCAAGGATGGTTCATTCGGTAAGTGGCTAGAGAACGTAAGAGATTGGGCTATTTCTCGGAACCGTTTCTGGGGAGCACCTATCCCAGTATGGAAATCAACTGACCCTAACTATCCACGCATCGATGTTTACGGTTCCTTGGATGAGATGGAAGCTGACTTCGGTGTTCGTGTTGATGACTTCCACCGTCCAACTATTGATCACCTAACCAGAGTTAACCCTGATGACCCAACAGGTAAGTCAATGATGGTTAGAGTTCCTGAAGTATTGGACTGCTGGTTTGAATCTGGCTCAATGCCATTCGCTCAAGTTCACTACCCATTTGAAAACAGTGACTGGTTTGATTCACATTCACCAGGTGACTACATCGTTGAGTACTCAGGTCAGACCAGAGGTTGGTTCTACACTCTCCATGTTCTATCAACAGCACTATTTGATAGACCAGCTTTCAAGACAGCTGTTTCTCACGGAATTGTTCTAGGTAGTGATGGACAGAAAATGTCTAAGTCACTGCGTAACTATCCAGATGTGAATGAAGTATTTGATCGTGATGGATCTGACGCTATGCGTTGGTTCTTGCTATCAAGCCCAATTCTTCGTGGTGGAACTATGTCTGTTACTGAACAGGGCATTAGAGAAGGAACCAGACAGGTTCTACTTCCACTATGGAATACCTATTACTTCTTCACTCTCTACGCTAATGCTGCGAGCTATGAAGCTAAGTTCGATCTATCTAGCGAAGATGTACTAGATAGATATCTGGTAGCCAAGACAAGAGAGATGGTTGCTGGAGTATCAGCAGATCTAAATGCCTTCGACACCTTTGGTGCTGCCGCTAGATTGCGTGACTTCGCTGATGTTCTAACCAACTGGTATGTCAGGCGTTCAAGAGCTAGATTCTGGGATGGCGATGCAGCTGCTTTCAATACTTTGTATTCAGTGCTTGAAATCATGACCCGAGTTGCAGCTCCTATGCTTCCACTAATTGCTGAAGAAGTTTTCCAGGGACTAACTGGCATGAGATCAGTTCACCTAACCGAATGGCCTGACCATGAAGCTCTAAAGGCTGATGACAGGCTAATGATTGCAATGGACCAGGTGAGAGTTGTTTCATCTGTGGCTAACGGTCTTAGAAAAGTAAATGGACTAAGAGTTCGTTTGCCATTAGCTAAGTTGACTGTTGTTACCAAGAATGCTGATGACCTGTCTGAGTTTGTTGACATCATCGCTGAAGAACTAAACGTGAAGTCAATTGATCTAGTTGAACTTTCTCTTGATTCAACAACAGAGTTTGGTGTTATCAAGAGACTGACTGTTAACTCAAGAGCCCTAGGACCACGTGTTGGTAAGCAGGTTCAGCAGGTTATTGGTGCATCTAAATCAGGAGACTGGTCTCAAGATGGCGAGAAAGTTATCTGCGGTGGCATTGAGTTAATCGAAGGTGAATACGAAATAGATCTAGTTGCTGACCTTTCAGATGCTGCTGAATCAGTGAATCTAATCGGTATCCTGCCATCTGGGGGCTTCGTTCTTCTTGATTCAAGAGTTACTAAAGAACTTGAAGTTGAAGGTATTGCTAGAGACGTCATTAGAGCAGTTCAACAAGCTCGTAAAGATGCTGACCTAGATGTTAGTGACCGCATCAAGCTAGTTGTTACTAGCGTTCAAGATGTTGTTGATGCAATTGCTACACATGAAGAACTTGTTAAGTCTGAAACTTTGACACTCGAACTTGAAACAACTCTTGGAGATGTTGAAGGCGAAGGCGTAACTGTTGGTGAAGATTTGCCAATTGGCATCTTGGTGAAGAAAGTATGAGTTCAGAGTCAAATGCTCTAAGGATGATTCAAGAAATTGAAGCCTCTCTTATGGCAAGGATTCCTGAGCACAAGCTCAGACCGCGTCTTGAACCAACCAGACGAGCTGTTGAACTTCTAGGAGATCCTCAAAAGTCTTACCGTGTTATTCACATAACAGGCACTAACGGTAAGACCAGCACCTCTCGCATCATCGAAAGAATTCTTAGAGAGCATGGACTTAGAACCGGAAGGTTCACAAGCCCTCATTTGATTAATCTCAATGAACGCATTGCTCTTGATGGTGAACCAATCTCTAATGAAATTCTTTATGAGGTATTCAAAGACATTGAACCTGTATTGGACATGGTTGACCAAGAACTCTTGGCTGAGGGGGAGTCAAGACTCACATTCTTTGAAGCTCTAGCTGTATTGGCTTTTGCAGCTTTCGCTGACGCCCCTATTGATGTACTGGTTCTTGAAGTAGGTATGGGTGGAGCCTGGGATTCAACTAACGTTGCTGATGGTGATGTTGCAGTCTTCACACCAATTGATTTAGATCACCAGGAACGACTTGGTGAAACAATTGCTGAGATTGCCGAAACTAAGTCAGGAATCATCAAGTCAGGTGCAGCAGTTGTTTCTGCTGTTCAGCCGCAGGAAGCTCTTGAAGTCTTAGAGAGAGTGTCTTCAGAAATCGGCGATACCTTCAGAATCTTGGGTCAAGACTTCACAGTTACTGAATACATTGAGTCTGAGCTGGGTATTGCCTTCTCAGTCGAAGGTCTTGCTGGAAAGTATGAGAATCTCTTCATTCCTCTGCACGGTGCTTACCAAGCAGCTAACGCTGCGGTTGCTATTGCTGCAGTTGAAGAATTCATCGGAGGAGCATCAGCTCCACTATCTGATCTGATTCTTAGACCAGCTCTAGCTGATGTTTCATCACCAGGAAGGCTGCAGGTAGTTAGCAAGTCTCCAAGAATCATCCTTGACGCAGCTCACAACCCACATGGCGCCTTCTCACTGGCATCAGCATTGACCGATTCATTTGGTTTGCCACATGTGGTTGGTGTTGTATCTATCCTTGGCGAGAAAGATGCCGAAGGGATACTTCAGCATCTTGAGAAAGTGATGGCAGAAATCATCATTACTAAGAGCACAAGTGTTAGAGCGAGTAGCACTGATGAGCTTGCTGCTATTGCTAGAAAAGTATTCGGTGATGATCGAGTATTCGTTGAAGAAGACTTCAGAGAAGCATTATCGCTTGCTGAAGTGAAGCTACCGCCAACTCCTAATTCAACGATTGTTGTTACAGGGACGGTATCTTTGATTGGGGACGTGCTTAAGTTCCGCCAAATTCAGGAGGATTCAGATGAATAACCGTTCAGTTCGCAGAACCCTAGGTTCTATGGTTCTTGCTTTTGAGTCTTTCGTAGTGTTCTTCGGAACCTTAGCTGCATTTGGTTTGAAGGTAGCTGATGGGCCAACTGTTTGGGGCATTGGACTTACTCTTTCAGTAATCCTTATTCTGACTCCTGGCTATTTAGGCAAGAGGGGTTCTTACTGGTTTGGTTCGGCTCTCCAGCTAGTTCTTCTAGTTGTTTCTTTCTTCGTGCCATGGATGCTACTAATCTCAATCATCTTCGTTGGCTTCTGGTGTTGGGCAATGATTGCCGGCTACACCATCGACCTAGCAAAGAAGAACAGAGCTGGCGAAAATGTTTTTAGAATAGAAATCGAAAAGGATGAGAAATAATGACTGAACAAACACTTGTATTAGTAAAGCCAGATGGTGTGAAGAGAAACCTAATTGGCGAGATCATCAGAAGAATTGAAACTAAGGGCTATGTCATTGTTGAAATGAAGAAGCTAACTCCTTCTAGAGAGCTTCTAGCTAAGCACTATGCAGAGCACGAAGGTAAGCCTTTCTATGAGCCACTAGTTGAGTTCATGGCATCAGGTGATGTTGTAGCGCTGAAAGTAGAAGGCAACAGAGTTATCGAAGGTTTCAGAGCACTTGCTGGAGCAACAGATCCAACAGTTGCACTTCCAGGAACTATCAGAGGAGACCTAGGTCGCGACTGGGGTCTAAAGGTTCAGCAGAACCTTGTTCACGGTTCCGACTCTGTTGAATCAGCAACTAGAGAACTTGCTCTCTGGTTCTAGTTTCAAAATAGTTTTTAGATCCAGCCAAGCTGGGTGAACATTGGAATCCAACGCGTCCAGAATCTAAATGTGATCGCAAGGATGATGATTAGGAAAGTAACTACAACCCAGATCCACGCTTTGGCAAATGCTCCATCCCAAAATGCGGTGGTTCTAATAGGCATTGGAATGATGTCTTCTCTTGCACTAAATAGGAAGAGTGTTACGAAGATTGGAATCATTCCAGTCCATGCCACCATGCAGTAAGGGCATAGGACGTTAATAACTAGAAGGCTCTGGGTGAATAGCCATAGGACAAATAGGAAACCAAAGAAGTTTCCTAGAAGGAATAATCTCCAGAACCATTTAGCAAACTTTGCTCCAGCAAGAGTTGCAAAACCAACAATGATTGGTGCCATGAAAGCAGCGATACCGATTAGAGAGTTAGGGAAGCCTAGAAGCTTTGCCTGCCAAGTCAGCATGACTGTTTTGCAGGAGATAAAGATGTTGAGATCGCAAGCTAGCGTTGCACCTGGGTCGGTGGCAACGTGAATACGTTCGATAGTTAGAGCAAATGCCCCAATCCAGCCAATGATTCCGAAGATGATAAGAACTAGAGCGAGGGATCTTGGAGCTCCAATTAGTTCTTTTTCTGCTGTTTTCTGCTCACTCATACAGCAAGTATGGCACGGGCAACCTTTAGATAAAGGCTGGTGTTTAGGGGAAAACCTGCCTTTTCACAGCAAGATTAGGGCTAAACACTCACTATTTGACTGCTATTTACTGGTTTCTTGCTCCTGTGAATTGCCTTCAAGAGCCTCTAATCCATTGCATTTGGGCATATCCGTGCGATACTGGGGGTAGTTGGTCTCGTCCACACAGAGATAAACAAAGGTTTCGCAGGTACTTTTTAGACGCTTACACGTAAGACCCATCGGGCAGCCTAAGTGGTCGGATAACCAAAGTCCTTGCATTATTGAGTTTTAGTTGTTCACAAAAGTGAATAACACGAGTTTTTAGGCAGAAGCCTAGTGAGTGTGGCCTAGTGCTATTGCCGGGTATGGAGCACCTTAAATGGTGAAGAAAAAGAATGACGATCTACCGATCGAAGAAGTAGTTGAAACTAAAAAGCCAGCACGCAAGCGTGGGGCTAAAGAAGCAGAGGCTGTTGCTGAAGTAGCTGCACCTCAAAAGAAATCCAAGAAGAAGGAAGCAGAGCCGAAAGAGTCTGCTCCTGAGAAGGAAGTTAAAGCAGCTCCTGCAGCAGCTGGCTTCTCGCTAATCTTCCAAGCTCCTGACCTACCAACTCCAAAGGTAAACACCAGAAGAGGGAAGCCATCAATTGTTGATGATGCTCCTACAGATGAATCTCATCGCAGAGTTAGATCTAGAAGACGTTCAGGTGAAGCAGTTGAAGGTGAACTAGCTCCTAACGTAGTAGTGAAGGTTAGAACTCCTCGCGAGCCTAAAGCTCCAAGCAACGAACCAACTCGTGTTAAAGGTTCAACTCGTCTAGAAGCTAAGAAGCAGAGAAGACGCGATGGCAGAGATTCAGGTAGAAGATCTTCTCGCATCACTGAATCTGAGTTCCTAGCTCGTCGTGAAGCTGTTGACCGCGTAATGGTGGTTAGAAGCAAAGACGACAAGATTCAAATCGGTGTTCTAGAAGACAAGATTTTGGTTGAGCACTACGTTGCTAAAGCTCAAGACAGCTCTCTAATTGGAAACGTCTACCTAGGTAAGATTCAAAACGTTTTGCCTTCTATGGAAGCAGCCTTCGTTGACATTGGTCGTGGACGTAATGCTGTTCTTTACTCTGGTGAAGTTGACTGGGAGCTGGCAGAAGTTGGTAACCAGCCTAGAAAGATTGAGTTAGCTCTCAAATCAGGCGACAAGGTTCTTGTTCAGGTAACTAAAGACCCAGTTGGTCAAAAAGGTGCTCGTCTAACTTCACAGATCTCTCTGCCTGGTCGTTACCTTGTTTATGTTCCTAACGGCAACATGAATGGAATTAGCCGCAAGCTTCCTGAAAGCGAGCGAGTAAGACTAAAGAAGATATTGAAGGAAATCCTTCCTCCAGATGCTGGTGTAATCATCAGAACTGCAGCTGAAGGTGCTACCGAAGAACAACTAACCGAAGATGTGCAAAGACTTCAGATTCAATGGGAAGAAATTAGCCGTAACGCTGAGATCTCTAACCCACCAAGCCTTCTATCTTCAGAACCAGATCTTCTTATCAAGATCGTTAGAGATGTCTTCAACGAAGACTTCCAGAAGATGATTATTGATGGCGATGCACCATTTGCAACCATCGAAGGATATCTAAAGGATGTTGCTCCTGACCTACTAGAGCGTGTTGAAAGATTCTCAGGTGAAGGCGATGCTTTTGATCACTTCAGAATCAACGAACAGATTATCAAGGCTCTAGACCGCAAGGTTTACCTACCTTCAGGTGGTTCTTTGGTTATCGATAGAACTGAAGCGATGACCGTGGTTGATGTGAACACCGGTAAGTTCATCGGTTCTGGTGGAAACCTTGAGGAGACAGTGACCAAGAACAACTTGGAAGCAGCTGAAGAGATTGTTCGCCAGCTTCGTCTTCGTGACATCGGTGGAATCATCGTTGTTGACTTCATTGATATGGTCCTTGAATCAAACCGAGACCTAGTTCTTAGAAGAGTCATGGAATGTCTATCTAGAGATAGAACCAAGCACCAGGTTGCTGAAGTTACCTCTCTAGGACTAGTCCAAATGACCCGTAAGAAGATTGGTATTGGGCTTCTAGAGGCATTCACTGAGCCTTGTGAAACCTGTGCTGGTAGAGGCCTAATTGTTCACCACGAGCCTGTTCTAAAGAACAAGCACATTGAGGATGATGACCGTCCTCAGCGTCAGAACAATCGCGAAAACAACAACCGCGATAACAACAAGGGCAAAAACAAGGGTAAAAACAAGCAAAACAACACCCCTAAAGCCGATTCTGAGCCGAACAAGCCAAGAATTGAGCCAGCCAAGGTAGTTACCCCTGAAAAGGCTGAAGAAGCTAAGAACTTGATGTCCAAGATCGCAGCTTCCAGCATGGCTACTAGCGAGGCGGCCCCTAAAACCCTTGAAACTGTCCTAGATGCACTTCCTGCTTCACCTGATGTTCCGGCTAAACGTAAGTCCAGACGGGTATCAAGTGGGGGAGAGATTACCCCTGGCGGGCAGAAATAAGGCAATAAAACGGGCAAAGAGGTTTGCCAAGGCGGGTACTGACCGCTAAGATTGAACCTTGTTGCCCAGATAATCGGCAACACTTCCAATTCAAGTTTTTTCGAACAAAGGGTATATCTGTGGTTTACGCAGTAGTCCGCGCGGGTGGCCGCCAAGAAAAGGTGTCAGTAGGCACCATCGTTACGCTAGATCGTCTGAAGGCTCAGGCAGGTGGCACCATTAACATGGAGGCTCTTCTGCTAGTTGATGGCGATAAGGTAACTCACGAAGCTGAGGCTCTAGCCAAGGTAAAGGTGACTGCAACCGTGTTGGGTAACCTACGTGGTCCAAAGATTGTTATCCAGAAGTACAAGAACAAGACCGGTTACAAAAAGCGCATGGGTTTCCGTGCCGACCTGACTCGTGTTCAGGTTACTGAGATCAAGTAAGTAAAGGATCTAAAAAATGGCATCCAAAAAAGGTGTTTCCTCAACCCGTAACGGCCGCGACTCAAACGCTCAGCGTCTAGGAGTCAAG
>JBIJAF010000023.1:0-19837 GCA_044345905.1 Rhodoluna sp.
TAAACCCGGCGCTGACCCGCAACCGTAAATGCCTTGGCATGAGTCGGAATGCCTGATTAGACAGTCGAGGACTCCAAATATATAAACCGTCGTGGTCTACGGGTGGAGTCGGGTGTTCTTATACCCGGCAAAACGCTGGATCGCACACACCGAAAGGGTTGCGATGTCAACTAATACAAAGGAAGTGCGCCGTTTCGCACTAGTCATATCAGCAATAACAGCAATATCCCTAGCAATATCAGGCTGTTCAAGCCAACCTGCTCAAGTCATTGATCAGCAGCCTAAAACCAGCCAGTTTGTCCTGGATTCCTTCCAAGATGGGGAGTTTTTGACCCCATTTGAGGCTGGAAAGGCTGAAATGGGGCTGACTCTAGAGGCTCTAGTCAACCTAAGCACCCTTGGTTACACCGAAGAACAGCTCAAGTCAGCTATTGATTGGGCTACATCTAACACCAGCCTCCTAACTTCAACAGGTCTAAAGGCTACCTACGTGTTCGCAGCTCACGCTGCAGGCTTTGGAGATCACCCAACTGTTCCTTCGGTTCTGTTTGATGTGAAGGCAGAGATTGATTCAGAAGGTGTTGTCAAAGACACCAACAACTTTGCCTATTCATGGGTAGTTCTAGGTCTCATGGCAAGTGAAGACACCGATTTGGCAAACCAGGTAGCCCTACAGCTCATCAATAACGCTGAAAGTACAGGTGGCTACAAGTACACCAAGGGAGACACTCAGAGCTCTGAGGCAGCAGACGTAACAGCTTTTGCTGTGATGGCCATCAAGTCAACAGAAGAGTTTGGCTCAGCTGATGACAAGAGCGCTAAACAGGCTGCTACTGAGAAGTCATTAACTTGGTTACAAGAGAACCTTGTAGAAGGCACTCACTACGTTTCTTATGGAGCAAACGATCTAGCTGGCACCTCTTACGCAGCAATGGCTTTGATTGCATCAGATATTGAAGCAACTGCGTCAGTTGAATGGTTGGCTGCTCAGATTAGTGCAACTGACTTTGGTATTCCTTCTGCATACAGCGAAGGTGCAAGCGATGTCTTCACATCAGTGCAAGCACTGCTACCACTGTCAAGCCTTACTTTCATTGATGTTCTAAACAAGATCAATGAAAGTAAATAAGGACTAGTCCTAAATCAAATGAGATCATTCGTTCGACTTAGCCTGATTGGTTTAGTTATCTTGGTAGCCATTGGATTTGCCATTAACTCAAACCAAAACAAAGCAATCGATGAGAGCATCCCTGCTTCTGTTGAAGCAGGGATGTGTCTCGATGCTGGGACGTCGCTAGTCGTAGATTTTGGATCAGCAAGTGATAAGCCTGCTGAAGTTAAGTGTGTTAAGAATTTCACTGGTTACTCATGGGACATGTTTGAAGCTGCTGGTTTAACCGTGAGTGGAACAGATAAGTATCCTGTTGGTTTTGTTTGCCGAATTGAAGGATTCCCTGGCGAGGAAGTTGAACCATGTGCAGAAACTCCTGGAACCAAAAATGGTAGCTGGGCATATTTTCTAGGCGATGAGAATAACTCTTGGGTTTACAGCCCAATAGGAGCTTCAACACACAAAGTTAAATGTGGCGTGAGTGAAGGTTGGCGTTTTCTCTTACCGGGTGAATCTATCCAGACTCCCCCGCGAATTAGTTTGAAGAGTTATGGCTGCAACAACTAGAGCAGCACATCTCCTATCTGCACAAAAAACTAATCCACTAACTTGGTGGCTAGCTGGTCTTAGCCTTGCTGTAGTTGCATCGCTTACTGGAAATGTGTTTATTCTCATTGGTATTTGCGTAACTTCGCTTCTAACAATCAGATTGTGCCGAGATGAATCTCCCTGGGCGCAATCTATTTCTTTCTACATCAAACTTGCAGCCATTGTTGTGGCTCTAAGAGTGCTATTTCGAATCATTTTCAACCTAGGTTCTTCAACCAAAGATGCCTTTTTTATCTTGCCTTCAATAGATCTAGATTTTGGATTTGGTAATGCACTAAAGCTATTCGGGCCAATCTCTCAAGAAGCATTCACCCTTGCTCTAGCTGATGGCTTCAGGCTTGCTGCCATCATCCTGGCTGTTGGTATGGCTAACTCACTTGCCAACCCTAGGAAGCTCTTGAAGTCCACTCCTGGTGCTCTCTATGAAATAGCCACTGCAATCTCTATTGCCATCAACCTTGCTCCTCAGCTGATTGCGAGCCTAGGAAGAGTAAGAAGAGCCCGCTCTCTACGTGGCCAATCTAAAGGAATCAAAGCCATCACAGGCATTGTTATCCCAGTGCTAGAAGACACTATTGACCAGTCAATGGGCTTAGCTGCCAGCATGTCTTCTAGAGGTTTTGGTCGTAAAGGAAACAGAACTAACTTCCAAATCATTGGCGCAAGACTGCTAGCTTTTCTAGCCATCTGTCTGATCGTTTCAGGCTCTGCATTGCTGTTGTTCTCCCCTGACCAGCAAGCAGTTCAACTAACAGTTCTGCTTGTTGGGTTAGTTGCCGCAGGATTCTCAGTAAAGCTATCTTCTGCAAGAGCAACTATCACGAGATATAGAAAAGAACCTTGGCGTTTAGGTGATGTAGTGATTCTCTCTGTATCTGTTTTGCTTGTGGTCTTAGCCTTTGGTGGTGTATTCGCCAGATGATTCAACTCCAAGATCTTTCCTTTAGCTATCTGAAATCTGATGGCACTAAAGTTTCCGAAACCCCGCAGCTAAACAACGTCAACCTAACCATCAACGCAGGTGAGTTTGTTTTAGTGTGTGGACCAACAGGCTCAGGTAAATCAACTTTCCTAAAAGCACTAAACGGTTTAGCCCCAAGCTTCACTGGTGGAGTAATAACCGGTGAACTGATTATCGATGGAAAGAATCTTCTAGGTCTTGAACCACATGAGTTTGCAAGCCTGGTTGGGTTTGTGAACCAGCAACCTGAGAATGCTTTTGTTGGTGACACCGTAATCGATGAAATTGTTTACTGTGCTGAACAACTAGGCATTGCCATCCCCAAGATCAAAGAATCAGTTGAGAAGATTTCTGAATTACTTGAGATTTCTGATCTACTTGAGAGACCACTGGCCACTCTCTCCGGAGGTCAACAACAGAGAGTTGCAATTGCATCAGCTCTTGTTGCTGGACAAAAGATTCTGCTACTTGATGAACCAACTTCAGCGCTAGACCTTCAAGGTGCCGCTGAAGTGCTTCGAGTATTGCAAAGACTCACATCTGAAGAGGGAGTAACAGTTCTTCTTGCAGAGCACCGAATCTCAAGAGTGATCGCTGCTGTTGATTCAGTACTTGTAGTTCACGGTGATGGCAGTGTTACTAAAGGTCCTACCTCTACTCAGTTCAATGACTCAAGATTTGCTCCGCCGATAATTGAACTAGGACTAAAACTTGGTTGGAAACCACTTCCTGTTTCAACTCAGGATGCCAATGCGATGTGGCAGAAAACAAATCCAAAGTTTGAAAACAAGACCCCTTTCGCTCCAACAGAAGATGTCCTTACTGTTGAAGACCTTGAAGTGAACTTTGGATCTGTTCAGGCACTTCAGAAGACTTCATTTAGTTTGCAGGGAAATCAGATCACTGCCTTAATGGGTGAGAATGGTTCAGGCAAGACAACTCTCTGCTGGGCAATCCAAGGCTCTGGGACAAGAACTAAAGGAACAGTAAAGACCTATAAAGGTGACACAGCAGACCTAGGAGCTAACGAAAGACTAGAAGTTCTCACCATGGTTCCCCAGCGTGCAGCAGATCTGCTGTTCCTATCTACTCTTAGTGCAGAACTAGAGGAATCAGATCGTTTTGCTGAAGTAGACCCTGGTAGCACCGCAAAACTATTCAAATCTCTAGCAGGACGAATTGACACATCAATCCACCCAAGAGATCTATCTGCTGGACAACAACTTTCTCTTGTCCTTGCTATTCAACTTGTGAAGCAAGCCAAGATTCTTATCTTGGATGAGCCAACTAGAGGTCTGGATTACTCAGCCAAGCATGCGCTAGCTAAACAGCTGAACAGCCTTAGATCTGCTGATAGGTCTGTACTTATTGCCACCCATGACATTGAGTTCGTAGCAATGGTTGCTGACCGAGTTCTAGTCCTTGAAGAAGGAAAGCTAGTTATTGATAGCTCCCCTATCGAAGTTCTCGGTGCAGGCAAGAAGTTTGCTTCGCAGCTTGCTGAGATATCAAACCAACCAGGACTTATCAGCCTTGAGCAGGTGCAGCTATGAGATTAGTTATTTCTAGATTCAGTATCGCACTAGCAGGTCTAGGCAGCCTTCTGATGTTTGCTTGGCCTCTGCTAATTGCTCAAAGCACAACCAGTGAAACTCAATTGGCTCAAAGTGTCTTTATTGTTTTGATGCCTTTGACCTTGCTACTAATTCTGGTTGAGTTTGCAACAGGAGACATAAGCTCTAAACAACTAGCTCTATTAGGTGTGCTGGTTGCTCTAAATGCAGTGATCAGACTTCTAGGTGCAGGAACTGCAGGAATAGAAACCTCGTTCTTCTTGATCATCTTGGGAGCTTATGTATTTGGCAGTGGCTTCGGCTTCATCCTTGGAGCAGGTTCCATATTTGTTTCTGCTCTTCTAACTGGTGGAGTGGGGCCTTGGCTACCATTCCAAATGATGGGAGCAGCACTAGTTGGCCTAGGTGCAGGTCTTATTCCTCATGTGAAGATATCTTGGCTCACAAAGCTCTATCTCGTTATTTATGCAGTGATTGCAAGCTTTGTTTATGGAGCACTAATGACTTTATGGAACTGGCCATACCTAGCTGGTACTGGAACACAGATTAGTTATGTGGCTGGAGATCCCCTACTAGCTAATCTCAGTAAGTTCCTGCAGTACGAAATCGTTACAGGCGGATTGCTCTGGGATACCGGAAGAGCGATTACTACTTCCCTACTTATCCTCTTAACTGGCACAGCCCTGATCGCCACTCTAAAAAGAGCAGCAACCAGGGCTGGCGTTGGAAGAAATACTTAAACGGTTGGGTACAGAGCAAGTAGAACTGTTGCAACGATAGTTGCAGCTAGAAGCAGAAGACCTGACTTGTATGTGTACTTGAATTCCTTGCGAACAATGTGAGTTAGGTTCGCTAGCACCATTACTAGAACAAGACCAACACCAGCAGCAACACCAATTGGTTTAGCCCAGTCAAAGTTGAATACAGTTACTGCTACCGGAGCCAAGATCACTCCAAGACCACCTAGAAGTTCTGCTAGACCAATGAACTTAGTTGATCCCTTAGGGAACTTCTCAACCCATCCCCAGCCTCTCGCTAGAAGTGCAGCATCTGATGTGCGAAGTTTGTCTACGCCAGCTTTTACAAATGCGTAAGCGACGTATAGGGAAGCTGCCAGCGCAGCGATTGTGATCAAGATATCCATTGGTGCCTTTCAATAAAGTCCACAGTTGTGGGCAACCCTGAGTCAAACACACAAGTCAAACAAATCTCTGCAGGCTGGGACTTAAAGAAGTGTTGGCGGCCGCATAAACGACCGCCAACAGTTAATGCTTTGTATTACTGAGCAGTAAGTGCTGGAATGATTGCTCCAGAGAAAACCTGCCAAGCAAGAAGAGACTTCGCTACGAAGCTAAGTGTGATGTATACACGCTCACCGAATAGGTAGTCCTTCCACTTACCAACCTGCTTGTACTGCAGAGCCTGGTTGATAGCAAATGTGTTGAAGGCGATGAAGATAGTAACGATGATTCCGTATACGAAACCTGGAATCTCACTAGCACCTTCGTAACCTGGACGGAACACAGAGATGAAGATGATGATCCAAGGAACAACACCGGTCATACAACCCATGATGAATGGAAGACCCTTACCGTTACCTGGCTTCTCATACTTCTCCTGAAGAGCACCGAACAAGATCATGCTTGCGTTCACAGCGAACACTGCAATTAGTCCTGCGAAGTCAGTGAAACCGTTCAACAGCATGATTGAGGTAATCATGATTGAAGATGACAGTGAATACTCAGTCCAACGGAAGTAGTTGTGTGTGTTAGCTAGACCATTGAAGTAACGCTTCTTGAACCATGGTGAAATGATCAGGAAGTGGAAGATTGCTGAAAGAAGTAGGAAAGCAATGATTGCTCCACCTAGGTTGATTGTGAACAGTTCAACTGTCTTTGGTTCAGGGAAAGTGAATGTCTGACCACCCTGAGTGAATGTTTGACCAGGCTTGAATCCTGGAGGGCCATCCATCCAAGTAGCTGTTACAGGGAAGTAACCCTGAACTTCAACCTGCACAAGAATTGCAGTTAGAGAGATTGCTGAGAATAAGTGCAGGAGACCAGCAACCAGGTTGTACCTGGTTAGACCCTTTTCACTTATCTTTCCAGCTGCCTTAGCAGCCTTCTTTTCGGCTTTAGCCATGTTTATCACCTTTCATAGTGTTCTTTAGCAGTGTATTGGGAACTAGAAGGAAAGTTCGGTAACAGAAACGGCTTGAGCAGTTCTGCCAGGCAGTGAATAGCCCATAAAGTTCGTGTTCTGTTCGTCAATAACCCTTGCTGCATCAATGATATAGCCATTCCAATCAAAGCCTGTGGTGGTGTGAGCATCAGAGATCAGTGTCACGTCATAGCCCTTTTCCAGAGCAGTATGAGAAGTGTGTCTAACACAGTTATTAGTTTCAGCTCCACATAAATAAAGGTGTGAAACACCTAAGTCAGTAAGAATCTCTTCAAGGTTTGTCTCTTCAAAAGAAGATCTATAAATCTTTCTCACCTTAGGTTCACTATCCAAAGGAGTTAACTCAGAAACAATCTCCCAATCAGCACTCTCAAGTACTAACCCCTCATCAGAATGCTGAACCCAGATAACAGGAATAGAAGCTGCTCTTGCCTTTTCGATTACCTTTGACATGTTCGCAACTTTTACATCGCGCTCAAATGCTTCCCCGACAACACCTACCTGAACGTCAATAACTAATAGTGCTGAATTAGATCTGTCTGTAAATTTGCTCATTGGCTAATGCTAGTGCTGTCCGCAAACTGTTGTCCTTCACCTTAGAGGGCTTGCCGGGACAACTACTGTTCAGAAAATTCAGGAAGTACCCCATACTCAGCTAACTTGGTTGCCACATCTAGTTCTCTAATGTAATCCTCGTGATAAGGAAAGCATCCGTACATTTGGTCAAAAACATAAATGTTTCGATCTGAGGCCAAAACCAAAATGTTTGGCACTCTCGTGGTGCCTACTAGCGGGCACAAGTCCGTATTTTCTGCGTATGTCTTGTAGCCCTCTTCTCTCATGAACTTCGGAGAAGTCAACTCAAAGAACAGTTTTGAGGAATCATTTTGAAGAATAACTCTCTTTTCTCCATTTTCGATTATTACGAAACTGAGTGCGTGAAGGTCTGTTTTTGTAAACCAAAGCTCATCAACAAATGCGTTTCCCATGCCCATAGAGACTAAATCGTTGGCTGCCTGCACGACTGATTCGGGATATGCTCTGGACGGTTCTTTGTCAATCTTCGAATTGGCATACCAAGCCGAGCCAGCTCCAATAGCCAAGGCCAATACGATGACTGAAACTGAATATTTTAGATACTTTGAGGAAGACAACTTTGCCTCTCGATTATTGTTACAAATTGGATGGCCTAGAAACCCGATATTCTGGTGAATGTGTCAGACTCAAGTATTTCCAACACCTGCAAGTAAAGACTTCCAGGTTTTTTGTTCTCTGGGATTACAAGTGGATATAACTTGTTGCTCGCACCTTGAATTAGAAGACGTATTCCAGCTGCATCAGAGCTATCAGCAATTTCGTCACGGAATTTGATCAGGTTTTCCTGAGAGAACATGAGCCCTAAAGAATCTGATTTATTCGGTCCATAAACCGCTGTTGTTACTGCGAAAACCCAAACCCTGTCAGCGTTGTATCCGCCTTGACCTTGCCATACTTCATCGATGTATTCCGTCGGTTCATTTGATGCGTAGTTTCCCACGGCAGTCTGGCCAAAGTCTGACAATGACTTTGGTCCGTGGGCAAGCAAATCTTCCTCTGACATTTTGTAATCGCCCGATCTCATCGCATTCGAGCTGTCGCTAAAGGGAACCATATCAACTTTTCCACTTAGTGGAGTAATTCCATCAGAGTTTGGAAGTGCATAGACCATTCCCAAAGCCAAAGCTCCACCGGCAAGGGTAAATACCAATTTTGGTCTCGCTACCATTCTTGAACGAACCTTCGAATCTGTAGATATTGCTGAATAGATTAAGTCGTCACTCAAAGTCGGAGCTTTGCGTTCGACAGCCGCATTACTCAGGTTTGACAAAAGTTCGTCGTTTTCAAATTGGTTCTTCATATTTAGTTAATGTCCCCCTTCGTGGGTATCTGACACTTGTTGTGCAAGATGTTTAGCCAAACGTTCTCTGGCTCTTTTGAGTCTTTGGCTGGTGTTGTTCTCTGTGGTGCTCAACACAACTGCTATCTCCTTGATGCTTAGTTGTTCAAAAACAAACAGTGAGAGAATTTGCCTATCTTTTGCAGACAGCAAATCAAAGGCTATTGCCACACCTGATCCATCTAGAGCAACATCCTCAGCAGATGGGGCTGACATATCGTGATCAAGTAGAGGAACCATCACAGCTCTTCGGGAAAGCTTCTTTCTGTGGTTAGAAACCACAAAGCCTGCAATCTTGTAAAGCCAAGCAAGTTCAAAACCTTCTGGACAGGATTCTCTTTTTCGCCAGGCAATCTCAAATATTTCGCTGGCTAGATCTTCTACGTTGCTAATCTCAACACGCCTAGTTAGGTATTTAGAGACATCTTGGAGATGAGTTCGGAAGGTAGCAACAAACTTGTCCTGATCCATGCTCACTCCCCTTCAAATCTAACTGTTCCCCACATCTCAGAAATGAAGGTCATACATTGCTTATGTCTCAGACTAAGTCAATCTGACAGCTGATTCAGCGAATATTTATCAAGCAGCCTGGGAAGCCCTCTTGCGTTGGCGGTAAAGATAGACAAAGTAAGTCAATAAGATCATCACCGCTGCGATACCAGCTATTACAAGGTAGACAACACCAAATTGATGACTGACACCAGCGGAAGGTCTACTAAGCAGGTCAACACCTACAATTGCCCCTAAGGCGAACCAAGCTCCAAAGAATATGTAAGAAATGATTGCTGACCACTTCCTGCCAATCAACGGAAGCCACAAAAATAGCCCCGCGATGGCGAGAAGAAGAATTACTACGCTCAAATCCATGTATGCACCACTTTCGTTTAGATATCTTTGAGTGAATTACTTTTTCTTGCTAGCTCATCCTCTTGCGATTGCGGAATCTGTAGACCAAATAAGTTAACAGGATTAACGAGCCCGCAATACCTCCAATTACAAGCGCTACGCCTGCCATCGACTCACTGTTACCAGCTGGAGGTTGGGGGCGAAGTAGGTAACCAAGTGAACCAAAAACGAAGGGCACCCCGAATACAACGTACGAAATGATTGCGGACCACTTCTTACCGATAAGCGGAAGAATCAAAACTAGACCTGCAAACAACAGAAAAATAACTAGAAAGCTCAAATCCATATTTACCCCATTCAACGATCTGAAATTATTGCGATAATTTTACTGTTGCCGTTCGGTTAAACGCAAAAACCCCTATTTCTAGGGGTTAATGCTTAATTGGTGGAGATGGGGGGAATCGAACCCCCGTCCATGACATCGAAACGAACTCTTCTACGGGTGTAGCTTCACTAATGATTTTCTCGGCTGCGGTTTTTGCACGAAGCGACTAAACCGACCAGCCCAGCCTGAGTAAAAGTCCCGAGAAGCCCTAAGGCGTAACTTCTCAGCAAGATTTCTAGATGACGCTAGGACCCAACACGAAATCTAATGTTGGACTAACGGACTTCGGGCTAGCGCTATTAAGCAGCTAGGGCGAAGTCAGTGCTTTTAGATTTAGCACCTATATTTTGCAACGGACATTTACGTGTTGACGCTGCATTCACGACCCGCTTCTTTTCGCATCAAGATACCTTGTCGAAACCGATCATCCCCATATTTAGTTACCAATACCCTTGTGAGGGCTAGACAACTCTAAAGCCATCTAGTTATAGAAACAATGTTTAAAGGAGATTTATTCCCCTATTCCCAAAGAATTACCAGTCTTTGCCTTTGGTGGACATAGCCCTGGCTGCTTCTCTGGTGTCTTGCTGTTCTTTTAGAGTCTGACGCTTGTCATACTCACGCTTACCCTTGGCAAGAGCTAGTTCAACCTTGGCTTTACCGTCTTTGAAGTAGAGAGATAGCGGAATCAGGGTGAAACCTGATTCCTTGATCTTTCCGGAAAGCTTATAAATCTCAGAACGGTGCAGAAGGAGCTTGCGCTTTCTTCTGGTGTTGTGGTTGTTCCAAGTGCCCTGAAAGTATTCAGGGATGTGGACATTCTCAAGCCAGGCTTCCCCGTTTTCAACGCTGGCATAGCCATCAACAAGGCTTGCTCGTCCTGCTCTTAGAGACTTTACTTCTGTTCCGGTTAGCACAATGCCAGCCTCGAACACGTCCTCAATTGCGTAGTCGTGTCGGGCTTTACGATTAGTGGCTACTACTTTTTCGCCACGCTCTCTAGGCACGATGTTCTCCTGAATATTTCATTCTGTCTTGTATCTCAAGACAGCCAATCAGTCTAACTCTAAACGCGCAAATATCTTCTAATGGATGTGGCAGCAGCAATAGCTGCTAGACCTGCTCCAACTAGGACTAGTCCAGGCAGTAGGGCTAAGGCATCGCCTAGACCTACGAAGGTTGTGAAAGGTAGCTGTGAGGCTAGGAAGCCTTGAACAAAGAACTGGACGATACCGACAATGGCTGCTCCTGATAGCAAACTACCGATAACGCCAGCTACAACACCCTCAAGGATGAAAGGTAATTGGATATAGAAGTTGCTTGCTCCAACTAATCTCATGATTCCAATCTCACGTCTTCTCATAACAGCAGAGAGTCTGATGGTAGTTGAGATAAGTAGAACAGCTGAGAAGAGCATCAAACCAGCGATAGAGATAGCTGCAAGGCTAGCGATGTTTAACATGCTGAAGATTTGATCCAGATAGGTTCTCTGATCTTTTACTTCTTCAACACCAGCAAGACCGTTGAAGCTTTCGATGATAATTGGTGCCTGGTTAGGGTCTTTGAGGTTTACCCAGAAAGTTTCATTCAACTGTTCAGGAGTTACATACTTAGCCACAGAGTTGTCTTTGAATTCTTTCTGGAAAGTTTCAAAGGCTTGCTGGTGGTTTTCAAAGTAGTACTTGTCGATGTATGGAGCAAGGGTAGCTGAATCTAATCTCTCGGTTATAGTTCCCTGAACATCCTGGCTTGCTTCACCCTGAGGACAGATCTCCTGAGGAGATGTCTTAGTACAAAGGTAAATAGCTACCTGAGCTTTGTCATACCAATAGGTCTTCATTGAACCGATTTGCTGCTGCAATAGACCAGCAGTTCCAACAAAGGTAAGAGAGATAAAGGTAACAAGGATTACCGAGACAATCATGCTCAGGTTACGCCTAATGGCGATACCCATTTCACTAAAGACAAAGCTAAATCTCATCGGTCCAGTCCATAACCTGAACTGCGTTCATCTCTAACGATCTTGCCTTGGCTTAGTTCAACAACTCTTCTTCTGCCACGGTTCACAATGCCAACATCGTGAGTTGCCATAACAATGGTTGTTCCACTTAGGTTGATTCGCTCAAGCAAAGCCATGATGCCTTCACTTGTTGCAGGATCTAGGTTTCCAGTTGGCTCATCAGCAAGAAGAATTGCTGGCTTATTTACAATGGCTCTAGCAAGAGCAATTCTCTGCTGTTCACCACCACTAAGTTCTGATGGCAAGCTGTTTGCTTTTTCTTCTAAACCAACAAGTCTTAGAACATCAGGGACAGCTTCAGCAATGAAGCCAGAAGATTTACCAATTACCTCAAGGCTGAATGCGACGTTCTGTGCTGCCGTCTTGTTAGGAAGCAATCTAAAGTCTTGGAAAACTACTCCTAGTTTTCTTCTGAAGTGAGGAACTCTTCTAGAAGGGATACCGACTAGGTTCTCCCCTAGTACGTGGATGCTGCCACTAGTTGGCATATCTTCTCTCAAGATCATTCTCATAAGAGATGACTTACCTGAACCAGAAGTTCCAACTAGAAAGACAAACTCTCCCTTGTCTATTTCTAGGGACACGTTATCTAGAGCTGCCCTTGGGGCACCTCGATAAGCCTTGGTTACTTGAGAAATTGAAATCATTAGGTTTTTAGCCTAAATTGAGGGACCCAATAGATGGCTCTGATTGGGCTGTGTGTCTTTACTAAATGGTGCCTGTTTTACGCCATCTAATGCCGGATGCAATGAAACCACCGAGGTCGCCATCAAATACTGCATCAGGGTTGTTAACTTCAAAGTTAGTTCTTAGGTCTTTCACCATCTGATATGGAGCTAAGACATATGAACGCATCTGGTCTCCCCAGGAGGCTGTTGCCTCTCCAGCAAGTTGTTTCTTAGTTGCTTCTTCTTCTGTTCTTCTGATCTCTAGAAGTCTTGATTGCAGAACTCTCATAGCTGATGCTTTGTTCTGAAGTTGAGACTTCTCATTCTGACAAGAAACAACAGTCCCGGTTGGAATGTGTGTAATGCGAACAGCAGAGTCTGTTGTGTTAACAGACTGCCCACCAGGTCCAGATGATCTAAAGACATCGATTCTGATATCGCTCTCTGGAATATCAATAACATCTGTCTGTTCAATCAATGGAACTACTTCAACAGCTGCGAAGCTGGTCTGTCTCTTTCCTGCAGCGTTGAATGGGCTCATGCGAACCAATCTGTGAGTTCCTGCTTCAACAGATAGTTGACCGTAGGCATACGGAGCATCAATCTCAAATGTTGCTGACTTGATGCCAGCACCTTCAGCATGAGAGATGTCTAGAACTTGAGCTGGCCAACCCTGCTTCTCTGAGTAACGGAGATACATTCGCATAAGCATCTCAGCAAAGTCAGTAGCGTCATCGCCACCTGCTCCTGATCTGATTGTGATGATTGCTGCTCTTGAGTCGTATTCACCATTTAGTAGTGTGACAACCTCTTGTTCAGCAACAAGCTTCTTCAGTGCTTCAAGCTCTGCTGTTGCTTCATTAGCTGCAGGCTTATCCGACTCGCTGTTCGCTAGCTCAATAAGAACTTCTAAATCATCTAATCTGCTGGCAATGTCTTGGATTCTGGTTCGCTGAGCTTGTTTTCTCGAAAGAGCGCTGGTTAGTTTCTGGGCCTCTTCAGCGTTATCCCAAAGGTTTGGGGTTTGAACATCTTTCTCTAGCTGCTCAATCTCTTTATCTAGTTTGGGTACGTCAGTAACCTCAGCAATAGTGGCAAAGGTTCCACGAATTTGCTTGATTTCTTGAGAGAGATCAAGGTCGGACATGTTCTCTAGTTTAGGCGGGAGTTAGCCAATACCCCTTCGAGTGTTCACCTAGGCGATAATTGGCTAATGGCATCAAGCAAAGACTTCTCTAAACGCAAGTTAGTGCTACCTGTATATCTGCCTTCTTTTCTTTTCTCCTCAGCTGAATTTGGAATAGTTCCCAGCATCCCTGCAACAGCATTGCTTCTAGGGGCTGACCTCGCTACCGCTGGTTTGATTACTGGACTACTAATGATTGGTCGCCTGGTAGCTGATCTTCCAGCAGCTAAGTTGATTGATTTCCTAGGTGAAAGAAAAGCCATGATTATGGCAGCAGCAGCTGGAGCCATTGGAATCTTGCCTAGCCTTTTTGCCTTCAATGTATTCATGCTTGGTTCTGGAGTATTTCTTGTTGGAGCAGGATCTGCTGTGTTTGGCTTAGCCAGACTTTCATGGATGACCGAGCACGTTCCAATTGCCATTAGGGCAAGGGCTCTGTCTGTTCTGGGTGGAATGTTTAGAGCAGGGTCGTTTGTTGGGCCAACGATAGCCGCAGCAGTTATAGCGATGTTCAGCGTTCAAGCCGTTTACTTCTTACCCTTGGTTTTGTGTAGTGCCGCGGTTGTTATCTTGCTTTTTGCTAAAGGCGGCGAAGATGTGGCCAAGAACAGCTCATCGCTAAAAGAGACTCTGCTGGTTGCAAGACGTGAAGGAAAGAAGCTTGCAACCCTTGGTGTTGCATCATCTATCCTGAGTGCACTGCGCGGAACCAGAATGATTGGTCTTCCACTTATTGCTGTTGCTCTGACTATTCCTACCGCGCAAGCCTCCCTGATTATTGGTATCGCTGGAGCATTGGACTTCGCAATGTTCTACCTAAGTGGACAAATTATGGATCGCTTCGGAAGAAGCTTTGCTGCTGTGCCAACCTTGTTTGGATTAGGGCTTGCCCATCTAATTGTGGGCATTGCAGTTGATGCCAACACATTCCTACTACTAGCTCTACTAATGTCAGTAGCTAATGGAATTGGTAGCGGAGTGATCATGGTCTTAGGTGCTGATCTTGCTCCTCCAGACAAGAGAAGTGAATTCCTAGCCTCGTATCGCTTGCTGGTTGACTTCGGTGATGCTGCTGCTCCATTAGTACTTGCACCAATGGTTCTTGCAGTTGGCCTAACTGGTGCAATGGCTGGCTTTGGAATACTGGGTTTTGTTGGTGCTGGACTTATGTATAAATACATTCCTAGATACGCAGTTACTCCAGACAAGAAGTCTTAACGCGCTAAAGCCATCTCACATATTCTTCTTGAGGCATCAATGGATGCAACTGGAGATTTCCAGTCAGCGCAAAAGACAACCTTAACTGTTTCACCAGCTTCTAGTCTGACCTGCTTGAGTTGAAGGCCACCAAAGCTGTACTGAGAACTAACTTCTGAAAGCAAAGCAGCTGCTATAGATGAAACTTGAGAGCCCTCATGCTGTAACTTGGTTTTCACTGCCAATGCAAACTGTTCGGTGAAATCTATCAACTCTCGTGCAAACAGGTATTGATGAATACTCGTGGCCAGGGTAAGCACCAACATACAAAGTAGCGCTACTAGAAAAACAAACCAGATCAGAGCAGAGCCAGATTCATCCCTAACCACCTGTGATACCGAAGGCTTTCGCAGACAAGTCTCCTGCTTGCAGTTCTAACCAAATCAAAGTGTTGGGCTTGGAGCACTCAGCCTGTAGACAACTCGTAGCGACAGACAAGCTCTCCTCAGCCAATATGCGACTATCAGTCTGCAGCCTGAAGACTTCATCAAAGATATCTGCAGACGGGCTAATCAAATATGACCTCATTGCGTTTCGACTTAAACTCTTTAGCTCAAGTACCTTACGTTCCTGTTCCAGCATTTGAAAGCCAAGGGTTAGCACAAGCCCAAAACCAATAGCAGCGAAGGCAACGACTTCAATTAGGGCATTGCCCTGCTCTTGTCTGATGAGCTTACTTTTCACAGGTAGCCCGTCCTTGAATTGGAACTTCAATCACTTGAGGCAAAAAGATGATGCTCTTCTTCGATTCTGTGCTGACAAGAAACGAACAAGAAGTTTGGTTTGTGATTCTAGTTAGTTGAGCGAGCGGATCTTTGAATTGTTTGTAGTCAAGAGCTTGATCGAGTGAAATGTCGGCAAGGGATGCGAATCTTGCAATCTCGTAGCTAACCTGCTCTTTGACTATTGCACCTTGGTAAATTCCAAACAGTTCTATAAGAGGTAGACATAGAAGCGAAGCAGGAACCACTAGAAGAACAAAATCAGAAACTGCAGAACCGCTATCGCTTCTCAGGTTAGATAACAACAACCTTGGATACTGCATTGTTGAACACACTTCGAAGAGCAGGTCCAGCTACCGCCCAAAGCAATACAACTAAGCCTGCTGTCATTAGCGTGACTAGTACCCAACCAGGTACGTCCCCTTTGTCATCTTGAATAACTTCCTGTATTTTCATTTATCTCCTTCTTATAGAAAGCTGCCCTGGATTAGAGCAAGGCTTGGGAATAGTGCGAACATAACTGTGATGGGCAGGATGATGAACACCATCGGAATCATCATCTTGGTTTCATTCCTGCCAGCAATGATGAGTAGTTCAGCTCTCAGTGCGGATGTCGATGACTGCACGAAGTCACCCATCAGATCGCCCAGCGCTGAACCATTGTTGAGTGCCACTGCTAGCTTGGTTGCCAGTTCACGAACATGTTCAGACTTGGCTTGTGAAGCCAGTTCTTGTAGTTCAACTTGCATCACGGCTCCGTGTTCGACATTTCTTAGGACTCTTTCGAATTCTCCAGAAACATAACCAGTTGAACGACTCACAGCTAAGCTGAGTGCCGATTCCAGCGACTCTCCTGCGCTCACGGCAAACCAAAGTAAGGAAGCAAAATCAGGTATCTCCATAAGTGCACTCACCGAATTGAACTTTGATTTGGTTTTGGTCTTTTGGAATACTCGCTTTCTAGGCTGCAAACGCTCGGCTAGGTTGGACTCTGATGATTTTCCTAGGCTGAAATACAAAGTGATAATCGCAAGGACAGATAATCCAAGGGCTATAAGTTGCACTTAGACACCTAACGTTCTTTGACGTGGTGGCAATTTGCCCAAAGTTTTGATCAACCTAAAAGCTAGCAAAGAAGCAACTGTTCCTAATGCCAGAACGGCTAGTCCGCTCTCCGATTGAAAGGCAATTGCAGTTTCGGGCCTGAGGCTAAGTAGAACCAAAATCAACCAAGGAGCTAGCACTGCCAACTTTGCTGTTCCTAGAACCCAGTTCTGCTTCACATTGATCTCTGACCAAGTTGAGTTCTCTAGGCGAAGTTGGAGGGATTGAGCCCTGAGAGCACTTAGATAAACCCTTCCTCCAGAAGCACTAGCTAAGCGAGTAACCTCGATGAACCTATCTGCAATGGGATTAGCAAGGCGAGCTTTGAGGTTATCCAAGCTGTCACTAAATGCAATACCGGTGTTATGGTCTTTCTCAAATTCCAATAGAGCCCAAGAGTGTTTGGCTGGAGCAGACGAGATTGAATCTAGTAAGGCTTGTTCGAGTGTTGCTCCTGCCCAGGTAGCTGAGTGTATTGAATCTAAATACTTGGGCCACTGGGTGTTTGCTTTTTGATTCTCTGCCGCAACTTTGCTTTGGAAACTCTCTAGAAGTTGAGCCCCCACACAAACACAGACGGCAATAGAAATCAGCAGAGAGTTTGTAATCACGGCGAGGATGACAACTGCGCTAGCGAGTCCACCAAGTAGCAGCAAGACAAACTGAGCTGGTTGAATGCTTTGGTATCCCGCCTGTATCAGTAGATTTTCTATCTTGTTCACAGTCGAACCTCAACCCAATTGCCTTGGCCATCTGATTTGATCACCTGAGACGCTTTCCTCTTGCCCTGAGCATCCATCTGGCAGTGGACTACAAGTCCGATGGTTCTCTCTACTGTTTGTGAAACGAACGAAGCAGGTATGTTCTCTCCAGCGAGCAAAGGCAGCAACTTTAACTTTTCCAAAGCATCAAATGCTGAGTTCGCATGTATTGTGCAAAGTCCTGCGATTCCAGAATTCAAGGCAATCAGAAGATCAAGTGCCTCAGCCTGTCTCACTTCGCCAATTACCAACCGAGTTGGCCTCATTCTCAATGCTTCTTTGACAAGTCTTCGAAGTGTTATCTCACCAACGCCTTCAAGGTTTGCTTGCCTAGCTTGCATAGCAACCCAGTCCACATAATTTGTTCTAATCTCAAAGGTCTCTTCAACACTTACTAAGCGGTCTGTTTCTGAACCAACATCTAGCAGTGCACATAACAATGTTGTTTTACCTGCCTGAGTTGCTCCAGATACCAAAATGTTTTGACCTGCTCGAAACTCAGCAGCTAAGAAATTTGCCAATTCCAAGGACATTGTCCTGAGCTGAATCAGGCTTTGAAGTGTAAAGACGCGGCTGGGAAACTTTCTAATGTTGACCGACCAGTGATTCCTTGTCACATCAGGAATAACAACATGCAATCTAGAACCGTTTTGCAAGGTTGAATCAACAAATGGCTCTGATCTATCCAGTCGTCTTCCTGAATCTCGGAGCATGCGCTCCACCATTTGACGAATATCGAGTGCCGTTAGGTTTAGGTTCAGCTGTCTCTTCAGTGAGTTCTCATAGACAAATACTTTGCCAGGAGCATTGATCCAGATTTCTTCAATATCTGGGTTAACAATCAATTCATCAAGCAGTCCATAACCTGAAAGAGCACTTCTGACCTCTCCTACGAGGTCTGATTCAACTAACTGCGGTAGGCCTTGTCCACCTTCAAAAGCTTCATCAACGGCCTTGGAGATGGCCTGATCAATCGAGTCTGGTCCAGTGGATAGCAGTGTTCTGGCTCTCTCAGCGATGAGTTGGACTGTTTCTCTGGGCATGACCCCATGTTTACAAATCCCCAGATATGTTGCTCAGGTTCTCCACAGGCAAAGCTTTCATTTTTCACATAGAATAGGAAGGCTCGCGGGAGTGGCGAAATTGGCAGACGCACTAGATTTAGGTTCTAGCGCCTTAGGCGTGTGGGTTCAAGTCCCACCTTCCGCACCAGCAACAAAGAAGCTGGCTCTTTTGAAAAGAGCTGGCTTTATTTGTTTAACTCTTGGACAGCCCGTAATGCTGCATCAGCATCAATGATGCCAATGCCGCACTCTCCTGTTGTGAGGGTGCTGCCATCATTCATAGTGGTCTCAATGATTTGATATTCACAGTCAGAGTTTGGATTGAATGGTCTGGCTGTGCTGCTGAGAATTTCCCAAACCTGTGTGTAAGTCAATGATGGACGTATGGAATACATAAGCGCAACAACACCAGCAGCAATAGGTGAAGCCATACTTGTTCCTTGCTCAGCGCCATAAGTGGCTCTGCCGGGACCAGTCTTACCATCATTGGTTGTTGACCAGATAAGACCACCAGCTGGTTTGTTGAGTCCCACTCGATCATCCCCTCCAGGAGCCGATATGTCCACTCCTATGTAGAATCCTTGAGCGTTTGAGTAGCCAGAATAATTGCTGTAGTAAGAACGATCACCAGTGATACCTGTGGCACCAATTGTGATGTTGCCGTAACAGTTACCTGGATAAGAGTTTGTTGCGAACTGATTATCATTTCCAGCGGAAGTAACTATAGTTACATTTCTTCTCTTAGATTCATCAATTGCGAGTTGAGTTGCTGAGTTTGAATAACATGTTGAGAATGTTGAAGAACCGATTGAGAGGTTAATTACTTTTGCTGGATTCGGGTTCTGAATAATTCCAGTTAGCTTCACTCCAAGTGCCCAGTTAATTCCTGCAGCTATATCACTCTCTGATCCACCATTCACTCCAAGAACTCGAACGGGTGAAATCTTGACGTTCGGAGCCACACCTGAGATACCAATGTCATTTGTCTCGGCAGCAATGATTCCTGAAACGTGAGTTCCATGCCAAGAGCTTGGCACTAATGAGCTCTCGTAATCACCTGGGTCCTCAGGGTTAGCATCCCTACCATTTCCATCTCTGGCATTTGTTGCGTCGGTAATCATGTCGTAGCCCGTGACGATGTTGCCATCTAGGTCAGGATGCTCTGTGATGCCAGTATCTAGAACGGCAACAACAATAGAAGGGACTCCTTGAGTTATCTTCCAAGCCTTAGATGCGTTGATTCCATAGGTTCCATCTAGATACCATTGCTGGCTCTTCATAGGATCCAAGACTTCAGCGACCGGAGTTGAAGAAACTGAACCGCGTTTGTTTGTAGCGGTGACAATAACTTGATAGTTCTTACCCGCTTGAAGACCACTCAGGGTGCAAGAAACCCCTGTTGATGAACAAGTTGATTTCGATGAATCTGAAGCTGCTGCCGTTACTGAGTAA
>JBIJAF010000006.1:0-62021 GCA_044345905.1 Rhodoluna sp.
GCCGACCTGACTCGTGTTCAGGTTACTGAGATCAAGTAAGTAAAGGATCTAAAAAATGGCATCCAAAAAAGGTGTTTCCTCAACCCGTAACGGCCGCGACTCAAACGCTCAGCGTCTAGGAGTCAAGCGCTACTCAGGTCAGGAAGTAAACGCAGGAGAAATCATTGTTCGTCAGCGTGGAACTCACTTCCACCCAGGTCGTAACGTAGGCCGCGGTAAAGACGACACCCTGTTTGCTCTATCTGCAGGTGCAGTTCAGTTCGGTCAAAAGGGCGGACGTCGCGTAGTCAACATTGTTGTTGCGGCTTAGGTTCTTTTTTAGAACAAACTAGTTTTCAAATCAGCAGGCGAGCCAATGTGCTCGCCTTCTGTGTTTTTGAGGGTATTCGAAGGAAAGGAGTAACCCATGGTGACATTCGTTGATCAAGTTACTCTGCACCTGAGAGCTGGAGATGGTGGCGATGGTTGTATCTCTGTTAAGCGTGAAAAGTTCAAGCCACTAGCTGGTCCTGATGGTGCCGATGGCGGTAACGGTGGAACCATTTCACTTATCGCTGATGCCAACACGACAACTCTTTTGGAATATCACTTCAGTCCTCATCGTTCAGGTGGAGATGGTGGCGATGGTGCCGGAGATTTCCGTAACGGAGCAACAGGTAAAGACGTTGTTCTAAATGTTCCTATTGGAACAGTAGTTAGATCGGCTGATGGCAAGATCATTACTGACCTTGATGAAGCTGGAATGGAACTCGTTGTTGCTGAAGGTGGTCAGGGTGGATTAGGTAATGCTGCTCTTTCATCCTCTAAGCGCAGAGCTCCAGGTTTTGCTCTCCTTGGAGTTCCTGGTTGGCGTGGAGATGTAATCCTTGAGCTGAAGTCTGTTGCTGATGTTGCTCTAGTTGGATATCCATCAGCTGGTAAATCTTCTTTGATTGCTTCTATCTCTTCAGCGAAACCAAAGATTGCTGATTACCCTTTCACAACCCTGCACCCAAACCTAGGTGTTGTTCAAGCAGGGGAGACTAGATTCACTGTCGCTGACGTACCAGGACTAATCGAAGGTGCTAGCGAAGGTAAGGGTCTAGGTCTTCAGTTCCTAAGACACGTTGAACGCTGTGCAGCTTTGCTACATGTATTGGACTGTGCAACTCTTGAACCAAACAGAGATCCAATTAGCGATCTAGATCTCATCTTGAATGAACTTGCTCTCTACGAAGTACCTGAAGGTGAATTACCTCTACCTGAGAGACCGCAGATCATTGCTCTGAACAAGATTGACGTTCCTGATGGACGTGAGCTTGCTGAGTTTGTAAAGCCAGAGCTAGAAGCTCGTGGCTACAAAGTATTCCTAATCTCTGCTGTTACTCATGAGGGTTTGAGAGAACTGAACTTTGCTCTAGCAGAACTAGTAAAGAACCACAGAGATGCTAAATCTAAGATTCCTGCAAGACCTCGTATCCAGTTGATGAACCACAAGCGTGAAGATAACAAGTTCACAGTGAAGAAGGAATCTTACGGAGACGGTGAAATCTTCCGAGTTATTGGAGCAAAGCCTGAGCGCTGGGTTGCCCAAACCATGTTTGGTAACGAAGAAGCAGTTGGTTATCTAGGTGACCGCTTAGCCAAGCTAGGCCTTGAGGATGAACTTCTAAAGGTTGGTGCAGTTGCTGGTTCAACTGTTGTTATCGGTGCAGGTAAAGACGGAGTTATCTTCGACTGGGAGCCAACTATTGCATCTGCTGGTGAACTTATTGCTGCTCCTCGTGGAACAGACCCGAGACTTGATTTACGCGAGCGCAGAACTAACATTGATAGACGTCGTGAATACCAAGAGATGATGGATGCAAGAGCTGCCATGCGTGAAGAGATGAATAAAGAGGGAAACCCAATCATTTCCTACGAAATTGGTTCAGTTGAAGATCCAGACTTGGCTACAGAAGATCCTGAACAAGCAGGTGTAGAGGAGCAGAAATGAAGCTCTCAGACCACAGGGACATCCCTAAAGCCAAAAGAATCGTAGTCAAAGTTGGCTCATCTTCAATTACTGGAGTAAACCAAAACAATTTAGATCTACTAGTCGAGGCAATAGCTAAATCAACCAACAACGGGCAAGAAATTGTTCTTGTCACATCAGGTGCTATCGCAACTGGTCTTCCACTTCTAAACCTCACAGAGAAACCAACCGACCTTGCTACTAAGCAAGCATTAGCTTCTGTTGGTCAAAGCAAACTCATGGGTAGATACGAAACTAGCCTTGAGCGATTCAACATCGTTGCTGGCCAGGTTCTTCTAACAGCAGGGGACTTTGAACAAGCTGAAACTAGCGAGAACGCTAGCAAGGCAATCGATAGATTACTTGAACTAAAAGTTGTTCCAATTGTTAATGAGAATGACACCGTTGCTACCCAAGAAATCGCCTTTGGAGATAACGACAAACTGGCATCTCTTGTTGCAGTGCTAGTCAAAGCAGATGCACTTATTCTTCTAAGTGATGTTGATGCCCTGTATGACAGGCCGCCAACAGAAGAAGGTTCTCAGAAGATTGAATGGGTTGAACCTGAAGACGATCTATCAACTATCAAGATTGGTGGCAGTGCTTCAACTGTAGGCACCGGTGGTGCAGAGACCAAGCTGGAAGCAGCTAAGTATGCAAGAGAGCGCGGCATTACTGTTTTGCTAACATCTATTGACAACGCTGCATCTGTTCTCGAAGGTGAGCGAGTTGGCACCTGGTTCCAAGCAAAGGAAACAAAGTGAGCGCTTTAGATCTAATTAGGAAAGCTAAGGCAGCATCTTCTGCTCTAGGTCTACTAACTGCTGAGCAGAAGAACGAAATCCTAAAGACTGTTTCAGTTCTTCTAACATCAAGATCAGAAGAGATTCTTGTTGCTAACCACCTAGACCTAAAGATTGCTAAAGACTCTGGAGTATCCCAATCTCTTCAAGATCGCTTAGCTCTAAGCGTTGACCGTATTGATTCACTAAAGTTTGCTCTAGCCGAGCTAATCAAACTAAATGACCCTATTGGTGAGCTAGTTAGAGACATCACTAGACCTAATGGTCTGAGCATCAAAGAGGTAAGAGTTCCATTCGGCCTTATCGGTGCGATTTATGAAGCTAGACCTAACGTGACAATCGACATTGCTGGAATGGCAATCAAGACCGGTAACGCAATCGTTCTTCGTGGTGGTTCTATGGCTGAAAACACCAACAAGGTTCTAGTCTCAATTCTTAGAGAAGCTTTCACAACCAACAATCACAACCCAGAAGCAATTCAGAGTGTTGATGAATATGGTCGTGAAGGTGCTGAAGCCATGATGAAAGCAACTGGTTTGATTGATGTGCTAATCCCTAGAGGATCAGCAAACCTAATCAAGACTGTTGTTGAGGAATCGAAAGTTCCAGTTATTCAAACCGGTGATGGTATTGTCCACATCTTCCTAGATGCAACAGCAAGGCTTGATTACGCATTAGAGATTGTAAACAACTCAAAGGTGCAAAGACCTTCTGTCTGCAACGCACTTGAGACTCTTCTAGTCCACAAGGATGCCGTAGACAAGGTGTTAGTTCCAGTTCTAGAGAAACTAGTCTCAAACGGCGTAGTGATCCATGGTGATGACAGAGTCAGAAGAGTATTCCCAAGTGCACTTGAAGCTGTTGAATCAGACTGGGCTACTGAGTATCTAGCTCTTGATCTATCGGTCAAGGTAGTAGACAGCTTTGACGAGGCCTTGGACCACATTGCTAAGTACTCAACCGCTCACACTGAGAGCATCATCACTGAAGATGCCCACAATGCCGAAGAGTTCCTAGCCCGAGTGGATTCAGCTGTTGTAATGGTGAATGCCTCAACCAGGTTTACTGATGGTGGAGAGTTTGGCTTTGGTGCTGAAGTTGGAGTTTCTACACAGAAACTTCACGCTAGAGGACCTATGGGTCTTCCAGAACTAACCAGCACCAAGTGGCTAGTGCGTGGAACAGGGCAGTCAAGGGCTTAGAGTGCCCATTTCTAGCCCCTCTAGGGTAGATTTGAACTAATCGTTATAGGAGAGAAATTGAAGTTTTTAGAACTATTGGCTCAAGAAGCTGAAGGACACACCGCACACGTCACCTACCCATTCCCAGCAGTCGTATTCGGCGTTATCGCTATGGTTATCTTCCTAGGTCTAGCAGCTGTTGTCTGGTCTTACCGTGATGTGGCTAACCGCCACGAACACAAGGGCAAGAACTCTAACCAAGGCTCACACTAAGGCTTAGTTTTGACCGTTAAAAGAAGAATTGGAGTCATGGGTGGAACCTTTGACCCTATTCACAACGGTCACCTTGTAGCAGCCAGCGAGGTTGCCTCCGCCTTCAAACTAGATGAAGTTATCTTCGTTCCAACTGGTTCTCCTTACCTAAAGGAGACCGTAACCTCAGCAGAGCACCGCTATTTGATGACAGTTATTGCAACAGCATCAAACCCTTCATTCAAGGTTAGCCGCATTGATATTGATCGCGGGGGAGATACCTACACAGTGGACACCCTGACTGAAATGAAGGAACTCTATCCAGATGCAGATCTAGTCTTCATCTCTGGAGCAGACGCTATTGCTCAGATACTTGCTTGGAAAGACGTTGAAAAGCTTTGGACTCTCGCTCACTTTGTTGCAGTTAGTAGACCAGGACACAAGCTAACCATTCCTGAAACACCTGAAGGATCTATTTCATCACTTGAAATCCCTGCACTAGCTATCTCTTCAACGGACGTTAGAAGGAGAGTAGATAGTGGATTCCCAGTTTGGTACCTAGTTCCAGATGGTGTTGTTCAATACATTGGTAAGCACGAATTGTATGGTCAGCATGACTGATTACACTTCACAACCATTAACTAGAGCAGCCATGCAAGCGCAGGCTGAAGCTATTGCTGCACGTCAGGCAGCAGAAGCAGGTTTGACTGTTCCAGTAGTTGAAGAACCACCTGTAGTGCCAGCTCCTCTTGCTGTCGCACCTCCAGTAGTAGTGCCACCGATTGTTGTGCCAGTAGTCAAGACTGCTCCAGTAGAAGAAGCTGTTGTTGAACCTGTTATTGAAGAAGAACCCGCTCCAACAATTGCAGAATTTGAAAAGAGCATTGCAGCTGTTGAACTCGATGAAGAGGGTAATCCTATATTCAATGTGTCATCCGCTCTAGTAGAAGAAACAACTGGAACCAACCTCATTGTTGAGCTGCCTCTAGACATTACTGCTGGTGGTTCTCTCATTACTGACTCGGGTGAACTCGTTGTAACAGGAAGCATTGACGTTAGTGCTCTAATTACTCCAACCGGAGAAATCGATATCTCAGCATTTACTGATGGAACAGACAGTGATCTAGATCAGGATGCTCAACAGAACTTCATCCCAGGTATTCCACCTATTCGTATCTCAGGTGTAATCACCAAGACACTAAACCAACCAGGTATTCCAGGTGGTGCCCACCGAGGCATCAACCCTTACTGGTATGTGGCAATGATCTCAGGTGCAGCACTGCTAATTGCTGGTGGCATCCTTCTCTCAATCTCTTCAGGCCTATTCAACTAACTAACAAGAAAGCTACTCATTGACTGCAACTACACGTGCCATCGAAATGACCAAAATCGCCGCAACCGGGGCAGCTGCGAAGGTGGCCGAGAATCTAGTAGCACTAGATGTGAGCGTTCCTTTTGTTCTAGCGGATGTCTTCCTAATTGTTTCTGGAAGAAACGAAAGACAAGTATCAGCAATCGCTGATGGTGTTGAAGAAGCAATGCTTCTTGAAGGTCACAAACTACTTCGCAGAGAAGGTAAGACAACAGGTCGTTGGATCTTGCTGGACTTTGGAGATATTATCTGCCACGTTATGCATGAAGAAGACAGAATCTTCTATGACATTGAGAGATTATGGAAAGACTGTCCAGTGATTTCTCTTGAAGGTATCGCAGTTCCTGCAGATATCTAAACGCTATTTGGCTTTAGTGAAGCCAAAACGCTCGAGAACATAGTCTTCAAGCAGGGCTAGTAAGTTATACAAAACAATAGAAACAACAGTTATAACTACAACGTAAGCCCACACTTCACCTGCCTTGGCTCTACCGACAGCAGAGACAATGCCATAGCCAATACCTGTTCCAGTAGCTAGCCATTCAACCAAAAGAGCACCGGTAATAGCTCCTGGTACTGAGATCTTGAGAGCAGCGAAGAAGGCTGGCAAAGAACTAGGGAAGGCAACGGTTCTCAGTTGCTTGAGCTTGTTTGCTCCATAAACCTCAACTAGATCTCCCATAACAGGGGAGACTGAACGAAGTCCAAAGACTATGTTCACAAGTGCTGGAAACAGCACAACAATTGCTCCCATGACAGCAACAGTTAGCTGCTCTCTTCCGAAGATCAAAATAATAATTGGCGTCATCGCAATCAAAGGCACAGATCTCAACAACATTGCTATCGGCATTAGAGCTTGCTCAATGCCTTTAGACAAAGCAAACAACACAGCAATCAAGCTAGCCAGAGTAATTCCAACTGCAAAGCCGATGCTCGCGTCATACATTGTCTGACCAAGTGCAGTTGCAACTAGAACTTGGTTCTCAGAAGCCATGTCAACTGTAAAGAGGAAGTTGAAAACATCTAAAGGATTCTTACCGATGTATGGAGAGACATCAAAAGCCCAAAGTGCAAATACCCAAAGGATTGTCACTACAACTAAAGAGAAAGCAGTGTTGAGAGCTGACTTACCTAGTTTCACGGAGAAAGTTTTCAATGTCCTGCCTTTCCATTAGCAGTTGACCAAGGTGTAACTTTCCTAGCGATAAGACCAAATAGGTAATAGCCGAGACCTGCGATAGAGCCAGAGACTAAAGCTAAGCCCCATACTCTTGCTACCTCTAAGCTCTGCTGAGCATTGACTAGAGCAGGCCCAAAACCAACATCAGGTCCGCCAACGTACTCACCAAGAATTGCTCCTAGGAAAGAGGCAGGAGCTGCAATCTTTAGAGCAGCAAATACTGATGGCAGAGCAGAGAGTAATTGAACCTTGATGAGTCTGTGCCAAGAAGTACCACCGTAAACCCTCACAACATCAAGGCTTGCCTGATCTGTTGACTTCACACCAGTCAAAACACCAATCATGGTGGTAAAGAAAACACTTAGAGCGGCAAGAGAAATAGCAGCACCCGCAGGCTCACCTTGACCAGGAGCGCCTAGCACCAATCGAATGATTGGACCGATAGCAACGATAGGAATGCAATAAGTGATAACTGCAATCTGAGTAGCTAGGTTTTCTAACTTAGGTAGAGCAAGTGCTACAGCAGCTAGTGCAATAGCACCAAGGTTTCCTAAAACAAAACCAATACCTGCTTCAGCAAGAGTGATGGATGCATTCTTGAAGTAGAACTCAAAACCATCAACACCAAACTGTTGAATAACTTCAAGAGGTGTTGGGATAGCTCCGGTAACAGCCTTACCTTCAGAGTTGGTTCTGGAGAACAAGGTAACAGCAGCAATCCACCAAACAGCAATGATGCTCAAAGACCCTATGGTGCCACCGAGATACCTAGGGCGGCTACTAATCATCTGCAGCTAACTCGCCGTGAGCTCCAAACAATAGCTCAGATGCCTGATCAACAAGAGTATGGAACTCAGGAGATCTCATCATTTCAATGTTTCTAGGCCTTGGAAGATCTACTTCAATGATTTCCTGAATACGACCAGGTCTTGCACTCATAACCGCTACTTGATCACTTAGGAAGATAGCTTCTGAGATGCCGTGAGTCACCATAAGGGTTGTAGCTGGTTTCTCTGTCCAGATGCGAAGCAATTCAAGATTTAGACGCTGTCTGGTCATGTCATCAAGAGCACCAAAAGGCTCATCTAGAAGCAATACGGAAGGCTGAACGATAAGTGCTCTAGCGATAGACACACGCTGACGCATACCGCCAGATAACTGAGCAGGTTTAGCCTTCTCAAAGCCTTGAAGGCCAACAAGCTTGATGATGTCTTCTAGAACCTTAGGGTCTAGTTCTTCTCCTGAGATTTCAAGAGGAAGTTTGATGTTTGATTCAACACTTCGCCAAGGAAGTAGAGCTGAATCTTGGAATGCAATACCTAGTTCGTGGTTCTTACGAAGATCTTGAGGATCTTTGCCATCGACTGTTGCAAAGCCTGAGGTAGGAGTCTCAAGTCCAGCAAGAATTCTAAGAATGGTTGATTTACCGCAACCAGAAGGTCCAAGCAAAGACAGGAATGAACCTTTATCGCTATGCAGGGAAGCATTGTCGATTGCGACAATCTTCTCTTTACCTATTTGGAAGGTTTTACTTAAATTGGAAATGGTGATGCCACTGCCCAGAGCATTACTCTGAGCAGTGGCATCGGAAGTGCTAGACATTTGGAGAATTAGCCCTTTAGTTCTGGGTTTTCTTCGTAAACCTCTTTTAGAAGGCTCATGTCGAATAGCTGGTCAGCAGTGATTGTGTAACCAGCAGCCTTTAGGGTTGCTAGGTTTTGAGCAATCATTGCATCGCTGATTGTAAATAGACCGTTTGCTGCAGTCTCATCTGTCTGAACCAGGATCTCGTTCTGAGTCTTTGACTGGTAGTACTCTTTGTCAGCGTTTAGACCTAGGTCTGCACCGTAGACGTTTAGAGCAAGATCTGCACCAGCATCTGAATCAGCAATTGAGTCCTTCCAACCAAGGATGGTTGCCTTTAGGAATGCCTTTAGAGCTTCACGGTTGTTGTCGATTGAGTCCTGGGTAACAACGAAGCTCTCAGTAACGAATGGAAGACCGTTGTCAGCAAACAGTAGGTTGGTTACTTCGTAACCCTGGCTAGCAACAACAAAAGACTCGTTTGTTACGTAAGCCAAGAAACCATCAACTTCACCGTTTACTAGTGGGGCTGGGTCGTACTGAACAGGAACCTTAGTTACCTTAGAAGCATCGATTCCGTTTGCCTTTAGCAATGCGTCGAACAATGTCTCGTTAGGACCAGCCTGAACACCGATTCTCTTGCCAATTAGGTCTTGAACTGTAGCAATGTTGCCACCATCTTTTAGAGACAAAATGGTGAATGGGTTCTTCTGGTAGGTAGTACCAATGATCTTTAGAGGTGCGTTCTCGCCCAAGATGATTGGAGCTGTTGAGATTGGGTTAGCAATACCAACTAGAGCGTTTCCTGAAAGAACTTCAGCCTCTGTTGCTGCAGGACCTGCAACTAGGTTTACGCTTGAGAATCCAGCGTCTGTGTAGTAACCGTTCTCTACAGCAAAGAACTCACCAGCAAACTCTGAGTTCTTGATCCAAGAAAGCTGAACGTTTAGCTCCCCGAAGTCTGCTTTTTCGGCTGGTGCACAGCCTGTTAGTGCCAATGCTGCTACTGCAAGTGAAGCTGATAGTGCTGTGATGCGGCCTTTAAGGCTTAATTTGGATGTAGTCAATTGACTAACCTTTCGATGGGTTATTAGATGGGGTAAAACAGTGATAACCCGTCATACAACTGTGGGCTTTGAGTCCCGTTATCCAGTTCTGACGTATCTATACTTTGGCATACAAACATTGGGCGACACGCCTAAACCTGAAAACTAACCTAAAATTTTTGAATATTTCTTCACAGCAGCCCTCGTCCTGGAGGTCACCAAATCCAAACTTCAGATTTGTAGTAATCTAGGGGGAGTTACACGGGCCTATGGCGCAGCTGGTAGCGCACCTGCATGGCATGCAGGGGGTCAGGGGTTCAAATCCCCTTAGGTCCACAATTAAACCCCGAAACCCATCAGGTTTCGGGGTTTAGTACTTGGCCCTTAGCCTGCTTGTTGGCAGTGGGATAATTGAGTCAACGAGAGGGAAATTATGTCAAAGAGCATTGATCTAAAAGTTGAAGGTATGACCTGTGGTCACTGCGAGATGTCAGTTACGAAGGAGCTGTCTAAGCTTCCTGGAGCATCTGATGTCAAGGTATCTTCTGCCTCTGGAACAGCAACTCTCATGGTTGACGACAGCGTGGACCACGCTCAGATCGAGGCAGCAGTTGAAGAGGCTGGCTACAAATTAAGTTAGAACTTGATATTCAGGGGATGACCTGCACAGCTTGTGCACGTCGAGTTGAAAAGAGCCTGAATAAAGTTGCAGGCGTCAACGCTTACGTTGACTTTGCCAGCGAAACCGCTCACGTTTCCTCTACAAATGAGATACCTCGGGAGCTTTTAGTTCAAGCAGTAAAAGATGCTGGCTACGAAGTAGGTAATGACCGGGGAGCTCTAACCCTAATGATCTGGCGTCTAGTAATAGGTGCATTGATATCAATACCAGTTGCAATCATCAGCATGTTCCATGAACTAATGCCAAACAACTGGAACACAATTGCTGCGATAGCTACCTTCCCAGTAGCAGCATGGGTCGCTTGGCCCTTCCATGAAGCTGCTGTAAAGAATCTTCGTCTGAAGACAGCAACTATGGACACACTAGTTTCGTTAGGTGTCACCGTTGCCTATGTCTATAGCTTCATTCAAGTGTTTACCGGTAGCCACGAGGTCTACTTCGAGGTAGCAGCAGTGGTGCCTACGATTGTTCTCTTCGGTAGATGGCTAGAAGTTAGAACCAGAAGATCAGCAACAGATTCAGTCAAAGCACTGCTAAGTGCTATTCCTGAAACAGCTCAGGTCAAAAGAGGAACAAGCCAAGAAAGCATTCCAACTAGTCTTGTGAAGCTTGGTGACCTAGTTGTTGTTGCAACTGGCCAGAGAATTCCAGTTGATGGGGTAGTTGTTGAAGGTGCCAGCCAGATTGATAACTCACTAATAACAGGAGAGTCAGCCCCAGTTGAAGTGACACTCAAGAGCCAGTTAGCGGCTGGTTCATTGAATATTGGTTCTGCTTTAGTTATTGAAACCACAGCTGTGAGTTCTTCAAGTCGCATTGCTCAGATTGCAGACCTAGTTAGAGAGGCAACTGCTCAGAAGACGAAGATTGGTTCAATCACAGATCGAATCTCTGCTGTGTTTGTTCCTTCAGTAATTCTTCTTTCAATAGCTACCTATTTAGTTTGGGCTCTGGTCTTGGGTGATGCAGGAGAGGGATTGTCGGCAACTATTGCTGTGCTAGTAATTGCATGTCCTTGTGCACTTGGTATTGCTGTTCCTATGAGTCTCGTTGTTGCCACTTCCATGGGAGCTAAGCAAGGAATAGTAATTAGAAATCCAGACACTCTAAGTCTTCTAAGCAAAGTAACCATGGTTGTTCTAGATAAGACTGGAACTCTTACCACCGGAAAACTTGAAGTCATCAAGGTAATCGCTCTCGCTGAAACAGATGTCAAGGATTCTGTAGCAATGGCAGCAGCAGTTGAAAGATCCTCTGCCCATCCATTGGCTAAAGCAATTGCTTCACTAGATGACTTGCTCTCAGCAACTGATGTCAAGGAGTTAGCTGGGCACGGAGTTTCTGGAGTGGTCAATGGCAAAGAAGTTGTTGTAACAAGAGCGAAGACACTGCAGGTAACTAACCAAGCAGAACTAGAGAGAGCAGTTCTAGAAGCCGGAGCAGCGAGCATCGTTGTTGTGAGCTGGGATAACACAGCCAGGGTCGTCATCGCCCTATCTGATGCGGTAAGACCTGAATCTAAGAAAGCCATTAGTCAACTGCACCAACTCCACGTTGAACCGATCTTGCTTTCTGGAGATACTCAATCAAGAGTTGCCTCAGTTGCAACAGAGCTCGGCATCAAGGAATTCTTTGGTGAAGTAACACCAGAAGAGAAGCTAAACAAGATCAATTCACTCAGAGAAGATTCAACCGTTATCGCCATGGTAGGCGATGGCCTTAACGATGTTGCAGCCTTAGCTGGAGCAGATGTTGGTATTGCAATGGGTTCAGGAACCCATGCAGCTCAATCAGCAGCTGCAATAACCATCGTTGATGACAATCCTTTAGCAATCTCTTACGCATTAGCGCTATCTAAGAAGACCTTGTCAAACATTAGACAGAACCTAGGTTGGGCCTTTGGCTACAACGTCCTATTGATTCCTGTTGCAGCAGTTGGTCTACTAAACCCAATGTATGCAGGAATGGCAATGGCTTTTTCAAGCATCTCGGTAGTTCTAAATGCCCTAAGGCTCAATCTTCTAAAGCCTAAGTTGTAGATTCAAGTGCTTTTCAACCTGAGCAAACTTAGACTTGTTCTATGACTACATACCGCGGATACACCCAAGAACAATTAGTTGCACTTATTGATCACACCCTTCTAAAGCCAGAAGCTCCTAGAGCAGATCTTGACGCCTGCATCAGAACAGCAATAGAAGCTGATGTGAAGGCTATGTGCATAAGGCCTATGGACGTTGCTCACTCGGCTAAAGCCTTAGAAGGCTCAAACGTTCTTCTCTGCACAGTAATTGGTTTCCCTCATGGAACAGTCACAACAGCAACCAAGGTTGCTGAAACGATTGAAGCTGTGAAGCACGGAGCTATTGAAGTAGACATGGTCATGAACCTAGGTCTATTTGCTTCCGGGGAATATGAACAGGTTCAAGACGACATTGCCCAGGTAGTAAAAGCGACAAAGAGCACAAACCCTAAGGCAGAGGTAAAGGTCATCCTTGAAACCTGTCTATGGAGTAATGAGCAGGTAGTTAAGGCTTGTGAATTGACTGAAGCTGCTGGAGCAGACTTTGTGAAGACTTCAACTGGCTTTGCCGCCTCTGGGGCAACAGCTGAGGTAATCAGCATCATGCGTAAGACAGTGGGAGATCGTCTAGGAGTTAAGGCTTCTGGAGGAGTTAGAACCCTAGATGCGCTTATAGACATGGCAGAAGCGGGAGCTTCAAGGGTTGGAGCTTCAGGAACACCAGCAATTCTCTTAGAGTTTGCTGAAAAGGCTAAGTAAAACCCATAAGAGAACACTAGAAAACTAGGATAGAGACATGAGTAATTCACATAACCCAGTAATGAACCGCATGCTTCCAGTAAACGTTCAACAGAACCAAGCGGAAGTCGATGCCCAGTTCGATTCAATCGTTTCTTCACAGAAGATGACTGTTGGTGGAACAGGCATCAAGATCCTTGGCCTGTTCTCAGTGCTACTAGCAGGTGCCTTTGTTGCTTGGAACGTTCCAGCAGTTCAGGCTCTAATGATTCCAGCTGCTTTGGTTGGCTTTGGTCTAGCGCTTTGGATTACCTTCTCTAAGAAGATTCGTCCAGCTGCTGTTGTTACCTATGCGGCAGTCCAGGGTGTTTTCATCGGGACTATCTCTTCTTATTTTGAAGCTGCTTACCCAGGCATCGTTATCAACGCTGTCATCGGAACTCTAACTACTGCAGGAGCGATGTTTACCGCTTACTCAATGGGTTGGATCAAGGTAACTGCAAGATTCACTCGTGTAATGACCTTCGCTCTTATTGGTTACGCAGGTTTTGCACTTGTAAACATCATCGTTAGCTTGTTCACTAACTCTTCAGGAATCTACAGCACACCGTTTGCATGGTTAGCAGGTCTTGTTGGTGTTGGCCTTGCTGCCTTCACACTAAACCTAGACTTCGAAGACATCTCTCAAGGAGCAGCTAATGGGCTTCCTAGAGAATTCGAATGGAAAGCTGCGTTTGGTCTTGTTGTAACAATGATCTGGCTATACCTAGAAATTCTAAGATTGTTATCAATCTTCAACAGAGACTAAATAAGTTCTAGTAAAGAGGCATCTGAGAGATCAGGTGCCTCTTTTCTTTTAGTTAGCCATTCATTCCATAGTTCATCTAAACGCCAAGCGTTCTCAGCCATGATTGAAACACCCTTGATGCCCGTTCTTCGAACCTTGCCACCGATCAGCATCAACTTAGTGTTGAACAACAAATGAGAGCACTTCTGTTGAGCTTCATCAAAGAATGTTGAATCAGAAACACCAGAGCCATCATCTAGAGAGATAAAGACAACACGTTTACCAGATCTCATTGGGGGAGTTTGAGTTGCAATTCGAACTCCTGCTACCAATACATTGGTCTTGTTTCTAATCGTGTTTAGCTCAGATGCTAAGACAACACCTAGTTCATCAAGCATTGGTCGATACTTCTCTAAGACATGTTGGGTTAGATCCATACCTAGGAGAGACATCTCTGTGTTGACCTTGTCATCAACGCTAGGTTCAGGGTTCCCTTGAGGAAGAACTTCTTTCCAAGAACCAAAGAATAGAGAATCAGCATTCTCTTCCTCTGGTCTTACCTTGATGGCATTCAGTTCTTTGACTCGAGCAAGAATGTCTCCTCGGGTAATGGCTTCTGTTGATGATTTAGTCAGATCATCAAAAGCACCGATTAGAGCTAATCGTTCAAAACTTCTTCTAGTTGGCTTAGCTCTTAGATAGAAGTCAGTGAGGTTCTCATAAGGCTGGTTAGCAATAAACCTTGTTACCTCTGTTTCACTAACTCCCTGAAGGTCAACAAAGGACATTCGGATAGCTGTTTCAGTGGGGCTCAATCTTTCAACATGGAACTCTTTACTCGACTTGTTGATATCTATCGGCAGTAATTTCACACCAAGTCTTCTTGCTTCTGTGACAAGCAGTCTTCTTGGATACATACCTGGATCATGGGTTAATAACCCAGCCAAGAACTCAGCTGGGAAGTGGGTCTTCAGCCATGCTGATTGATATGTAGGCATGGCAAAGGCTGCTCCATGAGCCTTACAGAAGCCAAAGGAGCCAAACCCTGCCAAGACATCCCAGACCTTATCGATAACTACTTTTGAATAACCTCGCTTAGCAGCGGCTTCCCTAAAGAAGTTCTCTATGTCTCTTGCTGTGCCTGGCTTTTCTAAAGATCTTCTAAGTTCATCGGCTCTAGCTAAACCGCAGCCAGTCATGGTGTGGAGGATACGTAGAACATGCTCATGGAAGATAACAACCCCATAGGTTTCACTAAGAATTGGCTTTAGGTCAGGGTGCAGATACTCTGCCTTTTCAAAGCCATGTCTTCTATCTAGGTAAGGGGCAATCATGTTGCCCTTCATAGGTCCTGGTCTAAACAAAGAGATCTGAATAGTTAGGTCATTGAATACTGTTGGTTGATGCTTACCGGTTAGCTCTCTTTGACCAGGAGATTCAATCTGGAAGACACCGAGGGTATTAGTTGTTCTAATGGCCTTGAAAGTATCAGCATCATCTTTAGGGATGTTATCTAGGTCTAGAGATACTCCTCTAACTCTCTTTATCTCGCTAACTGCATAAGCCATAGTGGACTGCATGCGAACACCTAAGACATCTAGCTTTAGTAATCCCATCGGATCCATATCGTCTTTATCGAACTGACTCATAGGTAAACCCATACCGCTAGGTTCAACAGGTGTTAGTAGGGGGAGAGTTAGATCTCCCAAGATAACTCCGCAAGGATGCATGGAGATGTGTCTCGGAATGCGGTCTAACCGCTCAGTCATATCAACTAACAGGTTCATCTTCCTGTCATGCTCAACTGCCTGAGCAAACTCGGCTAACTCAGGCTTCACATTCAAAGCATTACGGAAACTACTAGCACTGAATCGCCACATGCTTGAAGCAATATCATCAACCTGGTCAGGATCTATGCCTAGAGCTAGAGCACTATCTCTCATAGCTCCTCTGCCTCGATAGGTTGATTGCATAGAGAGCAAAGTCACACGCTTAGAACCATATCTTTTGAAGATTGCTCTATAGATGTCATGTCTTCTAGCTGATTCAACATCTATGTCGATATCAGGTAGAGAAGATCTCTCGACAGATAAGAATCTTTCAAAGAGAAGATCATGCTCAATAGGGTCAACACCAGAGATACCTAAGAGGTAGTTCACTAAAGACCCAGCACCGCTACCACGAGCAGCAATCCTGATGTTCATGTCCCTAATCATCTGAGCTACATCAGCAACAGTAAGAAAGTAGGTAGCGAACCCTAACTTGTTGATAGTTATCAACTCTTGACTCAACCGATGTTGAATCTTTGTTCTTTGCTTACCTGATACAGAACCGTATCTCCAGTTCACACCTGACTGAACTTTTTCAAACAACACCTCAAAAGGATTACCTTCAATGCCAAGTGCTTCTTTCTCAGGAGTCTTAGCTTTACCCCAACCACAATCCGAAACAGGATCTAACCTGCATAGATCAGCTAGTAGGGAAGTGTCAGCAATAAGCTTTCTTGCTCGCTTGCGGTCTTCTGTTATCTCTAATGCAACCTGTTGCATTAGAGCCTTAGGTTTTAACCATGCTTGAGCATTAGGTTGGGGTTCAAACTTTCCTAGAGGTTCTAGGAATCTTGCAGCATCAAGAATGTCAGCAGTAATAGCATCATCAGGATTGATGTATCTAACTGAGTTAGTAAGAACTGCTGGAACATTCAAAGAATCAGCTAGTTCCAGCATTCTTCTAGCTTGAATAGAAGAGAACAGCTTGCCTGGTTCAGTTAGTAGAGAAACAATCTCTATTCCTAGTGCTCCTGGCTTATCAAACAGTTCTAGCCACTGCTTCAAAGCCTTTAGGGCAGAGTTCTTAGATCTACCAAGAGTTGCCTTAGCCACATCACTATCAGGACCTAACAAGACTGTGCAGGAAACTAGCCCAGTGTTTACTAACTGGGATAGTTTGCTTCTCTTTATTCCAAATAGTTTCTTCTTGCCTATGGCATGAGCTTCACTAACAACAGCACATAAGGTAGCCCAACCTAAACCTTTGTTATGACCATGAGCTAAGACAACAACCCGAGCCAGCAAAGACCCATCTTCATCTAGAACAGGAAGATCAACCCCAACAATAGGAGCCATGTCTACCTGAAGGCATGCTCCAATGTGTTTGATAGCACCATAAAGCCCATCCCTGTCAGTAAGAGCTAAAGCATCAAACCCTAGGTTATGAGCAGCCTCAACTAGTAGCTCAGGCCTATTAACCCCATAGTGGGCAGAGAACCCTGAGGCTACGTGAAGGTGGGTAAAACTCATGAATCTTCCTATAACAGTTATCCGAACATATGTTCGGATATAGAAGTTTATAGGTGTGGGGTGACATTGCAAATTTTGCCATTATGTTGCTAGGTGGAGAAGGTGGGTAAACTTTCACCACGGGTTGAGAGAAAGAGCGAGAAATGCCACAACCATTCGATGAAGAGTCAGAAATTACTTGGGATGATGAGCTTTATCAAAAAGTTTGCGACGGACTTACGGCAAAAAAGGAAAATAGATCAGATTTAGCAGAGCAACTTTTCCAGGAAGCAATCAAGCAAGGGAGCACTGAGGCTCTGGGTGAAATAGGAGTGCTATACGTTGAACAAGGGAACACAACGGTTGCAAATAGAGCACTCAAACTTGCGATCAAGGCGGGAGAGCTCGGTGCTCTTGAAAAACTTGCGGGACTTAGTTGGAAAGGTTCTGACAAAATCGCTGAAATGATTTATGAAAAGGGTAAGGAACTATACAGCTCCGAAAACCTACATTATAGAAACTGGTACAAGTTGGCGGCTAGGCTAGGACACTTAAGGGCCGCAGCTTTACTTTCGTTGAATATTGAATCAGTCGAAGAGCAGAAGGAATGGTTGCATATACTTATCCAAGGTGGGGACACCACCGCTATGGTTGAGTTGGCTGAGGTGTTAGTAGATGAGTCAAGTTTTGAAGAGGCAAAAAATCTCCTGATTCAAGCTAAGTCTCTTGGCTCACCGCATGCGGATGAAGGCTTAGAGCATTTAGACAGAATCAAAACAATGCAAAGCTCTGAGTATCAGGAGATTTGCTCTTTGTTTGAATTAGGTTTCGATTCGAAAAATCAGGGCAACCTTGAGCAAGCGGAATTACTTTGGCGACAAGTAATTATGTATGAAGGCTATGATCATTTTGACCGAGTATTAGAGGCTCTAGATTGCCTGGGGGTGTTAGTGGCAAACCAAGGCCGGCTTGTAGAGGCGGCCGATTTTTGGGGCGAAGCCTATCGCCGTTCAATCGCAGAAACTTACAAACAGCATTACTCTGCCCGACTCGAGAAGTTGTTGGGAGACGCAAAAGGATCAGACTTGCTTGAAATAAGGAAAAAACTCCTAGAGATCAATTTTGAGCTTTGACACCCAATTAACCTTGTAGTTGCTTTTTGGTTTGAATGGCCTCATTCAAATTGCCTAAGCAACTTCCAGCTATTACCTGCGGTGTTGTGAAGGAGCTCAAAAGATGTCTTTGTTCCATCTCCGGTAGCCAGGAACCGCCACATCTCTACTTCTAGGATTCCTGAACCGATGCCTCTATGGGCTCTTTCGCCTACCCACCATTCAGTTCTAGCGAACCATCTAACTGGTCTAGAACTAACCTGATAGTCCTTTTCCCTCCATCTAAAAAGGGCAGGAGCACCCTCCTGATCCAGTAAAACAGCCACAGCTTCGTCTATACGTCCCATAAAACACCCTAACAATAGTCCCGAACATATGTTCGGATATTAGAGTTTATAGGTTTGGTCTGACATTGCAAGTTGAAGTCAGTACCCCAAAGTATGCTGATTGAACTGCCAAATGGAAACAATTGGGTTAGTTGAATAAATTTATCGAAAGTGAAATGAATTATGGGTTCAAGTACATTTGGCCATCATCCTTGGACAGTTCAAAGCCTTGTAGATGGAGTTGACTCCGGCCTTATTCGACTGCCGGACATACAGAGACCTTTTGTTTGGTCAAATGCGAAGATTCGAGATCTGATTGACAGCATGTATCGCGGATATCCTGTAGGCGAGCTAATGTTTTGGGAAAACAGTTCTTTAGAGCACACAAAAACAATTGGTAAATCTGATAAGTCACAGAATTCAAGCTTGCAGGTTGTAGATGGACAGCAGAGACTTACAAGTCTTTATGCAGTTATAAAAGGTGTTGAAGTTTGGAGAGAAGATTACTCGAAAGAGCCAATCAAGATCGCTTTCAACCCAATAACTGAAAGATTTGATGTACCTAACGTAACCACATTTAAGAATCCTGAATGGATCCCAGACATTCTAAAAGTGTTCGAACAAGATTCAATAAAGTTTTGGAAATCATACATCAAAGGACTCGAGGCAGCGGGCAAAGAAGTTGACGACGACATTGAGAGTCATATTGCAAACTCTCTTTCTAAACTAAGAGACCTCGAATCTTACGAATTCCAAGTGGTGCAGCTCAAGTCCAAAATAGTTCGAGAAGAAGTCTCTGACATTTTCGTGAGAATCAACAGTGAGGGAGTTAATCTGACTTCAGCGGACTTCATCCTTACATGGTTGAGTGTTTTTTGGGAAGAAGGACGAGCTGAACTTGAAACTTTTGCAAGAAATAGTCGGTTTAGCCCGGACAGCCTGAAACATGTAATTGGAGAGAAGGTTAAATGGACTCCACAGAACCCTTATCTAACGGCGGTGACTCCAGGACAATTGCTAAGAGTTGTTGTTGCCTATGGCCTTTCTCGTGGCCGTCTTTCTGATTCGTACAATGCCTTAAGGGGTAGAGATCCAAAAACTCGCGAAATAGTGCCGGAATTGAGAGAAGCGGAACTGGCAAAGTTGAAGCTCGGTCAATCGCATGTTCTAAATCCCTTGAACTGGGACGAATACCTAAAAGTTCTGGAAAGAGCCGGGTTTAGGTCAGCTGATATGATTTCTTCAACAAACACGGTTCTTTACACTTATTCAATTTGGCTACTTGGAAGAGTAGATTTCAAAGTTGATATCACAAAGCTTAGAGAAATCATGGCACGTTGGTTATTTATGTCACAACTCACTGGAAGGTATACAAATAGCCCAGAAAGCCAGATCCAAGAAGACATCTCAAGAATCAAGGCATTAGAGACAACTAGCCCAGAACTCTTTCTGGAAGAATTAGATCGCATAATTTCGTCGGCCTTGCCAGCGGACTATTGGAAATTCAGCCTCGTAGAAAATCTGCTGACATCCTCAGTGACTGCACCTGCTTACATGGGATACCTCGCGGCTTTGAACATCTTGAAGGCAGAGGTATTACTTTCAAATACGCAAGTTCGAGACTGGATAGATCCAAGCCAAAAACTAGTCAAAGGAATTGAAAGACACCATCTTTTTCCGAAGAGTTATTTGAAGAAAACTTTGAACATAAGAAAAACAACCAGAATTAATCAGGTGGCCAACTTCGCTTTAGTCGAATGGAGTACAAACATTGAGATTTCTGACAAGGAACCGAAGACTTATTGGCCTGAAGAGCTTGCAGACAAAAGAATCGAAGGAAAACAGCTAAAAGAGCAAATGGAATGGCATGCCTTGCCTGAAGATTGGATTAATCTTCCCTACGATGAATTCCTTGTTCAACGCAGACAACTTATGGCCCGAGTTGCATTTGAAGGGTTTAAGAAGCTATCTGATAACAGCTATCAGCCTGATTTGACGCGCATGCCTGTCGTTGATTCCATCAATGAAATCTCTCGGATGCAACTCGCGGACTTTATTGAAAAAGGGCTTCTTCAAATCGGCGATTTGCTTTCACCATTTGATGATGAAATTTCTACCCAGGCGGAAATAACAGAGGAAAACAAACTAAAGATTGGCAAGATGCAGTATGACAGTTTGAGTGATGCGATGGATGCAATTGCTGATTCAAATCGGCCTGCAATAGATTTCTGGATAAAGGCCAAAGAAGGGGAAGCAGTAACTCTCAGGTCTTTAGCCAAAGAAAACAAGGAGATCTAAGCGAGTATTGCTAAGCGGGCTAGTTAGACTTAGAGAAAAAGAGGGCGAATAATGTTTGAAAATGCTTTTAAGTACGTAGATGATGTGCTGAGAAAAGATGCTGGATGCAGCACTGCTCTTGATTATGTAGAGCAATCGTCCTGGGTGCTATTCCTAAAGTATCTTGATGATCTTGAAAATGACAGGTCTCTTAAGGCTCAACTCAAAAAAGAGAAGTACTCTCCAATTCTGTCTCCAGAGTTCCAATGGGATATCTGGGCTGCCCCCAAGACATCTGAAGGCAAGTTAGACCATAACAAAGCTTTGACTGGACAAGACCTTCTCACTTTCGTTAACGATAAGCTCTGGCCGTACCTTGCATCTTTTAAGCAATCTTCCACTGATCCAGAAACTCTCGAATACAAGATTGGAGAAATATTCTCCGAGATTCGAAACAAGATTCAAAGTGGTTACAACCTAAGAGAAATTGTTACCCGCTTTGACGAACTCAAGTTCGAATCTGCAGACAACAAGCATGAGATGTCATCTTTGTACGAGGACAAGATCAAAGCTATGGGCAACGCTGGACGTAACGGAGGCGAGTATTACACACCACGTCCTTTAATTAGAGCCATGGTCAAGATTGTTGACCCAAAGGTGGGGGAGACTGTTTATGACCCTGCTTGTGGTTCGGCAGGCTTCTTAGTTGAGGCTTTTCACCACATGATGTCAGACAAGTTAACCGCTGCTCAGTTCGAAAAACTTCAAAAGAATACTTTTGTAGGTAAGGAAGTGAAATCCCTTGCATACATAGTCGGAACTATGAACATGATTCTTCATGGAATCGAAGCTCCTCGAATCATCCACACCAATACCTTGGGTGAGAACGTGATGCAGATTCAGGAAAATGATCGATTCGATGTAATTTTGGCAAACCCTCCATTTGGTGGCAGTGAGAGACCAGAAGTACAGCAAAACTTTCCAATTAAATCGGGTGAAACCGCCTACTTATTCCTACAGCACTTTATTCGGAGTTTGAAGGCTGGTGGACGAGCTGCAATTGTCATTAAGAATTCATTTCTTTCCAACGGAGATGCCGCAGCTCTAAGAAAAGAAATCTTAGAGGGTTGTGATCTTCATACCATCATGGATTGCCCTGCAGGCACCTTCACAGGTACAGGGGTAAAGACAGTTGTGCTTTTCTTCACCAAGGGTAAAGCCACTGAAAAAACTTGGTACTACCAGCTTAATCCAGGGCGTACCTTGGGAAAAACTAACCCACTAAATGACACCGATCTCTCAGATTTTCTAAATCTATACAAAACTAAATCTGAATCCGAGAACTCTTGGGTAATTGCAAACAGTTCAGTAGATGCGCCCAGTTTTGACTTATCAGTCAAGAATCCAAATCGAAAGCAAGAAAAAGACGAGCGAACTCCAGAACAAATACTGGATTTACTTGAACACCTAGACCAGGAATCAACAAAAATAATTCAACAGCTTCGGGAACTCCTATAATGACGGACCTGCGATTAGTCTCCCTAGAGGACGTTGCAACGATTGAATTTGGTACTCGTGTTACTAGAAAGAAAGATGCTGGCAGTACTTATCCTGTGTATGGAGGGGGCGGAGAAACATTTAGGCTAGACAAATACAATCGAGATTCCTGCTTAATCGTGTCTAGATTTGCAATGTCAGAGGAGTGCGTGCGGTTCGTTGAAGGAAAATTCTTCCTAAACGACTCCGGCCTTTCCGTCAAATCTAACGTTCCAGAGCTTCGTCAAAGTTATCTAGATGCCATGATTCTTTCGAGTTCCAGAACAATTTACGATTTTGGGCGCGGAACGGCTCAAAAAAACTTAGACATTGGCGCGTTTCGTAAATTAAAATTTCCGCTACCTTCTATCGGCGAGCAGGATCGTGTTGTTGCCAAACTCGATGATTTGCTTGCAGAGGTGCAGCGCTTAAGAGTAAACCTAGTGACGGCAGAGACGGAGCTTAATTTTCTTGTTCGGTCAACCGTAAATAATTTCTTTTCTTCCGAGTGGGATGTAGTCAAACTTGGACAGGAAGCAGCTTTCGACAAGAGGCAAGGCAAGCACACTGGCTTACCCTATGTAGGTCTAGAGCAGATTCAAAGTCAAACGGGTAAATTTATCGGAAGCTATCTGCCTACCGAAGTTAAAAGCACAACTTTCAAATTTGATTCAAATCACGTTTTGTACGGAAGGCTTCGCGCATATCTGAATAAATATTTGGTTCCTGATTTTGAAGGACATTGTTCTACAGAAATTTTTCCATTACTTCCCTCTAGCTCTTTGGATCGAAACTATTTAGCGTTGTGGTTATCAACCAAATCAAACGAGATTGACGCCACATCTCATGGAGCCAGAATGCCAAGAGCCAGAATGGAAGAAGTCTTGAAGTTCGACATTCCTCTGCCTCCGCTGAAAGAACAATTACAATTGGTGTCGAAGATTCAAAGCATAAGCTATGAGTTAGACCGACAGCGCGAAATTCTTGAGTCCAAGGACATAGAATCAGGTCGACTCAAGGCTTCGATCTTTAGTGCGGCACTTGAAGGCGGTTTGTGATGAGCAGAAACGAAGCCGAAACAAGACTTGATTTGATTGACCCTGCAATTAAAGCTTCTGGGTGGGAAGGGCCAGAGGTGCGTATTCGTGCTGAGTATCAAATCACCAGAGGGCGCATTCAGGCTAATGGCCAGCGTGGTCCAGCTCTAAAAGCGGACTACGTTTTAGAGTACAAAGGTCAAAAACTAGCAATAATTGAAGCCAAAAAAGAGTCTCTCTCTCACACCGAAGGTGTCGGCCAAGCGAAGCTTTATGCTGAAAAACTCCAGATTCGCTTTACTTATTCAACGAATGGACATTTGATCTATGGCATTGACATGGCCAGCGGGGAAGAGGGGGACATTGATAAGTATCCTGCTCCAGGAGAACTCCAAAAATTATTAGCTGCTGGTGACAACGAATGGTTAGAAAAGCTCAATGCGGTTCCTTTCGAAGCTCAAAATGGTATGTGGCAGCCGAGGTTTTACCAAGAGCTCGCAATTGAGCGGGTCATTGAAGCTGTGGCTAATGACAAGAAAAGGATTCTGCTGACTCTTGCAACTGGCACAGGTAAGACCGCCATAGCTTTCCAGATCGCGTGGAGATTGTTCCAGACTCGCTGGAATTTAACGGGTAAACCGACACGTCAGCCAAGGATTCTATTTCTTGCTGATAGAAACATACTTGCCGATCAGGCTTACAACGCATTTAGCGCATTTCCTGAAGATGCATTGGTTCGAATCCGAGCCGCATCAATTGCTAAAAAGGGTGGAGTGCCTAAAAACGGCAGCGTGTTCTTTACTATCTTCCAAACATTTATGACTAAAAACGCTAAAGGTGAAAATACAGGTTACAACTTTGGTGACTACCCGAAAGACTTCTTCGACTTCATCATTATTGATGAATGCCATAGAGGCGGAGCTAACGACGAAAGCTCATGGCGTGGAATCATGGATCATTTCTCAGATGCGGTTCAATTAGGCCTAACAGCTACACCTAAAAGGGACAACAACGTCGATACGTATGAATATTTTGGTGAACCTGTTTACATTTACTCACTCAAAGACGGCATAAACGACGGATTCTTGACTCCGTTCCGCGTTCGCACGATTGCATCTAACTTAGATGAGTACGTCTACCAAGAAGGCGACGAGATTCTTCGTGGAGAAGTAGAGCCTGGTCGTGTTTATACGGAAAACGACTTCAATAGGACAATAACAATTAGGGCTCGGGAAGAAGACAGAGTCAGACAATTCCTAAAAGAGATGAACCCGGACGAAAAGACTCTCATTTTCTGCGCGAGCCAAGAACATGCAGCCGATATCAGAGATCTAATAAATCAAAACAGCCCAGGAAAAGGTCCAAACTACTGCGTTCGAGTTACATCTAATGACGGTGAAATCGGAGAGCAACACCTTAGAGCTTTCCAGGACAACGATAAACTTGAACCTACCATTCTTACCACTTCTCATAAGCTCTCTACTGGAGTAGATGCTCTCAATGTAAGAAACATCGTTCTTCTGAGAACTGTGTCATCGATGATTGAGTTTAAGCAGATTATCGGGCGAGGAACCAGATTATTTGAAGGCAAGAACTACTTCACTGTTTACGATTTTGTAAAGGCTCACGAACACTTTAATGATTCTGATTGGGATGGTGATCCTGAAGATCCAGCTCCAGCCTCAGACCCTCGAAAGCCTGACCCAACCGTTAAACCAGATCCAGAAGATGATCCAGAACGTCCAGAAAAGCTCGTAGTCAAGCTTGCAGATGGCAAAGAAAGAGTTATCACTCATACTCGAAACACCATTTTTATGGGACCTGATGGAAAACAACTGACTGCGCAAGAATTTATCGCGAGCTTGTTTGATGTCTTAGCTTTGCCTGAGTTTTTCAAGTCTGAGGATGAACTCAGGGCGATATGGGCAGATCCTGTTACCCGCAAAACATTGTTGGAGAGGTTGGCCGAGGCGGGATTCGGTCTGGATGGACTGAAAGACATTCAGAAACTCATTGATGCCGAGAACTCGGATATTTTTGATGTGTTGGAATTTGTAGCATTTGCAAATGACCCTATTAGTCGTGAGCAGAGAGTTGCAGCTACTCGGCCTGAAACAGCTTCAAACTTGACATCAGAACAGCGTCAGTTCGTTGAATTCGTGCTCGCCAGATACGTTAAGGCAGGTGTAAGCGAATTAGATATCGAACTTCTACCTCAACTTCTAGAAATCAAATACCAAGCGGTAGCTGATGGAGTTCGCTTGCTTGGAGGAATTGAAGCGGTTAGAAACATTTTCCTCTCCGCTCAAAGGGCCCTTTACCTTGCCGCATAACTCCTGAAGTGGCTTTGATCAAGGGATAACAGTTTGGACTACATTTGAGGGTAGCTGAAAAGTTTCGAATCTGCTCTCGTAAGCTGATTGGGAACAAGAGCAAGCAGGACTGTGCAACCTGAATCGACGAAGAGAAGATGTTTAGGGTTGCGCGTCTACTTGCCAGTCCTACTCACCTTTATTTGGACAGTCTTAGTCATACCTAGGTATTTGTCTTTAGCTGGGGAAGTAAGAGTGATCTTGCATGTACCAGCCTTTGTGGAAGCAGTAATTTTCAGTTTTCTGGTTGTTACCTTCTTACCTTTGACCGTGGTCACAACATTCACAGCTTGAGCTGTGCAAGGGCCTGTGGCCTTTGCAGTGGCATTTGCACTTGTGTTGGTTGTTATCGGAAGGTAGGCAACTTCTTTGTACTTCAGAGCCTTAGGAGCACTGAATCCAGGTATGGTTTGAATAATTGGCTTATAGCAATCTGAAGCCAGTGTTGAAGCTGAGGCTAAGGTTGTGAAGCCTGTGGGACATGCTGTAGCACTAGAGCTAGCAGTAGATGGAACGAAGAATCCTTTTGGGGCAACTTGGCATTCAGTGGATCCTGTTCCGGAAGTGAACTTTCCTGCTGGGCATGCTGTTGCCGAAGTTACTCCAGCTGCTGCGGATGTTGCTGATACGAAGTAACCCTTGGGTGCAGGTGTGCATTGAGATGAGGCGACACTGAAGAAGTTTCCTGCAGTGCAGGTTCTCACAACAGGCTTCGCTAGTACACCAATTTTGTAGGTGGAGAGAATGAGTGCTTGAGATGAAAATCCACCGTGCTTGTGATCAAAGATGGATGTGCCATCCTTTCCACAAATCTTTGAAATGGAGCTAGCACCTCCTGGATGGTTCTTGATGTAAGTGGTTATGTTGTAAACCTTATCGAAAACCAAAGTCCAGCAGTCAGCTTGAGTGTTGTGTATTGCCACGTCAGCGAGAGTGTAGGTTGCTTCAGTATTGGCGATGCCAATCTTGTTTTCGCTCTCAGTAGGAAATTGACTAGAGAGCGTATTTAGCTCAGTGGTTTGGCTTTGCGGAGCGTTGGAGTCGGCTACAGAAGCATGGGAGCTCTGAGAAGTAGTAAACATTGATGCAAGCACGAATGCAAAAATCACAGTTGAACGCATGAGTCCAGAAGATAGTTCTAGAAGTCTTTGTGATAGTTTGCTTCGCATATTCGTCAGTCTAACAACCAGGGAATTTGCAACTAGTTGAAAGGCCCTTGGATTAGGCGAATTGTCAGGCTAATGGAGATATCAGACTTGAAGAGTTGTTTCGAACATTGCCTGCTTCCACACCTACTGGCCAGAATTCAACTTCTGCTGCAACCCTGTCTGATTCATCTGCGAGTTCCTTTAGAAGATCAGGCGTGGTGTGTTCTGCATCTTCTAGGTTGTCTGGGTCTAACCATTCGGCCATTGATGATTCAGATAGCAGGATTGGGTTTCTCTCGTGAATAGGAGCTAGAGGTGCTGCTGCGTCCTTAGTGAGGATTGCAAAGGATAGAAGCCATCTTGAAGGGTCATCTAGTTTCTTGGAAGGATCTAGCCACCAGTCATAGATGCCAGCTAGAGCAAGCATGCCTTGGTCGCCTGCATTGATATAGAAAGGTTGCTTGGAACCGTCTTCTATGATCTGCCACTCGTAATAGCCAGATACTGGCATAACGCAGTGCTGTCTTAGAACTGAGTTCCTAAAGGTAGGTTTCTGAAGAACTGTTTCAATTCTTGCGTTGTTATGCAGGGGAGTGTTCGCAGGTCCCTGAGAGTTCTTAGGAACTAGACCCCATCTTGCTGAGTGAACTTGTCTTCTAAGTTCACCGGCATGTTCACCTTCGTTATCTTTGAGAACTCGGTCGACAATGATTGAGGCTGGAAGCGATGGTGGGTTGTTATAGGTAATGCCTGGTTGCTCGCCAATCACATCATCAATGTCAAAGAGTGTGACCAGTTCACCCATTGATCTAGCAACAACTGTTCTTCCACACATGCGTCTATCTTTTCAGTCTTTAAGGCAAAGCACTTGCCAGTAGCTTCATTCTTTTCTCAAAAGCAGAGACATGTTGGCTTTGAGGAAAGCTTTCGCTTACTCCTATCCAACTCTTCACTGTTCTTATTCCTTGAAGGGAGGAGAGAAGCCATAGTTCAAGACCGACTAGTTCTTCAGGGATTGCATGCTCAAACCTGGTCTTGATACCCATGGTTTCGGCTATCTGAAAGATTTCTTTTCTTGTTACAGATTCCAGCCAAGGTATTTCATTACCTGGAGCACACAAAACATCTCCTCGCCACCAAACCAGAGAAGATAGAGCACCTTCACTTATCTCGCCATGCTCATTGAGCAAGATAGTTTCATCTGCTCCTTTAGCTTGGGCTAGAGATCTAAGTTCAACTCCTAGAGAAAGTTCAGGCCCTTTGGTGCTGAGGTCTTTACGGGGATCTGGGTAGGGATAGGTCCATAAGGTAGCTGGTCCCAGTTGCTCTGGTGCTTCTCTAAGTATGAAGACAAATGCTGGGGTTTGTGTGTCTTGGACTTCGAATCTAGGGAAGTATCGACCTGTCCTTGGTATCAGAGATAGTGCTTGGTTTAGGAAGTTATCAAATGAACCTGATAGTTCAGGAGCCTTTAGCTCTAGACCTCTTTTGAAACGGTCTAGATGGAGGGCTAGAGAGCGAACTTTGCCATCTTCAACAAGGAATGAGTCAGCGACAAGGACGCTCTCATAGCTCTCTTTGGGTATTAGAGCGCCTTGCTGGAAGATGTAAGACTGCATGGCTCTAATCTATAGATAGTTGGTTTTCTTTTGAGCGAGTTAGGTAAGTGAATTGCGTCTTTTCTGCACTAAATTACCTAGCCGTGTAAGTATGCCGGATGCTTTTATCTCGCTGCATCTAAACGACAGCAATGCTTTCCTGTTTGATCGTGAACACCATCAAACCAACCGTTTCAGCATCATGGGGGCTGCCTATCAAATAGTTGGTGAAGAAGAGTTAGCTCTATCCCTGAATAATCTTCGAGATTCAGTAGAAGAGGATTCTGTTCAACTTCCCTTTGATTTCAGACCTGGTCTAGTTGGCTCATACAGCTATGAAGGTGTTGCCACCTTCATGCTGGTTGATAGAGCAATTGTTCTTGACCATGATGGAGAAGCTATCTACTTCCTAGGGTTATTCGACTCAGAAGAGGCGTTTATTCGCTACAGGGATGCTGCTCTTCTTCGTCTTGCTCTTATCGGTGGTGAAGGGGCTGTCTTTAGATCAAAAAACAAAGTCAAAGAAATCTCTTCGATCTATCTTCGACACAGTGATGAGGAGTACTTAGCTCTGATTGAGAAGGCTAAAGAGAGTATTGCTAAAGGTGATGCCTACCAGCTCTGTCTAACTAATCAGATGACTATTGAAACTGAAAGTCATCCATTTGCTGCTTTCCTTGCCCTTAGAGAAAACAACCCTTCTCCGTATCTGTCATTCATGCGATTCGGTGATGTTTCTATTGTTAGTTCTTCACCTGAGCAGTTCTTACGTGTTGATGAATCTGGTTTGGTCAGTAGTAAACCAATCAAGGGAACAAGAAAGAGATCTCTTGATGCTCAAGAAGATCTTCTATTGGTTGAGGAACTTAGAACTAATGAGAAGGAACGTGCTGAGAACCTCATGATTGTTGATCTCATGAGAAACGATTTGGGTAGAGTTTCAGAACCATCAGATGTCGTTGTGGCTAAGTTGTTTGATGTTGAGAGCTATGCAACTGTTCATCAGTTGGTAAGTACTGTTGAGGCCAAACTCAAGCCAGGGCTAGATGTCTTTGATGCCATTGAAGCCTGCTTCCCAGCAGGTTCAATGACAGGTGCTCCAAAGATTAGAGCTATGGAGATACTTAGAGGTCTAGAGCAGGGACTAAGAGGTATCTATAGTGGCTGCTTTGGCTACATCTCTTATAGAGGTGCTGCTGATCTTGCTATGACCATTAGAACCATTGTCTTTGAAGATGGCAAAGCAACTATTGGTATTGGTGGGGGAATAACCATTGATTCAGACCCTCAGTCTGAGTTATTAGAGACCAAGCTCAAGGCAAGGGCTCTACTTTCAGCCCTTGGGGTTAGTCAGTAGTTATTTATTGGTTTGGTAGCCTAGAACCTAAGTAAAAACCTGAATTGAGACCATGAACGAGAACCGCAACGAGCCAACTGGGCCTGACGTCTTCGCTATCCAGGAGAAGTGGCTACCGGTATGGGATGAGCTGCGTCCTTTTGCCTCAGGTAATAAGGGGGATAACCGTCCTAAGAAGTATGTCTTGGACATGTTCCCATACCCATCAGGGGATCTACACATGGGTCACGCTGAGGCTTATGCCCTGGGTGATGTCATTGCTCGTTACTGGATTCAAAAGGGTTACAACGTTATGCACCCTATTGGTTGGGATGCTTTTGGTCTTCCGGCTGAGAATGCTGCTATCAAGAGAAACCTTGATCCTCGAGCATGGACCTACGACAACATAGAGATCCATAAAGCTTCAATGAGAAGGTATGCCTGCTCATTTGACTGGGATCGAATCATTAGAACCTGTGATCCTATTTACTACCGCTGGAACCAATGGTTGTTCCTAGAGTTCTATAAAAAGGGTTTGGCATATCGCAAGAACTCAATGGTGAACTGGTGTCCTTCATGTCAAACAGTTCTAGCTAACGAGCAGGTTGTTGGTGGAGCATGTGAGAGATGTGACTCACTAGTAACTAAGAAGGCTCTTACCCAGTGGTTCTTCAAAGTAACTGAGTATGCAGATAGATTGCTTGATGATCTAGAACTTCTTGAAGGTAATTGGCCTTCTAAGGTTCTATCAATGCAGAGAAACTGGATAGGTAGAAGTTACGGAGCTGAAGTTGATTTCCAGGTTGAAGGTAGAGAAGAACCAATAACTGTTTACACCACGCGTCCTGACACTTTGTATGGAGCAACCTTCATGGTTGTTGCGGCCGATAGCGATCTAGCAGCGGAACTTGTATCTGGTTCAACTCCAGATGTTCGTATGGCTTTCCAGAACTATCTAGATGAAGTAAAGAAATCTAATGACATTGAGCGTCTTGCAACCGATAGACCGAAGACAGGCTTGGATTCAGGTCGAGTAGCAATCAATCCAGTAAACGGAGAAACAGTTCCTATCTGGATTTCTGATTATGTTCTTGCTGATTATGGAACTGGTGCCATTATGGCTGTTCCAGCTCACGACCAGAGAGATCTAGATTTTGCTAGAACACTAGGTTTGCCTGTGAGGACGGTTGTTGACACTGGAGAAGCAGAGCCATCAGAGACTGGGATAGCAACAACTGGTGAAGGAGTTTTGATTAACTCTGATGGCTTGAACGGTTTATCTAAAAAAGAAGCTATTTCTAAGATCACTGCCATTCTGGAAAAAGAAGGCAGAGGTAAAGCAGCTAAGAACTTTAGATTGCGTGACTGGCTGATTTCTCGTCAGCGTTACTGGGGTACACCTATTCCTATCGTTCACTGCGAATACTGTGGTGAAGTTCCTGTTCCTCAAGATCAACTTCCTCTCGAGCTTCCTTCAGCTGAAGGATTGGATCTAGCACCTAAGGGGACATCTCCTCTAGGTGGAGCAGAAGACTGGGTAAACGTTCCTTGTCCTACCTGTTCTAAGCCAGCTAAGCGTGACACCGACACCATGGACACCTTCGTTGACTCTTCTTGGTACTTCCTTCGCTACCTATCTCCAAACAGTGAGACAGAAGCTTTCAGTAAGCAAGAAGCTAGCGAGTGGGCTCCAGTTGACCAGTATGTGGGTGGAGTGACTCACGCCATCTTGCACCTTCTTTATGCACGTTTCTTCACCAAGGTCCTCCAAGACCTTGGCTATGTTGACTTCTCTGAACCATTCACCAAGTTGTTGAACCAGGGAATGGTTCTAATGAATGGTTCAGCGATGAGTAAGTCAAGAGGAAACCTAGTCAAGCTAGGCGATCAGTTAGATGAGCATGGAGCAGATGCAATTCGTTTGACTATGGCTTTTGCTGGTCCTCCTGAAGATGACATTGACTGGGCTGATGTTTCACCATCTGGGTCGGGAAAGTTCCTTGCTCGTTGTTGGAGACTAGCTAATGACGTTACAGCTCCAGTTGGAGTTGACTACTCAAAGGGCAATGCAGAACTTAGAAAAGCAACCCACTCGTTTTTGAGAGATTTCGGTGTCAACATTGAGAACTTCAAGTTCAATGTTGGTGTTGCAAAGCTTATGGAACTAGTCAACGCTGTTCGTAAGGCTATTGATGGTGCTCCAGGACCTTCAGATGCTGCTGTTCGAGAAGCAACCGAGATTGTTTCAAAGGCATTGTCTTTGTTCGCTCCATTCATGGCAGAAGAGATGTGGGAAATTCTTGGTCACAAGCCAGGTGTTGCTCTAGCTCTAATCCCTGAAGCAGATGTATCGCTATTGGTTGAAAGCACAACAACTGCAATCCTTCAGGTAGATGGAAAACTCAGAGACACTTGCGAAGTTTCAGTAGATGCAACAGAAGCAGATCTTCAAGCCGCCGCTGACGCATCTGCTGTTGTTCAGAAAGCTATTGACGGTAAAGAGATAGTCAAGGTAATCATCAGAGCACCAAAACTTATCAACATCGTAACTAAGGGATAATTCTTCACAACTGGCCATAGACAGGCTTTCTAGTCAGGTCAATAACTTAGTTTTCTTCCATGGTTCTATGGATAAAAGAAGTTCTGTCTGAGTTCAGCCCCAGAGCACTCAAGGTAACTATCACCTTGCTTGCTGTAGTTGCTTTCGTTGTTTACGTCTTCAGTTCAGGAACTGGTCAAGACAGCTCCATGAAGATAGAGAAGTCTTCTGATTCTGCCGCTGTGAGTGGTGATGTTCAAGCACCGAAGATCTACGTTCACGTTGCTGGATCTGTAAAGTCACCGGGCATTTATCAACTGGATTCGGGTACTCGTGTCTACGATGCAGTTCTGGCAGCTGGTGGTTTCACATCTAAAGCGAATCAGTCAAGTGTGAATATGGCACGAGCACTGACAGATGGTGAGCAGCTAGTTGTTTCCTCGGAGTCAGGAGGAACTCTATTCCAAGTTGCTCCGAGTTCATCTCTGATTTCTCTGAATCAAGCGTCATCATCACAGCTAGAAGATTTGCCAGGGGTGGGACCAGCATTAGCTGGACGAATTATCGACTGGCGAGTCGCAAATGGCGGATTCAAAGCAAAAGAAGATCTTTTGAATGTAGCTGGTATTGGCGACAAGTTGTTTGCCTCTTTCAAAGACTTAGTGACCCTTTGATACTTCGGTTTGTAGCAATTGCTGCTTGGGTGTTTGCGGCAGTGTTTGTGAACTTGATTGAGCCATCTCTCCAGCCTGCATCGTTTCAATCTCTTCTGGAAAAGAGACAAACAGTAACCGTTGATGCCAAGGTGCTTTCATCACCCAAGGAGGAGAATGGCTTCGCAGGCCAACAGAAGTATTTCGTGAAGATTAAAGTGAATTCGGCTGGACCGTTAGAGTATCGAACTGGGTCATTGTCTGGAGAGTCTGAAGTTGGGGATCTAACTACTGGTTCTCCAATTAGGGCAGTTATCACTGTTCGTCCTGCGTTTAGAGGCGACGAGGGATTCGCAAGCAATCTCAAAACTCTGTTAAATAGCTCATCGGGTAGTCATCTAGACCCGCTCGGAGAGATGAGAGCAACATTCCTAAAGAACTTTTATGGAGTTACCTCTGATTCTTCAGCTTTGGTTGCAGGTCTAACAATTGGCGATGACTCCAAGCTCTCTGAAGAGTCTCTTGAAAACCTTAAGGTTGTTTCACTGACACATCTATCTGCTGTGAGTGGGACAAACTGCGCGATTGTGCTTGCGGGAGCAGCGTTGCTTCTAAATCTTCTGCCAATCAGAAGATCTATCAGGCTCTCGCTGAGTTTCGGAGTTATCTCTGCCTACCTAGGTCTTGTTGGTCCCGAGCCAAGCGTTCTACGCGCGAGTGTTATGGTTGCCGCTGTCCTAGTTGGTTTTCTCTTAGGCAGAAGAGTTCCGCCTCTTGAGGCACTGTCATTGGCGGTTGTTGTTCTGCTAGTTCATCAGCCATCTCTATCAATGGATTTTGGTTTTGTGTTGTCCGCTCTTGCAACATGGGGCCTTCTGGTTCTTGCTCCGAAGCTGGTTGAAGTTTTGCAAAGGAGAATGCCACTTTGGCTTGCAATCGTGGTCTCTGTCTCGCTCTCAGCACAGATAGCCTGCTTGCCAGTTCTTTTGTTACTCCAACCATCAATTCCTCTTTATTCAATTGCTGCAAATGTCATTGCCGAACCTTTGGTGGCTCCGATCACTGTGATTGGCCTCATTGCCTGCCTTATTTCACCTGTCCTTCCACTCGTAGCGTCCTCACTCTGTCTAATCGCTTCTTACCCAGCCGCCGTGATTCTGTTTGTGGCAGAGAGATTCGCTAATGCTCCATCAGCAAGTATCAGCTGGATAGAGGGAACTCTGGGAATCGGGGTGGCTCTTGCATTGGTTGTTTTGATTTGGGTTTACTTGAGTTCAAGCAAGCTAGGTATCAAGCGCACAGCTGGGGGACTGGTTGCTCTAATACTGCTTTCATTCTTCGCGCACAGTTCATCGCTTGCTGTCAGGGGGAGTTCTTTCTATGGAGGTGACTACTCAATAGTTAATTGCGATGTTGGGCAGGGAGACGCATTAATTGTTCGTTCAGAAGGAAAAGTAGCTGTAATTGATGTTGGACGTGAAAATCCCGCAATCGATTCATGTCTAACTGGGTTAGGCATTTCAAAGATAGATCTTTTGGTTCTCACCCACTATGACTTGGATCACGTGGGAGGAGTTCTTGGAGCGGTTACCGGTAGGGAAGTGGTTACCGCTCTTGTTACCCCTTTCAAGGATGAGAGGCCAGGAGCAAACATCGCTCAAGAGATACTGGAGGCCAAGGGTGTTCCTATGATCGAAGTTGAGAAGGGAATGCGAGGACAACTAGGTGATTACAGCTGGTTAGTTCTAGCACCAAGTCGTGGTGCTACTGATGCAGATGACAGCAATGACGCCAGCACATCAATGTATTGGGAGAGTGAAAATGTTGCTTTGTTTACTCTCGCGGACTCTGGGGAGAGAGCTCAGCTTCGGATGGGCTCGGATTATCGAGCACTGTTTGAATCGGGATTTGGCTTGAGGATGGTTGTTGTCAAGGTTGCTCACCATGGTTCAGCCGATCAAGCACCTGAACTCTATGACGCCTTGGATGCGGACATTGCTTTGATTTCGGTTGGGCGAGATAACTCCTATGGTCATCCAACGAAACGGACTTTGGATACCTTGGCTCTGAGCGGGACGAAGACTCTGAGAACGGATGAAATGGGGGCCATCGGCATAACTGAAACGGATTCTGGCCTTGAAGTGTCTATCGCTGGCAGAAGTTAGGCTTTACAGGTGAGTCCAGCAAAAGTAGTCCCATGGCGAGCTGTTAAATCGGCCCCGGTGATACTCGTATCCGGCGGTCAGGATTTCTTTGCTGATAGAGCTATCAAGTCTGTTCGGGCAGAACTTAGAAAATCAAATGAAGACCTTGACGTAGTTGAGCTAAACGGTGCAGATTATGTTGCTGGGCAGCTGTTTGATGTCGCTAGCGCAGGTTTATTTGGCGATTCTAAGCTTGTAGTTATCGATGGAGTCGAGCGATGCACCGACGCATTGATCATCGATGGCATTGAATACATGAACCAGCCATCTGAAGATGCAGTGGTTATCTTTAGGCACAATGGCAAGTCTGTTAGAGGTAAGAAATTACTTGAGACCCTTCGAGCAAATGATGCTTTCCTAGAAGCAACTTGTCTAGATGTCAGTAAAGAAGCGGAGCGGGTTGCGTTTGTCGAGAATGAGTTCGTAGCAAAGGGAAGAAAAATCCAGAAGGCTGCTGCCCAAGCTTTGGTAGATATCTTTAATAAGGACTTTGAAGAATTAGCTGCCGCTGCATCTCAACTACAGCTGGACGATGCAGGCGACATCACACCTGAAATTGTTGAGCGGTACTTTGGTGGACGACTTGAAACTACTGTTTTCAAAGTTGCTGATGCCGCGTTCGATGGACAAATTGGGTTAGCTCTATTGCTGCTAAGACACGCGTTAGATCAAGGATTGGAACCAGTTCTTCTGGTTGGGGCTTTCGCTAAGAAGATCGGACAGCTAGCCAAGGTGTTTGGTAATCCAAACGCTAATGCAGCACTACTTGGTGTTCAGGATTGGGTATTTCCAGTTATTCGATCACAAAGTTCAACCTGGACCGAAGCCGGTATCGCTCGAGTTATTCATGCAATTGCAGAGACAGACTTTGCAGTTAAAGGTGGCGAGAAAGATTCCTATTACGCGTTAGAGAGACTTATTAGCCTCGTAGCTAATAAGGGAAGAAGTTAATGAAGGCAGCTAAGTATTCCATCTGGGCATTGCTATCGCTTGTTTTCATATCATTGGCAATTAGGCCTCCCGTTGCATCTATCGGTCCGCTAGTTGATGAGCTAGTTAGAACAGAGCTGCTTTCACTCTTTCAAGTTAGCTTGATGACTTCACTGCCTATTGTTTGTTTTGGTGTCGGAGCATTTGCTAGTCCTTATTTAGTCAAGAGATTCACTCTCAATAAAGCAGTGATGTTTGTTCTGATTCTCTTGACAGTTGCTATGGCGACGCGTCTCATCGGGGGATTCCCAGCCATCATCGCAAGCACAGTTCTAATAGGTCTAGCCATTGCTATCGCAAACGTTCTTATTCCGACGATTGTTAGAGAGCAGTTCCCTGATCGTATTGAATTGATTACCGGGGTTTATGTGACACTGCTTGCAATCTCTGCAAGCTTCGCTGCTGCAATTGCAGTGCCATCATCTGATTTGCTTGGTGGTTGGCGTGGGGCATTAGCGGTCTGGATTATTCCTGCATTGTTTGCAATTATCTTTTGGTTCCCATTATTTAGATCGAAGGAAGTCGGAAAGATAACTTCAGTTGCTACTCACGCTGAAGAAAAGAAAGCTGTAGCCAGGTCATCACTTACCTGGGGAATTGTGTTCTTCTTTGGATTGCAGTCAGGTGGTTTCTACTCCATCCTGAACTGGTTCCCTTCTCTACTCATTGATAGAGGAATGTCAGATGTTGATGCAGGAGCTTTACTTGGTCTAACAACTGCTGTTGGTATTCCATCTGGTTTCTTGGCTTCATTATTGTTTAGAAAGTTCAAGTCACTGTCTTTGATTTCTATGGTGATGACAGCATTCACCTTGACAGGTCTTCTAATGATTTGGCTAACACCAGATCTTTTGGTGCCCGCCTGCATCATCACAGGACTTGGTTTCGCAGCAACATTCCCATTGTCATTGACCTTGATTGGTTCAAGAGCCAGCACCAGCACACAGACCACTCAGTTGTCGGCCCTTGCTCAAGGTTGGGGTTATCTAATCTCTGCTGCAGCAACATTTGGATTCGGGTTGCTTAGAGATGTCACAGGTAACTGGAATGCAAGTTTGATTCTTGTTTCTGCACTTACTTTCCTTCAGCTATTCGCTGGTGCAGTGGCTGGAAGAGATAAGCGGATACCTGCCGCTTAAAGTAAAAGACCCGCCGAAGCGGGTCCTTTAGAAGTTTGGTTTATAGAGCTGAAACCTTCTTGGCAATAGCTGACTTCTTGTTAGCAGCAGCGTTCTTGTGGAATACACCCTTTGAAACAGCTTTGTCTAGCTTCTTGGTAGCAACCTTTAGAGCTTCTGAGGCAAGAGCCTTGTCTCCAGCTGCTGCTGCTTCGCGAACTGCACGGATGGCGGTTCTAACTTCGCTACGAACAGCCTTGTTACGCTCTTGAGCCTTAAGGTTTGTGCCGATACGTTTGATCTGCGACTTGATATTTGCCATGTTTCACTTTCTTAGGGGCTTTGTCCCGCTCACGCGGAACATCTTCAAAAATCTTGAGGTTTGTGGATTTGGAGGAACTCGTCATCTAAATCTCTAAAAGACTACCAGCGTTATGGGCAATACGGCAACCCATTCGGGCCACCAGTATCTCTAAAGAGCCCTAGATTCCTAGGGTTTATGGGAGAATAGGGAGACGGCAATCGCCGTCAGTTTGCATTTTTAGCTAAATCAAGAGGTCTCCTTTGTCACCACGTGCCACCACTTCACTAGTGCCGGGTAAGACCAACCCTGAATTTATCCGCAATTTCTGCATCATTGCCCACATTGACCACGGTAAATCAACTCTTGCTGACCGCATGCTTCAGCTAACCGGTGTTGTTGATGACCGTTCAATGAGAGCTCAATATCTAGACCGTATGGACATTGAGCGTGAGCGTGGAATCACCATCAAATCCCAGGCAGTAAGAATGCCTTGGGAGTTTGAAGGCAAGACCTATGCCATGAACATGATTGACACACCTGGTCACGTTGACTTCACCTATGAGGTCAGCAGGTCTCTTGCTGCTTGTGAAGGTGCAATTCTTTTGGTTGATGCAGCTCAGGGTATTGAAGCCCAGACTCTAGCGAACCTTTATCTAGCTATTGAGAATGATCTGGAGATCATTCCTGTGCTGAATAAGATTGACCTTCCTGCAGCTCAGCCTGAAAAGTATGCAGAGGAACTTGCCAACCTTATCGGTGGAGACCCAGCTGACTGTCTTCGTGTTTCAGGTAAGACAGGTGTTGGTGTAGCTGAACTTCTAGATCGAATTGTTGGAAAGATTCCAGCCCCTGTTGGTGACCCTAATGCTCCTGCAAGAGCAATGATCTTTGATTCTGTATATGACTCCTATAGAGGTGTTGTTACCTACGTTCGTATGGTTGATGGAAGTTTGACTCCTCGTGAGCGAATCACCATGCTCTCAACTAAAGCTGTTCACGAACTTTTGGAAATTGGTGTTTCATCTCCAGAGCCAGAACCAACTAAAGGTTTGGGCGTGGGTGAAGTTGGATACCTAATCACCGGTGTGAAGGATGTTCGTCAGTCCAAGGTTGGTGACACAGTTACCTCTGCGATGAAGCCTGCAACAGAAGCGCTCAAAGGTTATTCAGAACCTAACCCAATGGTTTACTCAGGTATCTATCCAATCGATGGCGGTGACTATCCGGTGCTTCGTGAAGCGTTAGATAAGTTGAAGCTAAGCGATGCTTCTTTGGTTTATGAGCCTGAAACTTCTGTTGCTCTTGGTTTTGGATTTAGATGTGGATTCCTAGGTCTATTGCACCTAGAAATCATTACTGAGCGTTTAGAGCGTGAGTTTGGTTTAGATCTAATCGCAACGGCTCCGTCTGTAGTTTATGAAGTAACTCTAGAAGACAAGCGACAGGTAACTGTTACTAACCCGAGCGAATACCCGGTTGGAAAGATTTCTAAGGTTCTAGAGCCAATGGTTCGAGCCACCCTTCTATCTCCTAAGGACTATGTCGGAACCATCATGGAACTATGTCAATCAAGAAGAGGTGTTCTTGTTGACATGCAGTATTTCGGAACAGATCGCGTCCAGCTTCGCTACACAATGCCATTAGCTGAGATTGTCTTTGACTTCTTCGACAACCTAAAGTCACGAACTCAAGGGTATGGATCTCTTGATTATGAAGAGTCTGGGCTAGCCGAGGGTGACCTAGTTAAGGTAGACATTCTTCTTCAGGGTGAACAGGTCGACGCTTTCAGTGCGATTGTTCACAAAGACAAGGCTTATGCCTACGGTGTGATGATGACTACCAAGCTGCGTGAACTTATTCCTAGACAGGCATTCGAAGTTCCTATCCAAGCAGCTATCGGTGCTCGTATCATCGCTCGTGAATCTATTCGTGCTTTTCGTAAGGACGTTTTGGCTAAGTGTTATGGTGGTGACATCAGCCGTAAGCGCAAGCTTCTAGAGAAGCAAAAAGAAGGTAAGAAGCGCATGAAGATGGTGGGACGCGTAGAAGTTCCTCAAGAAGCCTTCATTGCTGCTCTATCTTCTTCAAGTGAGAAAAAAGGCGAGAAGAAGGCTAAATAATGCCTCAATTTCCTAAAGGGGAAACCGCTCCAGTTGATGGATTAATACCTGAATCAGCTTTAGTTGATGCTGAATCAAGAACCTTCCATGCTTATGTTCACGTTCCTTACTGTGAAGTGAAGTGTGGCTACTGCGACTTCAACACCTACACAGCAGACGAGATCGGCACATCAACACAAGGTACTTTCGCAAAAACTCTAATCAGTGAAATCGAGTTCGCTGAAGAGGTTCTAGAAAACTCAAAGCTTCCCAAGAGACCAATGACTTCGGTGTTTTTTGGTGGTGGAACTCCGACAATGCTTCCGGCTACAGATCTGATTGAGATGCTTAACAAACTTAAGGAAACGTTCGGAATAGCAGAAGAAGCAGACATAACAACAGAAGCGAACCCTGATTCAGTAGATGAGCAATACATTAAGGATCTGAAGGCTGGGGGATTCAACCGCATTTCTTTCGGTATGCAATCAGCGGTACCTCATGTTCTTAGCGTTCTTGAGAGAACACACAATCCGGAAAACGTCGTTAAGGTTGTCAACTTCGCCAAATCAGTTGGACTGTTTACAAGTATTGACCTTATCTATGGTTCCCCTGGTGAGTCTCTAGAAGATTGGACGCAAACACTCGAGGCAGCTATTGCTCTAGACACAAATCACATCAGTGCTTATTCACTAATCGTTGAACCAGGAACCAAACTAGCTAGACAAGTGAAAAGCGGGGAACTGGTTCCAGCAACAGATGACTTGCAAGCAGAGATGTATGAACTGAGCGAGAAGTTACTCTCTGAAGCGGGATTTGTAAACTATGAAGTTTCTAACTGGGCAAAGTCAGTTGAACAGCGTTCAGGTCACAACATGGCCTATTGGAAATCTATGGACTGGTGGGGTTTTGGTCCTGGTGCACATTCACATGTCGGGGGAGTTCGTTGGTGGAATGTGAAGAATCCTTCTGCCTATTCAGATCGTATGAAGGCAGGTCTATCACCGGCTCTTGAGCGAGAGATTATCGACCAAGAGAACAGAGACATTGAAAAAGTGATGCTTGAAACACGTATTAGTGATGGCATCTCACTTCAATGGATGAAGTCAAAGGGCTTTGCTGAACCTAAGGTAGTTGCATATCTCATTGCTGAAGAACTAGTTGAAGCGAAGGCAGCTATGTCAGGCACCATCATATTGACTTCAAAGGGAAGACTTCTAGCTGATTTTGTAGTGCTAAAGCTTCTTGGCTAGAAGATAATAAAAGGGAATAGAAGGAGCAACTAATGGGTTACTGCGTTTCATGTGCGAAGGACGTCAAGTCAGCCAAGTTCTGTCCAACCTGCGGTCGTCAACTATTGACCAACGCGGAATTGAAGGCAGAAGCAACTGCAACTGAGCAAGCTGTCCCTGCGACTCCAAGCAAGACCAACCTAGCTCTCTGGGTTCACCTAGCTCCACTAATTGCTGGAGTTGTTGGTATCTGGTTGACTGTCGCGCTATTCCTACTTTGGCTACCTGGTTTGCTAATTAGAAACTCAGCAACCGCATCTGACTTCGATAAGCGTCACGCAACTGAATCTATGAACTTCCAGTTGACCATCTTGATATTCGGTGCAGGAGCAGCGGTGTTCAGCCTCGCAACGATAGGCATTGGTCTTCTAATCGTTGTTCCTGCAGCCATTGCAGTTAGCATCGCAGCTCTGATATTCATGATCATGGGAGCAGTAGCTGCCAATGATCGCAGAGATTTCAGATACCCACTATCTATCCGCTTCGTCAAGTAATATTGGCACTCTAGGAGTTAGAGTGCCAGTTGTCTCAATTCCTACTTATAAGCAGAAGGAGTTGAGTTGATTTCAGAGCGTAATACCGCTGTTCTGCGGTCAATTATCGAAGACTTCATTTTGACTAATGAGCCTGTTAGCTCAAAGGCACTTCTCGAAAGACATCAGTTTGGTGTTTCAAGTGCCACTATCAGAAACGACATGGCTGTTCTTGAAGAAGAGGGCTATATCCAAGCTCCTCATACATCTTCTGGTCGTGTGCCCACAGACAAGGGTTATCGAGTATTTGTTGACCAGATGATAAATGCGGAAGTAACGGCTGAACTGAAGAAGAACCTAGTTGAACTAAATAGATTGTTCTCCAAGACTCTAGATCAACTAACTGATCTAGATGAGAAGCTTCACACCTCTGCTCAACTACTTGCCAAGGCAACAGGTGAAGCGGCTGTCGTCCAGTATCCCAACCTGCAGAGCACTTTCGTCCGTTCAATCGAGTTTGTAAAGGTTTCCGAGAACAGAGTCCTAGTTCTTCTAATCACCCAAGCTGATCGCATTGCTCAACACATTGTTCATCTAAGTAGTGATGTTACAGATCAGCAATTATCTGAATTCAAAACATCATTCAGTCAGGTTTGTTCAGGTGCATCAATTGAGTCTCTTCCTGAGAAGCTAAGCAACCTAGTTGCTAAGTCGAAAGCCGATGTGTCAGCGAATGTGAAGCTGCTTGTTGATGGAATTCTTGTTCTCATCAAGGCTAGCAAACAAGACAAGGTAGCTTTTGCTGGAGCATCTAACCTGGTTCGTTCCGAGCAAGAATTTGCGGGTGGTTTGTCCTCTTTGCTTGAAACACTTGATGAAGGAACTGACATCTGGAATGTTTTGAACCTGTGGAAAATTGATGCAGAAACACCGAAAGCCATCATAGGTTCAGAGAACAGTGTTTCTGAGTTCTCAACTAGTTCTCTACTACTTTCTGGTTACAGCAATAACGGAGCTGAACTAGCCAAGATTGCTGTGCTTGGACCTACGCGTATGAACTATGCAAAAAACCTAGCTGCAGTTCTAGCTTTGTCACAACTTTTATCTAAGAATCAAGAGGACTAATTGGCTGATCATTACGAAGTGTTAGGTGTCTCTAAAGATGCTAGCCAAGAGCAAATTAAGAAGGCCTATCGCAAGCTAGCTCGTGAGCTCCACCCAGACATGAATCCAGGTGAAGCGGAACAGGAACGTTTCAAGCTAGTTACTCACGCGTACGAAGTGCTGAGTGATGAATCATCACGTCAGCAATACGACATGGGCGGGTCTTCACCTTTCGGAGACAGTGCTGGCTTTGGTTTTGGGGACATCTTTGAAAACTTCTTCGGCGGTGGGCAACGAGGACCTAAGAAGATGGCTGAGCGCGGCCAGGATGCACTACTTAGAGTCGAACTCACTCTTGCTGAGGTTGTCTTCGGTGTTGAGAAGCAGATTGAGATTGATACTGCGGTAGTTTGTGAAACCTGTCTAGGAACTACCTGTAGACCTGGAACGACACCTGAGGTTTGTGATATCTGTAGAGGTTCCGGACAGATCCAAAGACAAGTTCGCTCCATTCTTGGAAACGTAGTCACATCAGCTCCATGTGGAAGCTGTAGAGGCTATGGTCAAACAGTTCCAGAACCTTGTGTTGACTGTCGTGGACAGGGCAGAACCAGAGCAAGAAGAACCTTAGACCTGAACATTCCAGGGGGAGTTGAACACGGTCTGCGTCTGCAGCTATCTGGTCAAGGAGAAGTTGGTTTCGCTGGCGGTCCTTCAGGAGACATATACGTTGAGATAAGCGTTAGAGCGGACCAGTTCTTCGAAAGAGATGGCGATGACCTACTTGCCAATCTAGAAGTACCGCTTCATGATGCAGCCCTTGGAACAATCGTTCCTATTGAAACCTTCGATGGAAAAGTAGACGTTGAAATTAAGGCAGGCGCTCAGACCGGTGACGTTGTTACTCTGAAAGCAAAGGGAATCAAGCATCTTCGACACAATGGTCGTGGAGATCTAAACGTTCGAATTCAAGTTCTAACTCCTTCAAGGCTTGATTCCAAGGAAAAAGAACTCTTCAAGAAACTAGCTGAACTGCGTAAATCAGATAAGCCTGGACTTGCCAAAGTAAATCAATCCAACTTCGGACGCAGGTCACGTAAGTAATGGTTGAACCACTATTTCATAAAGACAATCTTGTTGCCGAGGTTGGTTCACTTGTTGAACTCGATGGACCTGAAGGTAAGCACGCAGTTCAGGTAAGAAGAATGCGTCAAGGTGAAGCTATTCAACTCAGTGATGGTAAGGGGCTAAGAGTTCGGGGAACCGTTGCTCAACTAACTGGATCCACACTCAAGTTAGAGGTCTTGGAAGTTATCAAGGAAGAGATGCCAAGTAGGAGAATCACCTTGGTGCAAGCACTTGCTAAGGGGGATAGAGATGAACTAGCGATTCAAGCAGCGACCGAACTTGGAGTAATGGGCATTATTCCTTGGCAGGCATCAAGATCTATCTCTCGATGGGATGGCCCAAAGATTGCTAAAGGCCAGGCTAGATGGCAACAGATTGTTAGTGAGGCTGCCAAGCAGAGTCTTCGAGCTTTTACCCCAGAGGTAAAGAACATCGTAGATACCAAGGAGCTAGTAGCACTTGTCTCACGCTTCGACTTGGTTCTTGTCTTAGACACATCAGCCAAGATGAGTATTGGAGAGGCGCGTATTCCTAGCTCAGGAACCATAGCTCTAGTAGTGGGCCCAGAGGGCGGAATAGAGCAGAGTGAACTCGATGCTTTGGAGTCTGCAGGAGCGAAGCTGGTTAGCCTTGGGGCTAATGTTCTTCGAACATCTACTGCTGGACCTGCCCTAATTGCCGCTCTAATGTTGGGCAATGTCTAGGTCAACCTTAGAATTAGAGAAATAAGGAGTTTCATTGGATTGCATTTTCTGCAAGATTACCTCGGGAGAAATCCCTGCAACATTCGTCGCTGAATCAGAGCACGCCGTTGCCTTCAACGACATCAACCCAACCCAACCAGTGCACGTATTGGTCGTTCCTCGTGTTCATTACAAAGATGTTGCTGAATTGGCCGATGCTGACACTGAAGTGCTAGCTGATCTCATTCAACTCGGCGTCAAAGTAGCAGAGTTGACTTCAACAGGTTCGTTCAGACTTCAATTCAATACAGGAGCGGAAGCTGGGCAAACAGTATTCCATGCTCACGGTCACATCACTAGCAGAACTCCGAGGTCTTAGTGTCAAACGAACCTAAATCCCTAGACACTAAGCTCGAATTTTCCATCAATCTTCCTAACCTCATTGCAGTCTTCGGCACAGAAGACCAACTATTGAAATCCATTGAAGCAATTCATCCAGATGCGTCTGTCTTGGTAAGAGGCAACGTGGTCAGCATTTCTGGCAAAGAGCAAGATTGCTTTGCTGCAAAGAAACTGATTGACGAAGCAATCAAATTAGTTGAGGCAGGTCATGTTATTGCTCCTGCAGATATTGCAAGATCGGCGAAGATGATTGACCAACAGGTTTCACCAGCGCAAATGCTAAGTCAAAGCATCATCTCAGCTCGTGGTAAGAACATCAGACCTAAGACTGTAAACCAAAAGAATTACGTTGATGCCATTGACCGGAACACAATTGTCTTTGGTATCGGACCTGCAGGTACGGGTAAGACTTACTTAGCAATGGCTAAAGCTGTTCAAGCGCTGCAGAGAAAAGAAGTCAGCCGCATTATCTTGACCAGACCTGCTGTTGAGGCAGGAGAGCGCCTGGGGTTCTTGCCTGGAACACTCAGTGACAAGATCGATCCTTACCTAAGACCGCTGTTTGATGCTCTTCACGACATGATGGATCCTGAGACAGTGCCAAAACTTATGGCAACAGGGGCAATTGAAGTTGCACCTCTTGCTTATATGAGAGGTAGAACCCTTAACGACTCATTCATCATCTTGGATGAAGCTCAGAACACTACTCCTGAACAGATGAAGATGTTCCTCACTCGTCTAGGTTTCAACTCCAAGATGATTGTTACCGGTGACGTGACTCAGATTGACTTGCCAGTTGGCACCTCAGGTTTGAAGATTGCCAAGGAGATTCTCAGCGATGTTGATGACATGGCCTTCTGTGTATTGGATTCATCAGATGTGGTTCGACACACTTTGGTAGGAAAAATTGTTGACGCATATTCAAAGTTTGAAGAGAAGGCTTCTAAATCCAAGGGATTGCCAGGCAAGAACCGATGAGTATTGAAATAGAAAACGAGTCAGGAGTTGAAGCTCCTCTTGAGCATATTCTTGCTCTAGCCGAGTTTGCTTTAGAGAAGATGCACATTGATCCTGCAGCAGATGTAGAGATTCTCCTCGTGAACGAAGTTGTAATGGAGGCCTATCACCTCGACTGGATGCAGGAGAGTGGATCTACTGACGTTTTATCCCAGCCAATAGATGGGCTGAGACCTGGAAAGCCAAGCGAGAAGACACCAGCGGGCCATCTTGGAATGATTGTTCTCTGTCCTCAGGTAGCGTCTCGTCAGGCAGTAGTTGCTAAGCACTCTGAACTTCAAGAGACACTTATTCTTATTGCTCACTCAATCCTTCATTTGCTGGGCTACGACCATGCGGAGAAGCAGGATGAGATAGAGATGTTTGCCTTGCAGTCAGAGATAGTTTCGGAATATCTAGAAAGTGTCGGTGCGTAAATGCTGTTTTTAGCTATCTTTATTGCTCTCATCCTTGCTACATGTGCGTACTTACTTGCTATTGCTGAAACAGCAATCAAACTAAACGATGAAGACAGTCGATCAACTGAAGGCATAGCGTTTGCTCGCCTGGTCTTTGTTGGCTTGTTTGGAATTGTTGTTAGCCAGTCATTTACACCTGGGCGATTCGCTTGGTGGATTGTTGCCATTCTCTCCGTGCTGATAGTCATTGGCTTGGTTTTCACTCTTCAACTAGTGGGTCGTTCTATTGGTAAGAGTCTTTTCGGACTTAGGGTCTTGAAACTGCTTGCGCCGGTGATCAAGTCAATAAACATTCTCTTTACGCCTTTGTCTCTTCCTACTGAGGAAACCGAAGAGTTTGAGGCCGAACTAATCGAATCTGTGGAAGAGCTTTCACAGACTATTTCTCGAGAGATCATGGTGCCAAGAATTGACATGGCAACAGTCAAAGAAGATCAGACACTAGATGAGTCAATGACTGTGTTCTTTAGACATGGTTTCTCTAGACTTCCCGTTATTGGCAAGAACCTTGATGACATTAAGGGTGTTCTTTACATCAAAGATGTTGCAAAACTGATTCATGAGAACCCTTCCAAGGCAGCAAGTGTCACAGCTGTTGACTTGGCTAGAAAAGCTATTTTCATTCCTGAAAGTAAACCAGTGGATGACCTGCTCCAAGAGATGCAACTTTCCTCTACTCACATTGCATTGATTGTGGATGAGTATGGAGGTGTTGCTGGACTTGCAACAATGGAAGATGTTATCGAAGAGATCGTCGGAAACATTAGTGATGAGTTTGACAACGACCTTCCTGACATTGAAGAGCTAGAGGATGGCTGGGTTCGCGTTAGCGCGAAACTTCCACTGTTCGAACTGGGTGAACACTTCGATCTGGAACTAGAAGATGAAGATGTCGACAGTGTTGGCGGACTGCTAGCTAAACAACTTGGTCGTCTTCCTGGTCGAGCAGACAAGATTGAATTCTCTGGTTTAGAGATTAGAGTTGAACGCATTGAAGGTCGTCGTAAGAGAGTCATCACAGCACAGGTCCGCATGACAGCTGAATTGATTTCATCAAGAGCATCATTAGAAGAAGAGAACGAATGAGTGAATTTAGATCCGGTTTCGTTTCCTTCGTCGGAAGACCGAATGTTGGGAAGTCAACTCTTACCAACGCATTAGTCGGTGAGAAGATAGCGATCACCTCATCTAAGCCACAAACCACTAGAAGAGCTATTCGTGGAATCGTGAACACCGAGAATGCCCAAATCATCCTGGTCGACACACCAGGACTACACAGACCTAGAACGCTTCTTGGACAAAGATTAAACAACTTGGTTGAAAACACCCTTGGACAAGTCGACGTAATTGGTTTCTGTGTTCCAGCTAACGAGAAGATTGGGCCAGGGGATAACTTCATCAATGATCAGGTAGGCGAGTATCGCCGAGCAAAGTTCGTAGCTCTGGTTACCAAGAGCGAAACAGTAAGCCGAGACGCTTTGGCTCAGCAACTGGTTGCTATAAGCCAAATGCGTAATTGGGATGCAGTTATTCCAGTGAGTGCTGTCTCAGGCGAGCAGCTAGAAGAGTTAAAGACCGTCCTAGGTTCTCTACTTCCTAAATCCAATGCTTTGTATCCGACAGATATGGCTACCGAAGAGAGCCTCGAAGACAGAGTTTGCGAACTAATCCGGGAGGCTTCGCTAGAGGGTTCTAGAGAAGAACTTCCTCACTCTTTGGCTGTAACCATAGATGAGATGGGTCCTCGAAAAGATTCAAACATCTACGACATCCACGCCAACCTCTGGGTTGAAAGAGATAGCCAGAAAGCCATCATTATCGGTAAGGGTGGTTCTAGACTCAAGCAGATTGGTATTGAAGCCAGAGCTGAGATCGAAAAGCTAGTTGGTTCAAAGGTAATGCTCAAGATTCACGTCAAAGTAGCACCTGACTGGCAGAGAGATCCAAAACAATTGGGTCGACTAGGTATGTAAGGCTGTGTTAGCCTAAAACCCATGTTTACGATTCTCCTGCTTAGTTACCGCGGCGAGGCCTAATTCCGGCCCTCCCCGTCGCGGTGCTTTACGCATGACCGGAACCCCCAACTATCAATCTGTTGATTGCCAAAGACGGCAAAAGACCTTGGGTTTCTAGGAGAGACCATGAAAAACAATCAAAAACCAACGGCTATGCCGATACACAAGTACCGTCCGTTCCACGAACAGATAGCTGTCGAACTAGAGGACCGTACCTGGCCTACTAAACGTATTACTGAGGCCCCATTGTGGTGTGCGGTTGATCTAAGAGACGGAAACCAAGCTCTTATTGATCCGATGAGTCCTGAACGCAAGATGAAGATGTTCAAACTTCTTGTTGACATGGGTTACAAAGAAATTGAAGTTGGTTTTCCATCAGCTAGCCAAACAGACTTTGATTTTGTAAGAGAACTAATTGAAGGTGGACACATCCCTGAAGATGTGACTATCCAGGTACTTACTCAAGCTCGAGATCACTTGATCGAAAGAACATATGAGTCAATCAAGGGTGTCCACCGAGCCATCGTGCACTTGTATAACTCAACATCCGTTCTGCAGAGAAGAGTTGTATTCAACGCTGATAAGCAAGGTGTGATTGACATCGCTCTAGCTGGTGCACGCAAGTGTAAAGAGATGGAAGCTTCAGTCCCAGAGACAGTAATTCATTATGAGTATTCACCTGAGTCATACACAGGCACGGAACTTGAGTTTGCTCTAGAGGTTTGTAATGCGGTTATTGCTGAGTTCAATCCGACTCCTGATCACAAGATGATTATCAATTTGCCTGCAACAGTAGAGATGGCGACACCTAACGTTTATGCGGATTCAATTGAGTGGATGTCTAGAAACATTGACAGAAGAGATTCAGTTCTAATCAGCTTGCATCCTCACAATGACAGAGGAACTGCTGTAGCTGCAGCAGAACTTGGCTACATGGCTGGAGCAGACCGTATCGAAGGCTGTCTATTCGGTAATGGTGAGCGAACAGGAAACGTAGACCTAATTACTCTTGGACTAAACCTATTTAGCCAAGGTATCGATCCACACATTGATTTTTCGAACCTCGATGAAATAAAGAGAACTGTTGAATACTGCAACCAGTTGAGAGTGCCTGAACGTGCTCCATATGGCGGAGACCTTGTGTACACAGCTTTCTCTGGTTCACACCAGGATGCCATCAAGAAGGGCTTTGAAGCGATGGAAGCCGACGCTCTTGCTCAAGGTGTTGATCAAGAATCACTTGAGTGGGCTGTGCCATATCTTCCAATTGATCCTAAAGATGTGGGTAGAAACTACGAAGCTGTTATCCGTGTTAACTCTCAATCAGGTAAGGGTGGAGTTGCTTATCTGCTCAAGAGTGATCACAACCTAGATCTTCCTAGAAGGCTTCAAATTGAATTCTCTAGAGTTGTTCAAAACAAGACTGACTCTGAAGGCGGTGAAGTAACTTCAGCCGCTCTATGGGCCATCTTCCAAGACGAATATCTTCCTGCTGCATTAGCAACTGAGAAGTGGGGAAGGTTTGAGCTAAAGAAGCTCTCCACTACTAGCGACATGGATGGGGTTGTAAACCTTGTTGCGGTCTTGCGCGATGGTGCTGAGGAAATAGAACTATCAGGAACCGGTAATGGACCTATATCAGCCTTCCTGTCTGTGCTAGAACAGCGCGGAGTCAAGGCTCAATTACTTGATTACACTGAGCACACACTCGGTGCCTCAAGTGATGCTCTAGCTGCTGCATACATTGAGCTGAAGGTCAATAATCAGACCCTTTGGGGCGTTGGAATTGATGGAGACATATCAAATGCCTCGCTCAAGGCTGTCATTTCAGCTGTAAACCGAGCTCTGCGGTAATACTTGGATAGTGCCTACCTATCGAGATGAAGCAATCGTGCTACTCACCCACAAACTGGGTGAAGCAGATCGCATTGTCACACTGCTAACTAGGTATCACGGTCAGGTAAGAGCTGTAGCTAAAGGTGTTAGAAGAACAGCATCAAAGATTGGTGCTCGTCTTGAACCTTTTATGGTTGCTGACATTCAGTTCTACGAGGGTAAGAATCTGGATACTGTTACCCAGGCTGAAACTATTGGTGCCTACGGCAGCATGATCTCGGATGACTACTCATCTTTTACTGTAGCCAATGTGATGGCAGAGACTGCTATGCGTCTTACAGGTGAAGAAAGAGCAACTCAGCAGTACCTTCTTCTCATCGGTGCACTTAGATCTCTCGCTAACAAAGAACATGCTCCTGCCCAGATTCTTGACAGTTATCTACTGAGAGCATTGGCAGTTGCTGGTTGGGCGGCTAACTTCGCTAACTGCACAGGCTGTAATGCTGATGGTCCTCACACTGGCTTCGTTATTCAAACAGGCGGTGTTGTTTGTGCTGCCTGTATGCCTCCAACTGCTGCTTTAATTAGCTATGAGGTTTCAACTCATCTTGGAGCTCTTCTAGCAGGAGAGTGGGATTTAGTTGAGAAGTCAGATGAGCAAACCAAGGTGTCTGCGTCCGCTATTGTCAGTGCGTACAGTCAATGGCATATCGATCGTGGATTGAAGTCCTTTAACCATTTGGAGAGAACATGAAGTTGCCCAAGTTTGATGGAGCAGTTCCTGAACACGTAGCCATAGTCATGGATGGAAACGGTCGTTGGGCTAACGCTAGAGGGCTAACCAGGGTTGAGGGTCACCGAGCTGGTGAGGCTGCACTGATGGATGTTATTGAAGGTGCGATTCAAGCAGGAGTTAAGTACCTAACTGTCTTTGCTTTCTCAACCGAGAACTGGAAGAGATCTCCAGATGAAGTGAAGTTCCTCATGAACTACAACAGGGAAGTTCTTCGTAGAAGAAGAGATGAACTTGATGGTTGGAACGTGAGGATCAAGTGGGCAGGTAGAAGACCTAAGCTTTGGCCAACAGTCATTGATGAACTTCTTGTAGCTGAGAAACAGACAGCGAAGAACAAGGGCCTTACTTTCACCATGTGTGTGAACTATGGCAGCCGTATTGAGATAGTTGATGCCATCAACCAGATAGTTGAAGATTCAAAGTCAGGAAAGCTAAGTGGTGCTCTAACCGAGAAGAAGATGCAAAAGTATCTTCTGACCAAGGACCTGCCGGATGTTGACCTTTTCATTAGATCTAGCGGTGAGACCAGAATTAGCAACTTCCTGCTATGGCAGTCTGCTTATGCTGAGTTCGTGTTCCTAGATGTCCTCTGGCCTGATTTCTCAAGGAGAGACCTTTGGGCAGCCATTGAGCAGTATTCCAAGAGAAATAGACGATTTGGTGGGGCAGTAGATAAGCCGAAGAAGGCAAAGGGCAAGTAAACTTATGACTTCAAGCACCGCAGCCAACGGTGCCTTACCAAGGGAGCAAAAATGGCAGCCCCATCTCGCCTCGATTCAGTTATCTCACTAGCCAAAAGACGTGGTTTCGTCTTTCCTGCAGGTGAAATCTACGGTGGTACACGCTCAGCGTGGGATTACGGACCACTTGGAGTAGAACTCAAAGAAAACATCAAACGTCAGTGGTGGCGTGCAATCGTCAACTCTCGTGAGGACATTGTAGGTCTAGATAGCTCAGTTATCCTACCTCGTAAGGTCTGGGAAGCATCAGGTCACGTAAAGGAATTCACTGACCCTCTAATTGAGTGCACATCTTGTCACAAGAGATTTAGAGCAGATCACCTTGAAGAAGCATTCGAGGAGAAGAAGGGCAGAGCTCCTGCTTCTATGGCAGAGATTCCTTGCCCTAACTGTGGAACTAAGGATGTCTGGACAGAACCACGTCTATTCAATGGTCTTCTAAAGACTCATCTAGGGCCGGTAGAAGATGAATCTGGTCTTCACTACCTAAGACCTGAAACAGCTCAGGGTATCTTCGTGAACTTCAACAACGTTCTAGGAGCTGCCAGAATGAAGCCTCCATTTGGTATTGGCCAGATTGGTAAGTCCTTCCGTAACGAAATTACGCCTGGAAACTTTATTTTCAGAACTCGTGAATTTGAACAAATGGAAATGGAGTTCTTTGTTGAGCCAGGTACTGATGAGCAGTGGCATGACTACTGGATCGAGCAGAGACTCAACTGGTATATCGATTTAGGAATCAACAAGGACAACCTTCGCTTGTTTGAACACCCGAAGGAAAAACTTTCTCACTACTCAAAGAGAACTGTTGACATCGAATACAAGTTCGGTTTCCAAGGCTCAGAGTTTGGTGAACTAGAAGGTATTGCTAACCGTGGTGATTTCGATCTAACTACTCACTCTCGTGAATCAGGTATCGATCTTTCTTACTTCGATCAAGGTTTAGGAGAGCGTTGGACTCCTTACGTTATTGAACCAGCAGCTGGTCTAACTAGATCTCTAATGGCTTTCCTTGTTGATGCTTATGCAGAAGATGAAGCTCCTAACACTAAGGGTGGAGTTGATGTTAGAACTGTTCTTCGATTGGACTATCGACTAGCTCCTGTGAAGGTTGCTGTTCTACCTCTATCGAGAAATGAAGACCTTTCTCCAGTTGCTAAGAACTTGGCTCAAGAGCTTCGTGGCTACTGGAACATTGACTTCGATGACTCAGGAGCTATTGGTAGAAGATACCGTCGTCAAGATGAAATCGGAACTCCTTTCTGTGTAACTGTTGACTTCGATTCACTAGAAGACCAGGCAGTAACTGTTCGTGAGCGAGACACTATGGCTCAAGAGCGTGTTTCTCTAGACAAGCTTCGCGGTTACCTAGCTGAGAAACTCATCTAATTCCTAAAGTGAATACAACAGGTCAAGCACTTCAATACGGCGATATAACTATCGCCACGCCTGTTGTATTGGCCCCAATGGCTGGAATCACTAACACTGCTTTTAGAAGACTCTGTCGAGAATACGGTGGGGGACTCTACGTTTCTGAAATGGTTACCTCTCGAGCGCTTGTTGAAAGAACCGAAGAGTCGATGAGGCTAATCGGTCATCACGAGAGTGAAGATATTCGTAGTGTTCAACTATACGGTGTTGACCCGAAGACTATCTCGGAAGCAGTAACTATGTTGGTCTCTGAAAACAGAGCAGACCACATTGATCTGAACTTTGGTTGTCCTGTGCCTAAGGTCACTCGCAAAGGTGGAGGAGCGGCGCTTCCTTATAAGCAAGATCTATTTGCTGCAATTGTGAACAGTGCAGTTAAGGCCGCGGGAGATATTCCTGTAACGGTCAAGATGCGTAAAGGTATTGATGCTGAGCATCTAACTTTCTTGGATGCAGGAAAAGCAGCAAGGGATGCTGGTGTTGCTGCTGTGGCTCTGCATGCTAGAACTGCCTCTGAGTATTACTCAGGGAGTGCTGACTGGAATGCGATATACGAACTAAAAGACCAACTGCGTGATGTTCAAGTTCTAGGTAATGGAGACATCTGGTCTGCCGGTGATGCCATTCGTATGATGCGCGAGACTGGTTGTAACGGTGTTGTCGTGGGTAGAGGTTGCCTAGGTAGACCATGGCTATTTGCAGACCTTCAAGCTGCCTTTGAAGAGTACGCAAGAAACCCAAACTCAAATACAGCAGTAGACCCTGTTCAACCAACACTTGGTCAGGTCGCAGAGGCCTTTAAGAAGCATGCTGTTTTATTGGTCGAGTTCTTTGAGTCAGAAGAACGTGCTTGTAGAGACATCAGAAAGCATGTTGCTTGGTATTTCAAGGGTTATCCGGTTGGTGGTGAGTTCAGAGCAGCTTTGGCTCAGGTCGAATCCCTCCAGCAAATGGATGACATTTTAGGACCTATTGACTGGGCTGCTCCTTACCCTGGTGAGCTTGCTGAAGGTCCTAGAGGTCGTCTAGGCGGGGCTAAGACATGCGCTTTGCCAGAGAATTGGCTAGATTCCAGAGAACTCGTCGGAGACCAGCGTAAGGTACTGCTAGAGGCAGAACTTGGAGTATCAGGCGGATGAGTACAGAGAAATACACCGAAATCGATAAGGAAAGATTCCTTACCGAAGAAGGTTCTGGACGCAGTGCTAGAACCGAGTTCGCTAGAGATAGAGCAAGAGTTACCCACTCATCTGCACTTAGAAGACTTGGAGCGAAGACTCAAGTTCTGCAGCCAGGGTCGAATGATTTCGCTAGAACACGTCTAACTCATTCGCTAGAGGTTGCTCAAGTGGGTCGAGAGATGGCAGTGGAGTTTGGAATTGATCCAGACATCGTTGACACAGCTTGTTTAGCTCACGATTTAGGTCATCCACCTTTTGGACACAACGGTGAGAAGGGTCTAAACGAATGGGCTAAGGACTTCGGTGGCTTTGAAGGTAATGCTCAGACACTTAGGTTGCTCACTCGCATTGAACAAAAGGTTTATAGCAAAGAAGGCGTTGCATTCGGTTTGAACCTAACTAGAGCAAGCCTCGATGCTAGCTGCAAGTATCCGTGGACTAGAGAGTTTGCAGTTCAAGATACAGGAGCAGATAGATCAATCAAGTTCGGTGTTTATGAAGATGATGTCCCAGTTTTTGAATGGCTAAGACTTGGAGCTAAAGAAAGAGTTAAGTGTTTTGAAGCGCAGATCATGGACTTTAGCGATGATGTCGCTTATTCAGTTCACGATTTCGAGGATGCTGTAGTTGAAGGTTTCATCAAGCTGGAACAACTTAAGGATTCATCTCAAGAGAGCGCCATTGTCAAAGAGATTGAACGATGGAACGGTAGCCGTATTTCATCAGATGATCTTGGTGTTGCTCTAGATAGATTGCAAGCAAACCAGTACTGGCTGGATAGTTATAGCAAGACTCCTCTTGAAGCAGGACAACTCAAGAACCTAACTTCATCAGTTATTGGTTCTTTCGTTTCAAGAACGACTCAGGCTACTTTCCAAGCCAATGCTGACTCGCTGTATGCAAGATATGCGGCTGATGTCGTTGTGCCACTAGAGGTGGAAGCAGAGATTGCAATCTTCAAAGGCTTAGCTTCCTATTTCCTCATGTCATTGGATGAGCGAGTTGGTTACTACGAAGACCAGAGAACACTCCTTAGAGAGTTGGCCGATGTTCTGCTTGCTTCTAACGGAAAGCATCTTGACGGCTACTCACTAGATGCCTGGATCAGAGCCTCAACTGATTCAGAAAAACACCGTGTGATTGTTGATCAGATCGCTGTGTTGACTGATGCAGCTGCTGTGAAGATGCACGAAGAATTAGTGCTTAAGAGAAGTACCAAATAATGGCAGGGCGTATTCCTACTCGCGACATAGAAGCGATTAAGCAAAGAGTAAACATTGCCGACATCGTTGGCGAGTATGTTCAGCTCAAGGGAGCAAGTGTTGGTTCTTTAAAGGGCTTATGTCCTTTCCATGATGAGAAGTCACCATCTTTCAACGTAAGACCTGACCAGGGGTTCTATCACTGTTTTGGTTGCAGTGAAGGTGGAGATGTCTACAAGTTCCTTCAGAAGATTGAAAACATAACCTTCTACGAAGCAGTTGAGAAGTGTGCATCAAAGATTTCGTATGAGATTACTTACGAAGCGGGTAGTAACCGTGACGAAGGTGTCAACAGAGCGAGACTTCTCGCAGCCAATGAAGCTGCAGCCAAGTTCTTTGCTGCATCCCTTACAAGCCCAGAAGCTCAGACTGCCAGAGATTTCCTAGCCCAAAGAAAGTTTGATCAGCAAGCTGCTGAGTACTTCGGTATTGGTTATGCACCTAAAGGCTGGAATAGCCTAGGCGATGCCTTGAAAAAGGATGGCTTCACAGAGGAAGAACTTGTGAAGGTTGATCTCCTAGTTTCCAAAGAAGGTCGTACCTATGACAAGTTCAGAGGAAGACTGGTCTGGCCGATAAGGGATGCAACTAATGCTGTTATTGGTTTTGGTGCTAGAAAGATATACGAAGATGATCCGTTGGCTAAGTACATCAATACAGGGGAGACCCCGGTCTATCACAAGTCTCAAGTTCTATATGGCCTGAACCTGGCTAAGAAAGACATAGCTAAGAACCGTCAGGTCGTTGTGGTTGAGGGTTACACAGACGTTATGGCCTGTCATCTAGCTGGTATCACAACAGCGGTTGCTACCTGTGGAACAGCTTTCGGCGATGATCACATCAGGAAGATAAATCAGATCTTTGGAACTGGGGCAGAGTCAGCTGACGTTATCTTCACATTCGACCCCGATGCTGCTGGTCAAAAAGCAGCCATGAGGGCCTTTGAGTCATCAGGTAAGTTCATTGCTTCAACTTATGTTGCTGTTGGCCCAGAAGGTTTAGACCCGTGCGATCTTCGTATTCAAAAAGGTGACGCTGCTGTTCAAGAGATGATTGCCACAAAGAGACCCATCTACGAATTTGCTTTAGACCAGAAGATACAAGGCCATGATCTAAGCTCATTCCCTGGCAGGCTATCTGCTGCTACCGCTGCCGTCAGTGTCCTGGCTCGCATCTCAGATCTTGGAGCAAGAGAAGAGTATGTGCGTTCACTTGCTGGAAAGGTTCAGCTAGGTAACGATGAAATTAATCGTCTACTAAGCGCGGAACTTACAAAGCAGAGAGCAGCAGCTGTTGCTAACTCAAGACGTGGAGAGAGTTCTTATCTTCCACCAGAACTAAACCCTGGTGATCCACCGCCACCAGAAGATGGTCCAGAGTTTCCAATGCCTAACTTGCAAGATGCGAATACTCGTCTAGAGCAAGAAGTACTTGCAGTTCTTCTACAAGTTCCAACTGCTTGGTCGCCAGAAGCTGCTCTGCAGATCTGTGAGAACATGTTTGGTACTCCTGCTTATGTCGTCATCGCGCAATCGGCTGCTCAGTCAATTAGCTCGATTCATCAACCAGATTGGTTCAATCAAATTGGCTCTAAGACACCGGATGTTTTGCATGGATTAGTTAGGCAGTTGGGAAGCAAAGAGCTTCCTGTCTCCACCCCTGATGAGATTCAGGCTTATGCAGTTGGTGTTATTGCAAGTGCTCAACGCAAGATGCTCACAAGACAAAGAGATTCAATGAGAGCAAACCTTTCTCAGATTAGTTCTGAAACTAACTCCGAAGAGCACACTCTCATGCAAAGACAGCTGATGGCAATCGAAGCTCAGATTAGAGAACTTCGATGACCATCGATAAGTCTTTGGTGACTATCGCTCCTAAGAGTTTTCCAGCATATGAGGCAGCTGTCATCGACAGCGGTTCATTGTTATCACCGATGAACGAAAACGTTGGTGCTCTAATCTGGACAGATTATTCAGATCCAAAGGGTCTGGAACAAGTACTCAACGAGAATCCTCAATTGGAGTTCGTTCAGTTACCTTTTGCAGGTGTTGATGCCTTTCAGAATGTTCTCCACTTTCCAGTTCGTTTTGCTTGTGCCAAGGGTTCATATCGAGAGCCTGTAGCTGAACACGCTCTTATGTTGGCAATGGCCTTGGGAAGAGTTATTCCTGAACGAGTTAGAGCGAATAGTTGGGGTAGAAAATTTGCAGCTTCTTTGTATGACACAAACATCTTAATTGTAGGTGCCGGTGGAATCACGGAAGAGCTTCTGAAACAACTATCACCATTCAGATGTGATGTAACTGTGGTTCGTAACAAGGCTGAGCATTTCACCGGTGTTACGAGAACCGTTCAATTGGATCAACTTGACGAACACCTTGCCAATTCTGACTGGGTTTTTCTAGCTTGCTCATTAACAGAGAGCACCAGAGGTTTATTTGATCTAGCCAGGTTCAAGAAGATGAAGCCTTCGGCTTACTTCGTAAATGTTGCCCGTGGAGCTGTTGTGAACACTATGGACCTTGTGACAGCTCTGAACGAGGAGATTATCGCTGGGGCGGGCGTAGATGTCACCGAGCCAGAACCACTTCCTGACGGACATCCCTTATGGAGCGCTAAGAACGTGATAATTACGCCTCATACTGCTGACACCAATGCTCAGGTTCTGAGGCTGTTCTCTATACGAATCAGAGAGAATCTAGCCGCATACAAGGGCCTAGGGGACTGGGTTGGCCTAGTTGATCCTGAACTTGGCTACTAATTGAGCTAGGGCAAGAAAAAGCTCAAAGTTTTTGGTAAAGTATGAAAGTTGCTTCGGCAGCATTCCTCGGTAGCTCAATTGGCAGAGCAATCGGCTGTTAACCGATAGGTTCTTGGTTCGAGTCCAAGCCGGGGAGCCATTTCATGAAGCCCTTCAGGAGACCAGATGTTTCTTTGGATTCGCGACCAGTTATGGCTCCCAACTAGCATTCTCGCTCTCTCATGCCTTCTCATCTTCGGCGGCATTGATTTTATGCTTCAAGGCGTCGAGGCCGTTCCCGCTGCTGTCGTTCTAGCAGCTTCCCTCGCTGTCTCAAGAGCCATGCCATATGTCTCGATCGGGCTATTCTCTATCGGGATTTTCATACCAATTTATCTTGGAATCGAAAATCAGATTTCTCAGATTTCCATATCAATAAGCCTTTTGATTCTTGCTGCGTTTGCCTCTACAACTGCACGTTGGATCGGCTTTTCCCTAAACATTCTTTTGGGTACAATCACATACTTCTGGCTGATCTTTACTCTCCCCGAACAAGGAACTTTCTATGGACTTGAACTTCCTTCAGATGAGGCGAAAGCGGTTCTTGCAATAGCCGGGTTCGTTGCTTTGATTGCAGTGAATGCTAACGCCTGGTTTATCGGCAGACTTCTTTATACCCGCATCACTCACGTAGGAACTGATTTTGACAAAGCCATTTTGACTCATCAAATTGTGACTAGCCAGCTAGCTCTAGCTGAGCAAGATAGAAGATTCGGTATTGCAAGAGACGTTAATGACATTTTGCTTGAACAGGTTGGAACAACAATGGCTTCAACTGAAGCAGGAATATATGCAGCCAAGACTGACCCAACTATTGCTCCACGGTTACTTGAATCTCTTTTAGCTGGTGTCAAGAAGTCTTATGCAGAAATTAGAAGGTTGAGTGATCTTCTTGGGCTGCAGAAAGAAAAAGCACTAGCTCTGCCTGGTCTTCGAGATCTAAACGCGTTGCTAGTGTCTTTCCGTGAGTATGGTTTTAGAATCACTTTCAGAGAGCAAGGTGATCCGCTTAAGTTAGTTGCTGGTGCCGATCTAATTCTTTATCGCATTGTTTTCGAGTCATTAGACAACATTAGAAAACACACACCTCTAGGAACAGAGGTAGATATCGACTTTGTTTGGCAAGGTAAAGCCATGCAGATTGTTATCAAAGACAATGGGGAAGAGACTCTTCGCGCTCAAGAACAAGACATCACAGGTTACACAGTCGAGGACGACAAGAAAGCCTTAGTTGAGAGACCAGTTGGGGCGGGACTAACAGCAATGCAGGAAAGAGCCGCTTTATATCAAGGAATTATGGACTTCGTTCGAGTTCCAGGAGTTGGCTTCTCAGTTTCAGCTGCTTTCCCAACTATTGCCAACTACGCCGAAGGTAAATAGTTGCACACTCTTCGAATAGCGCTACTCGGTGGCTCTGATTCCGCAAGAGCGGCCAAGAGAGCTGCTCTTGAAGTTGGAGCTCAGTGTCAAGTGGTGTTTGATTCTGATGGTCATGGTTTACTTCCACAGCAATTCTTAGACGTCAACTACGACATCGCCATAATCGAACAGAGACTAGGTAGTCAGTCTGCCTTTGATTACATCAGAGCACTTCACGCCTTAGCTGTTGTCAATCAAGTGAGTATTGGGCGAATACTCGTTGGGTCTCAGTTTCATGAAACCCAGTTGAGAGTTACAGCGATTGAAGCTGGAGCTGTTGATTGTGTATTTGTTAGCGATGGACTTGAATCACTCATCACTAAAGTTCTTGCCTGTACCGATGTGAATGTTGACTTCGCCATTAGAGAACTTTTACCTCAGCTTGGAGATTTGACAATTAGTCAAGAAGGTTTCCAGAACGCATCGGTCGCACTTGACACCTTAGATTCCAAAGAGCAAAGAGTGGTCAGATCTTTCTGCCAGCTAAAAGAGGTTTCCGAAATAGCAAATGAGTCCAGAGCATCAATAGTAAAAGTTAACGCAACACTTCTAAAAGTACAAAAACTTCTTGTACTTCAGACCAGGTCTCAGTTGATTTTGAGAATGTATCGTCTCGGGGCTTTAGCCTTCTAGTTTTTCTTGGCCTGGAAGCCAAGACAATCCATCTTTGCCCCAACCTCGCTCTTCAATAATTTCCTTGGCTTCAGCTTTGTATTCTTCGCTTAGTCTGTCGACGTAAAGAGTTCCTTCAAGGTGGTCAAATTCATGTTGGAAGATTCTTGCGAACCACCCTTCAGCCTCAATGTGCACGGGGTTCTGGTCTAAATCTATTCCAGTCAGAGTCGCCTTGTTTGCTCTCTTGAGAGGAAATCTTTCACCTGGAAAACTTAGGCAACCTTCGGAATCAGCTTCCCAATTTGGTTCTTCTTTCGGTATTTCTGAAATGACTAGAGTCGGGTTAATGACGACCCCTCGTTGCTCAGAACCATCCTCTGCATCCCAGTCATATACAAATATGCGAAGGTTTACCCCTATTTGCGGAGCGGCAAGTCCAACACCAGGTGCTTCGTCCATGGTTTCGTACATGTCTTGAACAAATTGTCTAAGGGCATCGTCAAAGACGGTAACTTCTTGGGCTCTAGTGTGCAGGACTGGATTACCTGTAATGCAGATGGGTCTTATGGTCATTGCTCAAATTTACCCTAAGTCGTTATGGTCCATGGTTGGGTAGGCTAGGGGAGTAGGAGCAAAGAGGAGCCGGGGACCACTTGAGAATTTTAGCTATTGGGCTAGCGCTGTTATCAGCGGTGTTGCTAGCTGTCGGCACTCAATTACAAAATGGCGCTGTTGGTGATCAAAAGAAAGCCGCTCTTTCCGGCAGATCTCATCTCAAGCTCAATCAACTTGCCCATCTGTTTAGACGCCCTCAGTGGCTCACAGGTCTGGTGTTAACTATTGTCGCGCTTGGTCTTCAATTCACGGCTCTGCTTCTTGCCCCATTGATTTTGGTGCAACCTATTGGAGCAATCGCATTGGTTATAACCTCATTACTAAATGCTCGCATCACAAAAACCAACCTAAACAAGGCATCGGTGCTAGCTATTGTTCTTTGCACAACCGGTCTTGGTGCATTCGTTGTAATGGCAGCTAACTTCGCGAAAGAGCCACCGATCGACGACAGCGCCTTACTTCTGATTTTGATTATGGCAATTCTGCTGATCGTGACCTTTGGTTACATTTTTGCAAGAGGAGCATCAAGGTTCAAACCGATCACTTTCATTCTTGGTGCTGGAGCTTTGTTCGGATTTGTTGCAACATTGACCAAGGTAGTTATCAAAAGACTTTTCCAACAAGACGGCTTCAACAGGCTAATCAGTTTCCAAGCCGAATTGGTAACCGATGGGTTAACCCTTTTGGCACTGGCCTGCATGTTGGCGGCTGGACTTCTGGGGGCTTGGTTTGTTCAAAATGCCTATGCTTCAGGCCCTCCTGATCTCGTGATAGCAGGGCTTACCGTTATCGACCCACTTGTTGCTGTGAGCATCGGTATTGTGCTTCTAAATGAAGCTATGAGCGCTCCTTGGCCAGTAATTCTGGGCTTTGTGGCTTCAGGAGCTATGAGCGTAGTTGGAGTCTTTTTACTGTCAAAGGTCCATCCTGAGATAATCAAAGAGTCGAACAAGGCTCTGGGGTAAACTTGGATTAGACCTCTAGGTCACAAGTTCAATTACAAAGACAGGTTTCCAGCCTTGGCTCAATCAACAAGACATCCAGGACACCCCCTTAGGGTCCTAATCACATCTGACACCTTCCCACCTGACATTAACGGCGCTGCTAGATTCACTGAGCGTCTAGCTGGTGGCCTAGTTAGAAACGGAAATGACGTTCACGTCATTGCTCCTTCATTCAACAAGACTTGGGG
>JBIJAF010000038.1:0-5364 GCA_044345905.1 Rhodoluna sp.
GCGATCTCGTGAGCTGGAAGAGTGATGTGACGTGGCTCTGAGCCGTGACCGTAGATAACTGCAGGAGTTCTACCGGCTGCTCTTGACTTACGGGCTGATCCTTTACCAAAGCTGGTGCGGAATTCGCCTACTAATTTGTTTTCTGACATGAGTTATTCCATTTCATTTAGGTGTTCAACTCAAGCGTGTTACGCGAGGAACCCTGGCATTTAGGCCTTGACCCCGTCGATTACGGTTACGATTTGTAACCCTCGCCGTTGTTTCTTTAGAAGTCTATTGGGCTTAGAGCCCTGTTGGCAACCTCAGGATTTAGACGTGCCCGTCAAACAAGCTAGTTACGCTGTCATCGTTGAATACAGACGAGATAGCCCTTGCAATTAGAGGTGCAATAGATAGGACTGTTAGCTTGTCGAAATGCTTAGAAGGGTCAATTGGCAAGGTGTTGGTGACAATCACATTGTCAACATCTGCTCCGGAGAGTCTTTCAACTGCAGGGTCACTGAATACAGCGTGGGTTGAGGCAACAATGATTCGGCCTGCTCCGTTGTCTCTAAGAGCCTTAGCAGCTGCCACGATGGTGCCAGCAGTATCAATCATGTCGTCAACAAGAACACAGATACGACCTTCAACTTCACCAACTAGTTCATTAACTTGAACCTGGTTTGGCTTGTTTGGGTCACGCCTCTTATGGATAATCGCTAGTGGTGCTCCTAGGCGGTCTGCCCAGATGTCAGCAACACGAACTCGTCCTGAGTCTGGAGAAACAACAGTTAGGTTTTCTCCACCAAATGTTTCCTTAACATAGTCAGCTAGTAGAGGCAGCGCCCATAGGTGATCTACTGGCCCATCAAAGAAACCTTGAATCTGTGGTGAGTGCAGATCAACAGACATTAGACGATCTGCCCCAGCTGCTTTATACAGGTCGGCTACCAGACGAGCAGAGATAGGCTCACGTCCCTTGTGCTTCTTGTCTTGTCTTGCATAAGGGAAGAATGGGGAAACAACTGTGATTCGCTTAGCGCTTGCTCTCTTCAGAGCATCAATCATGATCAACTGCTCCATCAGTTGGTCATTGATTGGAGCAGAGTGAGACTGGATAACGAAAGCATCAACACCACGAACGCTCTCATCGAAACGAACGAAGATTTCACCGTTGGCAAAGTCATAAGAAGTTGTAGGAACAATAGGGGTATCTAGCAGGGTGGCTATCTCTTGAGCTAGCTCTGGATGAGCTCGTCCAGTTGCTAAAAGTAAACGCTTTTCTCCGGTTGCTTTCTTAGGCATTTGCTTTTCTCGTTTCCTAGTTACTCGGTTGCTTTTTTAGCAGCATCAGCTGATGCTGTGTTTGGTCTTTTTGCTATTACCCACTCTGCAAGATTACGTTGTGGAGCAACGTTCATTGCAAGTGAGCCAGGATCAACATCTTTACGAACAACTGTGCCGGCTGCTGTGTATGCACCATCACCAATGGTGATTGGTGCTACAAAGACATTGTGTGAACCAGATCTGACATGAGAACCAATAACACTGTGGTGTTTAGCTATGCCATCGTAGTTAGCGAAGATGGTACCTGCTCCTATGTTGGTGTGCTCACCAATGGTGGCATCGCCAACATAGCTAAGGTGAGGAATCTTTGATCCAGCACCAATAACAGCATTCTTAGTCTCAACAAAGGTACCGATCTTGCCGCCAGCGCCAAGGTGTGTGCCTGGTCTTAGGTAACTAAATGGACCTACGGTTGCTTCATCGTCAATTACTGAACCAGTGATTTGTGATTTAGTAATTGAAACATTAGAACCAACCTGAGTATCGGTAATGAATACCTCTGGACCAATTGTTGATCCGCTACCAATTCTTGTAATTCCCTTTAGGTGAGTACCTGGAAGTAATGTGACATCTTCAGCTAATACTGCAGTGATGTCAATGAAAGTAGATTCAGGGTGAGTGATTGTCACTCCAGCTAACATCCAACCTTCACAGATTCTTCTGTTTAGTTCAGAGGTAACCTGCTGCATCTGAACTCTGTTGTTCACACCTGCAACCAACCAGTTGTCTACAACTTCAAGAGCATTAACTTGACTTCCCGCTTTTAGGATTTCAACAGCAGCATCAGTAAGGTATTTCTCCCCTGAAGCATTTTGCGATTTAACAGAACCCAGAGCTTGCTTTAGGTGTTTGAAATCAAACACATAAACGCCTGCGTTTACCTCTGTAATTCTTCTTTCTTCTTCATTTGCATCTCGTTCTTCAACGATAGAAACAAAAGAATTAGATTCGTCTCTAACAATTCTTCCATAACCGGTTGGGTCACTAAAAGTAGCTGTTAGCAGAGTTGCTCCAGCACCTGTGTTTAGGTGAACTTCAATCATTGACTCAATAGTTTGAACATCGAGAAGTGGAACATCTCCACTGGTTACAACGACTGCTCCTGAGAAATCTGCTGGTAGTGCATCCAGAGCACACTCAACTGCTCTACCTGTGCCTGGAACATCATCCTGATGAACAATCTGAGCATTTGGGTAGTAAGAGTTGATGTATTGCTCTAGCTTCTCTTTTTCATGTCTGATCACAGGAATGACTTTTTGAGCACCAAGAGCAGTAGCTGTTGCCAAGGCATGACCAAGCATTGGTAGCCCAGAGATTTCATGAAGGACCTTAGGAGTTGATGAGCGCATTCTGGTGCCTTCACCAGCGGCTAGCACGATTACGGCTAAGTGCTGTTCGCTCATCTAACCTCCTATTTACGCTTTTGTTGCTGCTCCCCCAGGATTCGAACCTGGACCGAACACCTCCAAAGGGTGCCGTGCTGCCGTTACACTAGGGAGCATTGTGAACCGTCAAAGACGATTAACACATGCCTAGTCTGCCAGAAACTAGGGCTCTTTATTCTTTAGTTAGCCATCTAGTCTTGAGCCCTGGGCTCCACCCTTAGCGGTTAGGGCAACAAGCCCCTGAGATACCAATACTTTAGAAACCTCAATAGCCTTAGCCTCTGATTTGAAGAGGGCCGCAATGGTAGGTCCAGATCCCGAGACCATGGCTCTTATTGCCCCTAGCTTCTCTAGTTGATCTACCTGCTCACTTAGAGAGGGCATTAGGGAGAAGGCTGCCCGCTCTAGATCATTAGCCATTCTTGAACCCAGTTCCTCGGCTGATGAAACAGCAGGGATGTCCTTTAGGTCAGTGAAGGCAGTGCCAGAACCTATTGCATCGAAGGCTGCAAACACTGTTGGGGTAGAGAGACCCTTATTACTTGCACACAGCAACCAGTTAGTTTCAAAAGAGAGATCGTCAAGAGGGGTGATAACTTCTCCCCTGCCAGTTCCTAGAGCCATACCGCCATAAATGCAGAATGGAACATCTGAACCTAGTTCAGCACCTATTTGAGCTAGCTCATTATCGGAGAGCCTATCCGTGCCATGTTCTTGGGCCATGAACTCGTTCATGGCAACTAGCATGGCTGCGGCATCTGCAGAACCACCTGCCATTCCTCCTGCTACTGGAATTCGTTTATGAATATCTATTTGAAGATCAGGGGTAGCTTTGCCTAGCTTCTTAGCAAAGAGAACAGCAGTCTTGTGCACTAGGTTGCTGTGATCAGTTGGCACTGCATTGATGTGTGCTTCAGGGATTGACTCTCCGTGAACATAAATACTGATACCTGTTCCAGGTTCACCTTTGACTAAGGTGAGTTCTTCTCTTAGATCAAGAGCTAGGAAAAGAGAATTCACCGGGTGATAGCCGTTAGCTGCTAACTGCCCTACTTCAAAAACTAGGTTTACTTTAGCTGGAGCTGAAGCTCTGATGATTCTGCTCATCTGCCAACCTGACTTGCTACACGAGTAAGTAATTCATTCCAGAATACAGTTCGATTCTTAACTGTTGCTTTACCTGCAATGAACTCGTGCTCAACCAATACTTCGCAATTGGATCCAGAATCTTGAAAAACAATAGTGGCTCTGGTGCCGTCTTCAAAAGTGAGGACTAGTCGCTCTGAATCTGTGATTTTTAGGAAGCGTTTGAATTCAATTCCATAGAGCTTCTCAGAATTCAAAATGCTGAACGCTCTTGATTTGGATGCGTCAATCACCTTTGAAACTCTTACCACAGTGTCACTAACTGCATTGGTCTTAGGTTCTTCACGCCATTTCAAATACATAAGAGCTATTGAGGTTGCCCACCACTTTTGAACTCGATGAGTTTCCTGAAGCCAGGTAGCAATTGCTCTTTGCTTTGATTCCCGGTGTTCAGATTGAAAGATGATTTCCAGCCACTGCTCTTTTTGTTTGCCTGTGTTGGCAGCTAATTGATCAGATCCCAAGTCTGCAGTTGCCGCTTTATCTGGAATGAGCATTGCTCTTCTGCCAGATTTCTTTGAAGGTTCCCTCTGCGTTGAAGGATGTCCCTGAAAGACAGGAAGGTCATCGAAGATGCCTGAGTCTTTAGCCTTCTTCTTGAACATCTAGACCTGCTTTGCTTTCGCAATTGCAACGAAGTCCATAATGTTCAGAGCTTCTCCACGTTTAGTTGGGTCAATACCTGCTCTAACCATAATCTCCTCAGCAAGAGCAGCAGATCCAGCCCAACCAGCTAGTGCTTGCCTAAGGGTCTTTCTTCTTTGAGAGAAAGCGTTATCGATAACAGCAAATGTTTCTAATCTCAGTTCTTCAGTTCCTAGAGGGACATCTCTCTTCACGAAGTAGACAAGAGCTGAGTCAACGTTAGGTGCAGGCCAGAAGATGTTTCTACCAATGTTTCCTGCCAAGTTCGCGTTTGCATACCAAGCCAGCTTCGCACTTGGCACTCCATAAACCTTAGAGCCTGGGGCTGCAGCAAGTCTGTGAGCTACCTCAGCTTGAACTAGAACTAGACCTGAATGAATGGTTGGAAACTGTTCTAGGAAGTGAAGAAGCACGGGAACAGAGATGTTGTAGGGAAGGTTAGCTACCAGTGCATCTGGTGCTAGCGGCAGTTCAGTTACTTTCAAAGCATCTGCTGAAACAAGATGGAAGTTTTTACCAGGAGCACGCTTAGCAATAGTTTCTTCAATAGCTGCTGCCATCTTGTTATCTATCTCAACAGCGATGACGTTCTGTGTTTGCTCTAGAAGGCCAAGGGTTAGAGAGCCTAATCCAGGACCAATCTCAACTACTGTTTCAGATCCAGTTAGCTTGGCTGCTTGAACAATTCTTCTGATGGTGTTTGGGTCAGTTACAAAGTTCTGACCTAGTTTCTTGGTCGGAGCAACACCTAGAGAGTCAGCCAGTGCTCTGATATCAGCTGCACCTAATAGCTCAACCATTTAGACCTTCTGCCCATGAACCATAAACAGCTTCGGTGTTCTTTGTAATCTGTGCAGCAAGC
>JBIJAF010000024.1:0-18163 GCA_044345905.1 Rhodoluna sp.
AGATACTCACTCTCAATTTGAATAGTTGTTCAACTTTGCAATCTAGGGCTGCGGCTAATCGCAGGGTAAGGGCGAGGGTAGGTGCATATTCCCCGCGTTCGATGTAACTCATCGTTTGATAGTGAACCCCCACTAAATCAGCTAGTTCTTGTCTGGAGATATCTCTCTTCGTTCGCCATTGTTCGACGAAGTTATCCAGCTGGTCTTTATCTTGTTTAGGCTGTCTTCCCATACTTAGAGTATAAATGCTCTAGAGCATAAATGCGTAATTACAAGTGCTATAGATTCGGCTTGGTCGGATTAGGTTCTATGCAGTGCCGGGCTTAGGGTTGCGCAAATCTATCGGCTGCCCGAATAACCAGCCCTGGGCAAACTTAGCTCCAACCTTTTTTGCAAGTTCTAAGTCAGCTTCAGTTTCAACCTTCTCAACGATTACTTCCGCACCAACCAGATCAGCAAACTTAACGCCTATTTCTAGAAGACCCAAACTCAGGTCTGGTCTTTCTACTTGGAGCAGAGAACCGTCTAGTTTCACGAAATCTGTAGGGAGGCTGCTGATGACACTCAGGCTAGTTTTGCCTGTACCAAAGTCATCGATGGCTATTTTTGCACCACGTTTGCGCAGACCAAGAAGCCCTAAACTCAGGTCGATTTGATTTTCAATTACTGATGTTTCGGTTAGCTCGAATATCAGAGAGCAGTGCGCTTCCTTTATCTTTGGCAGCATTAGGTCAACTGCATTGAAGAACTCATGATCGTTTCCCACGGTTTGGGCGCTTATGTTGATGGAAATAGCTTGACCACCATGCAACATCAGTTCCTGATAGGAACTCTCTACCGCTTTCAATGTCCAGAAGTCGATGATTTGAACAACGTTAAGGTCTTCGGCAACCTGAATGAACACCTCAGGTGTTACCGTCCCAAGTGTTGGGCTATCCCAGCGACAAAGTACTTCATATCCCCAGACTTCACCTGTGCTGACATAGTTAATCGGCTGAAACACCCAGTGCATTCCCTCTGGTGGGGGTGATCCTGGTACTAGGCGTGACAATACTTGCCTTACTTGCTCGGATGTTGCGACGTTGTTGTCTGCGAGCTCAGGCTGTCCAGTTCGAGTTGATTTCATTAGGGCTAGGTTCAGGCGACCAAGCCAATCCTGAGCACTCAAATTTGTGTTCTTTTCGGTTACAACAGCTCCAATGCTCACGTCAAGAAGAAAGTGATAGTGACCTGAGATGTTGACATCAGCGATAAGAGATTTAACCTGACGAATAAAGTTCAGGGGATTAGATACATCAAAAGCCCTAACTGCGAATAGAACTCTAGACACATGCTCAATACTCGCGATGTTGGAAATTCTTGAGAGGCTTTGACCTAGTTCAGCTAGAGCCTGAGCGGCAAGCTCTTCCCCATACTCTGCTTCAATGATTGGGATATTTGTAACAAGCATCTTCACAAGAAGAAGATCTTCTATTTGGCTACGATCTTCAATCTCAGCAGTAAATCTCTCCTGAGGGTTCGATTCTGAGACTTCTTTTTCAATAGCCAACGGCGTGCTCCTCTATTAGCGCCAGTCTATCCCCGAATAGCCTGGGTGTGCTTTACTTATGGGAACATAACTTTGTGAGCTGCCAGTTTGGAATTAGGACGAAGGGGCGTTATGACTAACTGGCGAAAACCCAGAAACAGGAAGTACCAGAGCCTTGTAGGTTTATTGGTCATCAGCACGGCAATCATCGCTTTCGCTCTTATTTTGTATGCATTAGAGATGAATGACCTTACTGTCACAGATCCTCCTCGAGCTGCATATGTTGTTCAAGGCATCCCATTGTTTTATAGCTGGCAAGCTCCTCCCCTCTTTGCTGTAATTGCTGCCATCGCTATCGGCATGACTGTAGTAGTTGCCTTTGTTGGTCTGGAGCTTAGGGATGTAAATCTCTCTAGACGCTCGCACGATAAGAGACACAAGAAGCTATCTCCCTGGGTTCTAATGAGATCAACTAAAGGTGTGTTTCATGGGGAAGTAACAATTACAGCTTTGATTCCAGCTCACAATGAAGAGAAACTCATTGGAGCAACAATCCAATCTTTGATGAATCAAGATCGTAAGCCAGACCGCATTATCGTGGTGGCAGATAACTGCACAGACAAAACAGTTGAAGTAGCAAAGAGCTTCGGAGTTGAAGTTTTTCTAAGTGTCAATAACGACAAGAAGAAAGCTGGCGCTCTAAATCAAGTTCTAGAAAAGATTCTTCCCAGCATGGGCGAGAACGACACAGTCATGATCATGGATGCTGACACGGTCTTACGTCAAGGTTTCCTATCCGCTGCAGCAAAGCGCTTCACAGACGATCGTGGTCTATCTGCTGTTGGTGGGTTGTTCTTCGGAGAAGATGTTCCAGGTCTTCTTGCCCAAATTCAAAAGAACGAATACACCCGTTACTCCCGAGAGATTGATAGACGCAGAGGCAGAGTATTCGTACTGACTGGAACTGCTTCCATATTTAGAGCAAGAGCTCTTAGAACAGTAGCTGAGCAAAGAGGTCATCTATTACCTGGAACCAAGGGTCAGGTCTACGATACCCATGCTCTAACTGAGGATAACGAACTAACCATTGCCTTGAAATCTCTAGGTGCCTTGATGGTTTCACCTTCTGAGTGCATGGTTGAAACAGAACTGATGCCAAGTCTTGGGGCACTATGGCGACAGCGCTTGCGCTGGCAACGTGGAGCCATGGAGAACATTGCAACCTATGGAATAACCTCTACTACAGCCCGATACTGGTCTCAACAGTTAGGGCTTGCGTATTCGGTATTTGCTCTTTGGACCTATTTTCTCCTAATTGGCCTGCAACTAGTCAGTTCGGATATTTGGGTTTGGTATCCATTCTGGATACTCACAGCACTTATCTTCATCGCTGAAAAGGTTTGGACTGTTAGGAAGTCAAACTGGAAAGCAAAGCTACTAGCTGCAACATTGTTTATTGAGTTGCTCTATGACACCTACTTAGGAATCATCTTTGTTAAAGGTGTGATCGATATGGCTCTTCGAAGACCTGCTCATTGGGGAGATCAACCAAAACCGTTGAAGACAAGGAAGGCAGCATGAACACTATAAATGTCATTAATGGCTTATTGCTTCCAGAGAGTTTCCTACACTCAAGGTTCTTTATCATTCTGGCAACCTTGGTCGCTCTAAACACAGTAATTTATGCAGCACTATCGCTTACACACGTTCTACCGCACTGGTTCAAGTCAAGTTGGATTAGAAGAAATAGAAAACGAAAGGCCACCCGAAGTATCTACCCGGATGCACCTAAGTAGTTTTGATTACTGACTGAATCAAGAAACGACCTCGGCCCTCATTTTTGGCTTGATACATCAATTTGTCTGCGACTCTCATTATTTCCTCAGGCTGATCTGAACCATCTGTAACCACACAGCCAGCTGAACATGCAATCTTTGTTTCAATATCTCCGAGAGTGAAGGGTCTCTCCATGGCTCCAAATACATTCTCCATCAACTCTTTCAGATGGTCTTCGCTCTTGATGTCTTGAATGCAAACGCCAAACTCATCTCCAGCTATTCGAGCAACAAGGGCTTTGCTAGGTAGAGAGTGTCTGATTCGCTTTACAAAGTTGACCAATAGTGCATCTCCTATGTCATGCCCAAATGTGTCGTTTACTTCTTTGAAGTAGTCGATATCAATGAATACAAATGCCATCAGAGTCTTGCTCACTTGAGCCTTAGCTAAACTTTTACCCAAGTGTTCTTGAAGCTTTGCTCTGTTAGGCATGCCAGTCAAGAAATCGTGCTCGGTGAGCCAGACCAACCTCTTGTGCTCTCGTTCGTCTGCACTCACGTCTCTATAAGTAGCGAAGACAAGGTCTCTGCCAAATGGAACAACCGTATTCTCAAAATAGCCCTTTGACCCATCCGAGGTCATACCCCGAACAACTCCCTTAACTCCATGGCGTTCTAAAAGCGCGAGAACAAACAAATCATGAAGTTCTTTTGATGACTCTTCGCCTGTAACTTCCTCAAGAGTTTTACCAATCGGATTAGCTACCTTGTGATCCAGCCCTGCTAAACCTGCTAATCCTGAGTTGTTCATTAGTAACAAAATGAAGTCTGAAATAGATCCGTCAGCTGCTCTAACTGACTTCCAAATAGCAAAGCCGTCCTCGCTAGCATCTAGTGCATCAGAGATGAGGTCTAGTTGCGTCTGAGAATATTCGGCGGCTAAAGATTTTTCTTGCCCAGACTCATTGCTTTTCATGTTTTTCCATCCCAGAGATCTTTGCATCACTCAGCCCTAGTCTATGCAGTCTTTGGGAACAGATAGACTACTGCTTTCTCATTCCTAGATTTTCAAGTAAGCGGATTCAGTCTTCTAGAATTAGGTCATGACTGAAAAAGACTTACTTGAGCTGTGGCTAAGAACAAGAAACCAGCTGGTTATCTCTCAACTAGCCCCGACATTCCTACTAATTACAACAGTTGGGCTAGTTGAAACTATCCGTAATTTAGGGCTTTATGTCAGCCTGGCTGCTGCTGGAATCCTGCTTGCATCGGGCATTCTTGGTGCTTTGGTGCAGTATTCAGCCTCGTCAGAAGGACAGGCTATTGCTTCAGATCTGAAGAACTTGCCTTCAAAGAGCCTCGTGGCTTCAAAGGTTATCGGTCTTGGGCCTTGGCTCAATGTCTCTAAATATGTGACCCCAGCCATATTCAGCGCTATCTTCGCTTTTCTGCTTCTTGCTCTATTTGGCTAGGAATAACTACTCCAATTAAGCTCAATCCCCTTACCCTGCGGGGACTTTAGGCTCTCTGGGCTAAAATATCAAAAAGAGAACAAATTGGTTCTCATCGCTTAAATCCAACTATGTAAGGACCCAAGTCCATGGCCATTTCTAAGTCTGCTAAAAAGTTCGTCAAGCGATGGGGCCTCGTTTTCGCCCCTAAGTCATTTGAAAAACTTAGAAACCTGATGAAGATGCAAATGGTTGCTGACTACCAGGCCCAAACTATTGAGAAATTGCAGGGAATTGTCTATAACCCTCCTGTTATCGGAATGGTTGCTTCTGGTCTCACCATGGAAGAGGCTGTCTGTGACTATGCCAGAGGAGCTTCTACCCCCAGAGAAAAGCTTCTAGCTAGATCTTTCGTTCAGTCACTTTATGACAACTCAAGCCATAAGGAGATTGGTGCTCTTGGGTTTGGAGTAATGCTCACTCAGTTTGGTCTATTTGAATCAGCTTTCCACTACTTCCACGAAGCAGGAGATGAGAAGGCAAAGAGATATGCTCCTTTCGAATACTTCGAGAGCATCTTCTTTGTTGACTTGAAGAAGGGTCTTGTTCAGCTAAAGGAATACTTTGCATCTCACCGTGACTTACTTCCACTAGAGACCAGAGTTGCATTGATGAAGGTATTGGCTAAATACAGCCAGGTTGAACTTCTTCGTGAAGAGACCAACATCATCTTTGCGAACAAGGCACTTATGTCCTCTCTATCAGCTGAAGACCGCGAAAACATTGAATGGTTCAACACTCAGCTAAACCACAACGAACCAGAAGTGAAATCACTTCCTGACACAATCAACATTGCCGTTATGGACTACAAGCTTCTTGACAAGTCACGCACCTCTCGTAACCGTGGTGACTTCGTGCAGACACTTGCTGCTCTATCTAACTTGCTACGTTTCCAGAACATTGACTATGTGGGCAACACAAAGCTCTCTAACTACTTGAACTCTCTAAAGAAAGAGATTCAACCACACCGTCAGATCACTACTCACGCTGCAAAGGTTCAGCCTGTAGCTATCGATAGAGACTTCTCAAGCGGTAGAGAGTACCCAGAGAACACCTGGTTGATCTCAAACGGTTGGTTCATGCACAGAAACTTCAAGGGGCCAGTTGACTTCCCGTACCCGAAGAATGTTCTTCCACTGATGATCTCTTTCCACATCCAAGACCCAGATGTTCTAACCCCCGAGGTGGTTACAGAGCTAAAGCGCATTGAACCTATTGGTTGTCGCGACTGGACTACTTTGTATCGTCTACGCGACTTCGGCATCAAGGCATTCTTCTCAGGCTGTGTAACGACAACAGTCGGTCAGGTTCTACCCCCTGCAACAGGAACCAAAAAGAAGAAGCTTGCTCAGGTTGAGACCAAGATTGATGAGAGAAAGTACCTAGGTTGGAAGGTTGACCAGTTCATCCAGGTTGGTGAACAGGTTAGAAACTTTGACCTTGTTGAAGGTATTGAAGATGCTCGTGTGATGCTCGCTGAGTATGTTGACTACCGTGAGGTTGCAACAAGCCGTCTGCACTGCTACCTACCTGCAAGATCCATGGGACTACCGGTAGATTTCAAGCCGAAGAACCTAGCAGACGTTCGTTTCGAAGGTCTAATCAACTTAGATGAAACTGCTTTCAACAAGATCAGAAACGGTATTGAAGACAAGCTTGAAGTTACCCTAAAGGCAATCCTTGAAGGTAAGAACGAGAAGGAAGTTCGTAAGCTTTGGGCTGAGATCTGCCAGGCAGAAGTTGAGTTCGCTGACAAGTATGCAACTACATACAGTGCAGTAACTCCATCAAACATCGATGTGCCTTCAGCTGTTGCTGCTCTTGAAGCATCAAAGATTACTGTTGGTAATAACCCAAGAGGTAAGAACGTAGTTGAGACTGCTCTTGCACTAGACCAGAACCTAGAAGACATGATTCCTGTTGTTCTGCAGTCACTGGTAGACCACAGCAATAGAGAAATCAATGCTCACGTAATGACTCGTGGACTAGGGGCAGCTTTCCGTGAACGCATGGGCAAGCTATTCCCACAGATTAACTTCACCTTCTATAACTTTGATGAAGTTAACTACGGAGATGACATTGCTCTTCTTTCACACATTTCTGTTTCAACCATGGACAGATTGTTCTTGCCTGAGATGCTAAAGAACTTGGACAAGGTTCTTTACCTAGACATCGACATTCTTATCCAGGGTGATGTTGGCGAGCTGTACGATCTAAACCTTGGTGACAATGTCTTCGCTGGTAAGAGAACCAGACTAAAGACTTGGGCTAACATGATCCGTCCAATCACAAGAGCAACTCTTCACTTTGCTCCGGAGAAGGCATGGGACATTAGAAAGCGACTTCACGATAAGGCCGATCTAACATCAAGAACATTCAACGCAGGTATCTTGGTGCTAAACCTAGAGCTCATGAGAGCAGAGAACTTCACTGCTGAGCACATGTATCTAGTTGAGCAGTGCCGCATGAATGACCAGGATGTTTTCAACATCTATTCAAGAGACCGTGTATTGGAGATTGATTCAGAGTGGAACCACGTTCCATCTCAGGACTTCAATGCCAGCCCTAAGATCATTCACTGGGCAGGTCCAGCTAAGCCTTGGAAGCCTGAATACGTTCTTCTAAAGGGTCGCTTTGAAGCAACCAAAGCCAAGGTCGAGTCAAGACTCTAAGCCTTCAAATCATTATCAAATCAGGGCTAGCTGAATTCAGCTGGCCCTGATTTGCTTTAAGTAGCGGTTTCTGGGGAATCTTTTGTCACTGGTAAGACTTATTCTTCTAAGAGATAGATAAATACAAGTAACTGGAGGACCATGGACATCTTGACGCTAATCGCAGTGATCAACCTAGTAGGGCTTATTGGGCTTGCAGTACTGGTGCTAACCCGCAAATCCTCGGGTGCTTCCATAGACATTACAAAGGACCTCCAGGTTCACAGAGATGAACTGAGATCAGCTATTGCAGCGAACCATGACATTGTTGAAAAGCGTCTAACCTCCTTTAGCGAAACGTCTCAAAACTCCGCAAAGCTTCAGCGCGATGAAGCAGGTAACTCTCGAATTGAATTACAGAAGTCCCTAAACGAATCCCTTAAAAACATAGAAACAAGGATTGCTGAACTAACTGATTCAAATGCAAAGAAGCAGCAAGAGTTGCAAATCACCATGCAGACTGAAATTGAAAAGATGAGCAAGGGCAACGAAGAGAAGCTCGAGAAGATGCGTGAGACTGTTGACGAGAAACTACAGGGCACTCTCGAGAAGAGAATTACCGAATCATTCAAGTTGGTAAGCGAGAACCTTGAAGCCGTTGCCAGAGGTGTAGGTGAAATGAAGAAACTAGCTAACGATGTTGGTAGTTTGCAAAAAGTTCTTACGAACGTGAAGTCTCGCGGTGGTTGGGGTGAAGTCCAACTTGAGCGTCAACTTGAAGACGTCCTTGCTCCTAGCCAGTACGAAAAGAATGTAAAAATCAAGCCTGGATCAAACGATCTAGTTGAGTTTGCAGTCAAGCTACCTGGTCGAGCAGATGGTGAGTACGTCTACCTTCCAATCGACAGCAAGTTCCCTCAAGAAGATTATGAGAAACTTCAGAACGCTCAGGAGAGTGGATCTGCTGAAGATGTAGCAGCTGCATCGAAAGCAGTCGAGAAGGCCATCAAGACACAGGCCAAGCTAATCTCAGATAAGTATCTACATGTTCCAGTCAGTACCGATTTTGCAATCATGTATCTGCCAACTGAAGGTCTATTCGCTGAAGTAGTAAGACGTCCAGGTCTAACCAGCGAACTTCAGAACACCTATCGAGTACTCGTCACCGGACCTACTACCCTCATGTCACTTCTTAACAGCCTGCAGATGGGATTCAAGACACTAGCTATTGAGAAGAGTGCCTCTGATGTCTGGAAGGTGCTTAGTGCCGCGAAGACCGAATTCGGTAAGTATTCAACGGTCATGGACACTCTTGCTAGACAGCTCGAAACAGCTCAAAAGACTGTAAGCCAAGCAGGAACAAGAACTAGGGCTGTAAACAAGGCCTTGAGCAAGGTTGAAGACCTAGAACTACCTTCTTCTTCAGCAGACATCCTAGGAATTTCCCTGACTTCTGGCCTAGAAGAAGCGGACGAAGATTTCATCGACCCTCTGAATGAGGACGAATCAGAGAGATCCTAGATTGGTTGTTTTGCCCTCATCACCTCGTGAAAACTAGACTTTAGGGGATAAACCTACCGATTGAGGACTTAGATGGATTTCAGCTTTTCTTCACGAAGATTCTGGACTCGACTAGGTAATCCCAACGCCATTGGCTTACGCCTTTTCTTACTAGCACTTGCATTTATCGCCATGCTTAGTTTTGCATTTGACGTGGTGCGTCTGGGAAATTTCACTTGGGCATGGCTGCCAGCTAACGCCTTGGGCGTAGTGATTTCCACATCAATTGTCCTCCCAGCGGTGTGGATCAAGCGAAGAAACAATGTGAACGAGGCTCAACAACCTTGGTTCAACATCGTAGTTTGCAGTCTCTTTTTTGGATCAAAGAATCTATCTATGCTCTACATAACTCCATTGTTTGGGATTGTCGATGAAGGTATCCCTGCATACAGATTCGTGGGTGGGCTTTTTCTTGGTGCTACTCTTTTGGTTCTCTTCACAAATGTTGCAGGGAATCGATTACAGCGAGAAACTAATCTAGCCAAACTGCAAGAGATTGAAGGTGAATTACTTTCTTATAGAGATGCAGCGTTAGAGCAGCTTGAAGATGAAAACCGAGAGGCCGCGCTAAAAACTTTCAAGGTTTTGTCTCCGCAACTTGAATACCTTCAGGTTGCCGTTAAACAGTCAAAAGACATCGTCTCGCTGGCCAACAAGGTCATCAATTACATCAGGTTAGAACTTCGCCCGTTTGATGCGAGCCTCACCCTAGAAGCAAAGAAACTGTCTAAACCAAACTCTCCAAAAGTTTATTACCAATCTGAACCCGAGATCAGCGTGAACCTCTCAAAGTCAATAAGAATCTGGAATAGCGTTGTTCCACTTCCTCTTTTGTTTTTCCTGACTGCAATTTTTGCTGTTCCAAAAGCTACACCGCTGGACATATTAGGAATGTGCTTGGTTTTTGTTGGCACTCTACTTCTTTTCAAAGTGGTCAGCCTTAGGCTACCTAATCTTTCAATTATCAATGCCTTCATTGCCACGACAATCATTGCGTTCCTTGCAGGATTACCTGGTTTTTTCTGGCTGTATCAGATTCCTAATGAATCCGGTGTTCCAGAACTACTCCCTTCCTTTCTCGTTATGCAGGGATGGTCAGTTATTGCAGCGTCCCAGGCACACATTCTGGACCTAGGCCAATCCAAAGTTGAAGATGAGTTAAACGTGGCTATTGCTGAATTAGCTAGAGAGAACAAGCTCTTCGAGCAGAAAGCTTGGCTTGCTCGCCATGGCTGGTATCTACTGGTTCACGGTGTTGTCCAGCCTGCTCTAACAACTGCTTCAATCAGAGCTAGTGCTTCAAAAGAAATCACTCCAGAGGTGAAAGATCAGATCCTTAGCGACCTTCAAAGAGCCATGGATGCGTTGAAAGAGTCCAGATCTGTTCAGCACCCGGTAGATGTGTCAATCTCTGAAATCAAATCGGTATGGAACGGAATTTGTGACATTCACATTTTCCTAACCCCGTTCGCTAATCAAACTCTAAAGAATGATCAGGTTGCTAGCGACATCTTGAACGAAATCCTGAAGGAAGTTGTGAGTAACGCCGTGCGTCACGGAAACGCAACAAACATTTATGGAGAAATCTCTATGAAAGATTCAAGAACCATAAGTGTTCTCATCAGCAATGATGGCCTCAAGCCAACAAGAGATAAGATTGAAAGTGTTGGCTCAAAGATGCTTGACGCAGTCTGCCTAGAGCGGACTCTCGAATGGAACAGCGATGAGCAGAGAACTGACTTTAAGGCCTTAGTCCCGATAAAGAGCTAGTTACTTGCTGAAGAATTCTTCTTCTGCCAAAGGTAGCTGTGCCAGATAACAATCATTGGGTACAAGCCTTGTGCTCCAACCCCGATCCGTTCTCCCAAGCCTGTGATTGTTGAGTTTGGATCTTGCCAGAGGCTAAGGAACCAAATACAGATTGCTCCAATAACTAGTGCTCCTGTGATAGCCGCTCCAGGTCTTAGAAGCGGTGGAACATCCTTGCCTCTACGCATAGCAAACAGAGGCCAAACACAAAGAAGCAAAAAGCTGGAGATAGCAAATACTCGGTGCATAACTGAGTAACTTTGCTGATCAGGAGTTGTAAATACAGTCAAGCCAATAGTTGCTAAACCAATAAGAAGAATCACAATTCGACCTGCGGTAGCAAATGCTTTGGCATAGTGGGAAATCACAATGTCGCAGAGTGCACCAAAAATGAATACAACCGAGATAAAGAGTTGAACTGGTGAGTCATCAGCAGCTAGGTCGCTAATGGTTTTCTTGACTCCGTCATAGCCTTCCCACATTGCACCAGCAATCGTGTAGCCAATAAATGTAACTATTGGCCCTAGGGTTGCCGCCCAAAGCGCTGGCTTTTCGATTAGTCCGATTCTGCTCATGGCTACTCCTGGCTCTTAAATACTTGGGTCAGGAATCATTACGTATTTGGTTTCCAAGTACTCGTGAATTCCTTCTAGCCCACCTTCGCGGCCCAAACCTGATTGTTTCACACCTCCGAATGGAGCAGCAGCATTACTAACAAGACCCGTGTTGAGCCCAGTCATGCCTGTGTCTAATCTTTCAATCAGTCTGATTCCACGCTTTAGATCCTGAGTGTAAGCGTAGGAAACAAGACCATACTCAGTGTCATTAGCCAACCTAATGGCCTCGTCCTCGTCCTTGAATCTAACAATCGGAGCAACAGGGCCAAAGATTTCTTCATTCAGAATAGTTGAGCCAGGCTTTACATCCGCCAATACAGTTGGCTCAAAGAAGTAACCCTCGCCTGAGCGTGCTGCTCCTCCAGTTACAACCTTTCCACCTTCAGAAACTGTTGTCTCAACAAGACGCTTGAGATTTTCTCTCGCCTTCTCATTGATTACTGGACCAATCTTGGTCTCAGGATCAACTCCTCTTCCTAGAGGCATAGCTTCCATCTTTGCTGCCATCTTCTTAGCAAATTCATCAGCTAGAGACTCGTGAACAATAAATCTGTTTGCTGCTGTGCAGGCCTGACCGATGTTTCGAAGTTTAGCTATCATCGCACCTTCAACGGCTGCATCTATATCTGCATCTTCAAAGACTAGGAATGGTGCGTTACCACCTAACTCCATAGAAGTTCTTAGAACCTGCTTCGCAGACTGTTCGAGCAATCTAACTCCAACAGAAGTAGAACCAGTAAAGGTGATCTTGCGAAGTCTTGGATCTGCAATTATCGGAGCACTTGTTGCAGCCGAAGTGTTAGTAGTAATGATGTTTACTACACCAGCCGGTAAACCAGCCTCTTCCAAAGTCTTCATCAAAAGGAGGGTAGTTAGCGGAGTAAGTTCTGCTGGCTTTACAACCATGGTGCAACCAGCGGCAATAGCTGGCCCAATCTTTCTAGTTGCCATGGCAAGTGGGAAGTTCCAAGGAGTGATAGCGAATGCTGGACCTACTGGTCTTTGAGTAACGAGCATGCGACCGGTTCCCTCAGGTGATGAACCATATCTACCGCTAATGCGAACTGCTTCTTCAGAGAACCAGCGAAGAAACTCGTTACCGTAGGTAACCTCTCCCCTTGCTTCAGCTAGCGGCTTGCCCATTTCTAAGCTGATTAGCATTGCGAATTCTTCGCTTCTTGCCTTTACTAATTCAAATGTTCTTCTAAGAATCTCCGCACGCTCACGAGGAGGTGTCTTAGCCCAGGACTCCTGGACATTAGCTGCTGCTGTTAGGGCAGCTAAACCATCTGCTTCATTGGCGTTGGCAATAGTTGCCAAGGTCTTTCCAGTTGATGGATCTTCAACGTGTATCTGACCTGAACCATGGCCGTCAACCCATGCTCCAGCTATGTATAGCTGGGTTGGGACCTTTGCTAGTAGTTCACTCTCGGTGAGCGACATTGCTACCTTCTTCTGTATTAGTTTTTAGGAACTGTCTCGGCTGAAAGTTTGTTGCCACATCTATAGATACCTGTAGCTAGATTATCAATTGCATCTTTAGCTGTTGCGTTTACTTTGCCGATGGCAGCAATGCTAAAGACCAGGTCTGTGCCATCTTTAGCCTTGATAATGCCAGCCAGAGAGTACTCATTCTTAGTCCAGCCAGTCTTAGCAAAGATCTTTCCAGCGGCGTCTATGTTTTCACCCTTGAACCTGTTTGCAAGTGATCCTGTTTCAGCAGCAATTGGAAGAGCTCTCTTGATTACTCCTAGATCACCGTCTTCGTTCAATACCTTCTTGAGTAGAGCATTGATGAATGTTGCTGGAACTCGGTTTCCTTCGTTTGATCCTGAACCATCTAGTAGAACTAGATCAAGAGTAGAGAGTCCTGCACGAGTAAGAGCTGCCTTTAGAGCAACATCTAGTGAATCTCTTGAGCCGTCATAACCTAGTTGCTTTGAAACTAGACGAGCAAGGAATTCGGATTCAGTGTTATCGCTAACTTTCAGCATGTGTTCAATCCACTTGCTGATTGGTTGTGATCTGACTGATGCGATTGCTGGGGAGAGGTTTTCCCCAGCTTTCTCTTGGGTGATGGTTGCGGAAGACGCTAGCGGGCCGATGGCTTTCTTCAGAGCAACGCCAACTGCGTTTACTGGATCAAGGCTTCTTGGTGAGGTTAGAGCAGTTGGGTTGGCTCTATCGCCATCTACCTGTAAAGCAGAAACTAGTGATTGGTAACCAATGGTTCTTTCAGACTCTGGGTTACCTGGGTCCCAACCTTCAGGAGCAAAGTAGGTGCTATCCAAGGTGATGTTTGTAATCGGAGTTGATCTAGCCCAATCATTGATTTGAACTGCAAGGTCAGCAAGCTTAGGTGCATCCTTGTAGACAGATTGAACACCGGCTCTAACTCTAGAAAGAGTTGGGTCACCAGCACCAACAATCACAATATGCCCTGGCTTATCTAAATCTGCAAAAACTTCTGTTTTAACTCTGTAGTTAGGTCCAAGTACCTGAAGTGCTGCAGTTGCGGTTAGAAGTTTCATTACAGACGCAGTCTGGGCTGGAACATCGCCTTGAATATCAAATAGAACTTCATTGGAAGCTGGGTTTAGAACTTGAGCATGTAATCCAACTAGACGATCATCAAGAGCTAGTTCAGCAATGGAACAGTCTCTTCCATCTTTAGTTGGAGTAACAGTTGGAGTGTCTGTAGGAGTGTTGGTTGGCGTGTTCGTTGGACCACTTGACTTAGGTGCGGCCAATGTGAAGCCACCAATAATTAGGGCTAGCAAGATCAAACCAGTAGCGGCCCCGATGGCTATTTGCCTCGGGTATTTCAATGGTGAGTTAGGTGATGGCATTTTGCTCCGAACGACTCTATTCACCTCAATTTTAGACCTTTTCCCCAGATGTAGACTGGGTTCATGCGTAAGTTAACAGTTTTAGCCCTAGTTTTGTCCCTCTCTTCAGTATTTCTACTGAGTTCCCCAGCCCTTGCCCATAATGAACTCATTGGGCAAAGCCCAAGTGCAGACGAAGTAGTTGAGGCTGGAAGCATTGAAATCCGCCTTGAGTACGGTGCAGAACCGATCCCAACTGAGTTTGGTAAGGGAAACCTACTGGCCATTGCCAATGCTGAAACAGGCGAGCAACTAGGCGCTGCCTGTGCTCGTATTGCTGGCAAGAGCATGTACACAACCGTCAACATCCAAGACCCAGGCCAGTACAAGGTTCTTTGGAGAAGTGCCTCTGATGATGGTCACATTGCTTCTGGTGAATACCTAATTACAGTTGAAAACACCACTGGTTATGTAGCTGACAGCATTGGTAACCAGTGCTTTGATGACAGTGGTGTTGAACTAACTCTTGAAGCGCAAGAACCTCTTTCGAAGGTATCTGAATCTGAGTTTGACCTAGTCGCAGGTTTGATCTGGGCTGGAGCATTCATCGCTGCCGGTGGAGCTCTTGGTGCGTATCTAGTCCTCCAGCGTAAATCCAAAAAATAGTTATACCCTACATTTGACTTGGTCATTAGAACTAACAAATACTGCTGATTAGTACAGTGATTAACAGCATTGACCCAGAAACAGATTTGTATTTCAACTATATCTGGTTACTGGGTGAGCTTTGGAGATGTGAACTTTACGAAATGAAATCTACCTTGAACGCAACTGCAGAAGCCCTGTTGTTCCCTCAATAGTTGGAGCTTCGGAAATCGAGCTTACCTTGACGAAGAACAAAGGTGTTTCGTAAACGAGCATGTATTCATAAATTGCATTGGCGTTTTCATCGGAACCTACTTCAACATCCTCATAAACTTGCAATTTATACAAATCTGAAAATGGTTTTCCGTTTTTGCAAAATCCATTACTGTCCCGGTACGACTTTGTTTCTTCTCTATTAAACGTATTTTCTGAAACTTTTAGGAAATCGTCCCTTATGACTCTCACTTCATTTTCGAGAGGAACGGGAGGAAGATTGTCAGTCCATTCTTTGGAAACAATGTTTTCAGGCTTATAGATATCGACATTGTTTCTGATTCCTATGAAAGCGTGAGCATCACCAGCACAATTGAGGCTTGGGAAAGATAGCGTATCTTCAATCGCCGCCTTTCTGAAAGATGTTCGGAATCCACCAAGCTCTGGCAAATACGATCCCGAGCCCCACGTTACAGGCCAAAGAGCTCCGTCAACATTCAAAAACTTACCGTTCTGGGAAGTTGTACCTTTACTTTGTACCCCATTCTGACGATAAGTAATTTCTACTTCTGCTGATTCTGCGGAATCTCCTTTGGCACCTTGAACACCTTGCTCACCCTTTAGTCCTGTAGCTCCCGCAACACCTGTTTGATTCCAAGTAAGCAAGGTCGTGCCCTTAGCGCACTTGGTAACTTTGGTTGAAACTTTAGCGACTGCACCTTGGCTTGAAATGCAGGCATAGATTGTGGTTGGTTTTGAAGGCGCTGCTGCGGCAAAACCGCCGCTGATCAGTAGGAGAGAGACTCCTCCAATTGTGAATTTCCATCTTTTATTCAAAAGACACCTTTCCCTTAGCAACTGCCTGAAACAATAGCATAAGAGTGTTCCTTTTTGGGGTTAAAAGATACATCGTTGCTTATTGTTCGAACTAGGTTAGTAATTGCAGAAGCAGTGAAACTATGAATTTGGTCTAACCAACTTGTCGACATCTCCCAAGATGTCATTGAACTCAGCTTCGCTCATCAGTCCCAGTCTCAGAACAACTTCCTTAACTGTGCTGTCTTCAGCTAAGGCAGTTTGAGCTACTAGAGTCGCATTCTCATAACCCAGCATTGGTGAGAGCGCCGTGACAGTTCCAATAGATCTTTCAACATCTGCTCTTAGTCGGGCAGCGTTTGCTGTGATTCCATCAACACATCTATCCGCAAGGGTGTAGCAGCCTTGACGTAAGTAGATGATGCTCATCATCAGAGACCTTGTGATGATTGGCTCAAAGGCATTGAGTTGTAATTGACCAGCTTCACAAGCCATAGTTACTGTCATGTCATTTCCAATAACTGTGAAAGCAATTTGGTTTACGACCTCAGGAATAACAGGATTAACTTTGCCAGGCATGATTGAAGATCCTGCTTGCATAGCTGGCAGATTGATTTCACCGAAACCTGCTCTTGGACCAGAAGAAAGCAATCTAAGGTCATTCGCAGTTTTGGATAGTTTGACCGCTACTCGCTTCAAAACACCAGAGACTAGAACAAAGACTCCAACATCTTGAGTTGCTTCAACCATGTCTTCAGCTACTACAAACTTCCACCCAGCTAGTTCACTCAAGTGTTTACACGCCGATTCTGCATATCCTTTAGGAGCGTTAAGCTGTGTACCAATTGCTGTTCCACCTAGGTTGATTTCACTTAGGTGGGGGATGAGTTCAACAAGACGTTGTTCGTCTTCTTGAGTCATTCTGGCAAAGGTCGCAAACTCTTGACCTAAAGTCATCGGGACTGCATCTTGTAGTTGAGTGCGACCCATCTTGATTAGGTCTTTGAATTCAATAGCTTTGTCGTTGTACTTAGCACGAAGATATTCCAAAGCCTTGATCAGTTCTCTGATCTCGATAATGAGGGCAACTTTTAGAGCTGTTGGATAAACATCATTAGTCGACTGTGACATGTTCACATCATTGAGTGGATGGATCTTGTCGTAGTCTCCTTTTTCATAACCAGCTAGTTCAAGAGCTCGGTTGGCAATAACCTCATTGGCATTCATGTTGGTGCTTGTTCCAGCACCACCTTGAATGGCGTCGACTATGAATTCTTTATCAAACTTGCCTGCTTCAACTTCATGGCAGGCAGCGATAATCGCATTAGCTACTTTTTCATCTAATTCGCCAACTTCCATGTTGGCTTTGGCTGCTGCTTTTTTTACTAGAGCCAAGGCTCTAATTAGAGACCTGTAATGGCCGATTGGAACTCCCGAGATTGGGAAGTTCTCCGCCGCTCTTGCAGTGTGCACCCCCCAATATGCATTTGAAGGTACCTCGTAATCACCGAGCAGGTCATGTTCTAGCCTCATTGCTGACATAGTTTTAGTCTGCCACTAAATCGTTAGTTTCCTAACCAAACACGAAGGGCTCAGACCAAAAGATCTGAGCCCTAGGTGTTTATTGAGTTTTAGGAAAGAATGTCTGCACTCATCTTGGCGTTTTCTTTCTTGTTGATTAGTCCCCAGATGAAACCGCCTACAAGAGCTGCAAACGGTAGCAAGACCAGAGTCCAACCAAGAGTGGTCATAGACCACGCGTTGCCTGATTCCTCTGGTGATGGAGCCAATCCTGAAAGCAGGTTGAAGCGTGACATCAAGAGGTAAAGACCAACGCCAAGAGCCACAGCTGAAAGCGCTGGAGCAACAATTGCCTTGAACCAGTGGGTGCCTGGGTTCATTGCGAAGTAACGAATTACAGCAATGCTTACCAAGATTTCTACAACCATGACTGCAATAGCTGTGATTGCGCTCATCCAGAAAAACAGGTTCAAGACTGGATCTAGGTTTTGAACTGCGAACAAAAGGATTACCAGAATCGCAATCACTGAAGTAACAATTACTCCACCAACAGGTGCACCAGATGCATTTGTTCTACCAAAAGCTGACGGCAGAACGCCTGCACGACCAAGAGCAAACACGTAACGTGCGTTTGCGTTCTGGAAGGCAAGGAGACCTGCGAACAATGATGAAACAACTAGCCACTCCAT
>JBIJAF010000007.1:0-56537 GCA_044345905.1 Rhodoluna sp.
TTGAGAGCGGAATCATCAAGAGCAAGATTGTCTTTGATCCAGGACCAACAACAGCAGAACTAACTGATGAGGTTCTAACTTGGCTTGGTAAGAATGCGAGTTTGATCTCATGTAACAAGAGTGAATTTGAAAGATTATCTGGTTTTGTGTCTAGTGACTGCTGGCTACTACTTAGAAAAGGCTCAGAAGGAGCAGAACTTCACCACCAAGGCAAAGCAGTAGCTATTGCACCTGGAAGAAGAGTTCCTGTGGTGGATACTAATGGGGCAGGAGATGTCCACACTGGAACATTCCTAGCTGCACTAGCTTCAGATAATTCATTACAAGAGTCACTAGAACTTGCTTGTAGAGCAGCAGAGTTTTCTATTCAAAAAGAAGGCGGCTGTTCAGGTCCTACCTGGGATGAGCTTCTAGCTATTCGCTAATACTTTTTTCTTTGAGATAGCAAAAGCTAAAACTGTGATCACCGCAACTGGAATCAGTGCAATTGCGTTGAGTCCTTCAAATTGGAAACTCGCTAGTAAGACTCCCGCAATTGCTCCACCGAAGGCTCCGCTTAGATTCATAACTGAATCGCTTAGACCCTGAACGTTTGTTTTCTCGTCTGCAGGAAGTGTTGCTGAGAGGAGTGCAGATCCTGCAACAGTTGCTGCCGACCAACCAAGACCTAGAAGTGTCAGCCCGATGGTAACCATCAATCTGTCTGCATGACCTAGGCCTGCGAACAGAAGTGCTGCTACGAAAAGTATTTGTCCTAAGAAGATGGTTTGCAGCTTTCCAAACTTGTCAGCGAGAAATCCCATCAACGGGGAAAGAGCATACATACCTGCGATGTGAAGGCTGATGGTGAAACCAACCACCACAATGTCATAACCCATATGTTCCAGGTGAACGGGTGTCATCGCCATCACTGAAACCATGACCATGTGTGACAGAGCGATAGCCATAACGGCAAATCTTGCTAGAGGGTAAGCCTTGAGAGTTTCAACTGCTGACTTGAATGAGATCTTGTGTTTACCCTTGCCGGCATCCTTTTGTATCTGTTGAGCATATTTCAAAGGATCTGGCTTGAGCCCAAACCAGAAGACAAGTGTTGAAAGAGTTTGAGCAGCCACTGTGAATAAGAATGGTCCAGCTAAGGGTGCTAAACCTAGTGCTCTGCCCAGTTCTTCACCAGGACCAAAGAGGTTAGGACCTGTAACAGCTCCAACGGTTGTTGCCCAGACCACTAGTCCAATAGATCTGCCTGTTTTGCCAGCAGAAGGGATGTCGGTAGCAGCAAATCTTGCCTGAAGGGAGGTTGCTGATCCTGCTCCGAGAAGGAAAATGCCAACAAGTAGAAGCGGGAATGATCTCAGTCCAGCAGCATTTATCACTGCGATAGCTCCAGTGATGGCAAAGCCAGCACCTGTTGCAAGAGATACTCTTCTGCCTCTGCCATAGGCCAATCTGGCTAATGGGATAGCCCAAATAGCTGAACCTAGGGTGCTAAAGGTGGCTGCAGAGCCTGCCCAGGCCTCAGATCCGCTTAGGTCTTTAGCTAGTAGAGAGCCAATTGAGAGCACTGAACCAAGCCCAAATCCGCCTAAAACCTGGCCTAAAGCCAATACTTTGATGGTTCTACGCTGAATTTGCTCGATATCACTCACCTAGTCAATCTAGCCCACGCTGGTAAACTTTGAGTTCAGCCATATTGAAGGTGTCAAAGTGACTAAAACGAACCTAACCCTCGCCGAAAAGGTGTGGAATGACCACGTTGTGGTCAAAGGGGAAAACGGCGCACCCGATTTATTGTTCATCGACCTTCACCTTTTGCATGAGGTAACTAGCCCTCAGGCTTTTGATGGTCTTCGCTTAGCTGGCCGTCCGGTGAGAAGACCTGATCTAACAATCGCCACCGAAGATCACAACACTCCAACCCTAGATATCGATAAGCCGATAGCTGATCCGACCAGCAGAACTCAGATTGAAGCACTTAGACATAACGCTAAAGAGTTCGGTATTCGTATTCACTCCCTAGGAGACATTGAGCAGGGTATCGTCCACGTAGTTGGACCTCAGCTTGGTTTGACCATGCCTGGTATCACTGTTGTTTGTGGCGATTCACATACTTCAACTCATGGAGCTTTTGGTGCTCTGGCGCTAGGTATTGGCACAAGTGAAGTTGAACATGTTTTGGCTACCCAAACTTTGCCACTAAAGCCTTTCAAGACCATGGCTATCAATGTTGAAGGAAAGCTAAGAGCGGGTGTTACCTCTAAGGACATCATCTTGGCTGTTATTGCCAAGATTGGTACCGGTGGTGGTCAAGGATATGTTCTTGAATACCGTGGCTCAGCAATTAGAGATTTATCGATGGAAGCTCGAATGACTATTTGTAACATGTCAATCGAGGCTGGAGCTAGAGCAGGTATGGTCGCTCCTGATCAAACAACCTATGACTACCTCAAGGGAAGAGTTCACGCACCTGTTGGTCAAGACTGGGAAGAAGCGGTCAAGTACTGGGACTCACTAGCTACCGATGAAGATGCTGTATTCGATGCTGAAGTATTTCTAGATGCCAACACTCTTGATCCTTTTGTGACTTGGGGCACTAACCCAGGTCAAGGTGTATCTCTAAACGATGTTGTTCCTTCTCCTGATTCATTTACTGACCCTAATGAAAAGGCAGCAGCGGTAAGAGCTCTTGAATATATGGATCTAGCTGCTGGCACCAAGATGAAAGACATCAAGGTCGACACAGTCTTCCTAGGTTCTTGCACTAACTCAAGAATTGAAGATTTACGATCAGCTGCAGCAATTCTCAACGGTAAAACCAAAGCAGAGAACATTCGCATGCTTGTGGTTCCTGGTTCTGCCAGAGTGAGATTGCAGGCCGAGTCTGAAGGACTAGACAAGATCTTCAAGGACTTTGGTGCTGAGTGGAGATTTGCTGGTTGTTCAATGTGTTTGGGTATGAACCCAGATCAACTAGCTCCAGGGGAGAGAGCAGCCTCAACATCAAACAGAAACTTTGAAGGTCGTCAGGGTAAGGGAGCTAGAACTCACCTTGTTTCACCTCTTGTTGCAGCAGCAACTGCTATTCGTGGCACATTGTCTGCTCCTGCAGATTTGGAGGACAACTAATGGAGAAGTTCACTACATTCAGTGGCATTGCAGTTCCTCTAAGAAGATCTAATGTTGACACTGACCAGATCATTCCTGCTGTTTATCTAAAGAGAATTACAAAGACGGGTTTTGAAGACGCGCTATTTGCATCTTGGCGAAACGATCCTGAGTTTGTATTGAATGATCCTGCATACAAGCATGGTTCTGTTTTGATTGCTGGTCCTGACTTTGGTACAGGATCTTCTAGAGAGCATGCTGTTTGGGCTCTTCGTGACTATGGCTTCAAAGCTGTTCTATCTTCTAAGTTTGCAGATATCTTCAAGGGCAACTCAGGTAAGCAAGGTCTTATTGCAGGCGAGATTACTGAGGAAGATACCGAGAAGCTTTGGGAAGCAATTCTGAATAACCCAGGAGTAGAAATCACTATCGACCTAGTCAATAGAACAGCGACTTTAGGTGAATTGACTGTCCAATTCTCCATTGATGAATACACCAGGTGGCGTTTGCTAGAAGGACTTGACGATATCGGTCTTACCCTTAGAGATGAGAGTTCGATAACCGACTTCGAAGCAAGAAGACCTAATTGGATGCCTAAAACGTTACCAGCGAAGCAGTAGGAGCAGCATGAGTCAGATTCAAATACAAGGTGGCCGCCCACTCAACGGAAGAGTTGAGCTAAGCGGTGCTAAGAACCTTGTAACCAAGGCCATGGTTGCTGCTTTGCTAGGTGATACACCTAGCGAGCTACGTGACGTTCCAAAGATTAGCGATGTTGAAGTAGTCCAAAGACTTCTAGAACTTCACGGTGTGAAGATTAACTTCAGTGATGACGGAGTAATGCAGCTAGACCCAACTAATGTGAAGTCTGCTCGCATGGTTGATATTGATGCTCACGCTGGTTCATCAAGAATTCCAATTCTGTTCTGTGGTCCACTACTTCACCAATTAGGTGAAGCGTTTATTCCAGATCTTGGTGGCTGCCACATCGGTGATAGACCAGTTGACTTCCACCTAGAAGTTCTTCGTAACTTCGGTGCAGTAATTGAAAAGCTTCCTAACGGAACTCGCATGTCTGCTCCTCACGGCTTGAAAGGTGCGAAGATTTCTCTTCCATACCCAAGCGTTGGAGCAACAGAGCAAGTTCTTCTAACTGCAACTAGAGCAGAAGGTCTAACAGAACTTTCTGGAGCGGCTGTTGAGCCTGAGATTATGGACCTTATTGCTATCTTGCAGAAGATGGGAGCTATCATCTCTGTTGACACAGATCGTGTAATTCGCATCGAAGGTGTTGCAAACCTAAATGGTTATTCACACCGTGCACTATTTGATAGAAATGAAGCAGCCTCTTGGGCTGCAGCTGCTCTAGCAACTGGCGGAGAGATCATGGTTGGCGGAGCACGTCAGCAAGAAATGACAACTTTCCTAAACGTGTTTAGAAAAATTGGTGGAGCATTCGAAATCGAAGACGATGGCATTCGCTTCTCTCACCCAGGTGGAGAACTGCAGCCTGTCGTTATTGAAACAGATGTTCACCCAGGATTCATGACTGACTGGCAGCAACCACTGGTTGTTGCTCTTACCCAGGCAACAGGTTTGTCTATTGTTCACGAGACTGTTTATGAAAACAGATTTGGTTTCACCGATGCTCTAATTCAGATGGGCGCTCAGATTCAGATCTATCGTGAATGTCTAGGTGGTAACCCATGTCGTTTCGGACAGAGAAACTTCAACCACTCAGCTGTTATTTCTGGTCCAACTAAATTGCATGGCGCAGACATTAGAGTTCCAGATCTTCGCGGTGGCTTTAGCCACATCGTTGCAGCTCTCGCTGCTGAAGGTGTTTCAAACGTCAGTAACGTTCAACTAATCTCTAGAGGATATGAGCACTTCCTAGACAAGTTAACTGCCCTAGGTGCGCAGTTCACCTACTCGGAGTAACAGATGGCCAAGAAGAGTGCTGAATCTGTAAAGATGCCTGAGCTTCGCCCAGGGGTTGAGCGTACTTGGCAGATGTTCTTGCTGGCTTGGTTTCTAAGGCCAGCGGTAGCCCTACTATTCAGAATCAAAGTAACGGGCAGAGAGAACCTTCCTAAAACTGGAGGTTATGTTCTTGCAGGTAATCACGTAACTACTTTGGATGCAGTAGCCGTTGCATACATGATGTTCTTTCAGCTCAAAAGAGCTCCTCACTTTCTAGCCAAGGAGGGTTTGTTTAGAACGCCTCTAATTGGTCCTATCCTTTTGGCCTGTGGTCAGATTCCTGTGTTTAGAACAGGTCGTGGCAATAAGGACCCTATGGAATCTGCATACAAGGTTCTTAGAGCAGGTCACTGTATCGGTATCTTCCCTGAAGGTTCTCTAACTAGAGATCCAAACCAGTGGCCTATGCGAGCAAGAACTGGGGCAATTCGTTTAGCTCTAGAAACAGGAGTTCCTATTGTTCCTCTTGGTCAATGGGGTACTGAGAAGGTTATGGAAACCTACTCTTCAAAGATCAGGCCTAAGCCTTGGCACAAGGTAAACATGATTATTGGTAAGCCAATCGACATGTCTGTTTACAAGGACAAGAAGATGGGCGTTGATGAACTAGTAGCTCTAAGCGATGATGTGATGGTTGAAATCACAAAACTAGTCGAAGAACTTCGTGGAGAAAAAGCTCCACCAAAGAGATTTGTTCCATCAGAGCATGGCCTACCAGAGCATGGTAACTACAAGAAGTTCTTAGTTATCAAAGCAGAGAATGATAGAAGAGCGGAACTAGGTCTTGAGCCACTACCTGCTCATGCCAAGGTCACCAACGGAAAGATTGTTGTAAAGAAAGTAAAGGGCAAGTAATCATGGCTCGTATAGCAGTTATTGGTGCTGGTTCCTGGGGAACCACTTTTGCCAAAGTATTAGTAGATGCAGGCAACGAAGTAATGCTCTGGTCACGTCGTGAAGACCTTACTGAAGAGATCAACAGCACTCACCGTAACGGTGACTACATGCCTGGCATCAACCTACCTGAGGAGCTAGTAGCATCTTCAAACATCGAAGAAGTACTCAAAGGTGCTGAGCAGATCTATATTGCTGTTCCTTCCCAATCGCTAAGAGCAAACCTTGAGCAGTGGGGAAAGTTCATTGAAGAGGGTTCCATAGTTGTCTCTCTTATGAAAGGTGTTGAGCAAGGATCATCTCTTCGAATGAGCGAGGTTATCGCTGAAGTATTGAAGATTGATGAAGATCTGATCTGTGTAGTATCTGGACCTAACTTGTCCCTAGAGATTGCTAGTGAACAGCCTGCTGCCTGTGTGGCGGCATGTACTTCTAAAGAGAACGCAGCAAAAGTAGCAGCAGCTTCAACTAACAGCTACTTCACCACCTTCACCAACAAAGATGTGATTGGTACAGAATTCGGTGGAATTCTAAAGAACCTTATTGCTGTTGCCATTGGAATCGTGAACGGTGTTGGCTATGGTCAGAACACCAAAGCTTCCATTATGACTAGAGGTCTTGCTGAGATCTCTAGATTTGCTGTGGCTCACGGAGCTAAGAAGAAGACCATGGTAGGGCTAGCCGGCCTTGGCGACCTAATTGCCACCTCAGAGTCTCCTTTGTCTAGAAACCATAAAGCCGGAGAGATGCTCGGTAAGGGCTATTCAAAGCGTGAAGTACTAAAGCGACTATCTCAAACAGCTGAAGGTCTAACCTCTGTTGCGCCTATTCTTCGACTTGCTGCTCTAAAAGAAGTGCAGATGCCTATTGTTGAGCAGGTTCAATTAGTAATTGAAGGCAAGATGAGCCCTAAAGACATTGGTCCATCTCTTACTAGAGGCAACGATGTGCCTGAGGCTGAGTAATGGCTAAGCAAAGAGTTGTAGTTCTATTTGGTGGAGCTTCAAGTGAGCACTCTATTTCTTGTGCAACAGCTGGTGGAGTTCTATCGGCTATAGATAGAGACAAGTACGAAGTTGTTCCTATCGGAATCACTCGTGATGGCATCTTTGTTCCAGCAGTAGATGATTCAATTAAGTGGACTCTGACCGAAGGTGAACTACCTGAAGTGGTCTTTGAAGGTAAAACAGTCATCTGGCCTACTGGTTCTTCAAAAGAACTCAAGGTTCAAGACGCTAATGGATCACTAAGTTCCTTAGGCGATGTCGATGTTGTATTCCCAGTACTTCACGGTCCTAATGGTGAAGATGGCACTATGCAGGGCTTCTTAGAACTACATAACCTTCCTTATGTTGGTAACGGTGTCTTTGCTAGTGCTGCAGGTATGGATAAAGAATTCTCCAAGGCTCTATTCATTGCTGCAGGACTTCCTGTTACACCTCATGTTGTTATTACTGAAGAGAGCTGGCTATCGGATCCTGAAAGCACCTTGGAGAAAGTAAAAGCTCTTGGTTCTCTTCCGTTGTTTGTGAAGCCAGCAAGAGCGGGTTCTTCAATTGGAGTTTCTAAGGTCAAGGACATGTCTGACTTTGCTAAAGCTCTTGAAGTGGCCTTTGCTGAAGACAGCAAGGTAACAGTTGAAAAAGGTTTAGTTGGTCGTGAGATTGAGTGTGCTGTGCTTTCTCAACTTGGTGGAGGAGAACCTCGAGTTTCTCTAGCCGGAGAGATTGTAATTCGTTCGGGTGAGTTCTATGACTTTGATGCAAAGTACAGAGATGCTGAGGCAGCTGAACTTATCTGCCCAACAGATCTCTCTTCTGATGAACTAGTTGAATTACAAAAACTAGCTAGAAGAGCATTCAAGGCTTTGGGTTGTTTTGGTTTAGCCCGAGCAGACTTCTTCCTAACCAAAGATGGTCTCTTTGTGAATGAATTGAATCTGATGCCAGGCTTCACACCAATCTCGATGTATCCAAAGTGCTGGCAGGCATCAGGAGTTTCTTACCCTGAGCTGATTGATAACTTGATCCAGCTAGCTTTTGAACGTAATTAGTCCAGACACTTCTTACTCTGTTTTGTGAACTGAACAGCCTGCCCTAAATCCTCTAAGACATTTGCACCTGATGACTTTGTTGAGTCAATTGTTACTGCTGTTGCAGGAGTTCTGCCGAAGCTAATGAATGTGTAGTTTGGCTTATCTGAATCATCAACAATCCAGTCAACATCTCCAGCTGTAATGCAAGGTAGAGCGCTAACCATCACTGGCTCTAAGCCACAGGTAAGAGTGATGGCTACAGGCTCACCCCAAGCAGCAGTTGACTGAGAGTTAGTTGTTCTCTTGGCTTGGCCGTCTGTTTCGTTAGGGAGCCTCACAATTACCTCAGCACAGCCTGGATCATTAGCTAGCGGGGCAGCTGGCATAACAACTGTTGCTGCACAGCCTGTAAGCACTAGCGGTAACGCTAATACCCAAATTCGCAAAATCTTCATCAATAACAGGCTACCTTTGAAACGTGGAGCAAAATAACACCCTGGCCAATCTAGGCGAAAGCGAGTCGCTTGCTCGCACCATTGGAAAGCTAATCCAAGGCGAGTACGCCATTGTTGGCCCAGGCGATGATGCTGCAGTAGTTAGTAGCGCTGATGGTCGATTCGTTGTCACAACAGACACCATGATTGAAGGCCACGACTTCAAACTGGAATGGTCAACAGGCTTTGATCTTGGTTTCAAAGCTATTGCTTCTAATGTTGCTGACGTTGCAGCCATGGGAGCTAAACCAACTGCACTTGTAGTTGCCATTGCATTACCTGGTGACACTCAGATCGCTTGGTTAGAAGACTTTGCTGATGGCCTAAATGCAGGACTTACTCAACTAGCACCTGGTGCATCTGTTGTTGGAGGAGATCTAGCGAGGGCTGATCAGGTGGTTATCTCTGTCACCGCTCATGGAGACCTTGAAGGTTTAGAACCGGTATTGAGAAGTGGAGCTAAGCCAGGGGATATCTTGGCTGTAGCAGGAACTCTAGGAAAAGCAGCAGCTGGTCTATCACTTCTTCAATCAGAAATAGCAGATGCTAAGAATGCCTTTGACGAGCTAGTCTCCATTCAGCTAAGACCTATGCCACCTATTCCTGCAGGTGTGTTAGCCAACAAAGCAGGAGCAACAGCAATGCTTGATGTCTCTGATGGCTTAGCTAAAGATGCATCAAGAATCGCGAAAGCAACAGGGGTAACAGTTCAGATTGATAAGTCAGCACTGCTTGGTTTTGAAGCAGTGCTTGAACTAGCTGCATTGAGATTAGAAGTAACAACAGAAGATTGGGTGCTATTTGGTGGCGAAGATCATGCTCTTCTTGCTACCTTCCCTGAAGGTTCATCAATTCCTAAAGAATTCAAACCAATAGGTCGAATCATTGCTTCAAGTGGAGTACTTGTTCTGTTGGACGATATTGAACTTCAAGCAAATGGATGGGATTCAGTTCGTGGCTAAATTAACAATCACCAAAGACACTCTTCAAATTGAGCTTGGCTTCTGGGAGAGGTTAGGTTCTTTTTCTAGAAATACAACTATTCAACGCTCAGACATTACTGAAGTTGGACACATGGAGAAGGTGTCTTTGTCCATCTTTGGTTATCGAGTTATTGGGACTGCCTTGCCTAAGGTGGTACTTCTTGGGCACTTCCGTAAATCCAAAAAGCGAATAATGGTTTATTGGACTAGAGGACAGCAGGCTCTGATATTGGATCTAAAGTCAGGCCCTTACCAAAGAATGATTATTGGTTGCGATAACGCTAAGGCGTTAGCTAAAGAACTAACTACCGGTGTGTAGTGCTGCGTTCAGGGTTATTCCTGAACCAGTTCTAGGTAGTACTTCAACTCTTCCGTTTAGAGAGTTTCTTCTGAAGAGAAGATTTGGTTGACCACTAAGCTCAACAGCTTTTGCAGTTCTCTCCTCTGATCCATCAATGATGGTTACCTTAGTTCCTGCTGTTACGTATAGACCAGCTTCAACTACAGAGTCATCTCCAATAGAGATACCGATTCCAGCGTTAGCTCCTAGAAGAGCTCTTTCACCAATCTGAACTCTTTCTCTTCCTCCACCGGAAAGAGTTCCCATAATCGATGCTCCACCACCAATGTCAGATCCATTTCCAACAACAACTCCTTGAGAGACTCTTCCCTCAACCATTGCTATTCCTAAAGTTCCTGCATTGAAGTTCACAAAGCCTTCATGCATGATGGTGGTTCCTGGGGATAGGTAGGCACCAAGTCTTACTCTGTTGGTGTCTGCGATGCGAACTCCCTTAGGAACCACATAGTCAACAAGTCTTGGGAACTTGTCTACAGAGTGAACTGTGATGCCACTTCTTGAAAGTGTTGGCAATAGCTTTTCGTAGTCAGAAACTGCAATAGGACCTATTGATGAGAAGGCAACGATTGGCAAATGAGCCATAAGGTTCTCTAGGTTGATGGTGTTTGGCTTGACTAGAAGGTGAGAGAGCAGGTGAAGTCTTAGATATGCATCTGGAGTTGATGAAACTGGGTCGGTTAGGTTGATCTCTGTTCTAACCGCTTTGACCTCAACGTTACGTCTTGCATCCTTGCCCAAGAGGGCATCAAAGTTCTTGTCCATGAGGTAAACCTCATCGCCTGTAGGAGCTGGTCCAAGTTGAGGCTTTGGATAGTAGGTATCCAAGATGGTGCCATCAGCAGAGATGGTGGCAAGGCCCATGCCCCAGGCATTTGTAGGTGCGTCTAAATTATTCATCCCTACAAGGTTACAAGTAGGCTCGTAAGGTGAGTGTAAATCTTGATCTAAAAAGCGATGTTGTTGAGCTGACTAAAGTCATCTGCGACATCGAATCTGTCTCAGGCAATGAGAAGGAACTGGCTGACGCCATCGAGTCTGCTCTGAAGCAGTATGGCCATCTAGAGGTTATCCGTGATGCTGATGCCGTTATTGCTAGGACCAACCTAGGTAGAGCCAAGAGAGTTGTTATCGCAGGGCACATCGACACTGTGCCAGTTGCCGATAATCTACCTACCAAACTCATCAATCTTGAAAGATCCCATGTTCTATGGGGTAGGGGAACAGTAGACATGAAGGCTGGTGTTGCTGTTCAACTAAAGCTTGCGGCAGCACTTGTTTCTCCAAACGTGGATGTCACCTGGGTCTTCTATGACCACGAAGAAGTTGATTCAGCTTTGAATGGCCTTGGTCGTATTGCTCGCAATAGACCAGAGCTATTGGAGAGCAGCTTTGCTGTTCTATGTGAACCAAGTAATGCCAGAGTCGAAGGTGGCTGTAACGGAACCCTTAGAGCGGTTATCAAACTATCTGGAGTGAAGGCTCACTCTGCTCGTCCATGGATGGGGGAGAATGCACTTCATAAAGCAGCAGCACCTCTAGCTATCTTGGCTAACTATGTGCCTCAAGAAGTTGAGGTTGATGGCCTTGTTTATAGAGAAAGCTTGAATGCTGTTCTTATGAACTCAGGAATAGCAGCCAATGTCATCCCTGATGAAGCTTTGATTACCGTGAACTACAGATTTGCTCCAAGCAAATCTAGTGTTCAGGCAGAAGCTCACCTTAGAGAGTTATTTGTCGGATTTGACCTAGAGGTAACTGATTTTGCCGATGGGGCAAGACCAGGTTTAGATCTTCCTGAGGCAGCAGCCTTTGTGGCTGCAACTGGCACGGTTCCTTTCCCTAAGTATGGCTGGACCGATGTGGCTAGATTTAGTGCCCTCGGTATCCCTGCTGTGAATTTTGGCCCAGGAGACCCAAATAAAGCCCATGCGGACGATGAAGGTGTGGAGATTGACCAGATTTACGCCTGTGAAAAAGCTCTCTCAGAGTGGCTTTCAGCCTAAAAAGTAATCAAATGGATACCTGCGGTTTCTGAACAGGCCTTAAATACGTCCCTAAATCGTGGTTTAATAGAAGTTCCAAGTATCTAGGAGTCTCTTATGGCAGCAATGAAGCCACGTACCGGTGACGGTCCAATGGAAGCCGAGCGTGAAGCTCGCGGATTAATAGTTTTGCGTATTCCTCTAGAAGGTGGCGGTCGACTAGTTATCTCAGTCAATGATGATGAGGTAGATCAGCTAAAGAAGGTTTTGGCTGGAATCAAGAAGCGCTAATAAAGTCTTTGACTAAACCACCTGAGTAATCAGGTGGTTTTTTCTTACTATTTTTTAGCCGCTATTAGTAATCCATCACCGCTGGTACTCAGGGAGGTGATGAATAATCCACTTAGGTTGATGAAATCTAAAACAGTTCTGTATTCCTCGGTGTTGTCATCTCTGAGCACATCATCTGGGACCCGGTCTCTCCATAGAGCATGAGGTATAGCCAAGATGCCACCAACTCTTAGAAGGCGCAGACTTTCCTTTACTTGAGTTAATAGCGACTCGATGTCGCCATCCAATAAAACTAGGTCATAAGCCTCATCAGCGAGGTTCACTAGTACTTCGCTGGACTTGCCGTTGATCATTCGAAGTCTGGAATTAGGAATGCCAGCTTGTTCAAAGGCAGTCTTAGCTAAGTCTTGGTGTTGGGTTTCAGTGTCAATGCTTGCCAGAATTGAATTCTTGCTGCCAGATTGCAACCAGAGCCCAGATACACCTGCTCCTGTGCCAACTTCAACGATTGCTTTGGCATTGGTGCTGGCTACTAGAACTGCTAGCAAGGAGCCAACTGAAGGGGTAATGGACTCAATGCCCATCTCATCTGCTCTAGCCCGAGCACGGGCAATTACTTCGGGTTCCTGATGGAATTCCTCGGTATATTTCCAGCTCGATATCTTGTCAATCATGGTCTAAGACGAGCATATCTATGGTTTGGCTTTCTAGATGGTAGGCAAGCAGGTAACCTAAAAGGGTGTTTGGACTAAGTAGCGAAAAGATAATGATCTTGCTGGTGCTAGCCCTATTCATTTTGGGACCAGAGCGTCTCCCAGGTTATGCCAGATCATTTGCTCAATTCATCAAGAAGATGAGATCTATGGCTAACTCTGCCCAAGCTCAGATGAAAGATGAACTGGGTGAAGGCTTTGAAGATCTTGACTGGAAGAAACTAGATCCAAGACAGTATGACCCTAGAAGAATCATTAGAGAAGCTCTTCTGGATGACACTCCTGCTGTGAAGCACGCAGATTTAAACCAGGTAAAAACTAGAAGTCAAACAAGACTAGATCTAGGCGAAGCTCCACCGTTTGATAACGAAGCTACCTAGAGTCTTCTCATAATTCTTGAGAGTACGTTCAGTAGCGGAGCCATCTTGTTGTATTGATGTCCTCTACTTGGGAATCTAAGTAGTCCTCGGTGCAGGCCAATCGCTTGAGATTCTGTGTATTTCAAGATCCCATCAATACCGTTTCTTCTGCCAAGACCTGAATTCTTCATTCCACCCATTGGAGTGTCAAGGCTTGCAAAGGTAGCTCTAAAGCCTTCATTGATGTTTACAGTTCCAGCCATTATTCGCTCGGCAACCTTTTTAGCCTCACGAGGATTACCAATAACAGACGCATTAAGGCCCTCTGTTGTGTTGTTAGCAAGTTCAACTGCTTCATCAATGGTGTCATAACCATAAACCGCAACAACAGGACCAAACACCTCATTAGCAAACATGTTCATCGAAGGATCAACATCGGTCACGATTGTTGGGGAGTAGTAGAAAGGACCTAGTTCAGGCAGTTTCTTAGCTCCAGCTAGAACCTTTGCACCTTTGCTAACTGCATCATCAACAAAACCAGAAACTCTAGCCAACTGGTTTGCTCCAGTAAGAGTTCCAATGTCCATGCTGAAATCTTTACTGCTTCCAAGCTTTAGCTCATTAACTTTCTTAGCCAAGATATCTTGGAACTCGGTCTTCAAATCATTTGGAACATAAGCTCGTTCGATAGAAACACATAGCTGACCTGCACTACCAAACGCTCCTCCGATAAGTGCTTCTGCCGCTTCGCCAAGATCAGCTGAAGAAAGAACAATTAGGGGATTCTTTCCACCTAGTTCCAAGCTGAACGGAATAAGTCTTGCAGCAGCTCTCGCTCCTACTAATCTTCCAGTTGCAGCACTACCTGTGAAGGCAATGTAATCTGCGTTATCTGTAAGAGCATTTCCTACAGTTGCTCCATCACCAGCTACTACTGTCCATAGAGCCGGATTGAGTCCAGCTTTGATCGCCATCTGTCTTGCTTTGAGAGCAGTGAGGGTGGTTTGGTTATCAGACTTTTGAACAACAGCATTACCTGCCATCAATGAAGGTAGAACTTCCAACATGCATAGAGCTAATGGATAATTCCATGGAGTAATAACCCCAACAACTCCAACTGGAATATGGTTCACCCAAGTCTTCGTAATGAATGGAACTCCGGCATGAGTACTCTTTGACTTCAGAGCCTTAGGCCCTACCTTGGCGTAATAACGAGCAGCACCTAGACCTCCAGCGATTTCTTCAAAAGCATGTGCTCTTACCTTGCCGGTTTCTAGCTGAACGATATCTAGTAGCTCATCTTGTTCGTTGAGAATCAGATCGTGAAGTCTGTATAGAAACTTAGCTCTTTCCTTAGGAGCTGTTTTGCCCCAAGACTTCTGAGCATCCCTGGCTGCTCTAACAGCTGTTGCTACCTGCTCAGCATTGTGTTGAGGGAGATCGTAGATCGCTTTGCCGGTGTTTGGATTAATTACTTCAACTGTTGTTGCAGTTGCACCAAGGTGGGAGATGAGCTCTTCGATGTAAGTTTCGGTCATACCCAGAAGTTTAGGCGATGTCTACTTTCAAGGTGCGGTTCACAGGTAGCTTGGACTCAATAAGGAGCTGGGCTATCTTTGCTATCTCTATTGAGGCTGGATCTTGAGGGTTTGTGTGAACCACAGGGTTACCTGAGTCAGAGCCTGTTCTTAGCTCAACGCTTAGTGGAACCTGTCCAATCAGTGAGACTTTTGTGCCTGAGAATGCTGAAAGGGCTTCAGCAGCTGCTTGTCCACCACCAGAACCAAATAGTTCAAGAGTTGAGCCATCAGGCATTCTTAGACCACTCATGTTTTCGATAACACCGAAGATCTCTTGTCCGATCTTGTGGCTTGCTGAACCACTTCGCTGAGCAACATAGGAGGCTGCTTCTTGAGGGGTAGTAACAACGATGCTCTTAGCGTTAGGAAGAAGTTGTCCTACCGAGATAGCAACATCTCCTGTTCCAGGTGGCATATCGATAAGCAGGTAATCAAGTGAGCCCCAGTGAACTTCAGTTAGGAATTGTTCAACTGCCTTATGAAGCATAGGCCCACGCCAAGCCACAGGTTCATTACTAGGTAGGAACATTCCAATAGATATGACCTTCACTCCATATGCAATTGGAGGAAGAATCATGTCATCAAGACGAGTAGGCCTATCGGTAGTGCCTAATTGAGCTGGAATGCTAAATCCGAAGATATCTGCATCTAGAACTCCAACCTCATGACCTTGTTTAGCTAATTCAACAGCTAGGTTCACAGTCAAAGAGCTTTTACCAACTCCACCTTTACCTGAACCAATTAGGAATACCTTGGTGGAAGTGCCAAGAGCAAACGGATTGGACTTAGGCGCACGACCATCACGTAGTTTGACTTTCAACGCATCAAGTTCTTCAGGAGTCATGACACCCATCTTCACTTGAATCTGAGAGCCATTGAATTCTTTTGAAAGGGCATCTGTGACCTGCTGTTCAATCTGAACAGCCTGAGGGCAGTGGCTAACAGTTAGTTTGATTTCAACACTGAAGTTATCTTCAGTGCCTTGTATGGCACCAACCATATCCAACTCAGTGATTGGTCGTCTAAGTTCTGGGTCAATTACCAAACTAAGAGCAGCTTGGACTCTATTTGCTAATTCGCTCATCACTTGGAGTCGTTAGAGTTTCTCTTTAGCTCTTCAAGAATCTCTTCTAGAGCATCACGTAGTTCATCTCTAACAAACTCTTTAGTCGCAACTTCACTCATGGCTAGTCTCAATGCAACAACTTCGCGAGCAAGGTACTCAGTGTCAGCAAGGTTTCTTTCGGCTAGCTGACGATCTTGCTCTGTTTTTACTCTGTCTCTGTCATCCTGACGGTTCTGTGCAAGAAGAATCAGAGGTGCTGCATAAGAAGCCTGAAGTGACAAAAGGAGAGTTAGCAGTGTGAAGTTCGTAACTCTTGGGTCAAAAGCTAGCTCAATAGGAGCAGTTGAGTTCCAAAGAATCCAAACGATACAGAAGATGGTTAGGCCAATTAGGAAGCCTCCGGTGCCGAGGGCACGTGCAAAGGCTTCTGAAGCTCTTCCAAACTGTTCACGGTTGATGCGAGGAACTAGTGGCTTACGCTTTGTTGAAAGCGGGGTATCTAGTCGGTTACGAGATTTAGCCATTTAGTTCACCTCCATCTTCACTTCTCCAGTCATCTGGTAGTAGGTGGTCCAAAACGTCATCAACTGTGACAACACCGATAAGGCGTTTCTCACCATCAATAACAGGAATAGAAACCAGGTTGTAGTTAGCCATGGTTCTGTGGATCTTGGAAATGTGTGTTTCAGCAACTACTGGCTCAACATCGGTATCCAGAATTGTTCCAAGACGAACGTGTGGTGGATAGCGAAGCAGTCTCTGGAAGTGAACCATACCTAGGTATTTACCTGTAACAGTTTCAAAAGGTGGCAGGGTAACAAAGACTGATGCTGCTAGAGCTGGTGCAACATCTTTCTTTCTAATCAAAGCCATAGCTTCAGCAACAGTTGCTTCTGAAGAGCAGATAACTGGTTCTGTAGTCATAAGACCACCAGCGGTGAATTCACCGAAAGACATCAATCTACGAATGTCATCCGCTTCTTCTTCATCCATAAGCTCAAGAATGGCTTCTGCACGATCTCCAGGAAGGTTCTGCATAAGGTCAGCAGCATCATCTGGTTGCATAAGGTCTAGAACTTCAGCAGCTCTCTCATCGTCAAGATCTTGAACAATTTCAATCTGTTCTTCTTCAGGAAGCTCTTCTAGAACATCAGCTAGACGCTCATCATCAAGCTCTTCAGCTACTTCAATCATTCTCTCTTCAGGAAGATCGAGTAGGGCAGAGGCAAGGTCGGCAGGGTTCATGTCTGAATAGGTAGCAATTAGTTGCTCAGCACTTTGACTTTCGTCGCTCTTGCCATCTTCAGTAACTTCATTCCATTTGGCAAACATTGTTGCACCTCTACCAAATGGGGTGTTAGAGGTCTTTGGTCGGCGAATGAACAGATCGCTTACAAGCCAATCTTTTCTTTCATTCTGTTCAATGGCTAGATCTTCAATAGTTCCCTGGCCTGAGGCATCGGAAAGGGTAACTTTTCTACCCAACATCTCAGCAATAACTCTTACTTCTTGGCCTCTTTGGGTGAATCTTCTAAGGTCAACAAGACCATTGGTAATAACTTGGCCTGGAACAATTGAGGTAATTCTCGCAATAGGAACGAATACTCTTCTTCTACCGGTTATCTCAATAATCATTCCAGTAGTCCTTGGAGCACCGGAATTACGGTATGCCACTAGAACGTCAATGACTTTACCTACTCGATCACCGACAGGGTCAAAGACGCCACAGCCCACTAAACGGGCGATAAAAACTCTTGAGGCACTCACCTTATAACCTTAGAGCACACTCCAATAATCTGGCAGACTGGAGAAATGGCAAAGAGAAACCTACGGGGATTACAAGCATCACTTCCAAATGGCTCAGCAGTAGCTGATTTCAACAATTATCAAGACGCTGTTTCCTATGTTGAACGAATCATCATGGGTGATTTTCCAGTTTCATCTATTGCGATTGTAGGATCCAATCTCAGTTCTGTTGAAAGAGTTAGAGCAAAAATCAGTTACGGCAAGATAGCCCTCAATGGAGCAATGATGGGTGTTTGGTTAGGACTTCTAGCTTTCATTATCTTTGGCACAGTTCCTGGCGAGACCGCAGCAGATCCTGCTCAACCGCTATTCAACTTAGGATCTGCGATTTTAGTTGGAGCAGGCATAGGAATGCTCTTTCAAGTTATTCGCTTTAGTTTGTCTAAAACCAAAAGAGGCTTTGCCAGTTCTTCTCAAATAGTTGCAACTAAGTATGAAGTGCTTGTTCCTAGTGAACTAGTTAGCCAAGCTAACTCCGCTTATCAAAAGGGTGGAGAAGAACAGGCTTAGGCCTGAAGTTTCTTCATCCAAGCTTCAATATCTTTGATCTCTCGAGGTAGTGCTGAGCTTAGATTCTTTACTCCTGCTTTGGTAACCAAAACATCGTCTTCAATACGAACTCCGATACCTCTAAATTCTTTAGGAACTGTGAGGTCATCCTTGTGGAAGTAAAGACCAGGCTCGATAGTGAAGATCATTCCTTCTTCAAGAGCTTTATCGTGATACATCTCTCTTCTAGCTTGAGCACAGTCATGAACATCTAGGCCTAGGTGGTGACCTGTACCGTGAATCATGTAACGGCGATGCCACTGGTTCTCAGGCTTCAAAGACTCTTCATAGCCACCTTTATAGAAGCCCCACTCTGATGTCTTTTGAGCAATTACTCGCATAGCTGTCTTGTGCATCTCAGAATAGGTAACTCCTGGCTTTGCAATCGCGAACACGGCATCTGCTGCATCTAGTACCGCTTGGTAAATCTCTTTCTGAATCTTGCTGAACTTTCCATTGATAGGAAGAGTTCTAGTGATGTCCGCTGTGTAGAGACTGTCTACTTCAACCCCTGCATCTAGAAGAAGGAGTTCGCCTGGCTTTACAGGACCGTCATTGATAATCCAGTGCAGCGTGCAGGCATGATTTCCTGCAGCAGCAATAGTGTCATAGCCGAGATCATTTCCTTCTGCTCTTGCCTGCGCGAAGAATGCACCTTCAATAATTCGTTCCCCACGAGGATGCTTAGTTGCAGCCTTCAGACTCTTCACAACAGCTTCGAAACCTAGAACAGAGGCATCTACAGATTTCTGCATCTCTTTGATCTCATAAGAGTCTTTGATTAGGCGAAGTTCGCTTACAAATTCAACAAGAGCGGTGCTCTTCTCCATTGTTAGAACTTGCTTAGAGTTAATTGTCTTTAGGTCTGTCTCAAATTTAGCTAGAGACTTTGTAGGAATACCAAGAAGAGCAGAAACATGCTTTAGTCCTGGACGTGAACCAACCCAGAATTCACCAATCATTACGTCAGCAAAGAACTCGTCTGTGTTCTTACCGGCAGTTTCTCTGAAGTAAAGAACAGACTTAGCAGTCTTACCTCTTGCATCAATAACTAGAACTGAATCTGGAACAGTTGCTGAACCCCAACCAGTTAGGTGAGCAAAAGCAGAGTGAGCTCTGAAGCGGTAGTTGGTGTCGTTAGATCTAGTGATCTCCCCACCTGCTGGAATTACTAGAACTTTGCCAGGGAAAGCTTTAGCAACAGCATCTCTGCGTTTCTTAGCGAAAGGAGCAACCTTGTCTTGGGCAGGAAGCTTGGACTTATCCGGTGCCCAGTTGCTCCCGATGTATTTGACGAATTTATTGCCAGTCGGTCTGTGTGAACGTGCTGTTCCTCGGGCATTTAGTTTCTTGGTTGCATCTTTGCTCATAAAAGTTATTCTGCCAGTTTTCAGGCCTTGGTATCGGTGGTTGCCTGTATCTTGAGAGAGTAGAAAAGGAATCGTTATGAAGATAGATCTCCATATTCACTCCAAGAACTCTGATGGGGCTGACACCGTTGAAGAGCTCATCCCATTAATCAAGGCATCAGGCGTCGATGTATTCGCGCTAACAGACCACGATAGAACTGATGGTTGGGCTAAAGCCGCTGAATTAGCAAACGAGTTGAATCTTTCCTTTATCCCGGGCATTGAAATAACAACCGAAGGCAGAGTTCCTTCGAGTAACGGAAGCATTCATTCTTTTGGTGTCCACCTCCTTGCTTACCTTCCTGATCCAGAAAATGAAGAACTTAAGGAAGTTTTAGAGAAAAACCAGGCCAATCGTGAGGTTAGAACTAAGAAGTTCGTTGAGAATCTGAAGGCTAAATACCCAAATCTTTCTTATGAACTGGTTTTAGAGCTTGCTCAAGATGGTTCGACACTGGGACGACCTGACATTGCAACAGCGCTAGTTCACCTTGGGGAATTCGACAGCGTTGGAGATGTGTTTGGTGCCGTTGATTCTCCAATCGGAAAACACAGCCCTTACTACGTGAGAAACGAAGCTCCGGATGTGTTGGATGTAATCAAGATCGTAAGAAGAGCTGGTGGAGTGCCAGTAATTGCGCACCCTCTAGCTAGAACAAGTTCCGAAGATACTCAGCCAAGTTTCTTCCCAAGGGAACACTTTGAAGCAATGGTTGACGCTGGGCTATTGGGCTTAGAGACAGAGCATAAAGAAGTAAGCAAAGGAACTAGAGAAGTGCTTGAAACTTTTGCTCTAGAAAAAGGTTTGATAACTACAGGTTCTAGTGATTACCACGGGCTTAGTGTGAAGGCGCATAATCCGCTGGGTCTTCACACAACCTCAGTTGAGATGCTAAAACGAATCCTTGAATTAGGAACTGGAACTAAACCAACTTTGATCCACGAGTTCTAAGAACTATTCGCCGCTCTTTCTAGTTCTAGTTCTGTTCCTCGGCGGACGATTGCTCGGAGTCTTTGGAGTCTGTAGCGCTGAACCCTGAGGCTTAGAAGAATTACCTTGAGGCTTTCTCTGCGGCTTTGATCCGTTACCGCCTCTTTGCCCCTTTGGCTTTTCGTGATCGCCTGGTTTCCAATCAGAAGGTCGCTTAGTTGCAGCAATTCTTCCTTTAGTTCCAGCTGGAATATCTAGGTCAGTGAAAAGGTGCGGAGATGAAGAGTAGGTTTCGACTGGATCGGGAGTGTTTAGTTCTAGAGCTTTATCGATGTGTGACCAGCGAGCCAGATCTTCCCAGTCAACGAAGGTTACTGCGATACCAGTTCTACCTGCACGACCGGTTCTTCCAGTTCTGTGTAGGTAAGCCTTCTCGTCTTCTGGAACTGTGTAGTTGATTACGTGTGTAACATCATCAACGTCAATACCTCTAGCTGCTACTTCTGTTGCAACAAGAATGTCTTTCTTGCCACTTCTAAAAGCATCCATCGACTTTTCTCTAGCTTCTTGAGACATATCTCCATGCAGAGCAGTTGCACTAAAGCCACGATCTGATAGTTCATCAGCAACTTTGGCAGCTTGTCTTTTTGTCTTAGTGAAGATTACTGTTTTGCCTCGTCCTTCAGCTTGAAGGATTCTTGCAACCACTTCATCTTTATCCATTGCGTGAGCACGGTAGAAGAACTGCTTGATGTCTGCTTTGGTGTGACCTTCATCTGGGTCATTGACTCTAATGTGGACTGGCTTGTTCTGATACCTACGAGCAAGAGAAACAATCTGTCCAGGCATTGTTGCTGAGAACAACATGGTCTGTCGTCCAGCAGGTGTGAAAGCAAAGAGTTTTTCAACATCAGGAAGGAAGCCGAGGTCTAACATCTCATCTGCTTCGTCTAGAACCATGCATTCAATTTTTGATAGATCTAGTTTTCTCTGGTTGCTGAGGTCAATCAGACGACCAGGAGTACCAACAATTAGTTGTGCTCCAGCATCAATCTGAGCTACTTGACCTTCGTATGACTTACCACCGTAGATGGCAACAACTTGAAGATTTCTGTTAGAAGAAGCCAAAGTGAGGTCTTCTGCTACCTGAATAGCTAATTCACGGGTTGGTACAACTACTAGTGCCTTAGCTCCGTGAGCTGGGTCAGTGCCAAGTCTTTGAATGATTGGAAGACCGAAGCCTAGAGTTTTACCAGTGCCTGTCTTTGCCTGACCAATTAGGTCTTGGCCAGTCAGGGCAAGGGGAATAGCCTGCTCCTGAATAGGGAATGGTTGAGTTATGCCCTTTGAGGCAAGGGCAGCAACGATGTCTGAATCGATGCCTAATTCGCTAAAATCCAATAGTTTTGGCCGCCTGTCTTATCTAGGCAAGTCTAACCATCTATTTGGCAGGTTAAGATGGTTCGGTGTTCGAATGGTTTAAGCGTCTGCGTAAAGTTGCCAAGCAACTTACTGTCGCTCCTCGCAGTGAGGAGAAGGTCGCTAGAAATACCAAGGCGATCAACCTAAAGCCATACACACCAGAACCTAAAGCTTTCCTTGGTCAATTGGCTTACCTTCAGCTAGCTAACTTTGAAATCTTGACTGCTGCTCTCAAGTATTCGCCTAACACTCAATACAAAGCAGAACTAAGTGAAGCAACAGCGAAGAGTTTTGATAAGTATCGCCAACTTTCAAAGAAACTAGTTGAGCTTGGAGCAGATCCTGCTGCTGAGATGAATCCGTTCAAAGAACGTATTGCTGTCTTCCACTCAAACACCAGTGGTCTTGATTGGTATGAGGTAGTTATCAAGGTTTATCTAACCTCAGGGCTACTGGATGACTTCTATTCACGTCTAGCATCAGGTTTGGATGATGATCTGCAAGCTGAAGTAGAGAAAGCACTTAAAGATAAGACTTTTGAAAAGTTTGCTAAGAGAGTCTTGAGCGAATCAATTGAAGCAGATCCAGTACTAGGTCACCGTCTAGCTCTTTGGGGAAGAAGACTGATGGGTGATGTGCTTCTAGAACTAAGAGCAGCTTTTGATAATCGTAAGCTTGCTCACGTTACCAAGACCACAAAGCTAAGTGTTGAGGAAGAGAACCAGGTTAACTTGGCGGCTTATGCAAAACTTGAGCCACTTATTTCTGAACTAACCGGAGCACATGGTCTCCGCATGGAAGCTATTGGTCTAGCTGCCTAAACCTAAACGGTTGTAGCTTCTTTAGCTAGCCTTCTGGCTCTAATAATGCGAATTCCAACAATCATTACTACAGGCATACCCAGCATTGTGATTGCCCAGATCCAGAACTCGTTGTAGCTAAGACCAACCCAAGTGAATACTGCCCAGACAAAGTAACCGTAGATAAGTGCAAGGGCTGGCGGAAGTAGTACGCCATAGTTTTCGCTGCCAGAAATGATGTAAGGGGCCATCAGACCAAGCAGTGAACCATAAACAAGAATGAATGCAATTTCCATTAGGCAATAAATCCAACTCTTCGGGCTTCTTCAGCACCGATCTCTACGTACGCTAGGGCATCAACAGGAACAATAAAGACTCGACCTTTTTCATCGGTTAGCTTTAGTTGCTTTGCACCAGAACTAAGGGCACTTTCAACGCTCTTCTCGATTTCTCCTGCACTCTGCTTTGATTCAAAGGACAGTTCACGAGCGGTGTTTTGTAGACCGATTCTGATTTCCATGACGCTTCTTTCTTTTCTTACTCCCTAGATTACCTTCACCTAGGGCTAGATAAAAACCCTCTAGAAAACTTCGTCTTCGTCCTTTTTAGGCTCTGGCTCTTGGCTTGATGCCACAGGGCTAACCTCAGCCAGGTCAACTATTTCAATTGACTCGCTAACTATGGTCACTGGAGTGGTGAAGGATGCCGCCTGGGAGATCGGCACGATGACCTCAGGGGAGCTAGTTGTGAAATCAGTTGGCTTCAGGGAAGGAAGCTCTCCAGCAACGAGCCTTTCGTGCAACCAGGTGATTGTTGAAATAGCTTCTTCAATTTCTTCTTCGTCTCCTCTAGCCAGGGCTTCAAGAAGGAAAGCGGCATGAGTTAGCTCGTAGTGAAGCTGTGCTCTTTGTCTTAGGTTTCTATCTGCCTTAGTTGAGCCCTCATAAGCAAGAACAAGTGCTTCAGCAGTTTCTTCAGTTGCCTCGTTGTAGAAGAAGGCTAGGTCCATGGCGGGGTCGTCAATAGATAGCTGGCCCCATTCAATAACTCCAACAACCTGATCGCCTTCGGCTAGAAGGAAGTCACTCTTTAGGAAGCCATGAATAACGGTTGGGCGATATTTGAATAGGTTCACATCAAATAGCGCAGTCTGCCAACGCTCAAGAAGATCAGGGTGAACCTTGCCGGTGTCCATCGCTCTATCGAATTCCGCAACCAGTGTTCTTACTCGCTCAGCTGGTTCATACTCAGGTAGACCAGCATCAGCAACTAGGGAAGCAGGAATTGAGTGAATCGCAGAGATAGCCTGACCGATAGAGCTAACTAGCCCATCATCCAATCTCAATCGAGATAAATCAGCTGGAGCACCTGGAACGTATTCAAAGGCCAAGGCATTTCTAATTGCTTTAGGAGAGGTTTTGCCTAGGTATGAAGAGATGCCAAAAGGCAGCGAAACGTTCTTGAGAACCTGTAGGGCTCTTACCTCTGTGCCCAGATCTGTGTTGGCTAGTGAGTCCAATGGGGATTTCAACAGGATCAGGCGACCATCGTCTGTGGTCAATAGTTCAACTGCTACAGCTGCATCGTCTCTGGTCAGGTTCTGAACTTGAACGAAATGAAGACCAGGCAGAGCATCGGCTGCTAACGCCGCTAAAATCAAGGAAGGTTTACCCATAGTTTTTAGGTTAGACAAAAACTTCGATAACCCCTGTTATCGCCACGCATTAGACACCGAACATAAAGAAAGAATCATGAGCGTCCCTTTAGTTTTGCCAATGGCCCAAGCGGTACTTAACCGTGATGCCGAAGCACGGGATGATGCTGAGCTCTTTGACAAACTGTGGCTTGAACCAGAGACCCGAATCATTGTTCTGTATAAAGGTAAGACCCTAATTCATGATGGTCATCTAAGACTTCTAACTACTGAGCAAGCTACTGCTGGCAAGTACAGGGTCTATTTAGGTAGAACAACTGTTGAGCTTGGTGATCAAAAGATTGGCACAGCAGTCGTACTTTCAGTTCTAAGCGATAACGCCGCTAAAGCTATAGAGCCTGATGATTCTAAATGGCATGAACTAAGAAGAAGTGGTGCTGGACTACATCCAAGAGATGCTGCACTGTTTACTCAAGCACTAGCTATACATAACTGGCATGAAACCCATCAGCACTGTCCTGCCTGTGGAGCGATCACGATTATGCAGCAAGGTGGTTGGTCGAGGCTTTGTGTTTCAGAAGAGAGACAACTATTTCCTAGAACCGATGCTGCTGTGATTGTCTGCATCACAGATGATCAAGACAGACTTCTACTTGGCACTCAAGGAAGTTGGGAGCAGAACCGTTGGTCTATTTTGGCTGGCTTTGTTGAGGCAGCTGAATCTTTAGAAGCAGCGGTAGTAAGAGAGATGTTAGAAGAGTCTGGTCTACTTGTTACTAACCCTGTTTATCTTGCTAGCCAATCCTGGCCTTACCCTTACTCACTAATGCTTGGCTTCACAGCACAACTAGATCCAAGCAATGGTCCTGAAAGCATCAGACCTGACGGAATTGAAATTGCAAAGCTGCGCTGGTTCACAAGAGAAGAACTAAAGGCAGAAGCTGCAAGCATTCTTCTCCCTTCAAAGATTTCGATTGCTCGATCACTTATTGAAAACTGGATGGGTGAAGAAATCATTTCAGCTACAGAACTTGGCAGGTAGCTATGCAGTATGAAGCAGAAGATATTCTCAATGCACTTGATGAGCAGCAACGTGAAGCAGCTCAATCTTTATTAGGTCCAACCGTGATTCTGGCTGGAGCGGGAACGGGTAAGACCAGAACAATCACTCACAGAATTGCCTATGGAATTCTGCGCGGAGATTTTTCTGAGAATCGTGTAATGGCTCTGACCTATACCAACCGAGCAGCTGGTGAACTAAGAGCTCGACTTCGAGGTTTGGGTGTGCATTCGGTAAATGCCAAGACATTTCACGCTGCTGCCTTATCCCAACTTGAATACTTTTGGAGAGACTTCTTTGGCATTGAAGCTCCTAGGGTTCTTGACTCTAAATCAAAAGCAATTGGCAAAGCAGCCGAGGGCCTAAAGATTCGTTTAGATGCCAACACAATTAGGGATATCGCATCCGAGATTGAATGGCGCAAGTATTCAATGCTGAGCCTCGAGGAGTACCTAGATGTGATTTCATCAAGGCCTGTAATCCAAGGCCTTGCACCTATTCGCTCATATGAGATTCAGGTGGCTTATGAGGATGCGAAAGTAAAAGCCAAGCAGATTGACTGGGAAGATGTCCTACTTCTGTGCACGGGCATGCTGAAATCAGAACCGAGGGCTTTAGCTCATGTTCATCAGCAGTATCGCTTCTTCACTGTTGATGAGTATCAAGACATCTCTAAGTTGCAGCAGGAGCTACTAGATACCTGGCTAGGTGATAGAAGTGATCTATGTGTTGTTGGTGACCCTAACCAAACCATTTATTCATTCAGCGGAGCTAATGCATCATTCCTAGAGAACTTTGACTCTAGGTATCCAGGGGCGAATGTTATTGAGCTAACCAAGAACTATCGATCAACTCCTGAAATCATTGGGGTAGCCAACAGGGTGAGAGGAAATCAAAAGTTTGAACCTCTTGAAGCAATCAGACCAAGAGGAGTAGAGCCACAGGTTCTAGAGTTCCAAGATAGAGAGAAAGAATGTGATTTTGTTGCTAACAAAATCAAGGATCTGCTTTCATCCGGAATGAAGGCAAGCCAGATTGCAGTTCTCTATCGAATCAATGCTCAATCTGAACACATTGAGAATGCTTTGAGCAGAGCAGGTGTTGAGTATCAGGTCAGGGGAGGTCAACGCTATTTCAGTAGACCAGAGATTATGTCTGCTGTTCGAATGGTTAGAGCAGAAGCTGCTAACCCAACAGGTAAAGCTCTCTACGAAACTGTTTCAGCAATAGCTAGAAGCCTTGGTTGGCAGAGCATCGCACCTAATGTTTCAGGAAGAGCACTAGAGGAATGGGAAGCACTGAACTCTTTGGTTCAGATTGCTGATGAACTTGGTGAAGAGGCAACAATTCAAACCTTCGCTAATGAATTGGAAGAACGCCAAAGATCTCAGCATGAACCAACTCGAGAATCAATTACTTTGAGTACTATTCACGCAGCTAAGGGCCTTGAATACAAAGCGGTATTTATCATTGGTGCGGTTGAAGGCTATATGCCAATTAGTTATGCCAAGACTGAACTTCAGATTTCAGAAGAGCAACGTCTTTTCTATGTTGGGGTTACCAGAGCAAAAGATCTGCTTTTCATTACTTGGGCTAACAAAGACGGTGCTGACGACAGACAGCGAACTAGAAGTAGATACCTAGACCTCATCTAAAATTCTGCAGTTACAGAGTTTATGGAAACTGTATTTGGTTCTAGAAACATCACCGGTTGCATAATCAATTAGATATCCATCTTGAAACCTGTTGTCTTCGTCTTTTGAAATAGTGAATCCAGCCGATTGATCAAGCTGTCGAAGAATTACTCTCAAAGCTAATCCTGTTGTTGCAAGGAGGGCTGAACTGTCATCTCTCGTTCTTGGTAGATCAATAAGTTGGGAGGCAATAGCCGGCCAAGCAGGGTCTTCATCAACTTTAGATTCAGCAAGACAGTTGAGGCATGGAGTTACTCCAGGAAAGACAATCGGGCTAATTTGTGCTTCATACAAATCAAAATTTATATTCAGGTGAGGAACATCTCTATTTAGCCAGCGCAGGTAGGAGACGGGTCTAGTAGCTAGGTGACCTACTGTGATGGCAAAGGAAATAACTAAGTCTTTGTTGGGTTTGTAGTTCAGGTCTATAAATCTTTCACTGACGTCTTTAACAAGTGAGAGCTTCACTAATTCCTGTTTCAAAGTTTCAAGACGTGATTTCCCCAAGTCTTCAGATTTGAAACCTAGTTCCCATAGATCGGTTCTTAGAACCTTGCCATCATCGTGGGTCACTACTTTGCCAACTCCACTGGCGAGTAGACCTTTAGCTAACAAGGAGCTACTTTTATCTAATTGATCAATATGAACAACTCTTTGCCATCTTTCAGCTAAAACCATCTCTGGATTTACCTCATAGTCCAGAGCTGCTCTAGCTAATTCGGCAAAAGCTAACTCTTGCCAAGCCCCAAAGCTGTTACTTGTCGAACCTTCTTTTTCCATGACAGGAGAGAGTTTTTCAATGAGTGATTGAGTAGTTCCTGACTCGGCTTTGAAGGTTTCATCTAGAACGTCTTGTTGACCATCAACCACTCCGCTATAGAGGGCTGCAATTATCTGTTGTTGAGCTAAAGACAACTCTGAGATAGAGACACTTGTGTTGCCTAAACCAATCTGAATTGTGTTTGGGTCACGCCATACTGAAGGCTGGGCTTTGTTGATTCGATGAAACACGTTCTACAGTCTGCCTAAATTCTTTAGACACCGCTCTTGTTCTCAACAGCTATTCGCCAAGTAAATCTCTCAGTGCTTGATCCATTGCATCTGGAATACCTAAGTCAGCTTTAATTCTTGCAACGTACTTATCTGGATTATCAATGTCTTCCGCTGTTGGGAGGAAGTCTGGGTGATCCCATAGTTCATCGCGTTTTTGATTTCCTAACGCTTCACCGATTAGTTGCCATAAAGCAGTGGCTTCTCTAATTCGCTTAGGTCTAAGTTCAAGTCCCACAAGTGTTTGGAAAGTACTTTCAGCTGGTCCACCGGTTGCACGTCTTCTTCTTACTGCTTCTCTAATTGCATCTGCTTTAGGTAAACGCTTTGCAGCTTCACTAGTTACCGCATCAACCCAACCTTCAATAAGAGCAAGGTTTGTTTCAATGCTGTCTAGAGCTGACTGTTGACTTGGCGATCTTGAAGCCAGGAATGCTCCCGACTCCAATGCTGCTTGCAGTTCAGCTGGGTTTTGTGGATCAAAGTCTTCACTAATTTCTTGCATGCGACTTGTGTCAAAAGTAATACCTGCTGCGTATTCACGAATCTGGGCAACTACTTTTTCTCGAAGCCAACGAGAGTGCTTAAACAATCTTGTGTGGGCAAGTTCTCTAAGAACTAGATAGATGTATGCCTGGTCTTTATCGTTATCTAGTTCTAGGGTCGCGATGAACTCTTGCAAGTTTTGAATTACAAAAGCTGGTCTCTGGTCAACATAAATAGGTAAACCAATTTCGGTACCAGTAAGAGCCTCTTTTGATAGTTGACCCAAAGCCTGACCCAATTGCATAGCAAACATCATGGCTCCTGCAGATCTCATGATCTCGCTTGCACCTTTGAGAGATTCTTGCAGTTCTTCAGGAAGTTGCTCTTGGATGGCTTCGCCAAGAGATCTGTTCATTCGATCAGCTACTGGCTCTGCTAGAAGTTTGAATAGAGGAAGTGCATCATCTACCCATAGGGTTCGGCTAAGAAGTTTAGGTTCAAGAATTACTTCTGAGATGCTGGTCGCCTCGTTGAGCCAAAGGTTGGCGATACCAATTGCCTCGCTTAGTTCTTTTCTGCCCTTGTCATCAACAGCTGTTGCACCAACCTTGGCCAACTCTTTAGCTCCCTGAGCAGCAGCTTGCCAATTGACTCCTGAGCCCTCTGATGGGGGATTAGGAATTAGAAAAGCACCTTGAATGTTGGAAAAGAGTTTCTGCAGAGACTCAGGTGTGCCATCAAAACCCGCAGCCTGAGCTAGAGCCTCTGGGTCAAACCCTTGGCTAAGCATTTCCTCCCAGATACGTCTTAGTTCTTCTGGGTCAGGTAGTCCGTTTTGATTGTCTTCGCTCATGTGTCCTCTTAGTATCAACGCTAAAGGCAATTTCTCTCAAACTCCATATCCCTGTAGTCAACTTGGTGTTTGTTCGCCATAAGCGTTGCTGTGTTGGGCCTGAAAGCCTAGAACTTCCTGAAGATGGCCCTGTCAGTCGGAGGGCTCGTTTAGGCTGAAGACAATGATGTCTAATGATGTAAAGCCTCGGAGAAGATTCCCATTGGGGAGAGTATTTAGTTGGTTCACCACAGCCGCGATTGTCGGTGGTGGCCTCTTTCTAGTCGTTGCTCCAACCCCTTACTTGGTTGAGCAACCGGGTCCTGTCTACAACTTGCTGTCAGAGATTAACGGCGAGCCAATGATTTCTATTTCTGAGCAAAAGACCTATCCAGTTTCAGGTGATCTAGATATGCTCACCGTTACCATGAGAGGCAACTCAACTAAGGGGGCTTCTTGGCTTGAAGTTGGTCTTGCTCAGTTGGATTCTGCTTTGACTGTTGTGAAGATCACAGATATTTACCCTGAGGGTTGGGACGATAAGAGGCTCAGCGATGAGGCAGACATGATGATGCTGGATTCTCAAGCCAACGCAAAAGCTGCAGCACTTAATCTTTTAGACATTCCATACACTGCAGTGATTAAAGTCACCATGGTTGAAAAGAAAGGTCCTGCCGGAGGAATTCTGAAAGCTGCGGACACACTTGTTTCTATCCAAGGTGAAAAGGCAACAGGACTGACTCAAGTGCAGAAACTTGTTGCCGAAACAAAAGGTGAAAGACCAGTTGAACTTGAAGTAATTAGAGATGGTAAGACGCTCACACTAAGTGTTCTGCCAAAACTTATTGATAGCAAATGGCGAATGGGTATTTACGTTCAGACTGTGCCCACTTTTCCATTCCCTATTGATGTCAAAGTTGGCAATGTAGGAGGGCCGAGTGCAGGTCAAGTTCTTGCCCTGGCAATTTACGACAAATTGACTCCAGGTGAACTAACCGGTGGGAAGAGAATTGCTGGCACAGGAACGATTACCCCCGATGGTCAGATTGGCCCAGTTGGTGGAGTCAAGCAAAAAATGTATGGAGCTCAAAGAGCCGGAGTGAAGTGGTTCTTAGCTCCTAGCGATAACTGTGATCAGGTCGTTGGAAACATCCCTGACGGACTTACAGTTATAAAGGTTTCAACAATTCAGGATTCACTAAAGGTAGTAGAGGCGATTGCCAGCAACAAGGGCATCGACCAGTTTCCATCTTGCACAAAACAAATAACAGCTAAGGAAAATCAATGAGTCAGATTAATGCAGCAGACCTTCGCAAGCGAGCGCCTCTAGCAATATCAGTTGGTATTGTCGCCGTCTTGGCAATTGCTCTAGTAAGCGGATCAAGTGTCTACACAGATGTGTTGTGGTTCGATCAGCTTGGCTTCCTATCTGTGTTCACTACACAGATCTGGGCTCAAGTAGGTGTCTTTGCTGTAACTGCAATATTTGCTGCAGCAGTGGTCTGGGTCAACATTTACCTGGCCTGGAGATTGAGACCTATTTATGTAACCGGTAATGACTTTTTTGGAAGAGATCTTTCTGAATACAGACAAGTTCTAGATCGTCTTCGCAAGAGACTTCTGTTGATTGTTCCAATCGCTATCGGAATCTTTGTTGGTTCTTCGCAGAGTTCTGATTGGCAGTCCGTTGTTCTTTTCTTGAACAGCACCGCATCAGGTGTAACAGACCCACAGTTCAACATGGACGTGAGCTTCTACCTATTTGATCTTCCTTTCTACATCCTGTTGGTTTCTTACCTAATGGTGGTCACTTTCTTAGCTCTAATCCCAGTGATTTTGTTCCATTTGGTTTATGGCGGAATTAAGTTCAATGGCAAGCAGTCATCATTCTCAAAGACTGCTCGTGTTCAGATTTCAGTTTTGGCTTCGGTCTTCATGGCTCTACTTGGAGCAACCATTTGGCTGGGCCAGTATGAAACACTCACAAGCTCTGCAGGTCTATTCACTGGAGCAACTTACTCTGACGTTAATGCAAGCATTCCTGCTGCACAGATTCTTACTGCAATTGCTTTTGTTGTTGCCATCATTTATCTAGCGGTTGCTGTAATCGCTAAGTGGAGACTGGCAATCCTAGGTACTTCTCTAATGTTGGTTCTTGCTGTTGTTCTTGGTGGAGTATGGCCTGGCATCGTTCAGACATTCCAGGTAGTTCCAAACGAAAGAACTCTTGAAGCCGAATACATTCAGCGCAACATTGAAGCAACTAGAACTGCATATGGTTTGGACAAGGTTCAGACCGTCGAGTATGACGCTAAGACCACAGCAACTGCTGACGCTCTAAAGAAGGATGCTCAGACAGCAGCACAGATCAGAATTCTTGATCCAAACCTGGTTAGCTCTTCATTCAAGCAACTAGAGCAGTATCGCCAGTACTACGGTTTCCAGAATCACCTAGATGTTGATCGCTACAAGATCAATGGAAAAGTTCAAGACACTGTTCTTGCAGTTCGAGAACTAAACCAGTCTGGACTTGGTTCTTCACAGTCTTGGTATAACAACGTAGTCGTTTTCACTCACGGATATGGAATGGTCGCGGCATACGGTAACCAACGGTCAGTTGATGGCCAACCAGTGTTCTTGCAGTCTGGTATTCCTTCAAAGGGACTTCTAGGTGATTACGAACCTCGCATTTACTTCGGCGAAAGTTCTCCTCTTTACTCAATCGTTGGTGCTCCAGATGGAGCAGCAGACAAGGAACTTGACTATCCTGCAGGTGAAGATAGTGCTTCAACAGACCAGCAGACCATGACAACCTTCAAGGGTAATGGTGGACCAAAGCTGGATGACATCTTCAAGCGTTTGTCTTACTCTTTGAAGTTCCAGAGCGAGCAGATTCTTTTGTCTGATGCAGTTAGCAACTCTTCTCAGATTCTTTACAACAGAAACCCTAGAGAGCGTGTTGCTCAGGTAGCTCCATACCTAACACTGGACAACGACATCTACCCAGCAATTGTTGAGGGTAAGGTTGTTTGGATTGTTGATGGTTACACCACATCAGCAAACTACCCATACTCAAGAGCTGAAAACTTTGACAGCACAATTGCGGACAGCTCAACCACTGCTCCGATTAGGCGTGGAGCAATCAACTACATCCGAAACTCTGTCAAGGCAACTGTTGATGCCTACGACGGTTCTGTGAAGCTTTACGCATGGGATGACAAGGATCCAATCTTGAAGACCTGGATGAAAGTTTTCCCAAACACCGTCAAGCCAGTTTCTGAGATGTCAGGTGCTCTGCTTTCACACATTAGATATCCTGCAGATCTATTCAAGATGCAGCGTGGAATTCTAGGGCAGTATCACGTTGCTGACGCTGGAGCTTTCTACTCACAGCAGGACGCTTGGATGACTCCTAATGATCCAGTTGATCAGGGTCAGGGAACTGGCGAATTGCAGCCTCCTTATTACTTGACTCTTCAAGTACCTACTCAGGAAAGTCCGTCATTCTCGATTTACTCAACCTTCATCCCTAAATCAACGGGTGATGCAAGCCGAAACGTTCTAACCGGATATCTAGTTGCCGATTCGGATGCGGGAGATAAAGATGGAGTAGTTTCCGAGCATTACGGAAAGCTCCGACTATTGACACTTCCGAGGACAACAATTGTTCCAGGTCCTGGTCAGGTTCAAAACAACTTCAACTCAGACAGCGAAGTTTCAAAACTTCTAAACATTCTGAGACAGGGTTCGACCAAGGTGCTCAACGGAAACCTATTGACCCTTCCTATCGGTGGTGGACTACTTTATGTTCAGCCGGTTTACATTCAGTCAACTGGAGAAACATCATTCCCACTTCTAAAGAAAGTTCTAGTTGCCTTCGGTGACAAGATTGCCTTCGAGGACAACTTGGATTCTGCTTTGAATGCTCTGTTTACCGGAAGCGGTGGATCTGACGGGGGAGTTATTCCTCCGGTTGATCCAGGTCAAACCGCTGACGAGCAGTTGGCAACAGCTCTTCAGAATGCCCGTCAAGCAATGATTGATAAAGATGAGGCTATGAAGGCTGGAGACTGGACCGCATACGGCAAGGCTGATGCTCGTCTAAAGGCTGCGATTGCTGCAGCTTTGGAGGCTAGCAAGTAACACTTAGTTTGTGTTATGCTGAAACTTCGCCGCGGGGTGGAGCAGTTCGGTAGCTCGCCGGGCTCATAACCCGGAGGTCGTAGGTTCAAATCCTGCCTCCGCAACCAAAAGTAAAAGGGTCCCAACACTAGTTGGGACCCTTTCTTTATGTTCATAACTTTCAACACGCATCAATGAACTTTGTATGCTCCTTGAATGCTCATCCTTGCTAGCCTCCTGCTTTCAACCGCTAGCTTTGCCTACGCTCCTAGTTGCCCAGCAGCTTTTAGTGTTGTGAACACCACTATTGGAGCGATAAGCGATTCAAATCTGCTGAACCTGTGTGTTTCTAAAGCATCGTTCATAAAAGGCACAAACGGTTCTTTGAGCCTGGTTCTGGGATCTAGCTCAAACAACGCTCCAAAGTGTTTGGTTTATCCGAATGGATTGAGTTTGGATCTCACCTATGGACTTCTATCCAGTGGACATGTTGGCTGTTGGAGTTTGTATCCACCTAACCAAGCCGTTGCGATTGTGAACATTGGAAAACCTAGCCAGACCAAGCTCTATTCGGCTCTAAAGTCGTTTAGGCCTCAGGTTCCAAGAATTTTCCTAAAACCTTCAAAGAATATTGAGGTTGGAACAAAAGTGAGCTTTAGTTCATCAGCTCGGTCAGAGACAATCAAAACAAAGATACTCACCCTTCCTGCTCAAATCAGGTTTAGACCAGTGAGGCTCTCTTGGCAGCTTATCCATGGTGGGCTCAAACCAATTCTCAGCACAACGCCTACTTGGGCATTCACTCCAGCAATTCAAGGCGACGCTAAAGTTTCACTTTCGGTTTGGTATTCAATTGAGTATTCGTTCACCGGACTCAATTCGTGGACTCAAGTTAAACCAAATATTGGATTGGTTGCCAGCCCTTTGAGTTTTCAAGTAGATTCGACAGCTGTGCCAGAGAACCCTAAAGATCCTCCACGTCTTGTGAATCAGCCTTGTCTATTGGGCTCAAAAGCTTGGAGGTGCTAACTTTCAGTTTTTTGTCAGGCGTTGTTCATACAATTATCTAGGTCTCTGCATAAAGTAGGAGACCGAGGGCATAGATAGAGGAGTCTGGAATGACTGATGACAAGCGTCACTTTAATACTCAGTTCTTAGGAGATTCGGTGAAACTGCCAGTTCAAAATGTTGGCACTACCGCTCCAGTAAATCGAAAAGCACCAACCACTTTGGTTGTAGTGTTGCTAGCAAGCATCGCTTCTATCGTTGGTGCTTACCTCGGAGCTTATGGAGCCACAGGCTCTTTGCCATTTATATCTTCAACTCAAAATGTTGTTATCAATAACCCAAGCAGTGTCAACTGGGTTTCAGCAGCAGCTGCTAAAGGATTACCTTCGGTAGTAACTATTTCTGCATCATCAAAGACCTCTGCAGGAACTGGATCAGGAGTTGTTCTAACTACTGACGGATACATTCTTACCAACGCTCACGTTGTCACTATGAATGGACAAACTGATGGCGTAAAGATTGAAATCAAAACTTCTGCAGGCAAGATATTCAGAGCAACTATTGTTGGCACAGATCCAACTAATGACTTAGCTGTGATCAAGGCGACAGGAGCAGGTTTTAGCCCTATTGAATTTGCTGACAGCTCTAACGTGAATGTTGGAGACTTCGCAGTGGCAATCGGAGCACCGCTTGGTTATGACGCCACCGTAACTTCAGGAGTTATCTCAGCACTGAACAGAACCATTTCAGTTGAATCTGCTTCTGCACCTGACGATGGTGGTTCAAGTCTTCAGCTATGGCAAAACCAAGGAAACGTTCCTCCAGTAAATCTTGATGTTATTCAGACAGACGCTGCTATCAACCCTGGTAACTCTGGCGGTGCTCTGGTTAATGACAAAGGTCAGCTAATTGGAATTAACGTAGCTATTGCAAGCTCTGCTCAAACTTCAAGCGAAGTTGGCAACATCGGTGTTGGTTTCGCTATTCCATCAAATGTTGCCAAGCGTGTTTCAGAAGCAATTATCGAAACAGGAAAAGTAAGCCACGGTTTGCTAGGCGCAATTGTCAGTGATGCTAAGTTCTCCGAGTCCGCAGGTTCTTTCAGCGTCGGTGCTCAAATTGAGAAGCTTTCTGCCGGTGGAGCAGCCGAAAAGGCTGGTCTACAGGTTGGTGATGTAATTGTCGAGTGTGATGGAAAGAAAATAGACACGGCAAAAACCCTCACTGCGGCAATTAGATCAAACCAAGCTTTTGCCAAAGTTAGCTTGAAAGCTATCCGCGAAGGTAGCGAAATCACTATAGAAGTGACACTAGGCGACGCTTCAACAATCAAGTAAGAGTTAGTCATCTGCAGTTAGTTCTGGCAGACTAAAGGTATGTCAACGATGCCATCTGTTCAGTACTCAATTACTATCCGCTTGGAAGCACCTGCCAAAAATACTGCGGTTAGTGAACTCACTTCGATCATCGAACGAGCAGGTGGTTCGGTCACTGCTGTGGATGTGAACCACTCTGATGCTGAGCGAGTTCGAATTGACCTCACATGTGCCTGCACTAACTCCGAGCATGCTGAACAAATTGTAGAGAAACTAAAGCAAGTCGAAGGCGTAGTAGTTGGAAAAGTCTCTGACCGAACCTTCCTAGCTCACCTAGGCGGCAAGCTGACTATTGAGTCGAAGCTTCCAATACGTAACCGAGATGATCTTTCACTTATCTATACCCCAGGGGTAGCTCGCATATGTGAAGCAATTGTGAAGGACCCTTCAGATGCCAGAAGACTTACCATCAAGAGAAACACCATCGCAGTTGTCAGTGATGGTTCTGCTGTTCTGGGCCTTGGCAACATTGGACCTCTCGCAGCACTTCCTGTTATGGAAGGTAAGGCGGCTCTATTCAAGCGATTTGCAAACATCGATGCCTTCCCAATTTGTTTAGACACTCAAGACACAGAAGAGATTGTTAGAACTGTAAAGGCAATTGCTCCTGTGTTTGCTGGAATTAACCTAGAAGACATTTCAGCTCCTAGATGTTTTGAAATTGAAGAACGTCTTCGCGCAGAGCTAGACATTCCTGTTTTCCACGATGATCAGCACGGAACCGCAATTGTTTGTCTAGCGGCTTTGCGAAATGCTCTAAAAGTTGTCGGTAAAGACATCGGAGATGTTCGTCTGGTGATGAGCGGTGCAGGAGCAGCAGGAACCGCTGTTCTTAAGTTGCTGTTTGCGGCAGGGTTGAAGCACGCAACAGTTGCTGACCAAAAGGGAATTATTCATAAAGGCAGGAAAGACATTCAGGCTGGCACTACTTTGGCTTGGATTTCTGAAAACACTAATCTCGAACAACAACAGGGAACTCTGCAAGAAGCAATTGTTGGAGCAGATGTCTTTATTGGAGTTTCTGCAGGAAACCTACTTACTGCAGAAGATATCCAGAAGATGGCAAAAGACTCGATTGTCTTTGCTCTTGCGAATCCAAATCCAGAGATTGATCCAGCTCAGGCAGCCAAGTACGCTGCGGTTGTTGCAACAGGTAGAAGTGACTTTGCTAACCAGATCAATAACGTTCTAGCATTCCCTGGTTTCTTTAGAGGATTACTTGATGCAGGAGCAAACATCATCACAGAAAAGATGCTGTTAGCAGCAGCTGATGCTCTAGCAACTTGTGTTGAAGCAGATGAGTTGAACGCATCGTATATTGTTCCTAGTGTTTTCCACGCTGATGTGACTCAAAGAGTGGCAGACGCGGTTCGCTTAGCTTCTAAGCAGTAAAGGTAAAGATGGAACAGCAAACTATCAACAAACCATCGGTTTCAATTAATCCTCAGACTCAAAACATTGAGCCAGGAGATCACGAGAGATACTCTCACTACGTAAGAAAAGACAAGGTAGTTGAGTCTGCTGTTATGGGTAACCCTGTAGTTGCTCTATGTGGAAAAGTTTGGATTCCTAGTCGTGACCCAGAGAAATTCCCTGTTTGCCCTGAGTGCAAAGAGATTTATGAAGAAATGAAGAAAAACGAAGATGGTAAGGGCTCAGGCGACGAATAATCTTTCGCCAATAGACTAAACCCGTGAACAATGCACCTATAGGTATCTTTGACTCAGGCGTCGGTGGACTAACCGTAGCCCGAGCAATCATTGATCAGCTACCTAATGAGTCAGTTATTTACCTAGGTGACACTCTAAACACTCCTTATGGCACTAAAACCATCCAAGAGGTAAGAACCCTTGCTCTTGAAGTGATGGATCGTTTAGTTGATGAGGGAGTGAAGCTTCTAGTTATTGCTTGCAACACTGCATCCGCTGCTGTTCTTCGTGATGCTAGAGAGAGATACACCAAAGGCCGTGGAATTCCTGTTGTGGAAGTTATTCAACCTGCCGTTAGAAGAGCAGTTGCATCAACTCGTAACGGCAAGGTTGGCGTGATTGGGACAACAGCCACCATCACATCTAGGGCCTATGACGATGCTTTTGCAGCTGCAGTTGATTTTGAACTAATAAGTGCTGCTTGCCCAGAATTTGTTGACTACGTAGAACGAGGAATTACCTCTGGTCCTGAAGTCATTGCACTAGCTGAAACCTACTTGCAGGAGATAAAGAATGCGGATGTGGACACCCTTGTCCTAGGTTGCACACACTATCCACTTCTCACTGGTGCTTTGTCCTATGTAATGGGTGAGAATGTCACACTCGTTTCCAGTGCTGAGGAAACCGCAAAAGATGTTTACAGGACATTGGTTGCCCACAATCTTCTGAGAACTGCAACCACTAAACCAGAACTTAGATTCCAGGCAACTGGAGATGCAAAGAGCTTTGCAGTACTGGCCAGAAGGTTCTTAGGTCCAGAAGTTCAAAACGTTGAACAGATTCAATAACAAACAAGGAAAACAAATGAGCAGAGTAGATGGCCGTAGTGCAGATCAATTACGCAAAGTAACTATTGAGCGTAACTGGAGTGAGCACGCTGAGGGCTCAGCACTAATTTCATTTGGTTCAACCAAAGTTCTATGCACCGCATCTTTCACTCCAGGAGTTCCTCGTTGGAAAGTTGGCAAGGGTGAGGGTTGGGTAACAGCTGAGTATGCAATGCTTCCACGTGCAACCCACGACAGAAATGATCGTGAATCTGTTAGAGGAAAAATTGGTGGTCGAACCCACGAGATTTCTCGTCTGATTGGTAGAGCTTTAAGGGCAGCAGTTGACTTTAAGGCACTAGGGGAGAACACCATTGTTATTGACTGTGATGTTCTGCAAGCTGATGGCGGAACAAGAACTGCTGCCATTACGGGGGCATATGTTGCTCTAGTAGATGCGGTGAACTATGGAATTGAGCATGGCCACATCCCTGCAAAGAACAAGGTAATCGTTGACTCTATTGCTGCTATCTCTGTGGGCATCATCGATGGCACACCGATGCTAGATCTTGCCTACACAGAAGACGTCAGAGCCGAAACAGACATGAACGTTGTTCTAACAGGAAGTGGAAAGTTTGTTGAAGTTCAAGGAACAGCAGAAGGCGTTGCTTTCGATAGAGATGAACTAAATGCTCTTCTAGATTTGGCTTTGCTTGGAACTAAGGAACTAACTTCAATCCAGCAATCAAGCTTGGAACAGAACTAAGCATGCAGCTAGTTTTAGCCACCCATAATCAAGGCAAGGTTCAAGAGCTAAAAGCTATCTTGGAACCAGTTGGTTTAGGCCTAGTTGGTTATGACGGACCTGAACCTGTTGAAGATGGAATCAGTTTTCTAGAGAATGCTCTAATCAAGGCAAGAGCTGCTCACAAGCACACAGGCCTTCCAGCCATTGCTGATGACTCTGGTTTAGCGGTTGAAATACTTGGTGGTTCTCCCGGAATCTTTACCGCAATCTGGTCAGGCACTAAAGACAATGTTGCAAATAGAAGATTGCTACTTGCTCAACTCAAAGACATTCATCCGGAGCACAGAGCAGCATCGTTTGTTTGCACGATTGCTTTGGTAACAGAAGAAGGTGAAACTACTTTCACTGGAGTTTGGCCAGGAAGCATTGCAACTGAAGAGCGTGGCACTAATGGTCACGGTTACGATCCTGTATTTATCCCAGAAGGTTTCGAGCAAACAGCAGCTGAGTTAGATCCAGAGGTTAAGAATGCACTTAGCCACAGAGCACAAGCTCTGAGCGGACTAATTAGTTTCTTTAGATCTTAGGTTTTTTCTGCGAGCTTTGATTACCTCAAGAACTACGGGAATCATAGAAATAGCCACCAATGTTACGGTCACCAAAATCACGTTTTCTCTAACGAACGGGATTTGGCCTAAGAAGAAACCAATCAGCGGAACGATAATGCCCCAACTAATCGCTCCAATCAAGTTGTTTCTCAGGTAATAGGAATACTGCATTTTGCCAACACCAGCAGCCACTGGCACGAATGTTCTAAGAATTGGAACATAGTGAGCAAAGATAACTGCTTTAGCTCCGTGCTTCACAAAGAACTGTTGAGCTCTATCAGCATTCTTCTGGCTAAAGAACCTTGAATTAGGTCGCTTGAAGACGGCAGGACCTGCTTTTCTTCCAATGAAGTAGCCAAGTTGATCTCCAACTATGGCTGAAGCGGAAATCAGTATGCAGGCCAGCCAAATAGGTACATCTATGTATCCGGTGCCAATCATCAGCCCAACTGTGAAGAGCAGGGAGTCGCCAGGCAGGAAGAAACCTACTAGTAGCCCAGTTTCAGCGATGATGATGAGACAGACGATGACCATGGCCAAAGGGCCAAGATCTCTCAGAATGCCTTGAAGGTCAAAGTGCAATATATCGTTTATGTTCATGTGCTCCCAGCAGGAATCGAACCTGCGCCCCCGCCTCCGGAGGGCGGTGCTCTATCCCCTGAGCTATGGGGGCTAGCGGATATCTTGAGTCTACCAGCCACCTAGTCTAAACAGGCAGAGCCACTTATGGCCTCGGGAGGCACTTTGGTAGACTTAGGGGATTACCGGTGAAGGCGTTGTGGCCTTGAAACCCAATCAATTCATTCCCCAAAGTAAAGGTGCATTACGTGACCCCTGCAGATCTGTCCAGTCACATTCTTGCCATCTTGGGCTCTTTGCAGACCCAGGGCAAGTTGGCTGTTATTGATCTGCCTTCTGAGGTTGTCGTTGAAAGACCAAAGAATAGAGATCACGGAGATTGGGCAACTAACGTTGCCATGCAGTGGGGGGTGAAGTTGGGTTCAAACCCAAGAGAATTGGCAACCCTGCTAGCTAAAGAACTAGAAAGTGTTTCTGGGGTCTCAAAGGTTGATATTGCTGGTCCTGGATTTATCAACATCACTCTTAGTGCAGCAGCTGCTGGAGAACTTGCAAAGCAGATTGTTCAGGCTGGAGATTCATACGGGCTAGGAACTTTGCTTTCTGGAATAAAGATGAACCTAGAGTTTGTTTCCGCTAACCCAACAGGCCCTATCCATATTGGCGGAACTCGATGGGCTGCAGTTGGAGATTCACTCGCAAGAATCTTTGAAGCACAAGGTGCAAAAGTTACCCGTGAGTATTACTTCAACGACCACGGCGCACAGATTGATAGATTTGCTCGTTCACTTCTTGCTGCAGCTAGATCAGAGGATGCTCCAGAAGATGGTTATGCGGGTGAATACATAAATCAAATTGCTAAGGCAGTTTTAGAACTGCATCCAAATGCAGCTTCACTTCCAGAAGACGAAGCTAAAGAAACCTTTAGAGCAGCTGGCGTTGAACTTATGTTTGGTGAGATTCGTGAATCTCTAGAAAAGTTTGGAGTTCACTTCGATGTGTTCTTCCATGAGAATTCTCTATACGAACAAGGTGCTGTTCAGAAAGCTATCGAAAGACTTCGAGGCCTAGGTCACATCTATGACCAAGATGGTGCTGTCTGGCTTCGATCAACAACTTTCGGTGATGACAGGGATCGCGTTGTCATCAAGAGCGATGGCGAAGCTGCTTATATCGCAGGAGACCTTGCCTACTACCTAGACAAGCGGGAACGTGGTTTTGATCAGGCCATCTACATGCTTGGAGCAGATCACCACGGCTACGTCCAGAGAATGATGGCAATGTGTGCTGCCTTTGGAGATGAGCCTGGAGTGAATCTAGAGATTCTTATTGGTCAGCTGGTGAACCTAGTGAAAGATGGTGAACCAGTGCGTATGTCTAAGCGTGCAGGAACAGTAGTAACCATGGAAGATTTGGTTGATGCCGTCGGTGTTGATGCTGCTAGATACGCATTGACTAGATCATCAATTAACTCAATGGTTGATATTGACCTTGATCAGTTGTCTAAGAAGACAAATGACAACCCTGTCTTCTATGTTCAGTACGCTCATGCAAGAACCAAGCAGGTTGCCAACAATGCTCAATCTCTGAGTGTTGATGACAGCGAGTTTGATCCAAGTCTGCTCACTCACGAGAGTGAATCAAACCTTCTAGCTGCCCTTGCTCGCTTCCCAGCAGTAATGGCTCACTCTTCTACAGAGCGTGCGCCTCACCTGGTTGCCCGCTATCTAGAGGAAGTCGCTGGTGCATATCACCGCTGGTATGACGCCTGTCGCGTCACTCCGCTATCGGGAAATGAAGTTGAATCAGTCCACAGAACTAGACTGTGGCTAAACAACGCAGCATCAGTTGTTCTAGCTAATGGCCTAAAGGTTCTTGGCGTTAGTGCTCCGGAGCGTATGTAATGAACGACAACCAGTTAGCTCCGTCTTGGCTAGAAGTGCCAAAAGATGTCAATGCGATCCAGTTTGGCATTTGGCCTAAGAGTTTCAAGCGTGAATCAGATGGACATGTGTCTATCGGTGGAAACGCTGTTGGTGATTTAGTTGCTGAGTTTGGCTCACCGCTTTACGTCTTAGACAAAACAGAATTCTTTGATAGAGCAAAACAGATCATCAAGGCTTTCTCTAAAGAAGCTGAAAAGCACGACACCTCAGTAAAGATTTACTACGCAGGTAAAGCATTCCTTTCAACTGAAGTAGTTCGCTGGGTTGACCAACTTGGAATGAATGTTGATGTTTCATCAGGTGGAGAACTTGCTGTTGCATTAGCTGGCGGTATTGATGCAAAGAGAATTGGTCTGCACGGCAACAACAAGTCACACAGTGAAATCGGTCGTGCAGTTGCTGCGGGTGTCGGTGTGATTGTTATTGACAGCGACATTGAGATTGAAAGAATTGCTTCTGCTGCTGGAGCTCAAGACCGCATTCAACCAGTGAGACTACGAGTAAACAGTGGAGTGAATGCACACACCCACGAATACCTAGCTACTGCTCGTGAAGATCAGAAGTTCGGTATTGCTATGGCGGATGTGCCAAACCTTGTTGAAAAGATTCGTTCACACAAGCACCTACAGCTCCTAGGTCTCCATTCACACATCGGTTCTCAGATATTTGCTGTTGAAGGTTTTATTGAAGCAGCCAAGAGACTTGTTGCTCTTCAAGCAGAACTTCTAAAGGGCGGGCCTGTTCCTGAAATGAACCTAGGCGGAGGATTCGGTGTTGCTTACACTCCCGCTGATTCACCTCTTGCTATTGAAGAAGTTGCCAAGGCAATCACTGATGCAGTTGCTCATGAATGTAAAAAGTTTGGTATTCCTATTCCTGTTCTTGCCTATGAACCAGGGCGAGCAATTGTTGGTCCAGCTGGAATAACCCTCTACAACGTGGGAACTACTAAAGATGTGCTTGTAGGGGAAGAAGCAGTTGTTAGAAAGTATGTCAGCATCGATGGCGGTATGAGCGATAACGCTAGACCTGCTCTCTACGGTGCTGATTACAGCGTCACTCTTGCATCAAGAGAATCAGATTCTCAGCCAGCTCTTTCTCGAGTTGTTGGTAAGCACTGTGAATCAGGGGACATCGTAGTTAAGGATGCCTACCTTCCAGAAGATGTTGCTCCGAACGATCTACTAGCTGTTGCTACCACAGGCGCTTACTGTTTCTCTCTAGCCAGCAACTACAACTACTTGGCTAGAGCAGCAGTTGTTGCTGTTTCAGATGGCAAGGTTGATTTAATAGTTAGAGCCGAAACAGAGGAAGACCTGCTTTCAAGAGATGTGAAGGTGTCACGATGATTGAATATCGACCGCTAAGAGTTGCCCTTTTAGGAGCAGGCTCTGTAGGTTCACAGGTTGCAAGGCTGATTATTGAGAACAAGGACGAGTTAGCAGCTCGTGTTGGGGCTGAACTTCAGCTAGCTGGAGTTTTGGTTAGAGATAAGAGAGCAGCAAGAAACTACGGGATTCCTCAAGAACTGATTACAACTGAAGCTGATCAGCTAATTCTTGGTGCTGACATTGTTATTGAAGTTATGGGTGGCATTGAGCCAGCTCGTACCTACATTCTCGCTGCACTGAACTCAGGTAGCGATGTAATCACCGCTAACAAAGCTTTGCTTGCAACCCATGGAACAGAGTTGTTTGATGTTGCTGAACAAGTAGGTGCTCAGCTCTACTTTGAAGCTGCTGTTGCTGGCGCAATTCCAATCATTAGACCTCTTCGTGAATCTTTAGCTGGAGATAAAGTCAAGCGAATCATGGGAATTGTTAATGGTTCAACCAACTTCATTCTTGATCGCATGGATTCAACCGGTTCAACTCTTGAAGAAGCTATGAAAGAGGCAACCAAGCTTGGCTATCTAGAAGCAGATCCAGTTTTGGATGTTGAAGGATATGACGCAGCTCAGAAAGCAGCCATCCTCGCATCTCTCGCTTTCCATACCGAAGTTCCTCTCGAGAAGGTTTACCGCGAAGGAATTACAAAAGTTACCCAATCTCAAATGGCAGCTGCTAAGCGAGATGGCTATGTAATCAAATTGCTAGCTATCTGCGAAAAGATTTCAGCAGATGCAGAACACCCTGAAGAAGGTATTTCAGTTCGTGTCTATCCAGCCATGGTCCCACTTGAGCATCCACTAGCTGCAGTTCGCGGTGCTTTCAACGCTGTATTCGTTGAAGCAGAAGCAGCTGGAAGTCTAATGTTCTATGGTGCAGGTGCTGGTGGCATTCAAACTGCTTCAGCAGTTATGGGTGATTTAGTTTCAGCTGCAAAGCGACATGTCGCTGGTGGGCCAGGTCTAGCTGACTCTGTGCACGCTGAACTAGAAGTATTGCCTATCAGCAGGATAAAGACTAGATACCAAATCACTCTTGAAGTAACTGACCAACCAGGTGTGCTTGCATCGATTGCAAACATTTTTGCTAATCACAATGTTTCTATCGAAACAGTCGAGCAGTCTTCAAAGATGATTCAAGCTGAAACAACTGCTTGGTTGGAAATTGGAACGCATGAGGCTACTGATAAGTCACTAGCTGCTGTAGTAAGTGAACTCGACGCCAGTGCTGCCGTTGAACAAATCACCTCTGTCATCAGAGTTGAAGGAGTATAAACATGGCTCATCAATGGCGTGGAGTAATCAACGAGTACTTCGATCGACTAGATATTGAAACTGGCACCAAGGTAATTACATTGGGTGAAGGAGGAACACCTCTTGTAGCTGCTCCTGCTCTTGCCAAGTTAGTTGGTGCAGATGAAGTTTGGCTAAAGGTTGAAGGAATGAACCCAACTGGTTCATTCAAAGACCGTGGCATGACTATGGCCGTTACCAAGGCTGTTCACCATGGAGCTAAGGCTGTTATCTGTGCTTCTACAGGAAATACTTCAGCTAGTGCTGCTGCTTACGCAGCAGCTGCAGGCATCAAATCTGTTGTTCTTATCCCTGAGGGAAAGATCACCATGGGCAAGCTAGCTCAGGCTGTTGCCCATAAAGCAGAGATCTTGCAGGTCAGAGGAAACTTCGATGACTGTCTAGTGTTGGCTCGTGAACTTAGCGAAAACTATGCGGTGCACTTGGTGAACTCGGTTAACCCAGATCGTATTGAAGGTCAAAAGACAGCCAGTTTTGAAGTAGTTGAAACCCTAGGCTTTGCACCTGACTTCCATGTCATGCCAGTTGGAAACGCTGGAAACTACAGTGCATATTTCAAGGGCTATCTAGAAGAATTCAAAGCAGGAACCATCAAGGGTGTTCCTGTGATGTGGGGATTCCAAGCAGAAGGCTCTGCTCCTTTCGTTGCTGGACACCCAATTGCTAATCCAGAAACCATTGCCACCGCTATCCGAATTGGAAACCCAGCGTCTTGGGATCTAGCGCTTAGTGCTCAAGATTGCAGCAGGGGAGAGTTTGGTGCAGTTAGCGATGAAGAGATTTTGTGGATGCACCGATTCCTATCTAATGAAGTTGGCGTATTCGTGGAACCTTCATCAGCTACCGGTGCTGCTGGCCTATTCAAGAACTCAAAGCTTGGCAAAGTACCTAGTGGAGCAAAGATTGTTGTCACTGTTACAGGTCACGGACTAAAGGATGTTGGTTGGGCATTGAAAGATGCGAACGGTCAAGACATTTCTCCAGTTTCTTGTTCTAAAGAAACCAGTGAAGTTGCAGAACTTCTTGGATTGGATAAAAACTAATGCGTTTAGATCAAGCTAACGCCATGCTGGGTAGAAAAGTAGTTGTTAAAGTTCCAGCAACAACTGCAAACCTAGGTCCAGGTTTTGACACTTTGGGTATGGCTTTATCTTTTTACGACGAACTTGAAGTTCAGGCAGTCGATGCCCTTGATGCTCAAGTTGAAGTGATCGGTGAAGGTCAAGGTGAAGTTGCAACAGGTGATGAAAATCTTGTTGTGAAAGCTATTGCCTACACATTCCAATACATGAGACAACCACTTCCAGGACTAAGACTTCGAGCACATAACTTTATTCCTCACGGTAGGGGAATGGGGTCTTCGGGAGCAGCAGTAGTAGCTGGAATTATGGCTGCCAAAGGTCTTCTTGAAGGAATTGTTGAAATTACTCCAACTCAGCTTTTGGAAATTGCCACAAAGCTTGAAGGTCACCCAGACAATGTTGCTCCAGCGCTATTCGGTGGACTAACTATCGCTTGGCAGGATGAGACTGGACCTAAGCACAAGAAGCTCTTTGTCCACAGAGGTGTTTCACCTTTAGTTCTTGTTCCTAAGAACAAGATGTCTACAGAACTAGCTAGATCTCTGCAGCCAGATTCAGTTCCTCACGATGATGCTGTCTTCAACGTTTCTCGTTCTGCTCTACTTATTGCAGCTCTAACCCAGAGCCCAGAGCTTCTTCTAGCTGCCACTGAGGATAGATTGCATCAGGCATACAGAGCTAAAGCCATGCCTGAAACTGATGCTCTAATCACTGCTTTGCGCGATGCAGGCCATGCTGCTGTTGTTTCAGGGGCAGGACCATCGGTCTTGGTATTAGCCTCAGATCCCGCTCAAAGACTGGCTGCAGCTAGCCTGGCAGCTGAGAAGTTCCCAACTTGGAGCCCTTTAATGTTGGCTGTTGACTTCAAAGGTGCTACTGTTGCAACGTACACAAATCTTGGGGCTAATCAATAGTTATCCAAAATCCAAATCCCGTAAAAACTTACGGTTCGAGCATGACAAGGGTCGTGCACCAAGCAATCCACCTCAAATAAGAAACCGATTGCAAACTAAGAAAGAGTCAAACAAACATGGATGAAGTCCAAAAAGAAAATTCTCCAAAGAGATCTCGTCGCGTAACTGCAGTTCCTGCAACCGACGCACCGGTTGAAGCTAAGAAGCCAACCCGTTCTCGTAAGAGCGAAGACGCTGCACCTGTTGCTGCTCCAGAAGCTAAATCAACAGATGCACCTGCAGAGCGTTCAAACACAAGAACTCGTAACCGTTCAGCTGCCCCTAGCGAATCAGCTCCTAAGGCTGAAGGTTCACAAGAATCCACTTCTGAGCGTCCAGCTCGTGGTGAATTCGATGGCGAACGTCCAGAGCGTTCTGAAAGAAACGATCGTCAGGGTCAGAACCGTAACCGTAATCGCAACCGTAACCGCAACGGTGGAAACGATAGATTCCGTGACCGTGGTCCACGTCGTAACAACGAGCGCGATGAAGTTGATACCGAGATCTCTCCAGACGATGTATTAGTACCCGTAGCGGGTATCTTGGACATCCTGGATAACTACGCATTCGTTCGCACTACCGGCTACCTAGCTGGTCCAAACGATGTTTATGTATCCCTTGGTCAGGTCAAGAAGTATTCACTTCGAAAGGGTGACGCTGTTGTTGGTGCAGTCCGCCAGCCACGTGAAGGTGATTCACCTTCAAGAACTAAGTTCAATGCGATTGTTCGTGTTGACACAGTAAACGGACAAACTCCAGAAGAAGCAGCTAACCGTGTTGAATTCGGCAAGCTAACTCCGCTATACCCACAGACTCGTCTGCGTCTAGAGACAGAGCCAAACAAGCTGTCAACAAGAATTATTGACCTTGTAGCTCCTATTGGTAAGGGTCAGCGTGGACTTATTGTTTCACCACCTAAGGCTGGTAAGACTTTGGTTCTCCAGGCAATTGCTAACTCAATTGCTGTAAACAACCCAGAGGTTCACCTAATGGTTGTTCTAGTCGATGAGCGTCCTGAAGAAGTTACAGACATGCAGAGAACTGTTAAGGGTGAAGTTATTGCTTCTACTTTTGATCGTCCAGCTGAAGATCACACAACAGTTGCAGAACTTGCAATTGAAAGAGCTAAGCGTCTAGTTGAGATGGGTCACGACGTTGTTGTGTTGCTTGACTCAATCACACGTCTAGGTCGTGCTTACAACCTTTCAGCTCCAGCATCTGGTCGTATTCTTTCCGGTGGTGTTGATTCATCAGCACTATATCCACCAAAGCGTTTCTTTGGTGCGGCTAGAAACATTGAAGATGGTGGATCACTAACCATCCTTGCAACAGCTCTGGTTGAGACTGGTTCGAAGATGGATGAAGTTATCTTCGAAGAGTTCAAGGGAACTGGAAACATGGAACTTCGTCTTTCACGCTCACTTGCAGACAAGAGAATCTTCCCTGCAGTTGATGTGAACGCATCTGGTACACGTCGTGAAGAAATGTTGATGAGCCCTGATGAGACCAAGATTGTTTGGAAGCTTCGTCGTGCTCTTGCTGGTCTTGAGCAGCAGCAGGCACTTGAGCTTGTTCTAAACCGCCTAAAGGAAACTAAGAGCAACGTTGAGTTCCTAATGATGGTTCAGAAGTCTATGCCTGTAGCAAGCGGATCTGAAAGCGAATAATGTTATCTTCAGTCCAGGCTTTACTGGCTGAACATGCAGAGTTGCAAAGCCAACTTTCAGAGGCCTCAGTCCACGCCAATCCAGTTCTAGCAAAAAAACTTAACCGTAGGTACGCCGAGTTAAACGCAATCGTTTCTGCCTACCATGCTGTTAATTCATTGCAGGCAGATCTTGATGCGGCTAAAGACATGGCTAAGGAAGATGAAAGCTTTGCAGCTGAAGTTCCTGCTTTGGAAGAGTCTTTGCACGAAGGAACTGAGAAGCTTCGTCGCCTACTAATTCCTAGAGACCCTGATGATGGCCGCGATGTCATTATGGAAATCAAGGCTGGTGAAGGTGGAGCTGAGTCTGCACTATTCGCAGCAGACCTTTTCAGAATGTATATCCAGTATGCAAACAGCAAGGGCTGGAAGACAGAAATCCTAGACAAGAACGAATCAGATCTTGGCGGATACAAAGATGTTCAGATTGCTATCAAAGGTAAGTCATCAGATCCTGCTGAAGGAGTATGGGCTCACTTGAAGTATGAAGGCGGTGTTCACAGAGTTCAGCGTGTTCCAGTAACCGAAACTCAGGGCAGAATCCACACTTCAGCAGCTGGTGTTCTAGTGTTCCCTGAAGTAGATGCTCCTGAAGAACTCGAAATTGCTGCGAACGAAATTCGTGTTGACGTGTTCCGATCCTCAGGTCCTGGTGGTCAGTCTGTAAACACAACAGACTCTGCTGTTCGTCTAACTCACATTCCAACTGGAATCGTAGTTTCGATGCAGAACGAAAAGTCTCAGCTACAAAACCGTGAAGCAGCTATGCGTGTTCTTAGAGCGCGTCTACTAGCAGCTCAGCAAGAAGCTCTAGAAGCAGAGCTAAGTGCTGCACGTAAGTCACAGGTAAAGAGTGTTGACCGTAGCGAGCGAATTAGAACCTATAACTTCCCAGAGAACCGTATCGCTGATCACCGCACTGGCTATAAGTCATACAACCTTGATCAGGTTATGGATGGAGCACTCGAGCCTGTTATTCAGTCAGCTATTCAAGCTGATGAAGAAGCAAGACTTGCTGCTCTCGGTGAGACCGAGTAATGAAGCTCTCTGCTGCTATTGAAGCAGCATCTGCAAGGTTTGAGAAAGCAGGCATTGAATCCTTTCAAGCCGATGCAGAAATACTTTTAGGTTTTGTTCTTGGTTTATCCAGAGGCGAACTTCAAGTTAAAGCAATTACTGGAGAAGAGCTAAATCCAGATGATGAACTCAAGTTCGAAGAACTTGTAGGTAGAAGAGCAGAACGTTTTCCACTGCAACACATAACCGGCGTTGCCCACTTTAGACAACTAGAACTCAAAGTAGGGCCTGGAGTCTTCGTACCTAGATTTGAAACTGAAGTTGTTACCCAAATAGCCATTGACGCGCTTAGAGCAGTTCCTTCGGAGAATCCTGTCGCAGTTGATCTAGCAACTGGATCTGGAGCCATTGCTTTATCTATTGCCCATGAAGTTCCACATGCCAAGGTTTATGCAGTTGAGCTAAGTGAAGATGCTTTGGAATACACCAGAGCAAACTTTGACAGATATGCACCAGATGCAACCTTGGTTCAAGGCGATCTAGCTGATGCCTTTCCTGAACTTAATGGTCAGGTGGATGTCCTGGTTTCTAACCCTCCTTACATTCCAGATGCCATGATTCCTATCTATCCTGAAGTGCATCTTCATGACCCAGCCCTAGCTCTCTATGGGGGAGAAGACGGGCTCGATCTAGTCCGTAAGGTTGAGGCTACGGCTAAGAGATTGCTGAGAGAAGGCGGGGCATTAGTCATTGAGCACGCTGACATGCAAGGTGATGCCATTAGAGAACTAATATTGAGTTTGGGTTGGCGTCAATGCAGAACCCATAAGGATTTATCAGGTCGCGATAGAGCGACCTCAGCGATTAGGTAGGCGGGTGGTTGTTATGAAGAATGTGTTTGACTGCTCAGTCGATACTGAATTACTAACCGGTATGCGTTTAGCCAAGGTTTCTCTCGGTAGAAACGAACTTGCTGTAATTCCAACCGACACCGTTTATGGAATTGCTGCTAACGCATTCTCTCCTGAAGCAGTCCAAGCTCTTCTTGATGCAAAAGGAAGAGGAAGACAGTCTCCTCCTCCAATTCTTATTGCCAATCTAAATATGGCTCGTGCATTAGTTGAAACACTTCCTGATGCTGCAATCAAACTTGCTGAAACTTTTTGGCCAGGAGCGTTAACCCTCATTCTCAAAGCTCAACCATCTCTCTCATGGGATTTAGGGGAAACCAAGGGAACAGTTGCACTAAGAGTTCCTGATCACAAGATTGCTTTAGCTCTTATTGAAGAGACAGGTCCGTTAGCTGTTTCATCAGCGAACCTAACTGGTGAACCAGCTGCTGCTACTTGTGCACAGGCTCACGCATATCTTGAGAGTTCAGTGCAAGTTTTTCTAGATGGTGGACCAAGTCCAAAAGGTGAAGCATCAACAATTCTTGACCTAACTCAGTTGGTTGATACTTACGACTCTGAGGGCAACCTCAGCACAGCAGGTCTAATCAAGATTGTTAGACGTGGAGCACTAGCGGAAGCAAAGATTCGATCTGTCGTTGGAGACTTGCTTGAAGTAAGTGCGGGCTAGTGCGCGCGTATCTTCTTCTAATGGCTATTGCCGGGGTGGTCACTTACTTCGCCACTTTTTTGGTTAGAAAACTTTCTGATAAATACAACATTTATCCAAAGGCAATTAGGTCAAGAGATATGCACCTAAAGCCAACCCCACGTATCGGTGGATTGGCGATGTTTATAGGCTTTGTGGTTTCAGTATCAATTGCGGCACCTATTGGATGGTTTGAGGTGGTCTTTGCTGACCCTGGGCCAATCATCGCTATTTCCTTAGCAGCACTGGTTGTTATGGCTATTGGTTTCCTAGATGACCTATTTGATCTTGACTGGACCATCAAGTTAGCTGGGCAGTTCCTAGCCGCAGGCGTTCTAGCCTGGAATGGTGTTCAGATTGTTTCTCTACCAATCTTTGGAATAACTGTTGGTTCGTTTGGCGTTTCTTTTGTAGTTACGGTGTTCTTAGCAGTTCTGGTTATGAATGCGGTCAACTTTATTGATGGACTAGATGGTTTGGTGGCTGGAGTGGTCCTGATTGGAACTGTTGTCTTCTTTGTCTATTCATATCTTCTTGCTCAACAGATTTCACCAACCAACTACTTCAACCTCGCATCAGTCATCTCAGCCATTGTGATTGGTATGTGTGTTGGCTTCTTGCCACATAACTGGCATACAGCGAAAATCTTCATGGGTGATGGTGGAGCTCTGCTTCTAGGACTTCTTATGACCGCATCAGCATTGACAGTCACAGGTCAGATTGACCCTGCCTCTTTGAAGCGAGATGACCTTGTGCCAGCTGTTCTGCCTTTGATTCTTCCTATTTCAATTTTGCTGTTGCCTCTTTTGGACTTTGCTCTGGCAGTTGCTAGAAGACTTGCTGCAGGTAAATCACCATTTGCTGCTGACCGACTTCACCTTCACCACAAGCTACAGGACTTTGGACATGGCCATGTTGGATCAGTTCTGGTCTTCTACTTCTGGAGTGCATCTGTATCGGTTAGCTGCCTGCTTTTGTTTCTTACTGACTTTGTTTGGGTCGCAATATTTGCAGTGAGTTCAATATCTCTGTCACTTTTGTATACGTTGTGGCCTGCAATTATTAGATTCCGATCAAGAAAGAAGTTAGCTAATGTTTGATGATCTAAAATCTGTAATGACCAGAGTTCTAAAACTGGGTTCGTTACTTGTCGTTGGTATAACCGTGCTTGGTTCGGTCATAGGCTTTATAGTCGCTGGGACTTCAGGGCTTCTAGCAGCCTTAGCTGGGGGAGCGGCGGCCTTTGCCTTCACAGCGCTAACAGTTCTGAGCCTGCTCTTTGGATCGAAGTTGAACCTAGGTGGTTTCCTAGGAGTGGTTCTAGGAGGCTGGCTTGTCAAAGTACTCCTGTTCTTAGTACTTTTCAGCTTCCTAAACAGAGCAGAATGGCTAACACTGAGTGCCAGGCCTGTGGTCTTTTTTGTGGTTGTTGCTGCAGTCATCGGAGGGCTGGTTTTGGACACAATAGTGGTCACCAAAGCCAGAATTGCTCCTTCGGTCTAAACCCTTAAATTGCTGAAAATTTGGCTCAATAACCGGTTTTTGGGTCTTCAGATGCTGATACGATTTGAGTATCGCTTGCTCCAGTCGAAGCGGTACCCACTGTAAATCGCCGCAAGGTTAGGCATGGCCTGCCCCGAAACAGGAGTCAAAGCTGTTCACTGAAAAGTTGTCACTGCTTAGCGCAGGATTTAGACCTTACACCGCGGGTGAAGGCGACTTTCAGGCGCCAACCATTCAAGAGTTTTATCCTCAGGTAATCGCGTTTGCAGGAACTCCATTTGAAATCAACAGAATCATGTTGATTCGTCTATTGGTGATGACTCTTCTGATCGTTGTTTTCACTCTTTGGGCTGGAAAGTTCCGTAAGAGCACTGCAACTGGTCAGTTTGTTCCAGGCAGATTCCAAATGATGGGTGAGATTTCTCTCAACTTTGTTAGAAAGTCAATCGCGCACGAACAGCTGGGTGAAAAAGACGGAGATAGATTCCTACCTCTGCTAACCACAATCTTCTTCATTGTTCTGGGCATGAACATCACAGGTATTATTCCTGGACTAAACATCGCTGGAACCTCCGTTATTGGTCTACCAATGCTTCTGGCTGGAGTTGCGTACGTAACCTTTATCTACGCGGGTGTAAAACGTCACGGTATGAAGTTCTTCAAGAATGCACTCTTCCCAGCTGGTGTTCCAAAAGCCTTCTACGTACTGGTTACTCCTATCGAGTTCCTATCAACTTTCATCCTTAGACCAGTCACTTTGGCTCTTCGTTTGATGATGAACATGATTGCAGGGCACCTGCTTTTGGTTCTGTGTTTCACCGCAACACATTACTTTTTCTTATACTCCGATGGATTCTTCAAGTTCTTCGGAATAGGAACATTTACCTTCGGGTTTGCCTTCACTCTATTTGAGATCTTGGTGGCATTCTTGCAGGCATACGTATTCACCCTGTTGACAACTGTTTACATCCAGCTGTCGTTAGCAGATGAACACTAGGAACAAACTGGGCTAACAAACCGTTAGTTCAAACCATGGAAGGAAAACAAAGTGCAGATTATTCAAGTAGCAGCAGAAGTCGCAGTTCAGACATCACAGGTATCAGGTAACCTCGGAGTTCTTGGCTACGGCCTTGCAGCGATTGGTCCTGGTATCGGTGTAGGACTAGTCGTTTCAAAGACTATTGAGTCAATTGCTCGTCAACCAGAACTTGCAGCAAGACTTCAGGTAACAATGTGGCTAGGTATCGCTTTTACCGAAGCATTGGCTCTTATCGGTCTTGCAACCCCATTCATCTTCGCAGCCTAAGGTTTCATAAATGACTATTGGAATTCACGAACTATTGATGCCAACGGTGTCAGCTAACCCACTCATACCTGCGGTAGCTGACATTGTTTGGTCTGCAGTCGTTTTCGCGATTCTGTTGGTCTTCTTCTGGCTTAAGGTTTTGCCTAACTTCAAAAAGAACATTGATGCAAGAACTGAGGCGATCGAAGGTCGTCTAGCTCAAGCAGAGAAGGCTCAGGCTGAGGCTGCGGCAAAGACAGCAAACATCGAAGCTGAGCAGGCTGAGGCACGTGCCGAAGCAGCACAGATTCGTGAATCTGCAAGAGCCGAGGGCGCAGCAATTCTTGCTGAACTGAAGGAGCAGGCTTCATTAGAAGCAGCTCGCATGACAGAGACAGCTAAGAAGCAGATTGAAGCAGAACGTCAGTCCGCAATCATTTCATTGCGTGCCGAAGTTGGAGCACTAGCTCTGGACCTAGCTTCATCTGTAGTGGCTCAGAACCTCAAAGAAGACAAGAACGCTTCGAGCATCGTCTCAGGCTTCCTGGCAGATCTAGAGAAAGACAGCAAGAAGAACTAATGGCCTCCTCAACTCGTCAAGCACTAGCTCAAGCTAAAGCAGATGCATCTGCCTACCTTGGGTCAGACTTGGCATTTGCGACTGACCTCTTTGTAGTTGCCGATGCAATCTCGGGTAGTACCCAGTTGCGCGGCATCCTCTCAGATACTTCCACTGAAAGCGATGCTAAGAACGCACTCATCGAGCGCGTGTTCAACACAAAGGTCAACGCAAACACAATCGAGTTTGTGAAGAAAGTTTGTGCTCTTAGATTCTCTAGAAGCATGGACCTTGTCATTGTTCTTGAACAACTTGGTGTTCACGCAGCAGCTGCTACAGCTTCGAAGACTAACGTTTTGGACGATGTTCAGAGCGAGCTATTTAGCTTCCAGCAGGTAGTAGCAAGCGACAGAGATCTGCAGTTTGCTTTGAGCAACAAGAGTGCACCAAATGAAACAAAGCTTGCTTTGGTCAAGGCACTTATTGGTTCAAAGGCGAATGCAGTTACTTTGGCTCTAGTCAACCAGGCTGTTGGTTCAGCCCGTGGTCGTCGAGTTGCCATTGTGATTGACCAGTTTGCAAAGCAGATTGCTGCATACGGAGATTCACTAGTTGCAACAGTCACAGTTTCTAAAGAACTAGAACAAAGCCAGATTGAGCGCTTGCGTTCAACTTTGGCTGGTACTTATGGTCAGCAAGTTAGCCTGAACATCGAAATCGATCCTTCGATTATCGGTGGAATGGTCGTTCAAATTGCTGGTGAAATCATCGACGGAAGCGTAAGCACCCGTCTGCAAAACCTAAAGCTGCAGTTGGTAAAGGCCTCCAGCAGCATCAACCGAAGCTAACGCTTCAGAAGTAGAGGAACAAGATGGCAGATCTAAGCATCAGTCCGAATGAGATTCGCGACGCGCTGAAGGACTTTGCTAAGTCTTACGAGCCAGCTCAGGCTAGCCGTACCGAGATTGGTCACGTAATCGATGCCGGTGACGGTATTGCTCACGTTGAAGGCTTGCCTAGTGTGATGGCTAACGAACTTCTAAAGTTCGAAGACGGCACTTTGGGTCTAGCTCAGAACCTAGACGAGCGTGAGATCGGTGTGATCATCCTTGGTGAATTCACTCACATCGTTGAGGGTATGAAGGTAGAGCGCACAGGCGAGATTCTTTCTGTTCCAGTAGGCGATGACTTCCTAGGTCGCGTTGTAAACCCAGTAGGTGAGCCAATCGATGGCAAGGGAGAGATCAAGTCTTCTGCTCGTCGTGCTCTAGAGCTTCAGGCTCCTGGTGTTATGGCTCGTAAATCAGTTCACGAGCCTCTACAAACAGGTATCAAGGCGATTGACGCGATGATTCCTATCGGTCGTGGACAGCGTCAGCTAATCATTGGTGACCGTCAGACTGGTAAGACTGCTATTGCGATTGACGCAATCATCAACCAGAAGGCTAACTGGGAATCAGGAGATCCAACAAAGCAGGTTCGTTGTATCTATGTTGCTGTTGGTCAAAAGGGTTCAACAATTGCATCTGTAAAGGGAGCTCTAGAAGCTGCTGGAGCAATGGAGTACACAACAATCGTTGCTTCTCCTGCATCTGACCCAGCTGGTTTCAAGTACCTAGCTCCATACACCGGTTCTGCAATTGGTCAGCACTGGATGTATGACGGCAAGCACGTCCTAATCATTTTTGATGACCTATCAAAGCAGGCTGAGGCTTACCGTTCGATTTC
>JBIJAF010000008.1:0-55738 GCA_044345905.1 Rhodoluna sp.
ATACCTGGCTACCTCTTGGGCTAGTAGTCAAAGCTAAAGTTGAGCAGATTGTTCGTGAAGAGATGGCTGCTGCTGGAGCTCAAGAAGTATTCTTCCCTGCACTTTTACCTCGCGAACCTTTTGAAGTGACAGGTCGTTGGAGCGAGTACGGCGATAACCTTTTCCGTTTGCAGGATAGAAAGAAAGCTGATTATCTTCTAGCTCCAACTCACGAAGAGATGTTCACTCTTTTGGTGAAGGATCTTTACTCGAGCTATAAGGATTTGCCACTAACTCTTTTCCAAATTCAAAATAAGTATCGCGATGAAGCAAGACCTCGTGCAGGTCTATTGCGTGGCCGTGAATTTGTTATGAAAGACGCATATTCATTTGATGTATCTGATGCAGGACTTGTTGCTTCATACCAAGCCCAAAGAGACGCGTACGAGAGAATCTTTACTCGTCTAGGTATTGAGTACGTAATTGTGCGTGCCGATGCTGGAGCTATGGGTGGATCAGCGTCTGAAGAATTCCTGTCACCTTCTCCTATTGGAGAAGACACATTCGTTAGATCAGCTGGCGGATATGCTGCCAACGTCGAAGCAGTAACTATCTCTGCTCCTGAAGCATTAAGCATTGAAGGGTTACCTCAAGCTGAAACACACTCAACACCAGGTGCAACATCTATCCATGCAGTTGTGTCATTTGCTCAAGATTCTCTTGGGAAGAAAGACGTTGAAGCCTCATCTGCATTGAAGCACATTGTCTTGGCACTAACCGATGTGAAGCACAAGAGATCTCTTGTGGTAGTCGGTATCCCAGGCGAGCGCGAATTAGAAATGAAGCGAGCTGAAATTGCTTTTGCTGGGTTCGAAGTCGAAACCGCTAATGATGATGATTTTGCCAAACACCCTGAACTGGTTAAAGGTTTCATTGGGCCAGTCAAGAATGGGAAACAGTTCCTAGGTGAAAAAGCTGAGTCAAAGATTAAATATCTCTTGGACCCAAGAGTCGTTACAGGTACTTCTTGGATTGCTGGTTCTAACGAAAAAGACAAGCACACTTTCAACTTGGTAGCAGGTCGAGACTTCGTATCTGATGGAGTTGCTGACTTAGCTGAAATTCGTGCTGGAGATCCAGCTCCTGATGGCAGTGGACCACTGGAATTAGCTCGAGGAATTGAAATCGGACACGTATTCCAGTTGGGTAGAAAATACGCTGAAGCTCTAGATCTCAAGGTTCTAGATGAAAACGGCAAGTTGGTTACTGTGACCATGGGTTCTTATGGAATTGGTGTTACAAGAATCATCGCTGTTCTTGCTGAGGCAAATAACGATGAAAAGGGCCTTATCTGGCCAGCTGCTGTTTCACCTGCAGATATTCACGTTATTGCCGCGGGTAAGGACGATGTAATCTACGAAACCGCAGCAAAGTTGGCTAAAGAGCTTGAAGCAAAAGGCAAGTCAGTGATTCTGGATGACCGTCTAAAGGTATCTCCGGGCGTGAAATTTAGTGATGCTGAACTACTTGGTATCCCGCAAATAGTCATTGTGGGTAGAGGTCTTGAAAACGGGGAAGTAGATCTTTGGGATAGACGCTCTGGCGAGCGACGCTCTGTCAAGGTAGAATTGGCGGTAGCCGAGCTCACATAGTCCATTCTTTGTGGCTTGCATAACTTACTAGCGGCCAGGAGGCGTTTCATGGACATCGATTTAGGTGCTCTTCGACTTGTTGAAAGAGATCGAGAAATTCCTTTCAACGAACTTGTTGAAATTATTGAAGCCGCAGTTGAAGCCGCCTATCACAAGAGCGTAGGCAACAGCGATCCAGCTCGTGCCGTACTAGACCAGAAGACTGGCAAAATCGTAATCATGGTTCCTGACACTGAGGAACGCAATGAAGCTGGCGAACTAATCGTTACCTTGCCTGATGGTTCAAAGGTTCCTGAAGTAGATAAGACCCCTGAAAATTTCGGTCGAATTGCAGCTAATGCCGCGAAGCAGGTTATTGCTCAGCGAATCAGAGGTATCTCGGATGAAGGTCTTTATGGAGAATTCAAGGCCAAGGTTGAAGATATTGTTGCTGGTGAAATTCAGCAGGGTCCTCGTTCATACATGGTTTATGTAAAGCTTGGTGATGCTGAAGCCATCATGCCTCCAGAAGAGCAAGTTCCTGGTGAGGACTACTCACACGGAAAGAGAATGCGTTTTTATGTGACCAAGGTTGATAAGAACGTGAGAGGTCAGGTGCAGATCAACGTTTCTAGAACTCACCCGAGCCTTGTTCGTAAGCTATTTGCTCTAGAAGTACCGGAAATTGCTAGTGGCCAGGTTGAAATCGTCCAGGTTGCTAGAGAAGCAGGCCACCGCACCAAGATTGCAGTTAGAACCTCAGTTGCAGGGCTAAATGCTAAGGGTGCTTGTATTGGTGAGCTAGGCCAGAGAGTTCGAGCAGTAACAGCTGAATTGAACGATGAAAAGATCGACATTGTTGATTATTCAGAAGATATCGCTAAGTTTGTCGCTCAGGCACTGTCTCCAGCTAAGGTTTCAGCCTCATTCGTAGTCAATGACGGTGCTGCTGTTAGGGGAGAACACCCTAAGGTACGCGTACTTGTACCTGAATACCAGCTTTCACTTGCTATTGGTAAGGAAGGTCAGAACTCTAGACTTGCCAGCAAGCTAACCGGAGCCAAGATTGACATCATGGCTGATGACCTCGAAGACGAGGAATAAACAGTAGCCCTACGCCTTTACATAAAAGGCTAGAGCTTTAGGGAATGCAGGCAGTAGAATGTATCCAGTTAGAACTTGCGTTGGCTGCCGCCAGCGTGGCAACCGATCAGATTTGATTCGGATAGCCAATTTTCAGGGAAACCTGAGTGTTGATACCGAAAAGAAAATGCCCGGTCGTGGCTCTTGGATACACAAGAAAACGAAATGTCTTGAAACTGCGGTTGAAAGAAAAGCCTTTGGGCGAGCATTTCGCGGAAAAGCTGACCTTGAGCAAGTAACTGATTTAGTCAAACAAATAGAACAGGCCGAAATGATGTTAGAGATCTAATGAGCACCTCGAAATGAGTGCCTCAAAGCAATAAGCCTGCCCTGACTGGGGTGGGTCCCAGACAGGAGATATAAAGTGGCGCTACCACGCGTGTACGACATTGCCAAAGAGCTCGGTATTGAAACTGCCGAGGCACTGGCCAAATTAAACGAATTAGGCGAATACGTCAAAAGCGGTTCGTCAACCATTGCCCCTCCGGTGGCAAACAAGCTTCGTGCAGCGTATCCAAACGCTAAGCCAAAAGAAGAAGCTCCTAAGGTTGAGAAAGCACCAGCTAAGGCCAAGACAACAAAGGCAGCTGCTGCTAAAGAAGAGACTGTTGAAGAGGCAAAGCCTGCTGATGCTGCTCCTGTCGAGCCAGCAGCTCCTGCTGCTCCGGTAGCTCCAACTGCTGGTATTCCACGTCCAGGAAACAACCCATTTGCTGCGGCACAGGGCATGGGCATCCCTCGTCCGATGGCAAGACCAGGAAACAATCCTTTCTCTTCTAACCAAGGCATGAGTAGACCAGGGCAATCTGGTACTCGTCCAGGTGGAGCTCCTCGTCCAGCTGGTGCTGGTGGTCCTTCAAGACCAGGTGGAGCTCCTCGTCCAGCTGGTGCTGGAGGATCTTCTCGTCCAGGTGGATTTACTCCTCGTCCAGGTGGTGCACCGGGTGGTGCTCCAGGCGGAGCTCCAGGTTTCGGTCCTCCGGGAGGTCGTCCAGGTGCTGGTGGTCGTGGTCGCGGTGGCGGTACAGCTGGTGCTTTCGGTAAGGGTGGATCAAGAAGTTCATCAAAGGCTAGAAAGTCAAAGAGAGTTAAGCGCGAAGAGTTTGAACAGCGTTCAGCTCCGAGCCTTGGTGGTGCAGTAGTTCCACGCGGGGATGGCACCACAGTTATTCGTCTTCGCAGAGGTTCTTCTATCCAGGACTTCGCAGACAAGATTGATGCCAATGCTGGTCAGCTGATCACGGTGCTATTCCACCTAGGTCAGATGGCAACAGCAACAGCTTCCTTGGATGAAGAGACATTCCAGATTCTTGGAGAAGAGCTTGGTTACAAGCTTGAAGTTGTTTCAGCAGAAGACGAAGAGCGCGAGCTTTTCGATTCCTTCGGTCTAGACATCTCTACTCACTTCGAAGAAGATGACGAAGACATGGAATACCGTGCACCAGTTGTGACAGTTATGGGTCACGTTGATCACGGTAAGACTCGTTTGCTTGACAAGATTCGTAACGCCAATGTTCAAGGCGGTGAAGCTGGTGGTATTACACAGCACATTGGTGCTTACCAAGTTCACAGCATGCATGAAGGTGTTGAGCGTCCGATTACCTTTATCGATACACCAGGTCACGAGGCGTTCACCGCTATGCGTGCACGTGGTGCTCAGGTAACAGATATTGCAATCTTGGTTGTTGCCGCTGATGACGGTGTTATGCCTCAGACAGTTGAAGCGTTGAACCACGCTCAGTCTGCTGGTGTTCCAATTGTTGTTGCTGTGAACAAGGTTGATAAAGAGGGAGCAAACCCTGCCAAGATTCGTCAGCAGCTAACCGAGTTCAACTTGGTTGCTGAAGAGTATGGTGGCGATGTTCTGTTCGTGGATGTGTCTGCTCTAACCGGTGCAGGTATTCCTGAACTTCTAGATGCTGTTCTACTAACTGCAGATGCTGCCTTAGATCTTCGTGCTAACCCTAACCGTGATGCACGCGGTGTTGCAATTGAAGCCAACCTAGACAAGGGACGCGGATCGGTAGCAACAGTTCTGATTCAGTCAGGAACTCTAAGTGTTGGAGATTCAATTGTTGCAGGTGCTGCTCACGGTCGTGTTCGTGCGATGTTCAACGAGAACGGTGAAGCAGTTGAATCAGCAGGTCCATCAAGGCCTGTCCAGGTTCTTGGTCTGCAGTCTGTTCCTCGTGCAGGTGACACATTTGTTGTTACCGAAGATGAGCGTCAGGCAAGACAGATCGCTGAGAAGCGTGAAGCTGCAGATAGAAATGCTCTTCTTGCTAAAACTCGTAAGCGCGTTAGCCTCGAAGACTTTACTAAGGCATTCGAAGAGGGCAAGGTTGAGTCTCTTAACTTGGTCATCAAGGGTGACGTTTCTGGTGCTGTTGAAGCTCTTGAAGATGCACTTCTCAAGATTGAAGTTGATGATTCGGTTCAACTTCGCATCATCCACCGTGGTGTTGGTGCTGTTACTGAGAGCGATGTTAACCTGGCAACAGTTGACAACGCAATCATCATCGGATTCAACGTCAAGCCAGATAACAAGGCTAAGGAACGTGCTGACCGTGAAGGTGTTGACGTTCGTTTCTACTCAGTTATCTATGCAGCTCTTGATGACATTGAGAAATCACTCAAGGGAATGCTCAAGCCAGAATACGAAGAAGCCGCTCTTGGTTCAGCCGAGGTTCGCGAGATCTTCAAGTCTTCAAAGGTTGGCACCATCGCAGGTTCTATCGTTCGCTCAGGTTCAATCAAGAGAAACAGCCTTGCTCGTATCTCTCGTGATGGCACGATGATTGCTGAGAACCTAAAGATTGAATCTCTAAAGAGATTCAAGGACGATGCAACCGAAGTCAAGACAGACTTCGAGTGTGGTATTGGACTTCAGGGATTCAACGAGATCTTGGTAGGCGACATTATTGAAACCTACGAGATGCGTGAGAAGCCGAGGGTCTAATGGTTGATGCAGCTAGAGCAAGAAGACTGGCTGAACGAATCAAGGTACTAGTTGCAGCAGCTCTTGAGAAGGTCGTAAAAGACCCTGATCTTGGTTTTGTAACTATTACCGATGTTCGTGTCACACCGGATCTTTCCCATGCACGTATTTACTACACCGTTTTTGGCGATACTGAACAGCAGAAGAAGAGCAGTGAAGTAATCGAGCGTCACCGTGGCAAAATCCGAGGTGAAGTCGGTCACCAACTATCTATTCGTCTAACTCCAACCATTGAATTCATTTCTGATGATGTGCCAGAAAGCGCAGCTCAGATGAATGATCTTCTAGCTCAAGCAAGAGCTAGAGACAATGAATTGAAGAAGATGGCTAAGGAATCTGAGTTTGCGGCAGGGGAGAACCCTTACAAAGAGCCAAAAGTCATCGATAAAGAAGACAGAGACTAACCTTTGGCTACGCCTGGATTGTTATTGGTAGATAAACCTGCCGGAATGACAAGTCATGATGTTGTGTCTAAGGTTAGAAAGCTTGCTGGCACCAAAAAAGTAGGTCACGCTGGAACATTAGATCCAATGGCCACCGGCTTGTTAGTTCTAGGAATCGAATCGGGGACAAAACTTCTTACCTTTGTTGTTGGTGCAGATAAAACCTATGAAGCAACTATCCGTCTAGGTTCATCAACCATTACCGATGACAAAGAAGGTGAAACTCTAAAGAGTGCAACTCCTGGAGAAGTAGCTGCAGTAACTCTCGATCAAATCAACCAAGAGCTAGCAAAACTTAGGGGAGTGATCCAGCAAGTTCCTTCTGCTGTTTCAGCTATCAAAGTAAATGGTGAGAAGGCTTACGACAGAGTTCGAGCTGGAGAAGTCTTTGAGCTCAAATCTAGAGAAGTAACGATCTCAAGACTTGATGTTATTGGTGAAATACGCCGTGAAGATAACTTCATCGACATTGATGTGATTGTTGACTGTTCAAGTGGCACATACATCAGAGCAATCGCTAGAGACCTAGGTGAAGCTCTAGGTGTTGGTGGTCATCTAACTTCACTTAGAAGATCTCGTATCGGTTCGTTCGATGTAAAAAACGCAATCCAGCTCGAAGGCTTTGAGGGGTCATTACCAATCTTTAAATCGGTTGATGCTGTGAAGTCAGTTCTGCCAACTCTTGAAATCACCTCAGAGGAAACCTTAGCCATCAGGCAGGGTAAGAGAATTGCTCATCATTTGGATGAGATTACTGCGATGACCTGCCAAGGAGTATTGGTGGCAGTTGCTGAGTCTGCAGGAAACAAAAGCCTAAAGTCAGTAGTTGTTTTCAATGATGGAGAAGCAAATGCTTGAGTGGGGATATAGCTTTCAGTTGGTTTTCGCATCATTAGCCGGAGCCTCTGCACTATTCCTCGGAATCATAAAGAGGCCGCCGTCTTGGTGGAGCGTAGGGTCACTAATTCTTGTTGAGGCTCTACTCCTGGTTCAGCTTGTTGTGTCTATTGTCCTGGTTGTTCAGGGTCAGCAGGCCAAAGGAGACACAGTTGAGTTCTTCGGTTACATCATTACGGCACTGGTAGTTCCACCGGCAGCTGTAGCTTGGGCTGTTATTGAGAGAACCCGCTGGTCAACCCTAGTTCTAGGGGTTGCAGGCTTTACAGTTGCTGTAATGCTGGTGAGGATGTGGCAGATCTGGACTGGAATCCGCTTCGGTTCCTGAACTTGTTTACCTCCCGTTAACCATTTTTCTAACTCTCCGTTAGATTCATTGACCAAAATCTAGGGGTGAACGAAACTTCCCTGACTAAGCCTGAGCCGGTAAGACGCAAGTTGTCGGTAGGCCCTTTGAGCCGTGGGGACAAGTGGTTCTTTAGATCAACTTCAATTGCGGCCAACTTTGCCTTTGTTTTGGTTGCCCTAATTCTTGTCTTCCTTTTCATTCAAGCCTGGCCGACTCTACAAGCTCAAGGACCAGAGTTTGTCTACGGAAATGTCTGGGATGCCGAAGCTCAGCCAATGGTCTTGCAACTTGGCCCAATGATTTGGGGTTCCATTGTGATTTCCGTACTGGGAATCTTAATCGCAACTCCTATGGCCTTATCAATGGCCTATTTGATTGTTTTTATCCTCCCAAATCGTTTAGCAAAAGTTGCAACAACTTTAGTTGATTTGCTGGCAGCACTTCCCTCAGTAGTTATTGGTCTATGGGGTCTACTTGTATTCACTCCGGTTGCTGCTACTTGGGCTGAGGTTTTGAACAAATACCTTGGTTGGATTCCTATCTTCACTGTTGAAAATTCTGAAAACGGTTTTAGAGGATCACCTTTTATTGCGGGTTGGATTGTCGCAGTAATGATTGTTCCAATCATTACTTCAGTTACACGTGAAATCTTTAGCCAGCTAGACAGAGACTTAATCAATGGAGCACTTGCTCTTGGTGGTTCACGTCTAACAACATTCAGACGAGTTATCCTGCCAACATCTTCAGGCGGTGTAGTCGGTGGTGTTCTATTGGGATTGGGTCGAGCAGTTGGTGAAACTGTTGCAATCTTCTACGTCTTGAACCTAAGCTTCAACATCAACTGGGCAAACGTCTTGGAAACAGAAGGTGGAGCGGTAGCTTCCTGGATTCTTGCACGTTTCGGTGAAGCATCACCGGCAGAGAAGTCTGGTTTGATGGCTGCAGGACTTGTGCTGTTTGTTATTACTTTGATCATCAACTTCATTGCTAACTGGATTGTTAGCAAGGCACAGCCTTGGAGGAAGAACTAATGAGTTTTGCTCCTAGACCAGCTGTTCAGCCTTGGGCCAAGGCCAACATCGGCAGAAGATTCCAAATTGGTGCATCAATTGTTGTTCCTGCGGCCCTCACGATGCTCATTACTCTGCTTTCAGGATTAGATCCAAACCTCTCACTTATTCTTGTGTTCTTGCCTTTGCAGTTGCTTGCTGCAGGTTTGGTTGGGTTTAGGGCATACGGCTCACGTGGAATTGGCGATGCAGTCCTCGTTGTAATAACGATTTTCTTCTCTGTTTTTGTGCTTGTTTTGCTTTTATCTGTCCTTGGTTCAGTAATTACCGAAGGATCAAAAGCTATTTCTTGGCAGTTCATAAGTCAGAACAACAGATACGTTTCACCAACAACTTCTCTTGATTACGGAGGTGTTGGTCACGCTCTAGTTGGAACTCTCATGGTGGTGGGTCTCACTACGTTGGCTGCAGTGCCACTTGGCATTGCTATGGCTGTTTACCTAACTCAGTCGCAGTCAAAGACAAGAGGCATTGTTAGAACATTCACCCAAGCATTGAGTGGTTTGCCATCTATCGTTTCTGGCTTGTTCATTCTTTCCATAATTGAAACAACTCAAATGGGTCGTTCAGGTTTCACAGGTTCCCTTGCACTTTTCCCACTAATGTTGCCAACCGTTGCTCGTGTTGCTGAAGAAGCTTTGAGATTGGTCCCGGTTGATCTGAGATACGCTGCTCTAGCTCTCGGGGCACCAAACTACAGAGCGTTTTTCCAGGTGATTCTTCCTGCTGCTAAATCTGGTCTAATGACGGCTCTTCTTCTTGGTCTTGCAAGAGTGGTCGGTGAAACAGCCCCATTGATCGTGACTGTGAATGCCAATAACGGAACCTCTTGGAACCCATTCGATGGCCCAATGGCTACTTTGCCAACCTATGTTTACAACTACCTCTCATCATCATTCGCAACAAGCCAGCAGAGAGCATGGGGAGCAGCTCTTGTTCTACTGATGCTGGTAGCAGTTCTGTTCGGACTAGCAAGACTCGTAAGTCGGCAGAAGAGTTTGAAGTCAAAGCCAATAAAGAAAAGGGCAAGCAAATGAATAGCTTGAATACAGCCTCCACTCTAAGCACCGAAGACATCAGCGTCTGGTTCGGTCAAAGACAGGTTCTCAGTGATGTGAGCCTTACCTTCCCAGCCAACAAAGTAACTGCTCTGATCGGTCCTTCAGGTTGCGGTAAGTCGACATTCATCAGAACTCTAAACCGTATGCACGAGCTAATTCCAGGTGCAGGTCTATCCGGTGCTGTTTATCTAGATGGACAAGACATCTATGGTGAGCAGATGGATGCGGTTAGTGTTCGCATCAACATTGGAATGGTTTTTCAGAAGCCAAACCCATTCCCAACCATGACTATCAAGGACAACATCCTCAGTGGACTAAAACTTTCTGGTCGAAAGATTGAAAACGCTGAAGAGCTAGTTGAAACCTCACTTCGCAGAGCCTCTATCTGGAATGAAGTAAAGGACCGTCTAAACGACCAGGCAATTTCTCTTTCTGGTGGACAGCAGCAACGTCTTTGTATTGCTAGATCGCTGGCAATGGACCCAAAGGTTCTGCTTATGGATGAGCCATGCTCAGCTCTTGACCCAGGTTCAACGAGAAGAATTGAAGAGACCATTCAAGAACTTAGCTCTTCAATGACCATCGTTATCGTGACTCACAACATGCAGCAGGCTCAACGAGTATCTGACCAGACAGCTTTCTTCCTAGCTGATGACAGCACTCCTGGTGGGGTAGTGGAGTTCGGTTCAACCGAGCAGATCTTCAACGGCCCTATTGACCAGCGTACAAATGACTATGTGAACGGCCATTTCGGCTAATTTAAGACACCGAAAGTTAACCTTTCCTTAGCCAAACCGCTAACAAAAGCAAACCTTTCGTTAGCCAAGTACCTAGAAACTAAAGCCATCGAATACATCGATACTTCAAATAAAAGGAGCAAAATGTTCAAGAAGTTCTTGACTATCGCAGCAGCTTCAGCTGTTGTTGCATCAGCACTTATGGCAGGACCAGCAAACGCTGCTGGAGTTTCAATTGCAGGTAAAGGTTCATCATTCGCAAACTCAATGCTTCAGGCTTGTACCGCTGCGTACACTACTAACACTGCTACCTACACTTCAACCGGTTCAGGTACTGGTCGTACAGAGTTCGCTGCAGGAAACGTACAGTGGGCAGCAACAGATGCTCCTTACACAAGCGGTTTCCCAACTTCTCGTTACGAGACCATTCCACTATTCGGTGGCCCAGTAGCTTTCGCTTACTCAGCTACCGGTGTTAGCGATGGCCTTCAGATCACTCCAGCAATCGTGTCAAACATTCTTAAGGGAAAGATCACTAAGTGGAATGACCCAGGCATTGCCAAGATCAACCCAAGAGTTAAGCTTCCAAACAAGACCATCAAGGTTGCATACCGTGCATCTGGTTCAGGAACCAACACAAACCTAACCAACTACCTAAGCCAGACAGTTGGCGGTTGGACTGCAAGCAACAGCGACATGGTTGCAGCAGCCGGTGGTTCAGCTTCATTCTCTTCAAATGCAACTGCGTTTGCTAACTCACAGCTACTAACTGCATACATCGAAGACAACACAAACGTGTTTGGTTACTTCGATCTAGCAGATGCCATCACAGCAGATGTGAGCATTGCCAAGTTGAAGAACGCATTCGGCGAGTACCTAGCTCCAACTGCACCTGCTGCTTCCAAGTTCCTTTCAGCACAGACTCCAGTGAAGAGCACAGACGATGCAACAGAAGGCACACTAGCAATCAACTTCAAGTTGAAGGTAAAGGGTGCTTACCAGTTGTCAATCGTGACTTACGGTTTAGCTCCACGAAACGCTAACTTCCCAGCCAAGAGCACAAACGCTACTAAGTTGGCAGTTCAGAACTGGTTCAGCTACATCGTGAACTCATGTGTTCCATCCAAGGCAGCAAGACTTGGATATGTTCCAATCACAGGAGCTCTAAAGACAGCAGTAAGAGGACAAATCGCGAAGATTGGCTAGTTAGTCAACTACTTCAAGAAGTGGTGGTGCAGCCGAATATTCGGCTGTGCCACTACTTTTGTCTTAGAACCAAACTAACAACAGGAAAAGGACCATGCAGATAAAAAGAACTCTCGCCGGATTGCTAATAGCAGGATCTGCAACGTTGGGGCTAACTGCATGTGACCCACCGATGCCACCGGATGTGGCCGCACAGCTAGCCGAAGAGTTCTACACCTGTGTTGAAGGTGATGTAGCTGTTAGCTCAGACCCTCTTATGAGCGATGTTGTTTATGGTTGGGCAGATGCACTTTCTTATTCCTGCGTTGACCCAGAGCCAACTATGACCATGAGCGTCTTGGACCAGAGTGATCTAGCGGTCTCAGCTCAAATCTCTTCTTATGCAGCCACCTGCTCACCCCTTGAGAGTGTTCCTCTAGGTGTTGATGCAGGTGTTTTTGTTTTTGTTCAGTCAGAGCTTGGCTATTTGAGCCTCTCACCTGAAAGTATGGCTGGAATTCTAGAAGGAAGTATTACCAACTGGAACCAACTCGCTTCTGACAATCCAGGTTTCGATATGCCAGATATGGCAATCAGTTTTATTCCTGAAGCTGACCAGATGGCACTGGAAGCAATTCGCACCTACCTTAAGAATTCAGGCATCACGCTTGGGAAATCTCTAATAGTTGAGGCTGTTGAATCGCCAAGCGTTGATATTTACTCCACTCTAGATGAGGGTTACATGGCTCTTGTGCCAAACAGCTACGCCGTGACTTTAGCTCTCACTCCAGCATCAATATATCTAGGCTTTGATGAAGAGCTTCAGGAAGCAAAAGTTGCGAACGCTGATCTTGCTGGTATTCAATCTGCTACTACCCAGTGGAAATATGCGGAATCAGCAACTGGTATTTCTGTAGTGCTAGACCCATCGGTAGAGCCAACTCCAGCAGAAGGCTCGGATATGATTGACAATCCTTACCAGGCAATCTACCCAGTGAACTTCTACCTGTGTGGCACGGACCAGTTGATTACTAGGGCTATTGGACGTTTCTTACTAAGACTTGATTCTCAAGGATCTCTGGGCGGTTCCTACTTTGCGCCGCTGCCTGAGGTAATCCGAATAGCTTCACTTGTGAGAATCAGCAAGGGTCTGCCAACACCGACACCTGTCGAATAGCAAGTTAGGCTTTAGCCTATGAGGTCTGAACTTCAAGGCAGAGGCGTTGGCACACTTGTAATTGCCATTTATGGAATCTTCGCACTTTCAGCATCCGTAAGAGCTAGCTATCAGCTCCTCAGAAAATATGAAGAAGCTCCTCTGGCGTATTGGCTAAGTCTTCTCGCAGCTGTTGTTTACGTCATCGCTACTTTTGCCTTAGCAAAAGGAAAATATGATCTAGCTAACAAGACGCTCATGTTTGAATTGGCTGGTGTTTTGATTATCGGAACTTTGAGCCTTGTGACACCAGCTCTTTTCGCTCATCCAAGTGTTTGGTCTTACTTCGGAATGGGTTATGGTTTTATTCCTCTATTACTTCCAATATTTGGACTCTGGTGGGTTAGGAGAGTGAAGCGATGATAACTGTTAGTTCTAAAGATCAAATACCTAAGGGACTCCCTGAATCTTCAGTGACTATTGGAAAATTTGATGGCATTCACTTAGGTCACCAGCAGCTACTTGCTGAAACCATTGAATCCGCTGAAGAACATTCATTGATGCCAGTGGTGGTTACCTTTGATAGACACCCACACTCAATACTTAGCCCTGGTACTGAACCTCAAGCATTGATTGGCCCAACTCAGAAGACTGAGTTACTTGATGAAGCGGGCATTGAACTAGTTCTGAATCTTCCATTTGATGAATACCTAGCAAAACTAACTCCAGAAGAGTTCGTTAGAACTGTTCTAGTAGATGCTTTAAAGGCAAGAGTTGTAACTATTGGCGAAGGCTTTAGATTTGGTGTTGATCAGCAGGGTGATGTTGAAACACTAAGACAGCTTGGTCTTCAACTTGGTTTTGCAGTCCGAGTCATTCCACACTTCCTAATTGATGGCGAGATTGTTTCAACTAGCCGAATCAGAGCACTTCTTCTTGAAGGAAACGTCAAAGGGGCTGCCAAGCTTTTAGGCAGACTGCATGCAACCCAAGGTGTTATTGAGCATGGGCTCAAGATTGGTCGCCAAATAGGTTTCCCAACAGCAAACATGTCTAGAGCAGCTGAAGGATTCCTCCCTTTAGATGCTGTTTATGCTGGTTGGCTCTATGCCGATGGCGAGAGATACATGGCTGCTCTATCGGTAGGAATCAATGAGACTTTCGAGGCAGTGCCTAGGCTTCTAGAGGCTCACGTCATTGATGTTCAAGGGTTAGACCTCTATGACAAGGTCATCACTGTTGAATATGTTGATTTCATCAGACATGCCGCCAAATTTGATGGGGTTGAATCTCTGGTTGCTGAGATCAACAATGACCTAGACAAAATCAGGGCAATTCTGTCCTAATTAGAGCCTCGACTAGCAGTTATCTGCTTTCTTGGCTATGCTTGTGAAGTTGCCGTGAACCGGCCGCGGATCTCCAAGAGCTTTAGACACAAGGTTTATAGCGCCGCGCAGCGAGCCCCGAGAGGAACAAAATGGCACTGGACGCATCAAAGAAAACAGCAATTATTAACGAGTACGCAACTCACCCAGGTGACACAGGTTCTCCGGAGGTTCAGGTAGCAGTTCTAACTGAGACCATCAAGGAGCTTACTGAGCACCTAAAGGACCACAAGCACGATCACCACAGCCGTCGTGGACTGCTGCTAATGGTAGGTCAGCGTCGTCGTCTACTTGGCTACCTTCAGAAGGTAGACATCACTCGCTACCGTAACCTAATCGAAAGACTAGGCCTACGTCGCTAATTGTTTTTATTCAAAAAGCCATCTCTTCGGAGGTGGCTTTTTGCATATCAGACCTAGAATGAAAAGTGATAAACGTTGATGGGAGTCAATCATGGATTTTGTAGGTGCAGTTAGAGCTGGTTTCAAGAATTATGTGAACTTTAGGGGTACAGCTTCACGCCCAGAGTATTGGTACTGGGTCCTATTCACTGCTTTAGTTTCAATCGTCGCCAATGCGATCGACCGAACTGGATCTTTGTCTGGGCTTTTCTCTCTAGCGACTTTGCTTCCTGGCTTGGGTGTAACAGTTCGAAGACTTAGAGATGCAGGTTTTTCTTGGACATGGCTATTGCTTCCAGTTCCTGGATTTATTCCATTCATCTATGCATTAGTTGGCATCTTTGTCCAGCTCTTTGAAGCTGGCTTTGAAGAGTTAGTTATGACTTACACAGATGAGCAGGTAGGCGCGGCATTCATTCAATTAGCCATGGAGAACACACAATTGCAAGATTCACTTCTGATCGTGCTCTTCAGCTTGCTATACATGGGTCTTGCTTCTGTGCTGGTCAATGTGATCTTCGCACTCCAACGCAGCAAGAGCTTTGAAGCAGGCAACAAGCGTGTTGCACCTAAAGGCCCTGAAACACCTGCTCTTTAGTTCACTTTCTTGAATTTTGTAATAAAAACGTGAACATTTAGTTCGGGTTACCTCTTTTGATCTAACCTAAAATTTGCTTATAGATGTTTAGGGGAGTAAAACATGGGATTTATAAACGCAATAAAATCCGGATTTAGAAACTACTTCAAATTCTCTGGTGTTGCGACCAGGCCTGAGTATTGGTACTGGTTTTTATTCAACTTGCTGCTTGCAGGTATTGGATACCTGCTGAGTGAATGGGTTCAACTATGGACTATTCAAGTGCTGGTTCTATTCTTCCCAACATTGTCGGTAACGGTTCGACGACTTAGAGATGCAGGGTATTCCTGGGCGTGGCTTCTACTCAAGGTGCCAGCAATCATCCCATTCCTCATTGGGGCGACGTTTTACTACGGGGCAATGTTCAGAGTTGGGTTAGGCGCTGGATTTAACATTCTGGCAGGCGATGTAGATGAGGCTAATACTCAATTGAGCCTGGCGAGAGATGAGCTAATCGCAGGCTTCTGGACCATGGTTCTCTCGATGTTATACATGGCGGGATCTTTTCTACTCGTTTGGGGATTCTTCACGACTCGTAAATCAAAGAGCTTTGAAGAAGGCAACAAGCGTGTTCCACCCAAAAATCCCGAGAATCCAGTGGTTTAGTCCTCTTATAAACACAAAACATTCAACCTATAGGTGAAAGTGGGGGCCTCTGTTAGGCTTTAGGGGAGTCAAAACGGCAGGTTTGCTGGTCATCGGTTGTGAACCTTGGGCGTATTTCCCAAGCTTTTCTACTGTTGTCCAGCGCATCCCTCAAATCATAAAACGGGCAGAAATTTTGTCGCGGGGGCTCAAGTGCACTAAAAAGCAAACATAAGTTGGCTTTGCTATGCGCTTTCATATGAATAAAACAGAGGAGGGACCATGGAAGGTCCAGAAATTAAAGCACAAGAAGTAATCATCGATAACGGTAAGCACGGTAAGCGTGTAATCCGATTCGAAACAGGCCGTTTGGCTCAGCAGGCTCAAGGAGCCGCAGCTGTTTACATTGACGGAGAGACAATGCTCTTCTCAGCCACAACAGCTAGCAAGACACCTAAAGATCAGTTCGACTTTTTCCCGCTAACCATCGACGTTGAAGAGCGTATGTATGCAGCAGGACGAATCCCAGGATCATTCTTCCGTCGTGAAGGTCGTCCATCAACCGAAGCTATTTTGGCTTGTCGTCTAATCGACCGTCCACTTCGCCCATCATTCCCTGATGGTCTTCGTAACGAAATCCAGGTTGTTGTAACAGTTTGGGCAATTCACCCAGACGAGATGTATGACGTTGTTGCAATCAACGCAGCATCTATGTCAACTCAGCTTGCAGGTCTACCATTCTCAGGTCCTATCGGTGGTGTGCGTGTTGCACTTATCGACGGTCAGTGGGTTGCTTTCCCTAAGCACTCACAGCTAGAGCGTGCAGTATTCAACATGGTTGTTGCTGGTCGCGTAGTTATCGAAAACGGTAAAGAAGATGTTGCAATCATGATGGTTGAAGCAGAAGCAACTGAAGGTTCATGGAACCTGATCAAGAACGAAGGAGCACCAGCTCCTAGTGAAGAGATCGTTGCTCAGGGTCTAGAAGCAGCTAAGCCTTTCATCGCTCAGTTGGTTAAGGCTCAGCAGAAGCTAGCAGCAGAAGCAGCTAAGCCAACTGCTGACTACCCATTGTTCGCTCCATACACTGATGAGGTTTACTCAGCAGTTGCTAACTTGGCTGAAGCGGAACTAGGTCGCATCTACCAGATCGCTGACAAGACAACTCGTCAGAACGAAGATGACGCTCTAAAGGCATCTGTTAAGGAAAAGCTTGCAGAGACTCTAGATGATGCTCAGCTAGCTCAGGTATCAGCTGCTTACAAGTCAGTAACCAAGAAGGTTGTTCGTACTCGTGTTCTAAAAGAAGGCGTACGTATCGATGGCCGTGGTCTACGTAACATTCGTGTTATCGACTGTGAGACAGATGTTATTCCTCGCGTTCACGGTTCAGCTATCTTCCAGCGTGGAGAGACTCAGATCTTGGGTATCACTACCTTGAACATGTTGAAGATGGAACAGCAGATTGACTCATTGTCACCTGTTACTTCAAAGAGATACATGCACAACTACAACTTCCCACCTTATTCAACTGGTGAAGTTGGTCGTGTTGGTACTCCTAAGCGTCGTGAGATTGGTCACGGTGCTCTAGCAGAGCGTGCGTTGGTTCCAGTTCTTCCTTCACGTGAAGAATTCCCATACGCAATCCGTCAGGTATCTGAGGCTCTAGGTTCAAACGGTTCAACATCAATGGGTTCTGTTTGTGCATCAACACTTTCACTATTCAATGCTGGTGTTCCACTGCGTGCAGCCGTTGCTGGTATTGCTATGGGTCTGATTTCAGACACAGTTGATGGCAAGACTCAGTACGCTGCTTTGACAGACATCCTTGGTGCAGAAGATGCATTGGGAGATATGGACTTCAAGGTTGCTGGAACTCGTGAGTTTGTAACAGCTATTCAGCTGGACACCAAGCTCGATGGTATTCCTACCGATGTATTGATTGGTGCTCTAAGCCAGGCTAAGGAAGCTCGTTTGAGCATTCTTGACCTAATGAAGGCAGCTATCAACGAGCCAGACGAAATGTCAGTAAACGCTCCTCGCATCATCGCGGTGAAGATTCCTGTTGACAAGATCGGTGAAGTCATTGGCCCTAAGGGCAAGATGATCAACCAGATCCAAGAAGACACTGGTGCTGACATCTCGATTGAAGATGACGGAACTGTTTACATTGGTGCAACCGATGGAACTTCTGCTGAAGCTGCACGTGCAATGGTTAACGCAATTGCTAACCCACACGTGCCAGAAATCGGAGAGCGTTTCCTCGGAACTGTAGTGAAGCTTGCAACATTTGGTGCATTCATCTCACTAACCCCAGGTAAAGATGGTCTTCTTCACATCTCAGAACTGCGCAAGCTAGCTGGCAAGCGTGTTGAGAATGTTGAGGACGTCCTAACTGTTGGTCAGAAGATTCAGGTTGAGCTAACCAAGATTGATGACAGAGGAAAGCTTTCACTTTCACCTGTTGTTGAAGGCGAAGTAGCTTCAGCTGACGAAGACGAAGAGTAAGAAACAAGTTAGTTCGAGATGAGCGTTACCCAATTTATTCTCGATCAACCCGAAACTGAGTTCACCGCTTCGGGAGGCAGTACGGTTCGCCGTACTGTTCTTCCGAGCGGTGTTCGCGTTTTAACTGAGGTTGTTCCTGGTGCTCAATCAGCATCGGTAGCTTTCTCTGTTGCGGTTGGTTCAAGAGATGAAGTTGATGGACATCACGGCTCAACTCACTTTCTTGAACATCTTTTATTCAAGGGAACGAAGACCAGAACTGCATTAGATATTGCAGTTGCTTTTGATTCAGTTGGTGGAGCATCTAATGCTTCCACTGGCAAAGAGCACACTTCCTACTACGCAAGAGTGCAGGACAGGGCTATCCCTGTTGCTGTTCAAGTAATTGCGGACATGTTGACTTCATCAGTGATTGATCCTGTTGAGTTCGAAAATGAAAGAACAGTCATCCTAGAAGAACTAGCGATGAACGATGACGACCCACAAGATGTTGCTCATGAAGAATTCTTTGAAGCTGTTCTTGGCGGACACCCACTTGGTAGACCTATTGGTGGAACACCAGCAACTATTAATGCAGTTTCAAGAGATGCGGTATGGGATCACTATCAGAGAAACTATCGTCCGCAAGATTTAGTCATTGCTGCAGCTGGTGGAGTAGATCACGATGGGCTACTAGAGCTTGTTAGAGAGAATCTAGAAACCGCAGGTTGGGATCTAAACCTAACCGCAACACCAAGACCATGGCGTGAACAAAGAGCAGATCAGCTTGCTGTTGAGCCAATTGCCAAGGTCATTAACCGTCCTATTGCTCAGGCCAATATTGTTTTAGGCGGGCAGGGATTAGTTGCAGGGGATGAGCGTCGTTATGCGATGGCTATCTTGAACACAGTGCTAGGTGGTGGAATGTCTTCAAGGCTGTTCCAAGAGATCCGCGAGAAGCGTGGTCTTGCTTATTCTGTTTACTCTTTCAACCAGGGCTATAGCGATGCAGCTGCCTTTGGTTTGTATGCAGGTTGTTCACCACAAAAAGCCAAAGAAGTCATCAAGCTAATGCTTGCCGAGCTTGAGAAGGTGGCAGCCGATGGCATTACCGATTCGGAGCTTGATCTTGCCAAAGGTAACATCTCAGGTGGTCTGGCATTGAAGTTTGAGAGCACTCAGGCTCGCATGTCTAGGCTGACTGGGGCAGAACTTACAGATGGTGAATTCATTGATTTGGATGAATCACTAAGTAGATATGACTCAGTCACCTTGGCTGATGTTCAAGTAGTTGCCAAACTAATGAGTGAATCAAAGAAGTCTTTCATTGCCGTAGGCGATGTCAAAGATGACCTCTTTGATGAGTTTGTTTAGATAGTTGATAGGTTATTTTTCATGACAATCAAAGTAGCGGTTATCGGTGCAACCGGACGCATGGGCAAGCTAGCCCTAGACATCATTAAGGGATCTTCTGATCTTTCGCTGCACGCGGCTTTGGATTCAAAATCTGAGCTCAATCGGGCAATCGGTGCCGATGTAATCTTTGAGGCAACGAATCTACAAGTAAGCAAGAGCGTTGTTGAATTTGCTGCCGAGAACAACATGAAAGTTCTTGTTGCTACCAGTGGTTGGACTGAATCTGCTCTTGCGGAGGTATCCAAGAAGCTTTCAGGATCTGGTGCAGTTGTAGTTGTTCCTAACTTTTCTGTCGGTTCGACTTTGGCTACCAAGTTTGCAGCTGAAGCTGCCAAATACTTTGACTCAATTGAGATTATTGAAACTCACCATGCTGGCAAGTTGGATTCACCTTCTGGAACTGCCATTCGCACGGCAGAGCTAATCTCATCAAGTCGTGAAGAAGCAGGTCGTACTCAATCACTTATCCCAGGTGTTGGCCAGAGTGCTAGGGGAGAAGTTGTATCTGGAGTGCCAATTCACAGCCTTCGAATCAACGGTGTTTCAGCTAAGCAAGAGGTGAACCTTGGTGGAGCAGATGAACTGCTAACCATCTCTCACACAGCCGGATCAGTAAATGCTTATGCTCACGGAATTCTTGAGTCAATTAGATTCACTGCTACAGCAACCGGTGTCACCCTAGGTCTGAATAAAGTTCTAGGCATCTAAGAATGTCGAGAGCCAAACTCGGTGCCATTGGTATGGCCGCTCTTGTCTTTATCTACCTGTTTCTCTTTGCAAGACAGGGATACCTATTTCTAATCCAAGACAATCTCGTGGGCAAAGGTATGGGTCTGGTTATTCTGATCCTTCCTATTTTTGGTTTTTGGGGAATCCTTAGAGAGCTTAGGTTTGGGCTAAATGTAGAAAAGCTTGGCAAAACTCTCGAAGCCGAAAAGGGTTGGCCTAGCTTTGAATTCTCACTGAAACCCTCTGGTCGAGCAGTCAAATCAGAGGCGCTACTAGAGTTTGAGAAGTTTAAGGTAGCTGCTGAGCAGGACCCTTCCAACTGGAGGAAATGGTTCGCACTGGGACTAATTTATGATGCTTGTGGAGATAGAAAACGCGCCAGAATGGCGATGCGTAAAGCAATAGAGAGCTCTCAAAGGTAGGATTTAGGACGTGTCTGAGATTATTTTTCGTAGCGACGTAACCGTCGAACTTATTAGAGCAAGTGCTGCTGACAGCGATGTGCTGTTCGCTGCTCGTGTTTCTACCCAAGGTGAGCAAACTCTTGAGAGTGCAGCTGCTGCAGCTGATGCTAGCGAGGATGAGAAGAAGAGCAAGGGCCTCATCAACTACTTGATGAGAGACCGTCACGGTTCACCTTTTGAGCACACCTCTGTAACTTTCTATGTTCAGGCACCGATCTTTGTATTCCGTGAGTTCATGCGTCACCGTATTGCTTCATACAACGAAGAATCAGGTCGCTACCGGGAACTCAATCCTGTTTTCTATGTTCCAGCTCCAGATCGTAATCTCATTCAAACTGGTAAGACTGGTCACTATGAGTTCCACCCTGGAACTGCGGAACAGATTGCTCTAGTTGAGCAAGAGTCAAGAAACATCTCAACTGTGGCCTACGAGTCATACAAGAGAATGCTTGAAGCAGGTATTGCTAGAGAAGTTGCACGTATTGTTTTGCCACTAAACATCTACTCATCGATGTATGTGACTATGAATGCTCGTGCTCTAATGAACTTCCTAAGTCTTAGAACTAAGCGTGAGGGAACTCACTTCCCTTCATATCCTCAGCGTGAAATTGAAATGTGTGCTGAGAAGATGGAAGATTTCTGGGCTGAGCTAATGCCTTATACCTATGAGGCATTCAACAACAATGGACGCGTTGCTCCGTAGTTAGTTTCTCAACCTGTCTCAACAGTAATCATGAAGACCTGAATGTAGTTCTTTAGGCCTTAATCAGGTTTGAGCGAGCAAGCGCTAACCAAATTTGGCATCCAACGCAGTATTTGAATGCTGCATTTAGAAATGCTGCGAAGAATATAAAGCTCGCGGTAATAATAAGTCCAAGTTGATAATCCGGACCCAGTAATCCAAAAATCAGCCCAGCGCTAGAAAGTATAAATCCGATTAGCTGCGCGAATTTTGGTGGTCTGGAATCTTCGAGTGCTTGGGGCGCTTGAAGTAGCGGACGAACAAGGCCTTTGAAGATTAGACCGTAGGGATGTTTAGTGTTGCCTAAGCTAGCACCAATTGCAAATAGCGCAGTGTTCATAGCCATAAGCCAAACTGCAACTTGATAAGTAGAAGCATCCAACGCGAGGTAAAGAACCACAAGCATAAGAACGCTAGTTATTGACGCTCCGAATCGTGGGCCACGAGGATCAATTTTGCTTTGAGTCATTTCTGAACCAATCTGTCTATCTCTGCTTCGATTGTCGCTATTTTTGGAGCACCAACAATCCTAGAAACTACCGAGCCTTTGGAATCTAGTATCAATGTGGTTGGGGTTGTAAGAATGTTAAAAGTTTTTGCCAAATCGAGTCTCTCGGCAAGGTCTAGGTCAATGTGAAGTAAGCCTTCGTGGGCTTTCTCGATGTTTTCTAAAAGAATCGTGGTCTGCTTGCAGCTTGAACAAAAGTCGCTTGAAAACTGCAAAAGCGTGAGTTTCTCACCAAGTTTGACTACCGCTTTGCCATTCTTGGTAGCCCTAAGGTTCGACAGATCAACTTGCTCACCGTTGCTTACTTTGCGAGCCAGGCCAGACTTGGCAACTAGCAAAACTCCCACGAAAGAAGCAAGAAGCACTAGTCCAGCTAGCAAGACGATTCTCTGGTCAAGGGGCATGTTCTAAGAATAAGCCTTGAGTAGGAACCTCCTTGAATTCTTACGATTCATTACTCTCTAACCGCTAAACAAGCTACCTGCCCTTGGCTAGCCCTATAGTTTTAGTTCTCATAGCTGTTCTTCACCACTAATCTTTATCTATGTCAGAAAAAGATAAAGGCCTATTTGGCCAGGTACTTGTTGCTCTAGTTACTCCAATGACCCCTGAGGGTGAAGTTGACTGGGCTGCCACCGAAAAGCACATCGATTACGTCATCTCTAACGGTGCTGATGGTGTTGTTGTTACAGGCACAACAGGAGAGACCAGCACACTAACTGACGCTGAGAAACTGCAGTTGGTCAAGGTTGGCAAGAGCGTTTCTGCTGGCCGAGCCAAGATCATTACCGGTGGTGGAGCTAACGAAACAGCCCACGCTATTCAGCTATACAAGGCAAGCGAAGCGGCTGGAGCAGACGGTGTGATGATTGTCACCCCTTATTACAACAAGCCAACTCAGGCTGGTGTTCTAACCCACTTTAGATTGATTGCAGATGCAACTGATCTTCCTGTAATTCTTTATGACATTCCAGGTAGAACAGGTATTCCTATCCAGTTTGAAACTATTCTTCGTGCAGCTAAGCATCCAAACATTGTGGCCATCAAAGATGCCAAGGGTGACTTTGCTCAAGTATCAAGAGTTCTAAACGAAACAGATTTGATTTACTTCTCAGGTGATGACAGCAACATTTTGCCTCATATTTCTCTAGGAGCAACAGGACTTATCGGTGTTACCGCAAACATTGCACCTAAGGCTTACCGTGAATTAGTTGATGCAACTAATAGAAATGATTTCAATGCTGCTCTTGAAGTTCATAAGACACTCGAACCTTTAGTCCGTGCAACTATGACTCACGTTCCTGGAACAGTTGCAGCTAAATACATTCTTAATGGACTTGGGCTTATCTCAAGTCCACGTGTTCGTCTTCCACTTGTTGGTCCGGAGGAATCAGAAGCTGCACGTATTGAAGCAGATATTGACAAGGTTGGAAAAGTTCCTGGAGTGGACTTTACTAACTTCCGCCCTGATCGCAATGCTGCTGCAGGTGGTGCTTTGCCTAAGGTTGCGGGCACGACCAGATAGGTCCCTACATGTTTGATTTGTTACCATCACCACCAAAACTAAAGCCAGGCACTCTTCGCATCATTCCACTAGGTGGACTGGGGGAGATTGGCCGCAACATGGCTGTCTTCGAGATTAATGGCAAGCTATTGATCGTTGACTGTGGTGTCCTATTCCCTGAAGAACATCAACCTGGTGTTGATCTGATCCTTCCAGATTTCAACTACCTCAACGACAGACTTGATGACATTGTTGGTGTTGTTCTAACCCACGGACATGAAGACCACATAGGTGGTGTTCCTTTCCTTCTAAAACTTAGAGAGAACATTCCGCTATACGGATCAGAGCTAACCCTTGCTTTTGTTGATGCAAAGATTAAAGAACACCGTCTACACAGCATGCAATACGTGGTTAGAGAAGGAGATAGGAAAGTTGTCAGTGAGTTTGATCTAGAGTTCATTGCTGTCAACCACTCCATCCCAGATGCATTAGCTGTTGTGATTAGAACCGCGGCTGGAACTGTGTTGCACACAGGAGATTTCAAGATGGATCAACTTCCACTTGATAGCAGGCTTACTGACCTTCGTGCTTTTGCTCGTATTGGTGAAGAGGGCCTTGACCTATTCATGTCTGATTCAACCAATGCCGATGTGCCTGGATTTACTCCACTGGAAAAAGACATTGGTCCTGTAATTGACGATGTAATCTCAAGAACTCCAGCCAAAGTAATTGTCGCTAGCTTCTCTTCTCACGTTCATAGAGTTCAGCAGGTAATCAATGCAGCTGCAGCACATAACCGTAAGGTTGCTCTAGTTGGTCGTTCAATGGTTAGAAACATGAACATTGCTGAAGACCTTGGTTACCTAGATGCTCCAGAGGATATCTTCATTGAATTCAAGAATGCCTCAAGCATTCCCGAGAATGAGATTGTTTACATGTGTACTGGTTCTCAGGGAGAACCTATGGCAGTTCTATCCAAGATGGCTCATGGTGAACATGAGATTACCGTTGGGGAAGGGGACACCGTAATTCTTGCTTCTTCACTGATTCCTGGAAATGAGAATGCTGTTTATCGAGTTATTGATCAACTAACCAGACTCGGTGCAAATGTTGTTCACAAAGGTAATGCCAAAGTTCACGTTTCAGGTCACGCAGCTGCAGGAGAGCTTCTCTACTGCTACAACATATTGAAGCCTAAGAACGCAATGCCAGTGCACGGTGAGTTCAGACACCTAATTGCTAATGGCAAGCTTGCTGAGCAAACTGGAATACCTGCAGAGCGAGTTCAGATTGTAGAAGATGGTTGGGTAGTTGACCTGGTCGACGGCAAGGCAGAGATTGTCGGTGCTGTTGAATGCGGTCTTTTGTATGTTGACGGTAAAACCGTAGGCAAGATCACTGAAGATGACCTTAAAGATCGAAGACTTCTATCTCAAGAGGGATTCATCTCGATCTTTGCCGTGATGGACAAGGATTCAGGTCGAATTGTGGTTGGCCCTGAGATCAGAGCCAAAGCATATGCAGAAGATGACCACGTTTTTGATGATGTAAAGCCAATGATTGTGAAAGCTCTAGCCGAAGCGGCAGCTGAGGGAGTTAGAGACACCTATGCGATGCAACAGGTAATTAGACGCACAATTGGCACCTGGGTCAACCGAAGCCATAGACGTAGACCGGTAATTATTCCCGTAGTTATCGAAGGTTAATAAGCCCCTGGCGTAACCTTTACCGCCCTGCCTGACCTGTAATGACGGGGGTCGCTGTTATTTTGGAAGGCATGGCAACACGCAAACCTTCTAAACCACGCTCAAGACCAGCTTCAGGACGCCCTAAGGCTAAGTCGCAGGCTCGCAGCACCGAGCACAACGTGGTTGTGCGAGCTATCTTCTGGTTCTACCTAGCGGGAGCAGCAACGATTGGCTTCCTAGCCAGATCCTTTAGCTCAGACAAGGTTGCCAAGGATGACCGTAGAGACGGTCCTCCATTTCTGCTGTTCCTGCTGGGTGTAATTGGAGCGATTGTCACCTGGTTCTTCGCAGGTGAACCTGGGTCTATAGCGGCTACTTTGAATAACTACACCGGTGGTTTGCTAGTTGGTCAGCTCTCTGTGGCCTTGCCGGTCTTCATGATTGTTTTCTCTATGTATTTGATGAGACACCCTTCAACTGTGAAAGATAACTCAAGAGTTGGTCTTGGCTGGGTAGCGCTCTTGATTAGCGTCTCTGGTTTCTTTCACCTATTCAACGAGAAGGTTCAACCATCTCAAGGAGCTGAAGCATTGGCTGCGGCTGGTGGATTGTTCGGTTGGCTAGTTACAGTAGTCTTCATCAGCACAGTTACTGTCTGGGGTGCGGGAGCAGTTGTATTTGTTCTAGCTCTTGGCTCTTTGTTGATCATCACAAACACTGCTCCGAACAAGATTGGTCCTCGACTAACTGAGCTCTACAACAAGCTATTCCCAGGTGCTCGTGAAGCTAAGGAAGAAAAAGAACAAGAAGAAGTTGATGATGCCTTTGATGGCACCAAAGCTCCTTGGTGGAAGCGATCTAAGGAAACCGAAAAGGAAGCCTTTGATACTCCAGTTCTAACTGGACAAGAGACCGTAAGTTTGGAAGAACTTTTCGACACAGACATCCCTGCAGAGGCAACCGAACCAGTTGCAATTGTTTCTGGTAATGCAACCGAACCAATTGCCGTTGTTTCTGAACCTGCTGAAGTGGAAGCTATCGATTCCACTCCTGCTACTGAGGTTGCAGCACCAAAGCCAAAGCGTGCTTATGTACTTCCTCCAGTTTCGATTCTTGTTGCTGGCACTCCTCCTAAAGCTAAAACTGCTGCTAATGACACAATCGTTGAATCTCTCGACTCTGTCTTCAAAGAGTTCGGTGTTGATGCCAAGGTAAGTGGTTTCTCGAGAGGCCCAACAGTTACTCGCTACGAAGTTGAAGTGAAGCCAGGTGTGAAGGTTGAAGCTGTTACTCGTTTGGCTGGAAACATTTCATATGCGGTAGCAAGCAATGAAGTAAGAATTCTTGCTCCAATTCCAGGTAAGTCTCTGATTGGTATTGAGATTCCTAACGTCGATAGAGAAACAGTTTCTCTTGGTGATGTGCTTAGATCATCAGTTGCTAGCCAGAGCAAGCACCCACTAACCATCGGTATCGGTAAAGATGTTGAAGGTGGCTTTGTTGTTGCAAACCTTGCCAAGATGCCTCACCTTCTAGTTGCTGGAGCAACTGGTGCAGGTAAGTCTTCATTCGTGAACTCGATGATTGCATCCATCTTGATGAGATCAAAGCCTGCTGAAGTTCGAATGGTTCTTATTGACCCTAAGCGTGTTGAGCTTGCAGCCTATGAAGGTGTTCCGCACCTCATTACTCCAATCATTACTAGCCCTAAGAAGGCTGCTGAAGCTCTTCAGTGGGTAGTGAAAGAGATGGATGCTCGTTATGACGACTTGGCATCATTTGGTTTCAAGCACGTTGATGATTTCAACCGTGCACTAGTTGCCGGTGAAGTTCAGGTCCCAGAGAATTCCGCAAGAAAACTTCAGCCATACCCGTACCTCTTGGTTGTAGTGGACGAGCTTGCAGACCTCATGATTGTTGCTCCTCGTGAAGTTGAAGATTCAATTGTGAGAATTACTCAGCTGGCTCGTGCTGCAGGTATTCACCTAGTTCTAGCAACTCAACGACCATCAGTTGATGTTGTTACTGGTCTAATCAAGGCAAACGTTCCAAGCCGCCTAGCTTTCTCTGTTTCTTCACTAACAGATTCAAGAGTTATCTTGGATCAGCCAGGCGCTGAGAAACTGATTGGACAAGGTGACGCACTGTTCTCTCCTATGGGAACCAACAAGCCAATGCGTGTTCAAGGTGCTTGGGTTGGTGAAGGTGAACTTGGTGCCATTGTTACCCACGTGAAGCAGCAAATGCAACCTGAGTACCGAGCAGATGTGAATGAAGTCGCAACCAGAAATGTTGTTGATGCAGACATTGGTGACGATCTAGAAGTATTGCTTCAGGCAGCTGAACTAATTATTTCTTCTCAGTTCGGATCTACTTCTATGCTGCAGAGAAAGCTGCGAGTTGGTTTCGCTAAAGCTGGTCGTCTAATGGATCTTCTTGAATCTAGAAACATTGTCGGTCCAAGCGAAGGCTCAAAGGCTAGAGAAGTAATGGTGAGACCTGAAGACCTACCAACAGTCCTAGCTCAACTTCGAGGAGAGACCGGGGCAAAGGCTACCGAGGCAATGATTCAAGCAGCCGATGCAATTGATCAAAGCTCTATGGGTGCTGGAGAGTTCTCAGACTTCGTTCCTGAGGCCACTGATGACGATGAAGATGACGGCGACGCTTGGCAACTTACGGGTAGACAGTAAGAGTAGTGTTTTAGAGTGTTGAACGCAGCTAACCTTGTCACCTTTGGTCGGATTGCAGTTACACCTGTTTTCCTTTGGTTTCTTCTAACAACCTACAAAGCTGGAGACCCAGTCAATTGGATCTTGCTTTTGGCTTTCATCCTCATTGCAGCAAGCGATGGCATCGATGGAGCTATTGCTAGAAAGCAAAACACAGTAACCAAACTGGGTAAACTCCTTGATCCAATTGCAGACAAGATTCTTCTCGGTGGCTCGTTTATTGTTCTTTCAGCTTTAGGAGTTTTGGATTGGTGGATTACAGTACTAATCCTTGTTCGAGAATTAGCCATGACTGTTTACCGACTTATTGTCGTGAAGAACAGAGTTATTCCAGCATCAGCTAGTGGTAAGTCAAAGACAATCGTGCAAGCCATTGCAATCGGCTACTTGATTTCTCCTTTGAACAAGATGCTAGAAAACCAATACATTGATATTGGATTATTTCTTGTCGTCGTAGCTCTCTTCCTGACTTGGTTCTCAGCCTTCCAATACTTCAAGGACTCAAGATCATGAGTGCTAAAGAGGTGCTAGACCTTCTTGAAAAGAAGGGACTGAAGCTTGCCATAGCTGAGTCTCTGACCGGGGGGATGTTATGCAGCGAATTGGTTTCTGTTGCAGGTGCTTCAAATGTTGTTTTAGGTTCTGTAGTTGCATACCAAACAGATCTCAAGTTTTCGGCTCTTGGAGTGAACAGAAGTCTTTTGAAGGAGCAAGGAGCGGTTGATCCAGAAGTTGCTGCTCAGATGGCTGAAGGCATTAGATCCAGATTTTCACTTCAAATGCTGCTCTCAACAGACCAGGTTCTAGGAGTTTCAACCACTGGAGTGGCAGGTCCTTTGGAACAGGATGGCAAGCCTGTCGGAACAGTTTTTATAGCTGTTGCAGGGGCTAGGGGAGTCCAGGTTTGGGAAGAGCATTTCGATGGCGATAGGGCTGCTATCCGCTCAAAGACAGTGGAAGCAGCACTTTCACATATTCGGGAATACTTCACGAAGTAATTGGGTTTACTTCTGTGAGGCGGAATTACGGAACCTAAATTCCAAGGTAACATTCAGCAATCTAAGGGCTAAATGTCCGAAGGAGCGGGTATGTTATTCCTACAGCAATACCAGTGCACCAAGCATTCGCTAAACTAGCGTTCGCATCTAATTGAAAGGGGATCCACATGGCTCTAGTTCGTCAAGAAATCGGTGATGTTCTCCGCGACCTTCGCCAGCAAAAAGGACACACCCTTCGCCAAGTGGCCAGCCGTGCCGCAGTAGCTTTGGGTTACCTGAGCGAGATCGAAAGAGGGCAGAAAGAGGCCTCATCGGAGATCCTGGCTTCCGTTGCCTACGCATTGGATGTGCCAATTTCCCAGATCATGCACCTTGTTGCTGAGCGATTTGAGGCTGTTGAGACAGTCGTAATCCCAGACACCGTGCCAACCGAGTTTGTTACCAGCTTCGATTCAGCAAGCATGGCTAACTCAAGATAGTTCTTAACTAGATACTGCCCCCAATATCCTTGGGGCAGTTCATTTTAACCCTGGTGAGCATTTCTGCCAGTAAACGGCTGATACAGGGGTTATCTTCTAAACGTGCGACTTAGTGAGTTTCAGACCCTCATGGCCGATGAATTCGGCTCTGAGTACGCTGCCGTGCTTCTTAGAGACCTAGTTCTCACAGAACTAGGGGATTTGACGGGTCAAGGAGCTTTGGCGGCTGGGCTAGAGCCTAAAGAGATCTGGCAGGCCATTTGTAAGGCCCAAAACGTCCCAAAAGAGCGTTGGCATGGACTGAACAAAAAGCCGAGAAATGGACACGCCGAATAGATTTTTGTTCGTAATTTTGTTCGAATATTGCTAGGCTATTCACATAAGGAAATTGGTAGAAGTTATCAACAGTTCAGACGGACACCAGTTTCAAAGCAGATTTTCTTCGTAGTGTCATGACAGCATAAAACCAGTCGCCAAGGCGGCAGAAAAGGAAAAGAAAATGCCATCAGCATCAGATCGCGATAAAGCCCTAGACACTGCGCTCGCGCAGATTGACAAACAGTTCGGAAAAGGCTCTGTCATGCGCCTTGGTTCCGACGAAAGAGCTCCAATTGAAGTAATCCCAACCGGTTCTATCGCTTTGGACGTGGCCCTGGGTATTGGAGGACTTCCTAAGGGAAGAATCGTAGAAGTTTATGGACCTGAGTCTTCAGGTAAGACAACAGTTGCTCTACACGCAATTGCTAACTGCCAGAAAGCTGGTGGAGTTGCTGTCTTCATCGACGCAGAGCACGCTCTAGATCCAGAGTATGCAAAAGCACTTGGTGTGGACATTGATGCACTTCTAGTCAGCCAACCAGACACTGGTGAACAGGCTCTAGAAATTGCTGACACTTTGATTCGCTCAGGCTCAATCGACATCATCGTTATTGACTCTGTTGCTGCTCTTGTTCCACGAGCAGAAATCGAAGGAGAGATGGGTGACTCACACATGGGTCTTCAGGCTCGTCTGATGTCTCAGGCTCTTCGCAAGCTAACCGGTGTTTTGAGCAACACAAAGACAACAGCAATCTTCATCAACCAGCTTCGCGAAAAGATTGGTGTGTTCTTCGGTTCACCTGAGACTACCGCTGGAGGTAAGGCACTGAAGTTCTACGCTTCAGTTCGTCTTGACGTTCGCAGAATTGAAACTCTAAAAGATGGCCAAGAAGCTGTTGGAAACAGAACACGCGTCAAGGTTGTCAAGAACAAGATGGCACCTCCGTTCAAGCAGGCTGAATTCGACATCATCTACGGTGTTGGAATCTCTCGCGAGGGAAGCCTTCTTGATGTTGGTGTTGAGCAAGAGATTCTTAAGAAGTCTGGTTCTTGGTACACTTACGAAGCTGAACAGCTTGGCCAAGGTAAAGAGAACTCAAGAAACTTCCTGTTGGATAACCCTGAGGTAGCAAACGAAATCGAGCAGAAGATCAAGACCAAGCTTGGTATTGGTGTTCCTCGTGCGGTTGCAGATCTACCAGTTGAAGAAGTTACAGAACTCAAAGCTGTAAACAAGTAACTTGGACATCGAAACTTTCCTCAAGGACTTAGCTCCTACTGAAGGAGGGCCTAAGTACTCACTCAAGTCTGTTGATTCGCTTGAGGAGGATGTGCGTCAGGCGTTACTGAAACTAATCGAGAGAAGTAGCAAGTCTTCAGGACAACTGCGAACCCTTCTCTTGGAGAAAGAGTTTCCAGTTCAATTAGTTGATCAGATGATAGATCGGTTCATCGAAGTAGGGCTTATCGATGATCATGCCTTGGCTAAGGATTTCACAGAAGTTGCAGTTTCTCGAAAATCTAAAGCCAAGTCAGTCATCGCAAGAGAACTGCGGGCCAAGAATTTCCCGCAGGAAGCCATCGATGCTGCCATTTCAGAGATTGATACAGAGTCAGAACTTGAAGCGGCAAAGAAATTGGCTGAATCTAGGTTCAGGCAATTGCTCAAACTTGAGCCTGAGGTGAGAACTCGCAGGCTGTCTAGCTACTTGATGCGTAAGGGCTACACAAGCAGTGTTGTTTGGGCTGCAGTTCGTCACGCAGCTGGGGAAGTGCCTAGATAAAGCTATTGCTTGGCTAAAATTGGGGAGATGAATACCAAAACCCGCAGTTATGAGGTCAAGACCTTTGGCTGTCAGATGAACGTCCACGATAGCGAGAGGCTATCGGGGCTTCTTGAGGATGCTGGGTACGTTCAGGCAGTAGAAGGCGAACTAGCCGATGTTTTGGTTTTCAATACCTGTGCGGTTAGAGAGAACGCGGATAACAAGCTATACGGCAACCTAGGCCAGCTCTATGAAAGAAAGTTAGAGAACCCCGACTTTCAGATCGCTGTTGGTGGGTGTCTGGCCCAGAAAGATAAAGACGTAATCGTCAAGAAGGCTCCCTGGGTTGATGTTGTCTTTGGAACTCACAACATTGGGTCTCTTCCAGCCTTACTTGATAGAGCAAGACACAATGAAGAAGCACAGGTTGAGATACTTGATGCTTTAGAGACTTTCCCTAGTGATCTACCAACCAAGCGCGACTCCACTTATGCGGCCTGGGTTTCCATCAGTGTTGGTTGCAACAACACTTGTACTTTCTGCATCGTACCTGCTCTTCGAGGCAAAGAAAAAGATCGTAGACCGGGCGAGATTCTTGCTGAAATCAAAGCTTTGGTTGCAGAAGGCGTAATTGAAATAACTCTTCTAGGTCAGAACGTCAACACCTACGGAGTTGAGTTTGGGGATAAAGGTGCTTTTGCAAAACTTCTCAGAGCGTGCGGTGAGATTGAAGGATTAGAACGAGTCAGGTTCACCAGCCCTCATCCTGCTGCATTCACTGAAGACGTAATTTTGGCTATGGCTGAGACTCAAAATGTGATGCCTCAGCTACACATGCCTCTGCAGTCCGGTAGTGATCGAATCCTCAAGGACATGAAGCGAAGTTATCGCAGTTCAAAGTACTTAGGTATTTTGGATAAAGTTCGAGAGCTCATTCCAGATGCTGCAATCTCAACAGATATCATCGTTGGCTTCCCTTCTGAAACAGAAGAGGATTTCCAAGAGACGCTTCGCGTTATTCGCGAATCAAGGTTCGCTATCACCTACACCTTCCAATACTCCAAGAGACCTGGTACACCAGCAGCAGACCTCCCAGGTCAGGTTTCCAAAGAAGTTGTTCAAGAGCGCTACGAGAGATTACTTGAAGTTGTGAATGAAATTGCTTGGGACGAGAACAAACGTCAAATTGGAAAAAGAGTAGAAGTCTTGATTGGAAACAATGAGGGACGAAAAGACGATAGGACTAATCGTCTAACCGGCAGAGCTAGAGACTCTCGCCTTGTTCACATTGACTGGCCATTAGATCTAGATGCTCCAAGACCTGGAGATCTAGTGTGGGCAACAGTCGTTGATGCTAAGCCTTACTTCCTGATAGCTGATGCTGGAACAAGCCCAGAGGTAAGACGCACTATTGCTGGAGATGCTTATGACAGAGCGCAGGCTGAGAGCTGTGCAGTCCCAGCATCATCAATGGCCACCAAAAAGGGAACCATTGGTCTAAGCGTTGATGTAAAAGTCAACCAGTAAAAATGACCACATCAATCAAGCCAGAGCTACTCTGCATCGTAGGCCCTACGGGCTCAGGTAAAAGTGGTTTGGCAATCAACATTGCTTTAGAGCTAGCCAAGTCGGGTATCAAGGCAGAAATTGTGAATGCAGACTCGATGCAGTTCTATCGAGGCATGGACATTGGGACAGCAAAAGTGCCACTTTCTGAAAGACATGGAATTGAGCATCACATGTTGGATTGGCTAGATATCTCTGAAGAGAACACCGCAGCTAGATATCAGCTTGAAGCTCGCAAAGCAATTTCTAATCTCATTGAAAATGGAATTCTGCCAATTGTCGTTGGTGGGTCAATGCTCTACATAGCAGCTCTCATTAACACTTTTGAATTTCCTGGAAGAGATGAAGCCCTTCGCGCTCAGCTTGAGCAGGACTTAATTGATCTAGGCCCTGTTGCTATGCACAAAAGACTTGAGCTACTAGATGAAACTGCAGCTAGTCGCATTGAGCCTCAGAATGGGCGTCGAATTGTTAGAGCGCTAGAGATTGTCATGATTACGGGAGAGCCGTTTGCGGCATCTCTTCCTGACCAGTTCGAATCATTTCTTCCCGTGCTAGAAATTGGTTTGAATTCAGCAAGAGAACATTTAGTTGAACGACTAGCTAAGCGAGTAAGAGACATGTGGTCACAGGGGCTGGTTGATGAAGTCAAGGGACTTGTTGACAAAGGAATCCGAGATTCCAAGACAGCCAGCCAAGCAATTGGTTACTCTCAAGCCCTTGCAAGTATTGATGGCCGTCTTACAAAGGATGAAGCTATCGCCGAGACGATATTGCTGACGCAAAGATATGCCCGAAGGCAAATGTCTTGGTTTAGAAGAGACCCTCGAATTCACTGGTTTGACTATCAATCGGAAGATCTAGTCAAAGAAGTCATGGAGCTTGTTACTTCTAGTCTCCAGTTGCCAGGCAAAGTAGGCTAAATCACATGAGCAAAGTTGAATTCACTAAAGGTCAGGGTACGGGCAATGACTTCGTACTCATTCTTGACCTGAATGGCTCAATAGATATCACACCTGCTCAGGTAGCGAAGATTTGTGACAGACACTTCGGTGTTGGAGCAGATGGTCTAATTCGCATAGTTCCTTCACACCTCATCCCTGAAGGTTCTGCTGCCCTTGAGGAAGAGCCATCTGCCTATTGGTTCATGGACTATCGAAATGCTGACGGTTCGGTAGCCGAAATGTGCGGTAACGGAGTTAGAGTCTTCGCTCGCTATCTAACTGAAAAGGGTTTAGTAGATCTTCCAGAGAGTCAAGTGCTTCATATTGGCACTCGTGCAGGAGTTAGAGATATCCAGAAGAACAAGGCTGGGTTTGCTGTGGACATGGGTCGTTGGAAGCCAGACACTCAAGAAGTGTTGGTAAGTGCTCGAGGGTTAGACGTTCCTAGACCTAGTCAGGGAATCAATGTTGGAAACCCTCACCTAGTGGTTGCTTTAGCTTCTTCGGAAGAATTGAGCTCTCTTGATCTTTCAGCTGCTCCTTCATTGGAGCCGGCACCAGAGCAAGGTGCAAACATTGAGTTTGTTGTTCCTGCAGACCCAATGGTTACAAATGGTGTGGGAAAGATTTCAATGAGAGTGTTCGAGAGGGGAGTCGGAGAAACTCTGTCTTGCGGCACTGGAATTGTTGCAGCGGCATTAGCAACACGCCTTTGGGCTGGACCTGAAGCTCCGAACCAGTGGACTGTTGAAGTTCCAGGTGGAACACTCGGTGTGAGAATGTTTGCAACTGAAGAGGGAGAACATGTTGGACTCTCAGGCCCAGCAGAGCTTTCTTTTGATGGAGTGCTTGAACTCTAAAGTTTTGAAACTTTTAGCACTCTAAAAGTTTTTGATGAATCAATCCTTGTGCTCTCCAATTCAGGACTGAATTCTTCCATCAGCCATTTATGCAAACTGTCTGAACCTAGATTTTTTTGAACGACCAAACGAGCTGTTCCGCCTTTAACCAATTTCTTGATCCATAGATTTAGTATTTCGTGCAGAACTTTCTTACCAACACGAATTGGTGGGTTAGACCAAATTTCATCAAACATAATCTCTTGGGGAACATCTTCTGGTTTGCAAACAACGATGTTGGTAATGCCTAGTTTCTCAGCATTCATCTTCGTTAGTTGAAGACTTCTCTCGTTCACATCGATTGCGTAAATCTTTGCCTTTGGAGAATGAAGAGCGAGAGCTAAAGCAATTGGACCCCAGCCACAACCTATGTCTAGAAAAGTACCGGTTGGGTTAGCTGCTTCAATGTGGGTTAGAAGAACCTGGGTTCCCTGATCGATGTGTTCTGGGCTGAAGATTCCTCCAGCGGTTAGAACCTGGGTTTTGTTTCCATTCAGGTTCACAGTTATTTCGCGTGTGACTAACGGCCCCTCAGGCGAGGATGCGAAGTAATGATTGTCGGACACGAACAACACACTACTCCTACACGAGTAGTCTTGAATGCGAAATGACTTCAAAAGACTTTGACGAGACAGACGACCCAATGGGTTCAACGAGCCCAGACGAAACTAACTCTGTAATTGATCGAATACTCCGAAGAGACCAGCGAGCTCAAGCCCTGGGTCTAAGCGATGACCAGCAGTCAAATGCCTTTGATGGAGATCAGCAAGACCTCCTCGATAGAGCAGCCCTTGCGCGAGTGCCAGGGCTTTCAACCCAGATGCAGGACATCACTGAGGTCGAGTATCGAGACCTGCAGCTGGAGAGAGTTGTCCTGATTGGTATCTGGGGAGAGAACACCCTCAAGGATGCCGAAAACTCCCTCAGAGAGCTTGCTGCACTAGTTGAGACAGCGGGAGCTGAGGTTCTAGATGGATTGCTTCAACGTCGCTACCACCCTGATCCAGCCACATTCCTAGGTAAAGGTAAGGCGCAAGAACTTCATGATCTTGTGAAAGCTATTGGTGCTGATACGGTCATCGCAGATACAGAACTCTCTCCTTCTCAGAGAAGAGCACTTGAAGATGTCGTCAAAGTTAAGGTCATTGACCGCACGGCAATCATCCTTGAGATCTTTGCTCAGCATGCCAAGAGTCGTGAGGGTAAAGCTCAGGTAGAACTTGCTCAGCTGGAGTATTTGCTTCCTCGTCTAAGAGGTTGGGGAGAGTCGATGTCTCGTCAAGCCGGTGGTCGAGCTGCTGGTGGTGAAGGTATTGGTTCACGTGGTCCAGGTGAAACAAAGATTGAGCTTGATCGAAGAAGAATCAACACAAGAATGGCAAAGCTGCGTAAGCAGATTGCAGGAATGAAACCTGCGCGTGAAACTAAGCGCTCTAATAGAAAGAAGTATGAGGTTCCATCGGTAGCTATTGCCGGTTACACAAACGCAGGTAAATCCTCTTTGTTGAACAGGCTCACATCAGCTGGTGTATTGGTTCAGAATGCATTGTTTGCAACGCTAGATCCGACAGTAAGACAAACTCGTACTCCAGACGGTCGTGAGTACACGCTGTCAGATACAGTTGGTTTTGTTCGCAACTTACCTCACCAATTAGTTGAAGCCTTCAGATCTACCTTGGAAGAGATTGCGGATAGCAATCTAATCCTTCACATAGTCGATGCATCCCACGTTGACCCTGGTGCTCAGATTGCAACCGTAAGACAGGTCATTGGCGAAGTTGATGCCAGAGACATTCCAGAACTAATTGTTTTCAACAAAGTGGACCTTGTCGATGGCGACACTTTGCTAGCCCTGAGGGGTCTTGAGCCTAATTCTGTTTTTGTGTCTTCAAGAACTGGCGAAGGTTTTGATGAATTACAAGCTGCAATAGCTTCGCGTCTTCCTAAACCCAATGTTGCAGTTCGAGTATTGATTCCATACAACAGGGGAGACCTAGTTTCGAGAATGCATCTGAACTCACAGATCAACAAGATTGAGTATCAGGAAACTGGAACTTACATAGATGCTCTAGTCAGACCAGACATCGCCAGCGAGTTAGAGCAGTTTCAGGTTTAGACCTTACGCAGAACAGTAACTACGATTCCCATGATTTCGGCATGGGTTCCATCAATTGGCTCGTAGTTTCTGTTCTGCGGTAGCAACCAGACTTGGCCGTCTCTGTTTCGGAAAGTCTTTACAGTTGCTTCGCCATCCAATAGAGCAGCAACGATATCACCGTTGTTTGCATTCTTCTGCTGACGGACAACTACCCAGTCGCCATCGCAAATAGCGGCTTCCTCCATAGAAGGACCCTTGACCTTAAGCATGAATAACTCACCCGAGCCCACCAGTGACTTAGGGAGTGGGAAGATCTCTTCGACATTCTGATCAGCTGTGATTGGGTATCCAGCTGCAATGCTTCCAACCATTGGCACCATTGCTGTTGCAGCCATAGGGATGGAGCTATCGGCTTCAATGCTGTCCGCGTCATCCCAGCCTTCGGGAGCAATGAGCACTTCAACATTACGGGAGAGGTTGTCCTGGCGTCTGATGTAGCCCTTTTCCTCAAGGTTGTCGAGCTGGTATGAAACGCTGGCTACAGAGCTCAGGCCTACACCCTCGGCAATCTCACGCATAGACGGAACAATGCCTGATCTGGCCTTGCTTTGCAGGATAACCTGCAGGATCGCCTTCTGAGTCTCTGTCAAAGAGTCGCTGCTTTTGCGTGTCATGAGGTGCCTTTCTGCCCTATTTGTAGCCCTTTTTAGGTCGTGTCGGTGGTTACCAGTTAAATCTCTAATAAGGCAACTGCCTTCAATGTATTTCAAAAGCAACAAAAAATCAAACACATTTTCGGAAAAATAGCAAATATTCTTGACTTTTTTCGAATATAAGTCGTAATCTTGTTCGTATTAGAACAAATGTTCGAAGAAAGGTTCCAAATGTCAGCTCAAATTATCGAGTTCCCGATGAATAGAGTTCGTCCTGCCCAGCAGGCCAATAGACCTTCCAGCTCTTACAGCTCACGAACACGAACAGCCCCTCAAGCCACCTACGTGTCCCGACCAGTAGCTATTGCTAGAGCAATACTGGGCTGGACTTTGATCCTTGGCATTGCTGGAGCATTACTAGTCGGATTTGGAAAGCAAGTTCAGTCTGCCCAGGCCGTCGATTCTGAAACTTCCACCAGCGAAGTTGTGGAATTTGAATACGTGACCATCATGAGCGGCGATAGCTTGTGGGGAATTGCTGAACAGTACGCGCCTGAGCGTGACCCGAGAGACTTTATTGCCGACATAGTGGCATTGAACAACTTGAGTGACTCAGTAGTTGATGCAGGAATGCGTCTCGCTCTGCCAATCAACTAGCAAATTGCTGGTTGGGGTTAGTAACCTTGACCAATGACTGAGTTAAATGATCTTCCAATAAGAGACAGCCTTCGCGGCCGCACTCCGTATGGAGCCCCTCAGTTGCATGTGCCTATTGCACTAAACGTCAATGAAAACACTCACGAGATTTCTGAAGATATTCTCGTTGACATCATCCAGAGAATTGCTGTGTCTCTTAGAGACATAAACAGATATCCGGATCGAGAGTTCACAGCTCTCAGAGAACTTCTCGCAACTTATGTTGGACATGACCTGACCGCTGAAAACATTTGGGCAGCCAATGGTTCAAATGAAATTCTGCAGCAGATGTTTATGGCATTCGGTGGACCAGGGCGAAAGGCACTTAGCTTTAGCCCGACATACAGCATGTACTCCCTGATTGCTCAATCGACTGACACTCAGTATGTTGAGGTTCCTCGACTTGAGAGATATGAAATTGATGTTGATCTTGTTACTCGTGCAATTGCCGAACACAAACCAGACATCGTAATTATCTGCTCACCAAACAATCCAACTGGAACTCCGGTAGAGCTAGAAGTAATCGAAGCAGCTTACGCTGCTACTGATGGAATTCTTGTGGTGGATGAGGCTTACTCCGAGTTCTCTCTAAATGAAAACAGTGCGTTGTCATTGCTAGAGGGAAGACCTCGACTTGTTGTGAGTAAAACAATGTCAAAGGCTTTTGCATTTGCAGGAGCAAGACTTGGTTACCTAGCTGCAGATGCTGCTGTTTGTGACGCGATGAGATTGGTTCGACTTCCATATCACTTGAGTGCCCTGACACAAGCTGCTGCTGAAGCTGCTCTAACCCACAGCACACAAATGCTTGCAACAGTTGCGGATATCAGGGACCAAAGAGATCGTTTTTATGTAGCGATGCAGGATCTTGGACTTGACCCTTACAGAAGTGATGCCAACTTTGTTTTGGTTGGCGGTATAGCCAATCCAACAAAGACTTGGCAAGACTTATTAGACCGAGGAATCCTGGTTAGAGATATTGGCATTCCAAACACACTCAGAATTACAGCCGGAACCGAATCAGAAACCACGGCTGTCATTGAGGCACTTACTGAACTTCTAGGTGCCAAGTAGACTTAGGGTAATTGCCATTGAAGTCAAGTAATAGACCAATTCGTAAATTTGAAAGGCAATATTCATGAACAGAGTCGCATCAATTGAAAGAAGGACTAGCGAGTCAACAGTCAAGCTAAGTCTTGATTTAGATGGCACTGGAAAATCAAGTATTTCCACAACTGTTCCATTCTTTGACCACCTGCTAACTGCTTTCTCAAAGCACTCAATGATCGATCTAAATGTTGTCTCAAGTGGGGACACTGACATTGATATTCACCACACAGTTGAAGACACCGCAATTGTTTTGGGACAGGCAATCAAGCAAGCCCTTGGCGACAAGAATTCAATCTCAAGATTTGGTGATGCAACTGTCCCACTTGATGAAGCATTAGTAAGAGCTGTTGTTGATCTATCTGGTAGGCCATTCCTTTCTCACACAGGTGAGCCTGCTGGATTTGAAATGCACTTGATTGGCGGCCACTTCACCGGTTCAATGGTGCGTCACGTGTTTGAAGCAATTTGTTTGAACGCTGATATGACAGTTCACATCAACGTGTTAGATGGTAGAGATCCGCACCACGTTGCTGAAACAGAATTCAAGGCTTTCGCTCGTGCTCTTCGCAAAGCGGTTGAGAGAGACCCTAGGGCTGTTGGAATTCCTTCAACCAAGGGAACTTTGTGATCAGTCCCAAAATCGTAGTTCTAGATTTCGGTAGCGGCAATATCCACTCGGTAGTTAGTGCTTTTGAAGAAGTTGGTGCAACTGTTGAACTCACTTCGGATAGAGCAAAAGCGTTAGCAGCTGATGGTCTTGTTATTCCTGGAGTAGGAGCATTCGCTACTGTCATGGAACAGCTAAATGCAGTTGGAGCTCCGAGCATTGTTGATCAGAGATTGTCGGCTGGCAAAGCAGTATTCGGAATTTGTGTTGGGCTTCAGGTGATGTTTGAAACTGGGACAGAGCACGATATCGAAACTGAGGGTCTGGGCCAGTGGCCTGGAACGGTGACAAAGCTTGAGGCACCAACTCTTCCTCATATCGGTTGGAATGATGTTGAAGTACCTAGCGGATCAAAACTATTTGTAGGAATTTCTGAAGAGCAGTTCTACTTTGTACATTCCTATGGTGCTGCAAGCTTCGCACTAGAACAAGAAACAGCTTTTGAAAAACCAACTGTGTCATGGGCAGAATATGGTTCAAGGTTTGTTGCTGCAGTAGAGAATGGTCCACTGTCCGCAACTCAATTTCATCCAGAGAAATCTGGCAAAGCAGGCCTAACTCTTTTGAGTAACTGGCTAAAGAATCTATAGAGGAAAACATTTTGAGTAATCGACTAATACTTCTACCTGCTGTTGATGTGGCAGATGGAAAAGCAGTAAGGCTTAGCCAGGGCGTTGCTGGAAGTGAGACAGATTATGGCTCACCAATTGAAGCAGCCCAGGTGTTCATTGATGCTGGAGCAGAATGGATTCACCTCGTTGACCTAGACGCTGCTTTCTCACGAGGTGAGAATCGTGCGATCATTCGCGAAGTGGTAGCCAACAGTAAAGACGTGAAGATAGAACTCAGTGGCGGAATTAGAGACACCGCTTCTTTGGAAGCAGCTCTAGAAGCTGGTGCAGAGAGAGTGAATCTTGGCACGGCAGCTCTTGAGAATCCAGATTGGACTGCTGAAGTAATTGCAAAGTATGGCGACAAGATTGCTGTTGGTTTGGATGTAAGAGGAACAACTCTTGCTGCTCGTGGTTGGACTGAAGATGGCGGGGATCTATTTGAAGTTCTAGAGCGTTTAGAGCAAGCAGGTTGCCCACGCTACGTTGTTACCGATGTGACTAAAGATGGAATGCTTTTAGGTCCTAACATCGAAATGCTAAAAGAAGTTATGCAGAGAACTAACAAACCTGTAATTGCTTCTGGTGGAATTTCTTCTTTGCAAGATTTAGAGAAGTTGCGTGAGCTTGTGCCATTTGGTCTTGAAGGTGCAATTTTAGGTAAGGCACTATACGCAGGGAAGTTCACACTAGAACAAGCTCTAAAGGTTTCCGGTGACTAATGTCTGAATCACACGGTTCAAAATTTACAGACTCCGCTGGAGTGCCATGGGCTGGTAGAAGTTTCGACATCAATCCATACAGCGGAGATAACGGAGAAGCCGATCCAAAGTTGATTGAAACTTTGTCAAAGTTTCTTGCCAAAGAAGTCGGAGCTGAAGAAGTCTTAGTTGCAATCGGTCAGGCAAGATTGCTCATTCCTCTTATTGCCAATCTTGGTGAAAGTGGGGAAGGTGCACACGGTCAAACAGTTGATAAGAGTGCAGATCTATCAATCGTGACTGTCATGACTCCAGATAATCAAAGAGCTCTTCCGGTATTTAGTTCAGTTGCGGCCATGAATAATTGGAACCCTGAGGCTAGACCTGTTCCTAACGACGGTAGAAAAGTAGCTCTGGCAGCAGCGAGTGAGGGAAACAGTCGATTGGTCTTAGATCCAATGAGTGAAACTGAGTTTGTAGTTAGAAGACCAGGTATTGCTGCCATAGCCCAAGACCTACCTTGGCTAAATCCAGCTAACAATCCAGAAATCGTTGAGTTTGTGAACAGTATTCTCAGCGAAATGGGTCAGGTTGAGAGTTTTACCTTGATTGAAGGGGACCCAACCTGCAAGCTACTTGGTCAGGAGCTGGTGGTTGTTCTTTATCTAGAGCCTGGATTGACTGAAAACGACCTAAAGGCTCTGGAAGACGGCTTCTTTGCTCAACTTTCTCAGTCAGAGCGGTTTGTTGAATTAGTTGACTCCGTTGGAGTTAAATTCCTACAGGCTAGCTAACTGGGCCAGTGAACTTCTCGCCAGGGCCCTTGCCTGGCTCATCCTTGATAACAGAAGCCTCTCGGAAGGCTAATTGCAGGCTTCGTAGCCCATCTCGTAGCGGTCTGGCATGGTGATCGCCTAGGTCAGGAGCAGCTGCAGTCAGTAGGCCAGCTAATGAATTGATTAGCTTTCTAGCCTCATCCAAGTCACCTTTATAGCCATTTTCAGCTAGTCCTACTTGGACGGCAGCAGCACTCATGAGGTGGACAGCGGTAGCGGTGATAACCTCCACGGCTGGAACTTCCTCAAGCTCGCGCATGGCTTGGGTTTCAAAATCTTCTGACATTCTGGGCTTCACTTTCAGATGGGTTCTCTGCTAGGCTAACCCATGGCTCTGGAGATCTCTGGTCTTCAGTCAGAAGTGGATTCATTTCCCACCCGCGTCCACCGACTTATTAGGTTGCCGGGTAAGCTTTGAACTTTTCAGTTCTGCGCGTTGGCAAGAAGATTCTTGTCCCTACGTGGCCAATAAGTCACGTCAAAAGGAGCAGCAGATCAGCGACCCGCGTATCAACGAACGAATCCGTGTACCAGAAGTACGCCTAGTTGGCCCTAACGGAGAGCAACTTGGCATCATCAAAATCGAAGAAGCACTGCGTATGGCGCAGGAAGTGGACCTCGATTTGGTAGAAGTTTCACCAACCTCAGCACCACCGGTTTGTAAGCTTATGGATTTCGGAAAGTTCAAATACGAAGCAGCCCAGAAGATTCGTGAAGCGAGAAAGAACCAGACAAACACTGTCATCAAGACTGTTCGTTTTGGTTTGAAAATCGATGATCACGACTATGGAACTAAAAAAGGTCAGATCGAACGCTTCCTAAAGGCTGGCGACAAGGTCAAAGTGATGGTCGTTTTCCGTGGCCGTGAGCAATCACGTCCGGAGATGGGTGTCAAGTTGTTGCAGAAGGTTGCAGAAGAAGTAACCGAGTCAGGTGTTGTTGAGTCGAGTCCATCGGCAGACGGCAGAAGCTTGGTCATGGTTATCGCTCCTCTTCGTAACAAGGCTGATGCGAAAGCAGATGCAAAAAGAGCTGCAGATAAGAAGGCGAAAGCTGACATTGCACCTACTGAGACCGAAACTAAGGATTCTGCGGCTGAAACCGCAGACTAGAAAAACAGGAGAGAAGTTATGCCAAAGCAGAAGACCCACTCTGGAGCGAAGAAGCGCTTCCGTTTCACAGGTTCAGGCAAGTTGATGAAGCAGCAGATCAACATGCGTCACAACCTTGAGCACAAGTCATCAAGACGCACTCGTCGTCTAAACCAGGATCAGGTTGTTAGTGCAGCTGATTTCAAGACCATCAAGAAGCAGCTCGGTCACTAGTCCAAGCACATTCAGAATTTATTTAGGAGAAACTAATGGCAAGAGTTAAAAACGCAGTAAACGCGTTGAAGAAGCGTCGCACAGCACTAGAGCGTGCAAAGGGTTACCGCGGTCAGCGTTCACGTCTATACCGTATGGCTAAGCAGCAGGTTCTGCACTCCCTGGTTTATGCATACAACGACCGTCGCGACAAGAAGGGTAACTTCCGTCGTCTATGGATTCAGAGAATCAACGCTGCATCACGTGCAAATGGTCTTACTTACAACCGTCTTATCCAGGGTCTAAACCTTGCAGGCGTTGGTGTTGACCGTCGTATCTTGGCAGATCTAGCAGTGAATGAACCAAAGGCTTTCGCTTCATTGGTAGCAACTGCAAAGGCAGCGTTGCCAGCAGACACTTCAGCTCCAAAGGTTAAATAACCCAAGTGCTGATTGATCCCAAAGCCGCTAAGGTTCGTGGGGTTGCCAAGCTAGTAAAGAAAGAAGCCCGTCGTGAGACCGGGCTCTTTCTGCTTGAGGGACCACAAGGTTTCCGCGAGGCACTCGAAAGACCAAAACTTATCCTCGAAGCATTTGCTACCGAGGAGGCTTTGGCACGTCATGCCGATATGTTTACCAAGGCTAAAGCAGCTCGAATTGAAGTTCAGCTTGTTAGCGAACAGGTTCTGGCAGCTCTTAGCGATACAAATACACCTCAAGGTGTGGTTGCTGTTTGTCACCAGTTCGATGTCTCTCTAGAAGATGTAATTGCTACCAAGCCAAAACTTGTAGCACTTCTATCTCAAATCAGAGACCCAGGTAATGCTGGAACTGTGCTTAGAGCAGCTGATGCTGCTGGAGCAGATGCAGTGATCTTCACAGCAGGAAGCGTCGACATCTACAACACCAAAGTTGTCAGATCAACAACCGGTTCTATGTTCCATCTACCATTCGTGGTTGATGTTGACATCAATGAAACAGTTGATGCTCTGAAGGCTGCTGGCATTCAAGTCCTAGCCGCTGACGCATCAGGGGATTCACTTCCTGCATTGGCAATCGATGGTTCATTGAACAACCCAACTGCTTGGATGTTTGGCAATGAAGCTTGGGGTTTTGAGCCTGAAATCTTGAAGCTAGCTGATCGAGTAGTTGCGGTTCCTATTTATGGAGCAGCGGAGTCTTTGAACCTTGCTACAGCAGCAAGCGTTTGCCTCTACTCCTCAGCATTCCAGCAGAACTCAGCAAGTAGTTAAGCACTTATAAAAACAACAGTGGATATACTTGAGGTCTAATGTCAGAGAACGCAGAAATCACTAAATCAGCAGTCGATGCTGTTGTTTCTGACGCTCTAAAGCTCATCAAAGGGGCTACTGACCTTGCTTCCCTAAAGGCAATTCGATCAACTGCTGTTGGTGAAAACTCTGGCATCACCAAGTTGAGCTCTCTAATGGGCAAGCTGCCAGGGGATAAGAAGGCAGATGCTGGAAAGCTAATCACTGCTGCTAGAGCGAAACTAAATGCAGCTTTCTCTGAAGCTGAGTCAGTTTTCTATGTTGCAGAGCAAAACGCCAAACTTCTTGAAGAGAGCGTAGACATTACTGCTTCTCCAATGACTCAGGTACTTGGAGCAAGACACCCACTTTCACTGCTTCAAGATGAAATCTCAGATGTCTTCATTGGCATGGGTTGGGAAATTGCAGAAGGTCCTGAAGTTGAAAGCGAATGGTTCAACTTCGATGCACTGAACTTTGATGCAGATCACCCAGCTCGTGCAATGCAGGACACTTTCTTCGTCGAGCCTCAAGAATCACACCTAGTTTTGAGAACTCACACTTCACCTGTTCAAGTTAGATCTCTTCTTGAGAGAGACTTACCTGTTTACGTTCTATGTCCAGGAAGAGTATTTAGAACAGATGAACTTGATGCAACTCACACACCTGTTTTCCACCAGGTTGAAGGTCTTGCCGTTGATAAAGGTCTGACTATGGCCGACCTCAAGGGAACCTTGGAACACTTTGCTCGAATCATGTTTGGTCCAGATGCAAAGATTCGTTTGCGTCCATCATTCTTTCCTTTCACTGAACCATCTGCTGAACTAGATGTTTGGCATCCAGGAGCAAAAGGTGGTGCTCGTTGGGTTGAGTGGGGTGGCTGCGGAATGGTTAACCCAAACGTTCTACTTGCAGCAGGTATAGATCCAGAAGTCTATTCAGGTTTTGCATTTGGTATGGGAATCGAAAGAACTCTCATGTTTAGAAACGATGTCAAAGACATGCACGACATGGTTGAAGCTGACGTTCGATTCTCTAAGCAGTTCGGGGTGGTGCTCTAATGCGCGTTCCACTGTCCTGGCTAGGCGAGTTTGTTGAACTTCCAAAAGGTTCAACTGCTGATTCAGTTATGGCTGAATTAGTTAAAGTCGGTTTGGAAGAAGAAGGTTCTCACGGTTACGACCTAGTAGGTCCAATTGTTGTTGGACAGGTTCTTGAGTTTGTTGAAGAAGAACAATCCAATGGAAAAACTATTCGTTGGTGCCAGGTAAGAGTTGCTCCTGCGGGCAAGAAAGCTGCCGATGGTGGAGAAGATGTACGCGGAATTGTTTGTGGAGCTAGAAACTTTGAAGTCAATGACAAAGTAGTTGTTACTTTGCCTGGGGCAGTACTGCCTGGAGATTTCAAAATTGCTGCTAGATCTACTTACGGGCACACAAGTGATGGCATGATTGCCTCTGCTCGTGAACTAGGTATTAGCGATGACCACGAGGGGATTCTTCGCCTCGTAACACTTGGGCTTGATCCTGAGGTTGGAACTGATGCCCTTGATCTACTGGGGCTTGATGATGAAGCAGCTGAAGTCAACGTAACTCCAGATCGCGGCTACTGCTTCTCAATCAGGGGTATTGCTAGAGAGTTTGCTCACGCAACTGGAGCTAAGTTCACCGACGCTATTGATGCAGTCAAGCCTGTGCACGGTGAAGGTTTCAAAGTTGAAATCAAAGATGATGCACCAATCAGGGGCAACGTTGGTTCAAGCAAGTTTGTAGTTAGAAGTGCTAGCAACATAAACGCAACTGCAGCAACACCGGCTTGGATGGTTTCTCGACTAAAGCTTGCTGGCATGAGATCTATCTCAATTGTTGTTGACATCACTAACTACGTGATGTTGGAAATGGGTCAACCACTACATGCCTATGACGCTTCAAAACTCAATGGCTCAATAACTGTAAGGCGTGCGAAGTCAGGGGAGACCCTAAAGACCCTTGATGGGCAAGAACGTCCACTGCACACAGAAGATCTTGTTATTGCTGACAACTCTTCAGCTATCGGTATTGCCGGTGTTATGGGTGGAGCAAGCACTGAGGTCAGCAGTTCAACGACTTCAGTTCTAATTGAGTCAGCAAACTTCGATGGAGTTTCAATTGCTCGATCTGCTCGTCGTCACAAGCTTCCAAGTGAAGCGTCAAAGAGATTTGAAAGAGGCGTTGACCCTAAGGTTGCTGAATTTGCTGCAGCAAGAGCAATTGCACTTCTTGAAGAACTAGCGGGAGCCAAAGCTGATTCACTTGGAACTTTTGTTGACAACTCAGCTAACCCAACAACAGTTTTCCTTCCAGCTGGTTTCGCATCAGAACTAACCGGTGTTGAATACACAGCTGATGAAATCACAAATACTCTGAAAGAAATCGGTTGTGTTGTTGCAACTGTTGATGGTGGCTTTGAAGTTATCGTACCTAGCTGGCGACCAGACATTGCACACAAGACTGATCTTGTTGAAGAGGTTTCGCGCATCACAGGTTATGACCGCATTCCTTCTCGTTTACCAGTTGCTCCTCCTGGTAAGGGTCTAACTAAGTCTCAAAAGATGCGTAGAGCAGTTCTGAATCAACTCTCTGCTACAGGTCACGTTGAAGTATTGACTTACCCATTCCTAAAGGCAGAACAGAACTCTTTCTTCTTTGAAGAAAGTGCAGCAAGAGTAGTTCTTGCTAATGCAATGCAAGAAGATGTGAATGAAATGCGTTTGAGCATTCTGCCTGGTTTGATTGACGCAGCTAAGAGAAACGTTTCTAGAACACTTACTGACTTGGCAATTTATGAAGTTGGATTAGTTTTCAATCCAGCCAAATCAAATAAGGCTGTTTCACTTCCAAATGGAACTCAATTACCAAGTGCCAAGGACTTAGAGGCACTTCACAATAGCGTTCCTCATCAACCACTTTCTCTAGGTGCGCTATTCGTTGGAAACAGAATTGCTGATCAGGTAGGACGAAAGGCTAGCAAGGCAGGCTTTGCTGATGCTATTCAAGCTGCTCGTATCGCTGCCCACGCTGTTGGTGTTGAACTTGATGTTGAGCAGAGCACTCCTAAAGGTTTCCACCCAGGTAGAACAGCTGAACTAAAGATCAAGGGAACCGATGTATCAGTTGGGTTCGCTGGTGAATTACATCCTGAGCTTGCCCTAGCTAATGACCTACCTAGACAGGTTGCCGTATTGCAGATGAACCTTGAGGTTCTCTTTGCTAACGCTCCTGAACTAATTCAGGCAGGTGCTGTTGAAACATATCCAGCAGCCACACAAGATTTATCTCTGGTTCTTGATCTAGGGATTCCTGCAGGAAAGGTTTTGGAAGTGCTTTCTCAAGCAGCAGGAGAACTCTTAGAAGACATTACTTTGGTTGATGACTACCGTGGAGCAAATCTTGAAGAGGGAAAGAAGTCACTCACTTTCGCTCTGAGATTTAGAGCAAGCGATAGAACCTTGACCCAGTTAGAGGCAAGCCAAGCTAGAGACAATGCCGTCTCAGCAGCTAATGCCAAATTCGGCGCAACAATTAGAGCCTAAAGATTCTCTAAGGAGAACTCATGAAACTTAGGGCTGCGATAGCAGGAGCAAGTGGCTACGTTGGTGGCGAACTGGCAAGACTGTTGGCTAATCACCCAAACATTGAACTTGTCACTGTCACAGGTAATTCGAGTGTGGGAGAAACGCTAGGTTCTTTGAATCCTGAGTTAGACAAATATTCAGACTTAGTTTTTGTTGCAAACAATCAAGAGAATCTTTTGGGACATGACGTTGTCTTCCTTGCTCTTCCCCACACCAAGTCAGCTGAATTTGCAAATTGGCTAGAAGAAGATGTTTTGGTTCTAGATTGTGGAGCAGATTTCAGACTTGAGTCAGAAGAAGAATTTGAGAAGTTCTACAAGAGCCCACACGCTGGCACTTGGACCTATGGCATGCCTGAATTACTGATCGAAGGAAACTCAAAACAAAGAGAAAAACTTTCAGGTCAGAAGAGAATTGCCGTTCCTGGATGCAACGCAACCGCGATTACCTTGGCGTTGGCACCACTACTTCGAGACGGGTTAGTTGATTCAACCGACTTGGTCTCAACACTTTCTGTTGGAACAAGCGGAGCTGGGCGAAATGCAGAAGTGAATCAAGAACCAGTGTTGGCATCAGCCCTTGCTTATCAGGTTGGCGGTATTCATCGCCACATTCCGGAGGTTCAACAGAATCTTCAGAAGACGGCTAAGGGTCAGGTTTCGCTTACCTTCACTCCAGTTTTAGTTCCAATGTTTAGGGGCATCTTGGCTGTCAACACAGCAAAACTCTTACCTGGGGTAGATGAGAGTGCGATTAGAAATGCATTCACTTCTGCATATGGAACAGAGAGCTTCATAGAGATTTTGCCGTCAGGTACATTCCCGAACACAGCTGATGTTGAGTTCACAAACAAGGTTCAAATCGGAATTGCCTTAGATGAAGCATCGGGTCGAGTAGTTGTCGTTAGTGCCATAGATAATTTGGTCAAAGGCACCGCAGGTGCAGCTATACAGAGCATGAATATTGCCCTTGGATTTACTGAGGGAAATGGAATTACAGAGGGGGAGGCATAGTGCTAAAAGTAGATGCCACCAACCTGGATTTAGCTCGCACTAAAGCTAACACTCTAATTGAGTCTGCTCCATGGATTAGAAAGTTTCAGGGCAAAGTATTTGTCTTGAAGTTTGGCGGTAATGCCATGGTCGATGAGCAGCTGCAGAAGGCTTTTGCGGAGGATGTCGCATTCCTAAATTTGGTTGGCATCAAAGCAGTAGTGGTGCACGGCGGTGGTCCACAGATCACTTCTCGTTTAGCAGATCTTGGTTTGAAGAGTGAATTCGTGGATGGCCTCAGAGTTACCTCATCTGAAGCTATCTCTGTTATTCGTGATGTCCTGATGGATGAGATCAGCACACCGTTGGCAAACATGATTGAAATATCTGGTGCTAAGGCGGCGGTCTTCAATGGTGAAACAGAAGGTTTGTTCAAAGCATCAATCACAAGATCAGACCTAGGTTTGGTAGGAGAAGTAGTTGAAGTAAATGCTTCAGTTATTGCCAAATCACTTGAGTCGAATCTAATTCCAGTTATCTCTACTGTTGCTCCAGATAGCAGTGGCCAGTTGGTCAATGTAAATGCTGACTTAGCTGCTTCATCTTTAGCGGCTGCATTAGGTGCTGAAAAGCTAGTAGTACTAACTGATGTACCTGGCTTGTATAGCGATTGGCCTAACCGCGACTCTCTTGTTAGCGAACTAACAGCATCAGAACTAGAAGAGATTCTGCCTGATCTTGAATCAGGAATGATTCCAAAGATGCAGGCTTGCTTGAATGCTGTTCGGGCAGGAGTTTCAAGAGCTCACATCATTGATGGTCGAGTGCCACACAGTGTTTTGCTCGAAGTTTTCACACCTTCAGGAATTGGCACCTTGGTGTTGCCTTAGGAAGAGGAAGATCAAATAATGACTAGACACTTTTTGCGAGATGATGACATCTCTCCTGCAGAGCAGGCGGAGATTCTTCAGCTAGCTCTTGAACTCAAAGCAAAGCCTTACTCTCGTAAGGTCTTCGAAGGTCCAAAAACCGTTGCTGTGATTTTCGATAAGACTTCAACTAGAACCAGAGTCTCGTTCGCAGTTGGCATTAGTGACCTCGGTGGTGTGCCACTAATCATTGATGCTCAAGGCAGCCAGATGGGTGCTAAGGAATCGGTTGCTGACACGGCGAGAGTATTAGATCGACAGGTAGCTCAGATTGTTTGGCGGACCTATGCACAATCCGGTTTAGAAGAGATGGCTCAGAACTCTCAGGTTCCAGTCATTAACGCGTTGAGTGATGAGTTTCACCCATGCCAATTACTTGCAGATCTTCTAACTATTCAAGAGCACAAAGGAAAACTCGCTGGCTTGAAACTTGTCTACATCGGTGATGGCAACAACATGGCTAACTCTTATCTAATTGCTGGAGCTATGGCTGGAATGCATGTTGTTGCAGTTACTCCGGAGAAGTATGCACCAGCTGCTGCAGTAGTTGCTAGAGCGAGTGAGATTGCAGCTGGCACAGGTGGCTCTGTTTCTGTGTCTCATGTCCCTGCAGAAGCAGCTGTTGATGCTGATGTTTTAGCAACCGATACCTGGGTATCTATGGGGCAGGAAGCAGAGAAGGCCCAAAAGCTCAAAGACTTCGCTGGGTTCACCATTGACTCTGAACTTTTGAAGGCAGCCAAAGCAGATGCAATTGTGTTGCACTGTCTTCCTGCTTACAGAGGGTACGAAATTAGTGCTGAAGTATTGGATGGAAAACAAGCTGTGATCTGGGATGAGGCGGAGAACCGTCTTCATGCACAGAAAGCCCTAATGGTTTGGCTAGATGAACGTGCCAAGTAAAATCAAACTAATCCCGATGACGACTGTCATCGAGAGCATTTAAGGAGTAATAGATGTCAGAACGCGTAGTGCTTGCCTATTCAGGTGGTTTGGATACTTCCGTTGGAATTGGTTGGCTAAAAGAGGCCACTGGCAAAGAAGTTGTTGCTCTAGCTATCGATGTTGGCCAGGGTGGCGAGGACATGGACGCTATTCGGCAGCGTGCTTTGGACTGTGGAGCTGTTGAAGCCATCGTTATAGACGCTAAGTCTGAGTTCGCTGATGACTATCTAATGCCTGCTCTGAAGGCTAATGCTTTGTATCAGAAGAGATACCCACTGGTATCGGCTTTATCTAGACCTTTGATTGGTAAGCACCTAGCTAGCGTGGCTAGAAAACTAGGAGCTGACAGTGTGGCTCATGGTTGCACTGGCAAAGGTAATGACCAGGTTCGATTTGAAGCAGCTGTTGCAGCTATCGCACCTGAATTGAAGTCAATTGCTCCTATTCGTGATCTTGCCCTAACCAGGGATAAGGCAATCGAATTCGCTGAGAAGAACAATCTTCCTATCGCTCAGAACAAGAAGTCACCTTATTCAGTTGACCAGAACGTTTGGGGCAGAGCTGTTGAAACAGGCTTCCTAGAAGACCCTTGGAATGCTCCTATTGAAGATCTTTATTCATACACGCAAGACCCAGATGTTTTTAGAGAAGCAACTGAAGTAACTATTAGTTTCGAAGCTGGTATTCCTGTTGCTATTGATGGCGTTAGATACTCAGCCATCGATTTGATTCAGAAGATGAATGATCTAGCAGGAGCTCACGGTGTTGGCCGTATAGACATTGTTGAAGACAGACTTGTTGGTATCAAGAGTCGTGAAATTTATGAGTCACCTGCGGGTATCGCTCTGATTGCTGCACACGAGGAATTAGAGAACCTAACTCTTGAGCGTGATGTGAACAGATTCAAGCGTGGCATTGAAGCTCGTTGGGCTGATCTTGTTTATGAAGGACTATGGTTCTCAGGGCTCAAGAGATCGCTAGATGTGTTCATTGACCACACCCAGGAGCATGTCACTGGTGATGTTCGCCTGAAGATGCAGGGTGGAAGAGCGGTTGTTACTGGACGTAAATCTGATGAGTCTTTGTACGACTTCAGTTTGGCTACCTATGACACTGGCGATACTTTTGATCAGTCTTTGGCCAAGGGTTTCATTGAGCTATGGGCATTGCCTAGCAAGATTGCTGCAAGAAGAGATGCGAATAGGAAGTAATCATGTCTGAATCATCTTCATTATGGGGCGGTAGGTTCTCCGGAGCTACCAATGATGCTGTTGCTGCTCTGAGTAGATCAATTCATTTTGATTGGCGTTTAGCTCCTTATGACATCAAGGGAACTAGAGCACACCTTCTAGCTCTTCGTGCTGCAGGTTATTTAGCTGAGGCTGAGCTTGTGAAACTAGATAAAGCTTTAGCAGAACTAGACAAGAGAGTTACCTCAGGAATGTTCGTAGCTAAAGCTACCGATGAGGATGTGCACAGTGCTTTAGAGCGTGGACTAATCGAAATGGTTGGACCAGAACTTGGTGGAAAGGTTAGAGCTGGAAGATCTAGAAACGACCAGATTGCAACTCTGATTCGCATCTACCTTTTGGATCAAGCAACACTCATTCGAACTGAGATTCTTCAGTTGATCGATGTCTTGACTACCTTGGCTCAGGAGCACCTGAGCGAGCCAATGCCAGGACGCACACACTTCCAGCATGCACAACCAGTATTGCTATCCCATCACCTCTTAGCCCACGTGTGGCCTCTAGTTAGAGACCTAGAGCGTTTGGCTCAGTGGCGAGAGAGAGCATCATTCTCTCCCTATGGAGCAGGAGCTCTAGCAGGCACTTCACTGGAACTAGATCCAAATATTGTTTCTGAAGCTCTCGGTTTGACAGCTCCGATGGCTAACTCAATGGATGCAACATCATCTAGAGATGTTGTTGCTGAGTTTGCATTTATCGGAACCTTGATTTCGATCAACCTGTCCCGTTTTGCTGAAGAAATAATCATTTGGGCTAGCGCTGAGTTCAACTATGTGAAGCTTGCTGATGCATTCTCAACTGGTTCATCGATCATGCCGCAAAAGAAGAACCCTGACGTTGCGGAACTAACCAGAGGTAAAGCTGGTCGCATCATTGGTGACCTAACTGGTTTGCTGTCTACATTGAAAGCACTTCCTCTGTCATACAACAGAGATCTTCAAGAAGACAAAGAACCTGTCTTTGATATTGCCGACAGTTTGCTTTTGATTCTTCCTGCCTTCACTGGAATGGTTGCGACCATGGAGTTCAACACAGCTCGTATGGAAGATCTTTCTTCAGCTGGTTACTCTTTAGCAACAGATGTTGCTGAGTGGTTAGTGAAGCAGAGAGTTCCATTCAAAGAAGCTCATGAAATCACCGGAAAGCTTGTGGCATTTGCTGAAAGCAATGAGCTGGAACTCAGTGAAGTATCTGATGTTGAGTTTGCAGCCATCAGCAAACATCTAACTCCTGAGGTAAGGGAAGTGCTGAATGTTGCGGGTTCTATTCGTTCTAGAAGCGGCACGGGTGGAACTGCAGTGCCTAGAGTCCTAGATCAGATCAGTGCATTGCGTAAAATGGTGCCTAGCGAAAACAGATAGGTTTTACTAATGGCCACAAGCGATGCACTTGCAAAACAGAGCAATGACTCTGGCTTCTCCGATGTTTGGGAAGAACTGAAGTGGCGCGGCCTAGTTTCTATCTCAACTGATGAGGCAGAACTGCAAAGTGCTCTAAAGTCATCATCACTTACTTTCTACTGCGGTTTTGATCCAACTGCACCGAGCCTGCACCTAGGAAACCTGGTTCAGCTTCTGGTTATGAGAAGACTTCAACTTGCAGGGCACAACCCACTAGTACTTATCGGCGGGGCAACAGGTCTAATTGGAGACCCTAAGCCATCTGCAGAGCGAACTTTGAACACTAAAGAGACTGTGGCTGAGTGGGTTGAGAAGATTGGCACCCAGGCACAGCGTTTCTTGTCATTCGAGGGCTCTAACGGAGCAAAGCTAGTAAACAACTTGGATTGGACAGAGTCACTAAGTTCAATTGACTTCCTAAGAGACATAGGCAAGCACTTCAGAGTTGGCAAAATGCTCAGCAAGGATGCCGTCTCAGCTCGTTTGAACTCTGATGCGGGTATTTCATTCACAGAATTTTCCTATCAAATCCTTCAGGGAATGGATTTCCTAGAGCTTTATCGCAGAAACAAATGTGTTTTGCAGGTAGGGGGCAGTGACCAGTGGGGAAATCTAACTAGCGGAACTGATCTGATCCACAAAGTTGAGGGAAAGAGTGCATTTATCCTCGCTACCCCTCTGATTACAGACTCAGAAGGCAAGAAGTTCGGTAAATCTGAAGGAAATGCGGTCTGGTTAGACACAGATCTAACTTCTCCATACGCTTTCTACCAATTCTGGCTAAATGTTGAGGATTCAAACACCATAAATCTCCTAAAAGTCTTTACTTTCCTGAGCAAAGCCGAAATTGATGACCTTGAGAGCCAATTAGTTTCAGAGCCTCACCTAAGAGCAGCTCAGAAGAAGCTCGCTTATGAAGTTACCTCTCTTGTTCACTCAACATCTGCTACCGATGCAGTAATTGCAGCATCCCAGGCTCTATTTGGACTGGGAGAGCTAGACCAGTTGGATAAGGGCACTCTGGAGGCGGCACTTTCCGCTCTTCCAAACACCAAAGCCCAATTAGGAGCTGGGGTAGCAGATCTATTGGTTGAGACAGGCCTTGTTGCCAGCCTGAGTGCTGGTCGCAGAGCTATTGCCGAGGGTGGGGTCTACCTCAACAACCTAAGAATTGATGATGAAAAAGCCACCCTGGACCAGGCACTTATGGGGGAGTTCGCTGTTCTTCGCAGGGGCAAGAAGACTTTGGCAGGAATCTTTATCCAAAAGTAAAGTAATTCCCTGGCTTCGATTTGACTTGATTGTTATTCAGGCGTAATCTTTTACCTGTTGCCCACAGTTTGAGAAATCTATTTTATGGATCTCGGCTCAAGTGCAACCAATCAGCTCCCAGAAAACCCAGTAAATTGGCGACTTTGGGGCAGGTTGAACTTCCACTTTGAGTATCTAGATTTTTCTAGATTTAATGCGTATGTCTATTTGACTTATGCTCAAAAAATGGTAAGTTAGTGAAGTTGCTCTGCGTGGGCCCCTAACCGGAATCCGCAGATGCATCCGATCCTTGAGAACTCAACAGCGTGCACAATGTCGATGCCAAGAACCTGGCTTCAATAAGGCTTGCCTTTTTGAATGTTCAGTAGTAATTGGATTAGACAGATTGTCAGACAATCTGACTAGTCAGATCAAATTGATACCCCCATTTTCCGGGGGTTTCGTAAAACTTGGGCCAAAGCTTGCTTTGGTCCTAAAAAACTTTTACGGAGAGT
>JBIJAF010000039.1:0-4588 GCA_044345905.1 Rhodoluna sp.
AAAGAAAGCTCATGGGTAGCCATCAAGATTGAGGTTCCTGATGCCTTCAGATCTCTAATAAGTTCAAGTACTTCCCCAACTAATTCAGGGTCTAGAGCACTAGTTACTTCATCAAGAAGCAAAAGAGTTGGGTTTAGTGCAACGGCTCTAATGATGGCTGTTCTCTGTTGCTGACCACCAGATAGCTTGTCTGGATAGTCATCAGCTTTCTCGGCAAGGCCAATGCGTTCTAGAAGCCCAAGAGCATGAGTCTTAGCTTCTGCTGCTGGCATGCCTTGAACATGTCTTAGTGCCAGGGTTATGTTTTCAAGAATAGATAGGTGAGCGAAGAGGTTGAAAGCTTGGAATACCAAACCAATCTGTCTTCTAACCTCGTCCTGGTCAACCCTTGGGTCTGAGATGTCAACATCGTTTAGAAGGATCTGACCATCACTAATTTCTTCTAGAAGGTTTACAGATCGCAAGAGTGTTGACTTACCAGAACCAGAAGAACCGATTAGAGCAACAATCTGCCCTCTATAAACCTCAAGGTCAATACCCTTCAGAACTTCTTTATCTTCAAAGTTCTTACGAACACCCTTGACATTCAAAATCATTGGGCCTAGCTCTGCTGGGCTTTCTAACTTACTCATAGAACACCTCCAGCCTGCTCACGCTTAGCTAATCTGTTGGTCACATAATCAGCTGCTCTAACAGTTGGAATGGCTAGAAGCACAAATAACAAACCAGCAACTACATACGGTGTGAAGTTAGCAAACTGAGCAACTTCAATCTGAGCTGCTCTAACAGCATCAACAGCACCTAATACAGAGATAAGACCAACGTCTTTCTGCAGTGAAACAAAGTCATTCATTAGAGGTGGTGCTACTTTTCTAAAGGCCTGTGGCAAGACAACCAATCTCATGGTCTGGCTATAGCTCAAACCTAAAGATCTAGCAGCTAGGCGTTGAGATGGGTGAACTGCTTCAATACCTGCTCTAAATACTTCAGCAACATAAGCACTGTAGGTAAGAGTGAGAGCAAGGGTACCAAGAACCTCAACTGGGATTCTTCCCAAGAACTCGAGACGAAGTCCAGGAATACCAAAGCCAACAAGATACAAAACGATGATCAGAGGAAGACCTCTGAACAGATCAACATAGCCACGAGCTAAGAGTCTGATTGGGGTAAAGATAGGTGAACGAAGAGTTCTCAGTAAAGCCAGAGTAAGACCGAAAACTAGAACTCCGATTACGGAGAAGAACAAAACTCTAAGGTTTAGAAGCAGACCTTCTAATACTGAAGGTAGGGCTGCAACAGCAGTTTCAAGGTTGAAGAAGCTCTGTTCAACTCTTGGCCAACCAGGGGAACTCACTAGGGATAGCCAGGCAATAACAGCAAAAGCAATGGTGCTTATAAAAGCAACAAGTGTTGACTTTCTCTTCCGAGCTAAGCGGAAAGCCCGTCGGTCCAGCTCAATTTCACTTGGGCTGAACCTACGGGCTTCGCTATTACTCATAGGTATAGATTACTTCAGTACTGGAACACCAGCATCTGCTGTTAGCCACTGCTCTTCTAGCTTGGCTAGTGTGCCATCAGCACGTAGCTCATCAAGAGCCTTGCTTACTGCAGCAGTTAGCTTTGAACCCTTGTCTAGTACTAGACCGAACTGGTCACCCTTGTCAGCTGTTGGAAGCTGGCCAACGATCTTTCCACCGTCTAGTTCACAGCAAGATGCGTAGAGTGCTGTTGGAAGGTCTAGCACGATTGCATCAACCTGTCCGTTAGTAAGTGCAGCCTTGGCATCATCGTTTGAGTTGAATGCAAGTGCATCCTGAGTCGGCTTGATGACGCTTCCAATGGCGTTGAATGAAGTAGTTCCAGTTGCAGCACCGATTAGGTATCCCTTTAGATCAGCAATGCTTGTAGCACTTGCTGCAGGTGATGACGCAACAGTTACAACAACCTGAGCTGTCTCGTAGTAAGGGGTTGAGAAATCAATGTTTGCCTTACGCTCTTCAGTGATTGAGTACTGCTGCAAGTTGAAGTCAAAGTTCTTAACTCCAGGAGCAATTGCCTCATCGAAAGTTGTGCGAACCCAGATTACGTCTTCAGCTGCAAAGCCAAGCTTTTCAGCAACTGCATAAGCAACTGCAGCTTCGAAGCCTTCGCCTGATTCAGGCTTGTCATCAATAACCCATGGGAAGTAAGCAGGGTTACCTGTTCCAATAGTTAGTTTGCCTTCGGTGACTGTGTCGCCAGCGATGCTACCTGTTGAACAGGCGGTTAGTGTTGTAGCCAATAGCACTGCAGCTGCTGCTGCAAACCCGCGCCATAGCGTTTTCTTTGGTAAAGCCATTTGTGAACTCCTTTAGGTTTTTAAGTATGTTTCAGATACATTTTGCCCTAAAAATTGGAGCTCTAAAACCACTGTTACCAAGTGTTACCGAGCAGGCAGAAACTCCGCAGGAATGTTGGTTGCAACCAGGTAATTAGTGAAGATAAAGGTGGTTTCAAAGGTCGAATTGATCAGGTCATAGTCAATCCGGGCCTTGGCAGCAGCCTTGTCTTCCTCTGTATAGATATGGGCTGGGAAGTAGCCAGGCTTATAGAACATAAGGAAATAGTGGCCTTTAGGGCTAAGTCTTTCTAGGACTTCTGCATAAGACTCTTTAGCGAAGTAAGCAGGAGCTCCGAATAAGCCCAAAATGGTCTCAAACTTTGATTCCTTGTCCATTTCATTCCACTGCTCAAAAGTGGAGTTCACGGTAGCAAAGCCAGGGAATTTAGCCTGTAGCTTCTCCAGCATTCCAGCACTTGGGTCAATACCTAGATAGTCATCTTTGTTGATGTCGTTATAGGTAAGGGTCAAGCCAGTTCCGCAACCAAGATCTAATACTTTTCCTCTAATCCAAGGAGAAAGGATCTTGAATAGAGCTAGATCTTCTTCTTGGAATTCAGCAGATGCATAGTGATCGTCGTAACTCTTGGCGAATTCATCGTAGATTGCTTGAACTCTGTCTTGCTCGGAAGCGGACATGTATTTACAGTCTCTCTAGAGCTTGGGTTAGGTCAGCAATAATGTCGTCGATGTGCTCAACACCAACAGACAGACGAACAATGTCACCAGAAACTTCAATAGGAGATCCATTAGCTGAAGCATGAGTCATCTCAGCTGGATAGTTAACCAGTGACTCAACTCCACCGAGAGATTCAGCAAGAGTAAATAATTTAGTGTTTTCACAGAACTTCTTAGCTGCAGCAGTTCCCCCAACAAGCTTGAAGGAAATCATTCCACCAAAGCCATCCATTTGCTTTCTAGCAATGTCGTGACCTGGGTGATCTAGAAGACCTGGATAGTAGACAGCAGAAACTGTTTTCTTCTGTCCTTGAAGGAACCCCGCAACAGCCTGTCCATTAGAGCAGTGTCTGTCCATGCGCAGTGCAAGAGTCTTTAGAGATCTGTGGGTTAGCCATGCATCAAATGGTGATGAAACAGCACCAACAGCAAACTGAATGAACTCGATCTTCTTAGCTAGCTCTCCATCGTTTAGAACTACAGCTCCACCAAGAACATCACTATGCCCACCCAAGTACTTTGTAGTTGAGTGAATAACAATGTCGGCACCTAGTTCAAGTGGACGCTGAAGATAAGGTGTAGCAAAAGTATTATCAACAACAGCAACTGCTCCGTGCTTATGAGCAACAGCAGAGACCTTGGCAATGTCAAAGATTGTCATCATTGGGTTAGATGGAGTCTCAATCCAAACCATCTTGGTCTTACCTTCAACAAAAGCACTCTCTAGAGCAGCTTCATCATTTAGGTCAACGATTGTGAAGTCAACACCCCAGGCTTTGTGAACACGGGCAAATAGTCGGTAAGAACCCCCATAAAGATCATTAGCCAGGATGACGTGATCCCCTGCTTGCAGAACACCACGAATAATTGCATCTTCAGCAGCTAGACCACTTGAGAAGCTCATTCCAAAACGTCCACCTTCTAGAGAGGCTAGAGCTTCCTGAAGAGCAGTTCTAGTTGGGTTAGCAGCACGGTTGTATTCATAACCATCACGCAGATTGCCAACACCATCTTGTTTATGGGTAGTGGTCATGTGAATAGGTGGGATAACTCCACCGGTCTTCTCATCCGGGTGCTGGGCTACGTGGATTGCTCTGGTTTCAAACTTTGACATGGCATCTTCCTCTTGAGTTAAAGCCTAAGGCACACTTTGCCCTCTCAGACATCGCATTTTGTTCCTTCAATCGGCACTAATTCCCGATCCTTGACAAGATGGCTTCACCTTCAAGTAAAAGGTATTTTGCGAAATTTGGGCAACCCAACTGCCTCATTGCCTCTGATAATTCACCGACAGAAAGGGCAGGACTTTGATACCCAGCGCACCACTTTGATGTTGCATCAAGAAACACTTGAGGATTCTTATCGGCTAAATTCATGAGAAAGGCATCGGGGTGAGTAACTTCAACTCCGTAAAGTTGCTTTGTATTATTAGGAAAATCCTTCAAGTTGAAAGTAACGAGACTGCCTGCCCTTCCGATTATGGCAGCACCTAAAACATGCTCATCTTCAGGGTCTAGGCAATCTAAGGTG
>JBIJAF010000025.1:0-15999 GCA_044345905.1 Rhodoluna sp.
GGTCATCTAACTTCGTTCGAAAGAAGAGAAGAGTTCGCTGAGATTGCTCAAGCTAACGTCAGCACTCACTTTGGCATTAGACCCACAAACTGGGATGTTCAACTTGGCAGTTTAGAAGAAGAGCTGCCTAAGCATCTCGAGGCGGGATCAGTAGACAGAATCGTTCTAGACATGCTTGCTCCATGGGAGTGCATTGAGTCTGTGTCTGTCGCTCTGGCCCCTGGTGGAGTTCTAATCTGTTACGTGGCTACCGTTACCCAGTTGTCTCGGGTCACTGAAGAGATTAGATCCAGCAACCTCTACGCAGAACCGGAAGCCTTTGAATCACTTGTCCGTGGCTGGCATTTACAAGGCCTTGCAGTTAGACCAGAGCACCGAATGGGCGGCCACACAGGCTTCCTGTTGACCGCTAGGCGACTAGCTCCTGGCACTCAACTTCCAAGCTTCAGTAGACGTAATAAGCCTGAATTTGAAGACGAAGACATTGCTATTTGGAATCCTGAACACGTCGGAGAGCCATCAATAAGTGAAAAGAAGTTGAGAAAGTCGCTGAGATCTGCCAAAAATTCTGCAGAGGCCACACTTAGGGGATTTGAGGAAAACGGCGAGTAAACTGGAGGCAATTCAAAGAAAGTTGTTTCCGTGTCCAAAATCACTTCCATCCTTGTTTCCTCTGCTCTTGCCCTTTCACTTACTGGCTGCATGTCTAATGCCACTCCTGAAGTTAGAGCATTCGAGGGATTAACCGCCACTTGCGAGACCTATAAGGGTGGATCAGAGATTGACGCTGTAAAAGTAAAGGCGGATCCAAACACAGTCCCAACAGTTGAATTCGCAACTGCTGAAGCCGGTTCAAGCATCAAGTCTCCACTAGCGAACATCAAGAGCGCACAAACCAAGATTGTTCGTGAAGGCGATGGTCCAGCCTTCACGGGCGATCAACTAATCACTATCGAATATGCGGTCTTCTCGTCGACCTCAGGAACAGCACTCGCCTCAAGCAAGTGGGACGGAACCGACTCAGCTTCACAGGTATTCAACTCAACATCTACAAAACAGTTCTGCGATGCTCTTAGTGGAGTAAAGCAAGGTTCTGTTGTTGCTTTCGCCCTACCTGCAAACACAGATGATCCGGAGGGTTCTCTGTTCATTCTTGAGCTAATGAAGGTTTACCTTCCTCACGCTAATGGTGCATCAAACTCGCCAGAGTCAGGCATGCCTGCAGTGGTGCTAACACCTAAGACCGGTCAGCCTGGAATAATTCAACCTAGCTTTGCAGCTCCTAAGGAATTCAAGAGATCTACTTTGATCTCAGGTAAAGGTGAAGCAATCAAGATCGGCGACTCAATTACTGTTCACTACACCGGCTGGGTTTGGTCAGACGACATTGGTGACCCTTTTGACTCTTCATGGAATCAAAGAGACGCTCAGACTCCTGTAACGCCAGCGACCTTCACACTTGCCGAAACCAACCTCATATCAGGATTCGTGAAGGCTCTCGAAGGAATCACAGTCGGTTCTCAGGTCATTGCAGTTATGCCCCCTGATGTTGCATACGGAGCTGCAGGACAGGGTTCGATTCCTGGCAACGCAACACTAATCTTCGTGATTGATGTTCTAGGTATCAACAAGTAGTAAAAAGACTTCATGGCCTCCAAGGAGAATGACGATTTCGATCTCGGTAAACCCGAGCGTTTATTCAACCTGACCTGCACACTGCTGTATGCAACCGAGGGGTTGACCAAGAATCAGATTCTGCAAACTGTTCGAGGCTACGACAACGAATACAAAGAGGGTGGAAACAATTCAACCCTTGAGCGTAAATTCGAGAGAGACAAGGCGAGTCTTCGAGAAGTAGGAATTCGAATTGAAGCAGAGATTCCTAAGCATGAAGATGAAAACAATCAGGTAACCACCTACAGAATCAAGCGTGAGAGCTTCTCTTGGCCGAGTAGCGTCAAACTAACACCAAGACAACTTGCACTTCTAAATCTCGCAGCAGAAGCATGGGCTGGAGGATCTCTTTCAACTGATGCAAGCCGAGGCATAACGAAACTAAGAGCTCTCGGTGTAGTAGGTCAATCTTCAGACATCATAGGTATTTCGCCTAAGATTCACACCTTCGAACCATCATTTAAAGACATTGATTTTGCCATTTCAGAATCTCAAGTGATTTCTTTCGACTACAGGAATCCTAAAACTGGAGACATTCAAACAAGAACACTTCAGCCATGGCTTATGAGGCAGATTGCTGGAGCATGGTTGGTATTGGGCTTCGATGAGGCAAGACAGGAAGCTAGAAACTTTATGCTCAGAAGAATCGTGAGCAAGGTAGAACCAGTTAGCGACGGCAGAGAAGCTAGAACCTTTGAGATGCCGGATGAATCAGTCATCGATTCTGCGGTGAAGGACTTAGACGAGCACGCTAAGTCTCAAGTCGCGGTCTTGAAAGTCACACTGGGGAGCGAAGCTTGGTTTAGATATGAACTTGACCTTGTTCCAAACAAGAAAGACAACAAGCTGCAGCTGAACTATCACGACCTTTACGTTCTTGCAGAACAGCTACGCGAGTATGCGGACCAAATTGAAGTGGTTGAGCCTAAGGAATTGGCGACTCTTGTTGAACTGGGTTTCAGAAAGGTAGCTGATTTACATGCCTGATGAAATCAAACTTGACGACACTGATCGCTTTAATCTCATGCTCGCATTGACAGGTCTACTTGTTGATGGTGAAGAGTACACAGTAGAGGAGCTTGTTGACCACTTTAAAGTCTCAAAGAAAGAGATTGTCAAAGCAGTTAAGATGATTAGCTTCACAGACCTCATGAAATCTAATCAGGATGGTTCTTACGAGGTTAACTATGACGATTTGGATGAGGGCTTTGTGTCAATCAAATACACCTTCAACGAGGCTATTGACGAAGTTCCGAGACTCTCATCAAGACAAGCATCCGCTCTAGCAGCCGGACTTGTGTATCTGAGTTCACTTCCAGGACTAGTAGATAACCAAGAGATTCAAGAGCTTCAAAGAATTCTTGCAATTGAAGATGGTCCAGAGAAGAAGAAAAGTGTGTTAATTGAAACAGGCGATAGAGATACTGACCTTGTTGCCATTAGAGAAGCTATGTCAGCTGGTGTTAGTATCACCTGTGATTATCTGAACCTAAAGGGTGAGACGACCATAGGCAGATTGCTTGAACCGCTAAGAGTTGACTCACAGGGCGAAGTCATCTACTTGAGAGCTTGGTGTCCTGCAAACAAAAACGTCAGGTCATTCCGCCTCGATCGAATGAGAAACGCCAAACCAACCAGTGATCCAATAACCAAAGAAGCTCTAGAAGCTGAACTTGTTGACGAGATATACACATCAGCAGAGACTGACACGGTAGTAACACTCGAGGTAGATCCAGAGGCTTACTCTCTGATTTTCGACTTCAAACCCGTTGAAGAGCCTGAAGCTGTGAGCAAGAGCGTCAAGCGATTCAAGATCAAAGTAGGGGATGTTCGTAACCTTGGTCGCGTCATCGCAAGATTTGGTGGAGCTGCAAGAGTTATCGCTCCTGAGATTGCCCGCCAAAGTGTCCGAGATTTTGCCCTGAATGCTCTGGGAGAACGCTCTTCAAATACACCTAAGGATGCTGAATAAATGCAAGGAATCTGGCTCTACATCTCAATTTTCATTGGCGTGGCAACTATGGCCGCCCTTGCCGTTGTTGGCCTAAGGCTTAGAAAATCGGCTGTGCGAGTAAATAGGGCACTGGACCCTCTGAAGCAAAAGGCTAAAACCCTTAAGATTGAAACAAGTGCTCTAAAACGTTCTAGGTTGGAAAGACAGCGTAGGCTTGAAAGCACAGGTAACAAAGACCGTAATCCGAATCAGTAAGGTTTGATCAATGCGTTTAGAAGGCTGGCACTTAGGCTTCATCATTCTTGTTGTCCTCATCATTTGGGGGGCTCCAAAGCTTCCAACATTTGCTAAGAGTCTTGGCGAGTCAATGCGTATCTTCCGTAAGGAAATGAAGCAGCTTGGTGACGAGCGCGACGAGGACAAGAAGGCTAGTTCTGAGAAAGAACAACCTAAAAAAGACTAATGGCTCTTCGCCGCAACCCCGATAAGAGAATGAAGCTCTCGGGGCACCTCCGAGAATTACGAAGAAGACTCTTTCGATCAGCTTTCGCCATACTTGCTGGAACCATCATCGGCTGGGAATTATTCGACTACGTCTTCAAGGAACTGCAAAAACCAATCATCCGCGTAGCTCAAGAAGCGAATGTAACTGCAACTGTCAACTTCGGTTCGGTCGTCTCTGCCTTTGACTTACACTTCCAGGTGGCATTCTTTATTGGTTTGTTCATCACAAGCCCCTTCTGGCTATATCAGATTTGGGCATTTCTAGCACCAGCATTCAAGAAGCGCGAACGAAAATACACTGTTATCTTTGCACTAACGAGCACTCCACTTTTTCTCGGTGGAGCATACTTCGGTTGGTGGCTCTTCCCAGGTTTCGTTAGATCACTTCTAGGTTTCACTCCTGAGGGAAGCTCTAACGTGATTAACGCTTCAGAGTATGTTCTATTCACAGTTCGGGTTCTACTAGTCTTTGGCCTGGCATTCGTCCTTCCAGCAATTCTTGTCCTTCTGAACGCCGTCGGTGTTTTAAGTGGCAGAAGCATTCTGAAAGGTTGGCGTCCAGCAATCTTCCTAATCTCATTGATTGGTGCTTTGGCAACGCCGGTTTCAGATCCGATATCAATGTTCCTACTCATGATTCCATTGCTTGCTTTCTACTATCTCTCCGCAGCTATCGCGCTTGCTAATGACAAACGCAGAGCTCGTAAAGTGAAAGATTCTTTTGATGGACCAGATCTAGCCACTGACTATAAACCTGATGCAGTTTCTTAATGGAAGAACAACTCTCACCTTCGGAAAGATTCAAACGAGCAAAGCAAAATAAGCAGAGCCCGAGTCTTGAGAGCTTTAAGAAATTACTTAAGTTCCCTTTAGATGATTTCCAAGAACAATCCTGCCGAGCACTAGCTGAGGGGCATGGCGTTCTAGTTGCTGCTCCAACAGGAGCAGGTAAGACCATCATCGGTGAGTTCGCTATTCACCTCGCAGTTGAGAAAGACCTAAAGGTTTTCTACACCACACCAATCAAAGCTCTAAGCAACCAGAAATACTCGGAACTCAAAGCTAGATATGGTTCAGACAAAGTTGGACTTCTAACTGGTGATACCAACATCAATGCAGATGCTCAGATCTTGGTGATGACGACAGAGGTTCTTCGAAACATGATCTATGCGAACTCGAACTCATTGATAAGTCTTGGATTTGTTGTGATGGACGAAGTTCACTATCTTGCCGATAGATTCCGAGGCGCTGTTTGGGAAGAAGTCATTCTCCATCTTCCTAAGGATGTAAAAGTTGTCTCTCTAAGCGCGACTGTTTCTAACGCTGAAGAGTTCGGTGCTTGGCTTGATGAAATCAGGGGCGGAACCACTGTGATTGTCTCTGAGGTTCGACCTGTACCGCTGAACCAACATGTTCTATTCGGTGATGAACTTATTCCACTCTTTGATGATTCAGACAAAGAATTACGAGTCAACGTGGACCTTGTGCAAAGACATGCCAACAAGATGCGTCAACCAACCAACAGGCCAATTAGAGGTAGACGTGGCCATAGTGGTTTCCCAGATCGAAACATGGGCCGTATCTATAAGGCAAGTAAGCCTGAAATCATTGAGCTTTTGGATGAAGCTGACTTGTTGCCAGCAATATTCTTCATCTTCTCTAGAGCTGGATGTGAAGCTGCCGTTCAATCAGTTCTCGCCTCAGGTATACGACTTACCAAACCTGAGGATAAGCAACTTATTCGTCGCATTGCTGAAGAGAAATGTGGGAGCATCGCTGACGAAGATTTAGCTGCTTTGGGTTACTTTGAATGGCTAAGCGCACTTGAAAGGGGAGTTGCAGCTCACCACGCTGGATTACTACCTGCATTCAAAGAGGTTGTTGAGGAGCTCTTCCTTAGAAAGCTTGTGAAGGTCGTGTTCGCAACAGAAACTCTCGCCTTAGGTATCAACATGCCTGCGAGAACTGTGGTTTTGGATCGGCTAGATAAGTTCAACGGCGAGGGCCGTGTTCAGATAACTCCTGGCGAATACACTCAGCTAACTGGGCGAGCAGGACGACGTGGAATTGACGTTGAAGGACACTCAGTTATCCAGTGGGCAGCGAATCTAGATCCGAATTACGTTGCAGGTTTAGCCTCCAAAAGAACTTACCCGCTGATATCTTCATTCCGACCTACATTCAACATGGCCGTTAACCTGATTGAAGCTTTTGGACAAAGGCGTTCAAGAGAGGTACTAGAAACTTCCTTTGCTCAGTTCCAGGCTGACAGATCTGTTGTTGGGCTAGCTAGAGGTATACGTGAGAAGCAAGCATCCCTAGATGGCTATGAAGGATCGATGAAATGCCACGTTGGTGACTTTAGGGAATACGCACGCCTGAGAAGACAAGTTTCTGACCTTGAAAGAGAAATAGCTACCTCTGGAAGACAGGCTAGAAGAAACGATCTTCGTCAGACCAAAGGCATGAGACAACTCGAAGTTAGAGTTACTAACCTCAAAAGAGAATTGCGCTCTCATCCTTGCCATGCCTGCCCAGAACGAGAACTGCACTCAAGATGGGGTGAGCGTTGGTACAAACTCGAGCGTGAAACTGCAGCCATCATTAAGCAAATCGAATCAAGAACCAATCAGGTAGCAAAGACCTTTGACCGAATAACTGAAGTTTTGATTGAACTTGAGTATGTAACGGTATCTGATGGTGATCTGGAGATTACGGAATCTGGTCAGAAGCTTTCAAAGATTTACGGTGAACGAGACTTGTTAGTTGCCGAATGTATCAGCAGACGGGTATGGCATCACGTGGACGCTCAGACTTTGGCTGCCATCGCAGCGTCTTTGGTCTACGAAGCTAGAAGAGACGATGACAGCCTCACTCCAAAGATGCCTAAGGGTGAGTTCGTGGCTGTATTTGATGAGACCTTAGAGGTTTGGGATGATTTGCAAGCATTAGCTAAGGAACACAATTTGCCATTATCAACTGAACCGGATGCATCGATGGCATTACAGATGCACCGCTGGGCAACAGGTTCAAGGCTTGATTCAGTGCTTAAGCAAACAGGAATGCTGGCGGGAGACTTTATTCGCTGGTGTAAACAGACCATTGATCTTCTTGAGCAAATCTCGAAAGTTAACCCAGATGAACTCTCAGCGACTGCCCAGTCTGCTATTGACCAGATCAAGCGAGGCATTGTTGCCTACTCCTACTACGCTTAGAGAGTGTTCACTTTAATCGTTAATTGGCTAAGGCTGTCCACCTCTATCTGGGGGAGAGCCTTAGTTGGCTCTGTCGGCGGAGCATTTATAGCTTTGAGCTATCCAGCATTCAACTTCTGGCCTGGCATTTTCATCGGCTACTTTCTGATTCTTGTTGCAATTCGACTACTTGGATTCTTTAAGGCATTCACTGTTGGAATCTTGGCAGGGTTTGCGTTCTTTGGAATTCTGCTGAAATGGCTGACCACATACCTGGGTCCAATTCCTTGGTTTGCAGGATCACTAATCTCTGCACTTATCTTTGGCCTAGCAGCAGCCATTGCAGCAGTTGTTTGGCGGTATATTGCAACTCTGAATCTTCGTGGAGCGCAGCCTTTTGTTATTGCATTTGCTCTAGCATCAATCTTTACAGCCCGTGAGTATGTAGCTGGTGTATTCCCATACGGAGGACTACCTTGGGCTAGAGGCGGACTATCACTCGTCGACACCTATCTAGCGAAGTGGGTTTACTTCGTTGACGTTGCAGGCCTCACCTGGCTCATCGTATTCATCACAGCTCTTTTCACAATTAGGTTTGCTAAACACCAACCGCACGGCATCGGATTATATAAACGTTCAAGGATGTTGATTCCAACTGGAATTGCTACATTACTTTTCTTTGGAACTCCAGCTGTAGTTACACTCGATGCTTCTGGAACAGCAGGAACTATGAAGGTCGCCGCAGTCCAAGGTAATGCCAACGCAGGTTTGTTCGCAGTGAATCCTGCCGGTTCCATTCTCGACAAACACTTAGTAGTGTCCAAGGATTTGGTCGCATCAGGTAGGGGAGAGGGCTTAGATCTCATGGTTTGGCCTGAGAACTCATCAGACCTAGATCCGAACACCATGGTTGAGCCAGGAATGAAGATAAGTCAGTTTGTAAATGAAGAGCTCAAAGCTCCACTTCTATTCGGTACTAAAACCTTTAGAGGTGAGGATTTTTATAACGAAGTTGATCTCTGGTTACCTGAAACCGGACTCGCTGATTACTACCACAAGATACGTCCTGTTCCTTTTGGTGAATACGTTCCGGACAGACCATTCTTCATGGCACTAGCACCAGATCTAATTGGTTTGATTGGCTGGGACATGAGTTCGGGTACCAGAGATGGAATCTTCGAACTACCTAACGGAACAAAAGTAGGATCACTCATCTGCTTCGAAGTTGCCTTCGATTACCTCTCGCATGATTTGGTTAATCAAGGGGCTCAGGCCATCATGATTCAAACCAACAGTTCTGACTTTGGTAGAAGCGAACAAGGTGTTCAGCAAGCTGCAATTTCTAGGATGAGAGCAATCGAAACCGGACGTACGGTCGTCGCGGTTTCTACTGTTGGAGTATCCGGTATTTATGCTGCTGATGGATCTGTTATCACAGAACTTGAATCCTTCAAACCAGGGGCCATGGTTGAAGAGATTGCTTTGCGTAATGAGATTACCCCTGCAGTTATGTTTGGTGGTCTTATTGAACCGCTGGCATTTGCGTTCAGCCTTATACTCTTTCCGATTTCGTTCATCGGACTAAGCATTAGACGATTGAAAGCACGACGTTCTTGAAGGTTCTAGTCATCATGCCAACCTTTAATGAAGCTGGCAACATACATCATGCGGTGGAAGAGCTTTTCAAATACAACCCAACTGTTGACTTAATTATTGTTGATGACGATAGCCCTGATGGCACTGGGGTGTTAGCCAATCAATTAGCTTCTACAAGCTCGCGCATCAAAGTAATGCATCGCAAAGAGAAGCAGGGTTTAGGAGCTGCATACATTGCAGGATTCAAGTATTCATTTGAGTCAGGCTATGACTTTGTTGTTGAGATGGATGCAGATGGTAGCCACAGAGCACAAGATCTTCCAAAACTACTGGCTGTTTGTAAAACCAATGACCTCGTAATCGGTTCAAGGTATGTAAAGGGCGGGAGCACAGAGAACTGGTCCCTGCACAGGCAGTGGTTATCTAAAGGAGGAAACTTTTTTGCCAAGTTGATGTTGGGAACAAAGCTCAACGACATGACTGCTGGTTTCAGAGTCTTTAGTGTTCCATTTCTTAGAGGAATGAACTTGGAAAACATTAACGCAAGAGGATATTCATTCCAGATTGAAATGGCTTACCGCACAATTCAACAAGGCGGTAGAACTGAAGAAGTTCCGATTGTTTTTCTTGAACGCGAAGTTGGCGACTCAAAGATGAGTAGAGCTATTGTGCTCGAAGCTCTTGTTCTCATGACAAAGTTCGGAATCAGAAGATTTTTCCGAAGAAACTAATTATTAGTTGTGTCTGCCTGACCTCTAGAGCGTCTTGCTTTTAGTTCATCTAGTCGCTCTTCCAAGATCTCTTCCAACTCAACGCGAGTTCTTCTTTCAAGAAGCATCTCGTAATGAGTTCTAGGGACTTTCGGAAGCTCCGTTTCAAATGCCTGGTTCCCTGCTTCATCCAACAAAGCAGCTTCAAGAGAACAAGACTTGCAGTTCCATGCGGCAGGAACCTCTGCTTCTTCAGCAAAGATAACCTCAGAGATGTGATCTTTCGCACAGCGATACTTGTGCGTGTTTCTAGGGGAGAGGTTCACTCCAGCTGCAGTCTCGAAGCTCTCTGAACCTAGTCTCATGCCACGCATTGATTGTTGAGCCATTGTGAAATTCCTTATCTCTCTTTGTTGCACAGGTGGTACATAGAAGATAAGCGAATGACTTAGCGAATGCTTCCCAAACTCAGGGTTTTAACAGTGTTTGAACTGCTAACTCTGGCACATCTGAGACTATTCCAGTTGCACCTCGCTTGGTGAGTTCCAACATCTCTTGTGGATTGTTTATTGTCCAGTAATGCACGTGCGTGCCGGTTCTTCGAATCTTGGCAATGAAAGAAATTGAATCTAATTTGATTCCATACATCGATCTAGGAATCTGCAGTGCACCTATTCCTCTCAGCTTTCTTTCAATCAGCCTCTGGGGGAGATGTAGAACGTGCATCACCCAAGTGCTAATGACGATTGAAGCGCTTGCTGAAGTTGCCACGGGTTTTGAAAGCAAAGCAAGAGCATCAACTCTTCTCTTTTCACTGAAGCTTGAGACTAAGACTCTGTTATGTGACTTGGTTAGTTCTATTGCTGCTGCAGCAGATTGAACGGATTCCGCATCTTTAATGTCTAGATTGAATCGCATCAGGGGGAGTGCCTCGAGTGCCTCAACGAGTGTGGGAACTCTTCCACCTCTAGTAAGTGAAATGTTTTGAATGTCAGAAAAGCTTGTTTCAGATACTTTGTTGGCTAATCCTGCAACTCTAAGGAGGTCTACATCGTGAAACAAAATTGCAACTTTGTCTTTTGTTGTTCTCACATCGGTTTCAATGCTGAACACACCGGCTCGCTCTGCATCTTTGAACGCTTCTAGAGTGTTTTCGGTGAATGTCGAACCGCCACGATGAGCAAGCACAACTGGAGTGTTCACATCGAAATACTCGTGTTGTTGCAAATGTCGCTCCTAAAAATCGGCAAAGGCTAGGCTTGCTTTGTGAAAAATTCTCTAGCTAACCTCGGAATCAAACCTATTGCCAGATTGCTCGTAGGTGTGTATCTGGTTGGTTTGGGATTAGCAATGATGATTCACACCGGACTCGGTGTGCCGCCATGGGATGTTTTGTCGCAAGGTATCCAGGTTCAGACAGGTTGGTCTTTTGGTGTCAGCGCAATCGTTACGAGTGCTTTTGTCTTAATGCTATGGATTCCAATCAAACAGCAACCAGGTATTGGCACTTTCATAAACGCCCTGCTCATAGGTCCATGCGCTGACCTCAGTGAGCCTCTAATGCCTCGACTAGAAGGTTTTATCCCGAATCATTTATGGCTAGTACTTGCTCTCATTGTCGTCGCTGCTGGATCTGGGCTTTACATTTCCGGCAATTTAGGAGCTGGGCCTAGAGATGGCCTTATGGTCGGACTCACACGAGTAAGCGGCTGGCCTTTCTGGATTATTAGAACTATAGGGGAGTCATTGGTATTGGTCTCAGGATGGCTTCTAGGAGGCACTGTGGGGATAGGTACTGCCCTTTTTGCTGTTTCTATCGGCTATTTGATGCAACAGTCCATGAAAATGTTCGGCTTCGACCCAAAAAGAACTGAAAATGGAGCAAACCTCACAAAATGACCGACAAAACGCATGTAAAACATCGTGAGACGGCCAGAATTATGCTCATTGATGAGCAAAATCGCATATTTTTGCTCAAAACACACTTTGATTCCGAGGTTGGTTTACCGCCAAGATGGCTCACACCAGGTGGCGGAATCGATTCTGGAGAATCAACACTCCATGCAGCTGTCAGAGAGCTTTTTGAGGAAACTGGAATGAGAGTTAGCCCAGACGTTTTGGGAGAACCCGTTCTTGTTGCATCTGGGCGTTGGGACTGGGCCGATGGTCTGAATTACCACACATACACAGACACGATCTATGAACTCAAAGTTCAAAACTTTCAACCAGATACATCTGGATTCACTCAAGACGAACTGCGAGACATTCTGGAATATCGTTGGTGGACTGTAGAAGAGATACTGGAGAGCAACGAACCCTTGGCACCACATGAGCTAAGGAGTTGGCTTAGGGACAAGTTCTATGCCTAGGTCATCCTTTTGGAAATAACACCGATAATGAACATTATGTCAAGTAATGTTTTATTGCTGCAGAAAGGCTACTCCCCGAAGGATTGACTCAATTCAACCCACTGGTTCAGCTTCGCCAGCGCTCTGCCATCTTGCATTGCAAGTTGAGCGGTTGCGAAGTTCTTGGCCAATGATTCACTTAGGTTGAACTGATCAGTGGATGACAATTTGCTCAATTCGTAGGCGGTTATGCCAGCGGCTGCATTCAAGGCAACAACGTCCTGAATAGGAGCCTTCTCCCCCGCAAACCCAGTATTTAGCCCGAAGATAGCCTTTGCAACATCGGCATTTTCTTGTGCATTACCGCCAAAAAGCTGTTCGATAGACGCTCTTTTGATGCCAATATCGGCTGGATCAAAATCGATCAGGCTGACTTTGCCTTGAAAAACGACCCATATCTGGCTTGGACCGGTCGTTGTGAGTTCGTCTAGACCGTCTGAACCTCTAAAAACTAGGCCAGTTCGACCTCGTAAAGCCAATTCAGCGGCCAGTAATGGAGCCACTGAGGCGTTTGCTACCCCTAGAGCAGTGGCGATTGGCTGTGCTGGGTTGGCTAATGGACCTAGGAAGTTGAAGGTTGTAGGTATTCCAAGCTTCTTCCTGGTTGCTCCCACGTGCTTCAGTGAGGGGTGGAACTTTGGTGCAAAGAAGAAAACAATTTTTGCCTTCTCGAATACCTGATTCAGTTGCTCTGGTGTGAGCTCCAGGTTTATGCCGAGGGCTTCGAGCATCTCTGAAGACCCTGTCTTCCCAGAGGCTGACCTACTGCCATGTTTGAGAACTGGATACCCACAAGCTGCTGTCACGATTGCAGCCATGGTGGAAATGTTGACTGTTCCTAGCTGATCTCCACCAGTACCTACAATGTCGATGGCGTCATTTGAGATTGGCATAGGTAAAGCATTCGCCAGCATTACATCTACAAATCCTGAAATCTCATCCAGTGTTTCACCTTTGGTTCGCAGTTCTACTAGGAAGGCTGCCATGTCCTCTTCAGCTGCTTCCCCGCTCATAATCTGTTCCATGGCCCAAACAGCTTGAGATTTAGTCAGGTCATGCTTGCTGTGTAACTCTTGCAAGATTTTTGACCAACTGAGCGCTTCATTCATGACCACAAGTTTATCCCTCAGAATTTTCAATTCTGTCTAAAATCTCCGCCACGATAAGGGAAACAACGCCTTTATAACGATTTGGGCAGGTAGTATTAAGCTATGTCGACCGCTCCCCTAGCTCATGCGCAGATTCACCGCCCAAGCCCTACTTCTGTAGGAACAATAGTTTGGCTTGGTAGCGAAGTTATGTTTTTTGCTGCCCTTTTTGCTATGTATTTCAGCTTGAGAGCCAATGCCCCTGAAATGTGGGCTGAAGGTGCGTCAATTCTCAATGTTCCCTTCGCTCTAATCAACACTTTGATCCTTGTAGCATCCTCATTTACCGCACAGTTCGGCGTATTCGCTGCAGAGCGCATGCAGCCTAGATCTACAGGAAAATCCCCTGTCAAATGGGGAATGGTTGAGTGGTTCATCATCAGCTACGTCCTAGGAGCTGTTTTCGTTGCTGGCCAGGTTTGGGAGTATGCAGTTCTAATCAGCGAAGGTGTAACCCTCAGCAGCGATTCTTATGGTTCTGCTTTCTACATGACGACAGGTTTCCACGCTCTCCACGTGACCGGTGGTTTGATTGCCTTCCTGTTCGTGATTGGTAGAACATTCGCTGCAAAAAAGTTTGGTCACAAGGAAGCAACCGCGGCAATCGTGGTTTCCTACTACTGGCACTTCGTCGATGTGGTTTGGATTGGTCTGTTCCTCATCATTTACGTTTTGAAATAAAAAGAGAAGAAAGAGCTGAATCTATAAATGAAGCAACTTAGGCGCAAGATAAATGGATTGCGACGCAGTCCAAAGGCTCTAGGTATTGTCATGTTTGCTGGTCTGTTGGTAGTTGGTACCGGTTACTCAACAGTTAGCGCAGCCGTCTCCCCTGATCGCGAAGTAGTTCGCACTCAAGAACAGATCGATCTTGGTAAAAAGATTTTCCTTGCGAACTGTGCATCATGTCACGGCAAAAATGCAGAAGGAACTGAGAACGGTCCAAACCTTATTGGTGTTGGTGAAGCTTCAGTAGACTTCCAAGTTTCAACCGGTCGTATGCCAGGAGCAGCAAGCGGACCTCAGCTAGAAGTAAAACCAGTTCAGTTCACGGAAGAAGATATTGCAGCAATGGCTGCCTTTATCGGATCTTTAGGTGAAGGTCCTTCAATTCCAGATGCTGCTTACCTCCAGGCGAATGGTGATCCATCTGCTGGTGGAGAACTTTTCAGAATTAACTGTGCGATGTGTCACAACGCAGCTGGAGCTGGTGGAGCACTTACTCAAGGTAAGTATGCTCCCCACCTGATGAACTCTTCTGCTAAAACAATTTACGAAGCCATGGTTACTGGACCTCAGAACATGCCCGTCTTCAACGACGCAAACATCACTCCAGAACAAAAGAACGACATCATCACTTACCTGACCTACGTTCAGAACAACGATTCAGTCGGTGGTGAAGAACTAGGAAGTCTTGGACCAGTATCTGAAGGTCTGGTCGCTTGGTTTGGTCTTCTTGGATTACTTATCATCATCGCCGTCTGGCTTGCAGCCAAGTCAAACTAATAGAGAGATTAAATGAGCGACAACTCGAAAGAAGTAGAAACAAGCAAGGCAGCTGCACCTGCAGCAGGCTCTTACTCTGATCACGAGTATGAACTGGGACTGCGTGTAGTCAACAATGACGCTATTGCTGACCCAGGTCTAGAGCCTCACCGCGTTCGCATGACTGACAAGAGCGTCAAGCATGAGAAGGCAGCGGTTAGACAAGTAGCACTTCTGTTTTCCCTTTCAATGCTTGGAAGCGCTTTTGCTCTTTGGGCTTACTTTAACTTCCCTCTTTCTGAAGATCTTTCAAGTGTTCGCCTAAACACTATGTACCTAGGTATCGGAATGACTCTGGGCCTTATGGGTATTGGTATCGGTGCTGTGCACTGGGCCAAGACTCTTATGCCTGACAATGAAGTCTCAGAAGACCGTCACCTAGTTAGAGGTTCTGATGAAAAGCGTGCTGCGGCAGTAGAGATTCTTGCAGCAGCTAACCAAGAGTCGGGCTTCACTAGAAGAAAACTTATTCGCAGAACCCTTTACGGATCTCTAGCTCTATTCCCATTCCCAGGAATTATCCTGTTAGCTGACCTTGGCCCAAACCCTGGTGACTCCTTGAGACACACATTCTGGAAGCCAGGAACACGTCTTGCTAAGGATCCAACCGGAATTGAAATCAAGGCTTCTGATGTGACTCTCGGTTCTGTTTTCCAAGTCATTCCAGCTGGTCTTAACCCAACGCAAAAAGATTACTTAGAAGAGAAAGCGAAAGCTGCTGTTCTTCTTGTTCGTGTTGACCCAAGCGAGCTAAAAGAAACTGATGAACGTAAGGGTTGGTCTTACCAAGGTATTGTTGCCTACTCAAAGATTTGTACTCACGTTGGTTGCCCTGTTGCTCTTTACGAGCAACACACCCACCACCTTCTATGCCCATGCCACCAATCAACATTCGATCTAATCGATGGTTGCAAGGTCATCTTCGGCCCAGCAGCTAGGCCACTTCCCCAGCTTCCAATTACTGTAGATAGCGAAGGTTACCTAGTTGCACAAAGTGATTTCTTAGAACCAGTCGGTCCATCATTCTGGGATAGGAGTGTCAAATAATGTCGACTACTCAGACTAAACCTCAGAAAAACTCTTTCCTAGCAGGTACTGCAAACTACGTTGATGAACGTGTTGGAGCATCAGGAATTCTGAAGGAATTTGGTCGCAAGATCTTCCCTGACCACTGGTCATTCATGCTCGGTGAAGTTGCGATGTATTCATTCTTCGTACTACTTCTCTCAGGAACTTTCCTAACTTTCTTCTACGACCCTTCAATGG
>JBIJAF010000009.1:0-45158 GCA_044345905.1 Rhodoluna sp.
TAACAAATGAGGTTACATAAGTAGCATCTTCGCCAAGTCCTAGAGCGTAAAGCGGACCCTTAAGAAGTTGCTGAACACTTGGCTCAACAACAATAAGAATCAAAAGCGCACAAATAGTAATACCTAGCTGACAGGTAGCAACTATGAGGCTCACGTTTTCCATACCCTTGATGGTTAATTGAGCTGGTCTTGAACCTGCTTCTGCTCTTGGCTCAATCTGAGCTCTTCTAGCCGAGAAGATGGCGAACTCAGCAGCAACGAAGAAAGCACTAGCTGATAGCAGACCTATGAATGAAAAGAGAGCAACGATTGGATCATTCATCTTTGTCACCTGCCTCAGGTACTTGAATATCAGGAACAAAACGGATTCGGTCTACTCTTCTACCGTCCATGCGTTCTACTCGCAGTAGTCCGCCATCAATCTGAACTTCATCACCAACAGCAGCTACACGACCTAGCTGTGACATTAGGTAACCGGCAACAGTTTCGTAGGAACCATCTTCAGGAACCTTAACAGCTAGTTTTTCTAGAAGTTCATCTGGTCTATACATGCCAGGGAAAGAGTAGGACTGATCTTTACCACCGGTGATTTCAACCTTGGCTCTATCGTGCTCATCACCAAGTTCACCAACTAGTTCTTCAATTAGGTCTTCGAGGGTAACGATTCCTGCTGTGCCACCATACTCATCAACGACAATGGCTAACTGCAATCCGTGGGACCTCAAAACACCCATGAGCTTTTCTAGAGACATTGTCTCAGGAACTCTAAATGGTTCAACCATCAATGCGGTAGCTGGAACCGTTGAACGCTTTTCTCGAGGAACCGATGCAGCTGCCTTTACGTGGACGATTCCATCAACGTCATCGGTTGAACCAGTGAACACAGGGAATCTTGAGAAACCTGTGCTGTGTGAAAGAGAAATAACATCCTGAACAGTTGCAGAAGCATCAAGCGAGGTCAGCTTAGTTCTAGGAGTCATGACTTCAGCAGCAGTTAGCTGAGATAACTCAAGAGTCTTAGAGATTAGGTCTGCTGTTCTCTGCTGCAAAGCACCAAGGCTTGCTGATCTCTGCACTAGAGAACTAAGTTCCTCTGCAGTTCTAGAAGAGCTCAGCTCTTCTTTAGGTTCAATACCTAAAGATCTGACAATTGCGTTTCCTGTGTTATTCAACAACCAGACCAGCCAGCCAAATACAAAAGTGAATGCTAGCTGGAATCTGATTACAGCTTTGTTTACCTGCAGTGGAAGAGCGATAGCTAGGTTCTTCGGAATTAGCTCACCTATAAGGAATGAGAAGACTGTTGCTAGAACTAGTGAGAGCGCAAGAGAGATGGCATGAAGGTTTGACTCACTCAAGCCTAAGAAGCCAAGCCCTGGCTCAATTAACTTGGCTAGTGAAGGCTCGGCTAGGAAACCGGTGAGCATCGTGGTCACGGTAATACCGATTTGAGCACTAGATAAATGGGTGCTGGAGCGCTTCAAAGCTCGAATGCTTGGAGCTAGGCCTCGCTCCCCTTGGTCTTGACGACGTTCTAGTTCAGTACGTTCAAGGTTGATAAGAGAAAACTCACTGGCAACGAATAGGCCAGTGCCAATCGTGAGAACCACACCTAATGCCAGTAAATACCACTCGGTCATCGGGCGAATACTTCTTTATAAGAAGGGTAGGGGTCATAATCCATAGCAGTTAAAGCATACAAGACCCTGTATTTATTGAACCCAGTGGGGATAACCCTGAAATTCAACCCTTTTAGGCTTGGTAGGCTTGGAAGGCATTGTTTCCGTGAAAGTAAGAGGTGAACCGTTGTCCAACGACAACTCACAATCTGGTCAAGAATTCGGCGCTAACGAGTGGTTAGTCGATGAAATGTATAGCCAATGGCTCCTCAACCCAGAATCTATCGATAAAGAGTGGCAGCCCATCCTTGAGCGTTACCACCAGCTCAAGCAGGGTAACCAACCAGCTGCTCCGGTAACTCCAATCACTTCTGCACCTGTAACACCTATTACCCCTCAGGCTGTTTCTACCTCAACCGGATCACTTCCACTGGTAGCTAAGACCACCCGTGTTGAACCTCAGGCTCAACCTATCCCTGCTCAAGCTCCAACAGTTGACTCTGCTGAAGTTCATGAAGAGGCAGAAGATCAGATCAACATCCTTAAAGGTATGTCTAAGACTCTTGCAGCCAACATGGATGCTTCTCTCACTATTCCAACCGCCACAAGCGTTAGAGCAATTCCAGCCAAGCTGCTAATTGACAACCGCATTGTCATTAACTCTCACCTAGGTAGAACTCGTGGTGGCAAAGTATCTTTCACCCACATCATTGGTTATGCAATTGTTAGAGCTCTAAAAGAATTCCCTTCACAAAACGTTTACTACGAAGAAATCGATGGCAAGCCAGCAGCTGTGTCTCCTGCAAACATTAACTTCGGCCTTGCAATTGATATTCCAAAGCCAGATGGCACTAGAGCACTTCTAGTTCCAAACATAAAGAAGGCTCAAAGACTTAACTTTGCTACCTATCTAAACGCTTATGAAGATCTAGTTAAGCGAGCAAGAGACAACAAGCTAACTGCTGAAGACTTCTCTGGCACAACTGTTTCTCTAACTAACCCAGGTGGAATTGGAACTGTTCACTCAGTGCCAAGACTTACTAAGGGTCAGGGTTGCATCGTGGGTGCAGGAGCATTGGACTACCCTGCTGAATTCCAAGGTATGAGCGAAGAACACCTAGCCAAGATTGGTGTTAGCAAAGTAATAACTCTTACCTCTACCTATGACCACAGAGTTATTCAAGGTGCAGGTTCTGGAGAGTTCCTAAGAAAGATTAATGAACTACTTCTTGGTGAGCGTGGTTTTTACGATGAAATCTTTGCTGACCTTCGTATTCCTTACGAACCAATTCGTTGGGCTACTGACTTTGAAACAACAGAAGCTGACAGCAGAAGCAAAGAAACTAGAGTTCAAGAACTTATCAACTCTTACCGTGTTCGTGGCCACCTCATGGCAGATATTGATCCACTGGAATATCAGCAGCGATCACACCCTGACCTAGATGTTCTTACCCACGGCCTAAGCCTCTGGGATCTAGACAGAACATACAAGACCGGTGGCTTTGGCGGTAAGTCAAAGATGATGGTTAGAGATGTTCTAAAGATTCTTCGTGATTCATACTGCCGAACAGTCGGTATTGAATACATGCACATCCATAACCCAGCAGAGCGTAAGTGGATGCAGGATCACCTAGAAGTTCCTTACGTAAAGCCATCTCGTGATGCTCAACTTCGTATCCTAGAAAAACTAAACGAAGCAGAAGCTTTTGAAACCTTCCTACAAACCAAGTTTGTCGGACAGAAGCGCTTCAGCCTTGAAGGTGGAGAATCTACCATTGCTGCTTTAGATGCAATCTTGCAGGCTGCAGCAGATCACCAACTTGATGAAGTTGCTATTGGTATGGCACACAGAGGTCGTCTAAACGTTCTTACCAACATCGCTGGTAAGACCTATGGTCAAGTCTTCAGAGAGTTTGAAGGCAATACAGATGTGAAGACAGTTCAAGGCTCAGGAGATGTGAAGTATCACCTAGGTACATCAGGGGTATTCACTAGTGCAACTGGTAACACCACCAAGGTTTACTTAGCTGCCAACCCTTCTCACCTAGAAGCTGTGAACCCAGTACTAGAAGGTATTGTTCGAGCAAAGCTTGACCGAATCAATAAGTCTCCTGAAGAGAACCCAGTACTACCGATCCTTATTCACGGTGATGCTGCATTCGCAGGACAAGGTGTTGTTCCAGAGACTCTAAACATGATGAACCTAAGAGGCTACAGAACTGGTGGAACTGTTCACATCGTGATTAACAACCAGGTTGGTTTCACCACCCCACCTAACATGTCTCGTTCAACTGTTTACGCAACAGACATTGCTAAGGGAATCCAGGTTCCAATCTTCCACGTAAACGGAGATGACCCAGAGGCAGTATTCAGAGTTGCTCAGCTTTGCTTCGATTACCGTCAGACCTTCGGCAAGGACGCGGTCATTGATCTAGTTTGTTACCGTCGTCGTGGACACAACGAAGGTGATGATCCTTCGATGACTCAGCCACTTATGTATAACTTGATTGAAGCTAAGCGTTCAGTTAGAACTCTGTACCTAGAGTCTCTAGTTGGTCGTGGAGACATCACTCGTGAAGAATTCGAACAATCAAATGCTGATCTTCAAGCAAAGCTTGAAAAAGCCTTCACTGATGTTCACGAAGCGATGGCTCAGCCAATTGAACTTGTTTCAAGACCTCAGGGAATTGGAACTACCGCTAGCGATCACCCAGAGATCAACCACGAAACTAAGATCTCGAAGGATGTAGTTGAACTTATTGGTGCTGCCCACAGCAACATTCCACCTGCATTCAGTGTTCACCCTAAACTTCAGCAGCTTCTTGCTAAGCGAGTTGAAATGTCTAGAGAAGGTGGCATTGACTGGGGCTTCGGAGAACTACTTGCCCTTGGTTCACTATTAGTTGAAGGTGTGAACGTTCGTATGTCTGGGCAAGACACCAGACGTGGAACATTCGTTCAGCGTCACGCTGTATTCCACGACCGAGACAATGGCCAAGAGTGGATTCCACTTAGAAACCTTTCAGAAGCACAATCTAAGTTCTACATCTACGATTCACTATTGAGCGAATATGCTGCAATGGGTTTCGAATACGGATACTCAGTGGAGCGTAAAGATGCTTTGGTTCTATGGGAAGCACAGTTCGGTGACTTCGCTAACGGTGCTCAGACCATCCTTGATGAGTTCATCTCTTCAGCAGAACAAAAGTGGGGTCAACACTCTTCTCTAGTTCTACTTCTACCTCACGGTTACGAAGGCCAGGGACCAGACCACTCTTCAGCTCGTATCGAAAGATACCTGCAGCTATGTGCTGAGAACAACATGACTGTTGCTCAACCTTCAACACCTGCTAACCACTTCCACCTACTTCGTCGTCAAGCATATGCAAGACCAAGAAGACCACTAGTTGTATTCACACCTAAGTCAATGCTTCGCCTAAAGGCAGCATCATCGAAAGTTGAAGACTTCACTACTGGTTCATTCCAGCCAGTGATTGATGATGAGCGTGGACTAAACAAGGCAAGCGTGAAGAGAGTTCTATTCTGTTCGGGCAAGATCTACTGGGATCTATTGGCTGAAGCTGAAAAGCGTAACGATCAGCACACCGCTATCGTTCGTGTTGAACAGCTTTACCCAACCCCAGTTGATGAAATCAAAGCTGTTTATGCCCAGTACCCAGGTGCAGAATTGTTCTGGGTTCAGGATGAACCTGCCAACCAAGGTCCTTGGACATACATTGGTCTATTCCTACCTAAGTACATGGGTGGACAGGTAGCACAGCTAGTTTCAAGGCCAGCCAGTGCTTCTCCTGCAACTGGTTCAGCTAAGCGTCATGCTGTTGAACAAGCAGACCTAGTTGAAAGAGCGTTTAGCTAAAGATGGAAGAGCCACGTCGTAACATTCGAGTTGTCATCATTGGTGACGACATCGTTGGTGCAGGTGGTGACCCTAAAGGTTTAGGTTGGGTTGGCCGCGTTATCGCTAAAACTCAAAGTGACTATCCAAGAATTGACTTCTATGTTCTAGCTACCCCTGAGGTAACAACTGCCCAGCTAAGTGAGCAGTGGCTAGAAGAAGCTTCCAAGCGTTTTGCTCCCGATACAGACAACAGATTGATTGTTGCCTTGAACTCAAACGACATCAACGCTGGAATCACAATGTCTAGATCAAGACTGAATCTAGCCAACATCCTCGACACAGCAACAAGCAAGGGTGTTCAAAGCTTTGTCATCTCGCCTATTCCAAGTCGTAACCCTCAGCTGAACTATGACATTGAACATCTATCAGCAGGATTTGAAGATGTTGCTTCAAGAAGAAGCTTGCCTTTCGTAGATGCATACCGACCACTAGTTGATCACCCAGGTTTCAACGAAGAGATAAAGAACTCTCAATTCGGATTACCAGGTCAACTAGGTCACGGACTTATTGCTTGGCTTGTACTAAACCAAGGTTGGTACAGCTGGTTAGATCTTCCAGAGCAAGAGATATAAGAAAAATCCCCGCCACTAGAGCGGGGATTTCTTTAAATCTCTGATTGGAACCTATTTTGCATCTTGGATGCAAAACTTACTTGAGCATTCATCGATGAGCTACTTATTAGCTTGGATATCTTGCTTTCGATTGCATACTCTTTCTTGCAAGTTTGACAACCATCCAGGTGATCTAGCACCTCGGATCGCTGCGTTTCATTAAGTTCGTTTGCTAGGAAATCAAAAACCCTTCCTAGAGTGAGTTCGCAGTTGTTTTCTGACATTGGATTACCCTTTACTTTTTCTTATCTTCATCTAAACCGATCCCAAATCCAGCAGCCATCTCTTTCAAGACTTCACTTAGCTTTTCACGGGCGCGGGAAACTTTTGAACCAACAGTGTTCTGCTTTAGATCTAGCAGCTCTGCGATTTCTTTGTTGACTAGTCCAACAACAAACTTTTGGAAAGCGACTTCTCTGAACTCTTCATCGAGAGCGTTGATAGCCGCTTCAATGTCAGCCATACCGAACTTCTCAATGATTAGCATTTCCGGTGAGTCGGCTGCGTTGTTGAAGTCGTACTCGTCGAATCCGTAGTCGACGTTGCCTTCTTCATCTTCGTAGGCGAACTGGTGTTTCTTATCCAGCTCAGTCTGCTTTATGCCAGCTGAAACAAGTTCACGCTTGGCGATCTTGTATAGCCAAGGTCCAGGTCCATAGCCGATATCGACGAATGAATCCCAAGACTTGAACGCCTTCATCAAGGCGTCTTGGGCAATGTCTTCTCCACGCTGGAAGGTTCCTGCTCTTGAAATGCAGTAGCGGCGAATACCCTCAAAGTAAGGTGCTGCGGCTATGGCGAAAGGAACACGACTCGGGGTCGGATCTGCGGGGGTTCCCATTTGGTTACTCATTGGTTGTGAGTTTAGTAGTTCTGATTGGTGATTGGAGCTGATTCTGGCGGTTGCACGGTAAACGTGGTGGCGTGGAGCTGGCTGAGTTGCATTCTCTGAAATGTAAATAAGTATCATCCTCCGGGTTAGTTTGATCGTCTTTGAAATGCTTTTGGTCCTGAGGCACCAATAAATCATGCCGTTAGAATAGAGAACACATGACGGACAACATTTATTCCCGCTCGGCTAAAAGTTCTTGGCTTGCCCCAACAATTCAACATGCCATCTCTGGATCCGTCTCTTTGCCAGGCTCAAAATCCCTAACCAACCGTGAATTAGTGCTGTCTGCCCTTGCCTCATCACCCAGCCGCCTGATTAACCCCCTAGATTCAAGGGATTCCTCGCTGATGATTGAGTCCCTGATACAGCTAGGGACTCAAATCACCGTCAGCGAAAGGAGTGACTCTGTAATAGTCGCACCTACCACTGACATTGAGGGGCGAGAGCCCCTGAAAGCCCGTATTGACTGCGGTCTAGCCGGTACTGTCATGAGATTTGTGCCTCCTATGGCAGCCCTATTTGCCGGAGAGGTCACCTTTGACGGCGATGAAGCTGCTCGCAGAAGACCTATGAAGACCACCATTGATTCACTAAGAGCACTGGGTGTTTCAGTTGAAGATCAGGGTACAGGATCTCTTCCTTTTACTATCACTAGTTCAGGAGTCATCGAAGGTGGCTACCTAGAGATCGATGCCAGTGCCTCAAGCCAGTTTGTTTCTGGACTTCTCTTAGCTGCTCCTCGCTTTTCTAAAGGTCTATCGCTTCGTCATGTTGGCAAAGACCTACCGAGCCTTCCTCACATTGAAATGACTTTAGAGTGCCTAAGGCGAAGAGGGGTAATGGTTTCCCAACCAGAAGAAACACTTTGGGTGGTCGAACCAGGACCTATTAGTGGTGGGGATATCAGCATTGAGCCTGACCTATCCAATGCGGGACCTTTCCTAGCAGCAGCTCTAGTTCTAGGCGGATCAGTAAAGGTAGAGAACTGGCCAGTGATAACTACCCAGGTTGGTAAACACTTTGTTGAGATTCTTACTCAAATGGGAGCAAGCTTTGAAAGAGACGGCGATGACCTAGTCATCACCGGAACAGGAACCATCAAGGGAATAGACATTGACCTATCCATTGGTGGTGAACTGGCTCCAGTAATTATTGCTCTAGCAGTTCTAGCTGATGGTCCTTCAAGAATTACAGGTATTGCTCACCTTAGAGGACATGAGACAGATCGCCTCGCTGCTTTGACTATTGAGATAAACAACATCGGTGGTGTTGCAACAGAACTTGAAGACGGTATCGCTATTGAACCAAGTGGTGAATTACATTCAGGCACTTGGAAGACTTATGAAGATCACCGCATGGCAACTGCAGGAGCAATCATTGGTCTTAGAGTTCCTGGCATAACTATTGAAAACATCAGTGTTGTGAGTAAGACCATGCCTGAGTTTGTTTCACTATGGAATGGATTGTTAGGAACTAACTCTTGAGTTGGTTGTATGAGCCAGAACCCGGCCAACACGATATCGATGAGAGTGATATCAGGTCTAGACCAAACCCTAAAGGTAATAAGCCAAGAACAAAGACAAGACCTACATATAAAGATGCCCCTATCGGAATGGTTATCCAGGTTGATAAGGGTAGATACACAGTAATCGTTGATGAGTCTAGAGAGATAACAGCAACTCTTGGTAAAGAACTAAGGAAAGAAGGAGTTGCTGTTGGAGATCTTGTAGCTCTTGCTGGTGACACCTCTGACACAGTTGGAGCATTATCTCGAATAGTGAGAGTTGAACCTAGAACATCGCTACTTAGAAGAAGCGCTGACGATAGCGATCAGGTTGAGCGCGTAATGGTTGCTAATGCAACCCAGATGCTTATCGTGGTGGCTATTGCTAATCCTGAACCTAGAACCAGATTGATTGACAGATACCTAGCTGCTGCATTTGATGCAGGTCTAAGACCTGCTCTATGTATTACCAAGGTAGATCTAGCTGACCCAACAGAGTTCCTATCTAACTTCTCTGGATTATCTATTCCTGTAATTCTGAACAAACATGAAAGTCCTTCACTAAAGGCACTCAACGACTTCCTAGCCAATGAGATCACTGTTGTCGTTGGACATAGTGGTGTTGGTAAATCAACTCTGGTGAATGCTGTCTCCCCTGGTGCACTTCGTTCAACCGGTGGAGTAAATGCTGTTACCGGTAGAGGTAGACACACCAGCAGTTCGGTAAGAGCCATCAACCTAAACAGAGAAACTAACTCCTGGATTATTGATACCCCAGGGGTTAGATCCTTTGGACTAGGTCATATCAAACTAGAGAATCTTCTAAAGAGCTTTGAAGACCTTTGGGCTATTGCTGTTGACTGCCCTAGAGACTGCTCTCACCTAGCTGACTCCCCTGACTGTCTATTAGATGAAGCAATTGCTAGCGGCACCATCCCTGAAGCAAGAGTAGATTCCCTGAGAAGACTCATGTCTTCTCTGGGCAACTCATCTAACGAGTAAGTTTTATACATGGACTTTAGTAAAGATTTAGCTCTTGCCCTTGAGATGGCAGATATTGCTGACAAGATCTCTCTCGAGCGTTTCTATGCTCAAGATCTAATAGTTGAAACTAAACCAGACTCCTCACCTGTCACAGATGCTGACAGAAATGTTGAAGCAGCCCTAAAACTCGTTCTTCAAGAACAAAGACCAGATGATTCCCTTATCGGTGAAGAGTATGGAACAGTTGGCGAAAACTTGCACGGCAAGGGCAGTAGAACCTGGATCATTGACCCTATAGATGGCACAGCTAACTTCATGAGAGGTGTGCCAGTTTGGGCAACCTTGATTGCCCTAGCAATTGATGGCAAACCAGTTGTGAGTGTTGTTAGTGCTCCAGCTATGGGTAGAAGATGGTGGGCTGCTCCTGGAGTTGGGGCACACACCAGACACATCGATGGCAGAGAAGTTCAAATCCACGTTTCTAAAGTCAACAATCTAGAAAATGCTTCTCTTAGCTATAACAACCTAAAGCTATGGGATCAGGTAGGTCAGTTAGATCAACTCATAGAACTATCCAGAAAGATTTGGCGAACCAGAGCATTCGGAGACTTCTGGTCATACATGCTCTTAGCTGAAGGAACTCTTGAGATAACAGCAGAGCACGATCTAAAGATTTATGACATTGCTGCTCTTGTTCCAATCGTTGAACAAGCCGGTGGAACCATCTCAGATCTTGATGGTGAACTAACGACAGCAAGTTCAAGCGTTCTAGCAACTAACGGAATCCTTCATAGAACAGTGGCTGAACACTTTAGACACCCAAACATCAAGAACTAGATTCCTGCTGCCTGACCGTCAACTCTGACATCGCTTCCCCAGGCCTGAGTTCCATTATCAAGAATCTTCAATAGCTGAACAGCAGAGCCATGTCCATACTCAGGCAACAGCATGACATCATGTCCTTTAGCCTTCAACTCTTCAATAACTTCTGCTGACACTCTTGATTCAATCTGAAGCTTTCCTGCTCCAGTTTCATAGTCAGATGAATCACCAATTAGGTGCTGCCATCTAGCTGCTTCACAAGCTTCTTGAACACTCATCCCTAGATCAATCAGGGCCACTATTAGCTGGAAGTTTGTCTGCACCTGAATGTTCGCTCCAGGAGTTCCGCCAACATAGGCAAGAGATCCATCAGGGTTAGTTATAGTCCAAGCATTAAGAGTGTGCGCTGGTCTCTTGCCAGGTTCAATGAGGTTAGGTGAGTTCTCATCCAAACTAAACCCAGTTGCTCTGTTGTTTAGAAGAACACCGGTTCCCTTCGGAACAAAAGCAGAACCAAAGCCATGGAACACACTCTGAATCCATGACACAGCATTACCCTCAGAATCAGCCACGATGAAGTAGGTAGTGTCACTACCTTCCTTAGTATCTCCTTCAGGACCGTTATAGGCGTTGTCTGGATCAATCTGCTTTCTTCTCATAGCAATGTGCTCTGAAGAAAGAATCCTTTGGGTGTCAACAGGAACAAATTCAGGATCGGCAATGATTTCATTGCGGTCCATGAAACCTACCTTTTTAGCCTCAACCATAAGGTGAATGCGCTCTGCTTCCGAGAGTTTAGATAGATCCTTATCTTCAACAAGAAGAAGTTCTTCTAGAAGAATCATTCCTTGGGTTGGTGGTGGTTGACCATGAACAGAGTAACCACGGTAGTTAGCAGCAAGAGGTGCTTCAACTCTAGTTACGTGATTCGCAAGATCTTCGTGGTTGAACCAACCATCAGTTCCTGAAACTATCTTGTCTGCTACTTCACCCTTATAGAAACCATCTCTACCGTTTTGAGCAATTGTCTTCAAAGTGTTAGCTAGATCTTTTTGAATAACCACATCACCAATAGCAAGGGAAGTGTCAATGCCCATGTCTGCAAAGAAGGTGACTTCTGGAAAGAGTTTTAGTAGGCCCTGAATTCTTAACACGAAATCTCTTGATGCAGGAAAACCAATATCTGCATACCTAATTGCTGGAGCAAGTATCTGTTCGATAGGCAACTTGCCATATCTCTCGTGAGCTGCAAACCAAGCTGCTACTGTGCCAGGCACCGTTGCAGATCTATAGCCATGGTGATCAATCTTGTCTGTGAACTTATTTCTAGTTGCCGAATGTCCTGCTTCACCACTGCCATTGAAGGCTAGGTTCTCTTTTGTCTGAGCGTGATGAGTAATTAGGAAAGCATCTCCACCAAGCTGAGATGCACCAGGCTCAACTACTGAGATAACAGCACTGAGTGCAATACCTGCATCTATGAATGAACCACCTGCTCTAAGAATCTCTAGTGCTGCTGAGACAGCCAGAGGCTGGCTAGCAGCAGCTCCACCATTTCTTGAGTAAACGACTCCGCGATGTGTTTTCATGTGCCTATTCTGCCCGAGTTAGGGCGAGGGTTCCTAAATAAGGCAATAATTGAGAAATGGAATTCACTGGCAAAAATATCTTGGTAATTGGTGGCTCAGGAGCATTAGGTTCTGAGCTAGTTAGACAACTCTCTGCTCAAGGAGCAGTTGTTATGGCAACAGCTAGAAATGCTGACACAGCAGCTCGCATACCAGCTGAAGCAGCAGTGAAGCTAGTTGTTGATCTTGAGAGCCAAGACAGCATCAAGACCCTAACTGACTACCTACTCAACCTCAACCAGCCAATTCATGGAATTATCAATGCAGCAGGTGTTGTTGGATTTGCTAAGGCAACTGAAACAAGTCCTCAGGATGCCGCCAAACTAATGCAGATCAATAACCTAGGACCGGCAAGCATCATCTCTGCCCTTCATCCACTACTTGCTCTAGATAAAGAAGCAGGATCATTTGTTGCTGGAATAACTGGAGTTGTTTCAGAGAAGGTCTTCCCTGGTATGTCTGCCTACACAGTTTCTAAAACTGCTCACGCTAGTTACCTAGCAACTATCACTCAAGAGTTCCGCAGGGACAAGATTCAAGTAACAGATGCAAAACCTGGACACACAGAAACAGGTCTTGCTACCAGAGCTATCTTTGGAACTGCTCCGGCATTCCCTGAAGGTATGACTGCAAGTCATGTTGTGAAGGTATTGCTCGAGGGAATAAAAGAAGGCAAGTCAGTAATCAGTAGCACTGATTTCTAGACTTGCCTTAATTCTTTATTCAAGAAACAACTAGGTTGTTTCTATTCGTTTGAACCACCTGAACACTTGCAGCCTTCGCCACAGTTACATTCCTTGTCATCTAACATCTTCACACCTCCGTTACCCACTAGATACCTGAAGTATTGCAGACAAGCTCCAAAAATAGAGTTATTGCCATAGTTGGTTAGTGGTTGGAAGTAACTTGCCTAGACGTTGAACCTAAACTCAACAACATCTCCATCACGCATGACGTAATCTTTACCTTCCATGCGGACTTTACCTGCAGCCTTAGCATCAGCCATTGAACCGGCTGCAATTAGGTCATCGAAGGAAACAATTTCTGCTTTGATGAAGCCTCTTTGGAAATCAGTATGGATAACACCAGCAGCTTGAGGTGCTGTTGCACCTTTCTTGATGGTCCATGCTCTAGTTTCTTTAGGACCTGCAGTTAGATAAGTCTGAAGACCTAGAGTGTTGAATCCAATTCGAGCAAGCTGATCTAGACCAGATTCATCTTGACCAAGAGATGCTAGAAGTTCGTTAGCTTCTTCAGGAGAGAGATCAATAAGTTCGCTCTCAACCTTGGCATCTAGGAATACTGCCTCTGCAGGAGCAACAAGATCAGCCAATAGCTTTCTCTTAGAAGCATCGCTAAGAACTGACTCATCAACGTTGAAGACATAAAGAATAGGTTTAGCTGTTAGCAACCCAAGTTCTTTGATTGGCTGCAAGTCAATTGTTGAAACTGAAAGTGGCTTACCTGCATTTAGGAATGCAAGAGCCTGGTCTACTGTGTCCAGAACAGCAGGTTCAACCTTCTTGCCCTTAACTTCTTTTTCAATTCTCACTCTTGCTTTATCTAGGGTTTCTAGATCAGCAAGGATTAGCTCTGTGTTGATGGTTTCGATATCGCTTGAAGCATCTACCTTGCCATCAACGTGAATAACATCAGGATCAATAAACCCTCTAACCACCTGAGCAATGGCATCTGCTTCACGAATATTAGCTAGGAACTTGTTTCCTAGTCCTTCACCTAAAGAAGCACCTTTAACAATTCCTGCGATATCAACAAACGACACAGGAGCAGGTAGTAGCTTCTCGCTACCAAAGATGTCTGCAAGCTTTTGAAGTCTTGGGTCAGGCAGGTTTACAACACCTATGTTGGGTTCAATGGTTGCGAAGGGATAGTTCGCGGCCAACACATTGTTCTTAGTAAGTGCGTTGAAGAGAGTTGATTTGCCGACGTTTGGTAGTCCGACGATACCGATTGTTAGAGCCATTCAAGCAAGTTTACTTGCCTTAGAGGTATCTATCTTCGGTGTCTTGGGCTTTGGGTTAGATTGAACCATGCCCCTAAATTTCACAGCCATCGACTTTGAGACCGCTAATGGGTCTTCAGCTAGTCCCTGTGCTGTTGGTTTAGTGAAGGTAGCTGAAGGAAAGATCGTAGATACCTTCTCAACCTTGATAAAGCCTCCTTATCCAAATGACTGGTTTGCAACTGGCAACATAGGTGTTCATGGCATCCACCCACAGGATGTGGTGGATGCTCCCACTTGGGCAGAAGCACTGGATCTGATGCTTGGGTTTATAGGTATGGACGACCTGATTGCTCATAATGCAGGGTTTGATATGGGGGTATTGAGATCTAGTGCTGCCCTTATTGAGGCTGAATTGCCTGATATTCGCTACGGCTGCTCGCTGATTATGGCTAGAAAGACCTACAACCTCGACAGTTACAGGCTCAATCAGGTGGCTTATGCCATAGGCCATGAGGGGTTTGACCACCATGATGCCTTAGCTGATAGCGATGCCTGTGCCAGGATTGTCATCCATATGGCAGACAGGCATGGGGTTTCTAACCTTGATGAACTAGCCAAGCTAACTAACCACAAAATCAAGAGCCTTAGGCCTGAACCTGCCTAAATCTAGGCATTTGTTATACTTTTCAAGTTAGCCGACAGTGCCGTTTGCTCTAATCAGCCAGATTTATTGGGCATATAAACAGATACGAGTGAGTAGGAGAAACACATGTCGCAAGGACACTTTGGTGCTCCGGTCGTCACACTGACACCTGCCCCCACTCTAGACAGAACTTACTTTGTAAACAACCTTCACCCTGGCCAGGTCAATAGAGCTGACGATGTTCGTGAAGAACTAGCAGGTAAAGGTATCAACGTATCTCGTGGTCTAACTCTTGCCAACATTCATGCTCCAGGAGTAGTTCCTATTGGCAATGCCGATGTGAACGTATTGGAAAGAACAGGTTCATCTTTCTTAGTTCCAATGTGGGTTGAAGGTAGCCTTCGTGTTTCAACAACAATCGTTGATATCCACGGAACAACTACCAAGGTCAATGAATCTCCTAGATCACTCAGTGAAGAAGACTGGCAGAAAGTTGTTGATCTAACTGAAGCTGAAGTTAGAAACACTGGAGCTAAGTGGTTAGTTATCGCAGGAGCTCTTCCAACCTATAAATCAACTGGTGTTTATGTTGATCTACAACCAATCTTTGATGCCATGAAAGCTATGGGAGTAAAAGTTGCTCTTGATACTTCAGGTGAACCACTCTCCTACTGGGCACGTAAGGGTTGCGTTAATGTCATTAAGCCAAATGCTGAAGAACTAGCTTCTGCTGTTGGTAGAGAACTAGCTACCGTTGGTGATGTTGTTGATGCAGCTCGTGAACTTTGCCAACACGGCATTGAAGTAGTTCTTGCTTCCATGGGAGCAGATGGAATGATTGCTGTGACATTAGAAGCCGAATGGGCAGCTAGAACTCCTCCGGTTAAAGTTATCAACACAGTTGGTGCTGGAGATGCAACTCTTGCTGGATTCTTATCAGCTGTTGTCTCTAACCCAATTACCGAGGGTGAAGAAGATTACGGTGTTGGCTTCAATGTTCCACTGGGTGTTCAAACTGCTGTTCGCTGGGGAGCTATTGCAGTTACCCAGCCAACATCAGGTCTTGAGAACCTAGATAACATGCCTCCAGCAACTGTGGATCCAGCACCAAACCTAAATGTTCCACTCGAAGAAATAGCCAAACCATAGGAGTACTAACGTGCCAGTAGCATCACCTGATCAATACGCAGAAATGATTGACCGCGCTAAGAAAGGTGGATTTGCTTACCCTGCAATTAACGTATCCAGCTCACAAACAGTTAACGCTGTTCTGCAGGGACTAACAGAGGCAGGCTCTGATGGAATTCTCCAGGTAACAACAGGTGGTGGCGATTACTGGTCAGGTTCATCTGTAAAGCACATGGCAACTGGTGCTGCTGCTATGGCTAACTTCGTGAGAGAAGTTGCTAAGAACTACCCAATCACTGTTGGTATCCATACTGACCACTGCTCTAAGCCTCACCTAGAGACATTCCTTCTTCCTCTACTAGAACTAAGCAAGGAAAGAGTTCGTAACCACCAGGAACCACTATTCAACTCACAGATGTGGGATGGATCAGCTGTGAGCCTTACAGAGAACCTACAAATTTCTAAAGACCTGCTAGCTCAGACCAAGAACCTAGGCATCATCTTGGAAGTTGAGATTGGTGTTGTTGGTGGAGAAGAAGATGGCGTTGAAGGTGGCGAAGGAGATCACCTTTACTCAACCATCGAAGATGGTCTACTAACCGCTGAAGCACTAGGACTAGGTGAAAACGGTAGATACCTAACTGCTCTTACTTTTGGTAACGTGCACGGTGTCTATAAGGCAGGAAACGTAGTTCTACGTCCAGAACTTCTAAATGACATTCAGCGTGCAGTTGGCGACAAGTATGGCAAGGACATGCCATTTGACCTTGTCTTCCACGGTGGTTCAGGTTCAACCCCTCAGGAGATTGCAGATGCAGTTCGCTTCGGTGTTGTGAAGATGAACATCGACACTGACACTCAGTACGCATTTACCAGATCTATTGCCGGTCACATGCTTTCTAACTACGACAAGGTTCTAAAGATCGACGGCGAAGTTGGCGACAAGAAGGCTTATGACCCACGTGCATGGGGCAAGGTTGCTGAAGCAGATATGGCTAAGCGTGTTGTTCTTGCAACCCAGGAGCTGGGTTCTGTTTCAAAGTCTATGAGCATCTAAATGCTTGGTGTAGATCCTTTTTACGACAACGGGAAACCAAGGTTTAAAGGTTCTTACAAGAACAATGAAATGCATGGCTTTTGGGAGTTCTTTAGAAGAGATGGATCTCTAATGAGATCAGGTTCATTTATAGATGGTAAACAAACTGGTGTTTGGAAGACCTTTGATAGAACTGGGAAGCTAGTAAAAGAAACTAAGTTTGACTAACGCTTCTGCTTATTGCTGGTATCTTCACCAGCAGCCTTTAGATCTTTTCTAAGTTCTTTAGGTAGAGAGAACTGGACATCTTCTTCAGCAGTCTGAACAATATCAACATCGCCGTATCCACGACGAGCAAGATCATCTAGAACTTCTTCAACTAGTACTTCAGGCACTGATGCTCCTGAAGAAACTCCAACAGTATTTACACCTTCAAACCACTCGTCTTTGATTTCTGTTGCAAAGTCCACTCGGTACGAAGCCTTAGCTCCTGCCTCAAGTGCCACTTCAACTAGACGAACAGTGTTAGAAGAGTTAGCAGAACCAACAACGATTACAAGCTCAGCTGCTTGAGCAACCTTCTTGATAGCTACCTGTCTGTTTTGTGTTGCGTAACAGATGTCATCGCTTGGTGGGTTTTGTAGAGTTGGGAATCTCTCTCTAAGAGCTTCCACGGTTTCATAAGTTTCATCAACTGACAAAGTGGTCTGAGAGAGCCAGATAACTTTCTCTGGGTCTCTAACGGTTACGTTTAGAATTCCGTGGCGACCATCAACTAGTTGAACGTGATCTGGAGCTTCTCCAGCAGTTCCTTCTACTTCTTCGTGTCCTTCGTGACCTATTAGAAGAATGTCATAGTCTTCGCTAGCAAATCTTTGAACTTCTCTGTGGACCTTGGTAACCAAAGGACAAGTTGCATCAATGGTATTTAGGTTTCTTTCCTCAGATGCCTTGATAACAGCAGGGCTCACTCCGTGAGCTGAGAAGACCAGGATGCTACCTTCAGGAACTTCGTCTACTTCGTTGACGAAGATTGCTCCACGTCTTTCCAAGCTGGATACTACGTGCTTGTTATGGACAATCTCTTTACGGACATAAACTGGTGAACCATGAAGGTCTAGGGCCTTCTCAACAGCAATAACGGCTCTGTCCACTCCAGCACAGTAGCCTCGTGGAGCGGCTAAAAGAACTCGCTTAGGCGAAGCAATTAGTCCTTGGTCGGAAGTATTCTGGGAGATAGACACAAGCCAAGTCTAAACCAGTGAAAGGAAACTGCCTGTGAACGAGCAAATCGCCATTGGTAAAGACCCAGATCATCCCTTCACGGTCCAACAGCTAAGCGAAAGAGTCGCTAATGCGGTCAAAGGCTGGGGAAACGCTTGGGTTGAGGGCGAAATCATCAAGTTCCAAGCCAAAGCCGGAGGCCATGCCTACCCGCAGCTGAGAGACCTTGCCACGGGTTCAACAATCTCGCTGGTTATCTTCAACGGAGTCTTAGTTTCTGCTGGTGAAGAGTTCACAGACGGAGACCGAGTTTTAGTCTCAGGAAACATGGACTACTACGTGGCTAGAGGAACTCTTAGCCTCAAGGTGTCTTCTATAAAGAAGGTTGGTCTTGGAGTTCTTATGGCTGAGATTGAAGCCAGAAGAGCAAAGATTTATGTAGAAGGACTAGCTGATCCTTCCAAGAAGAAGAAACTTCCTTTCCTTCCTGGAGTAATTGGTCTAATTACTGCTGAAAATTCAGATGCTGAGAAGGATGTTAGACAAAACATTCTCTTGAGATGGCCAGAAGCAGTTATCAGGATGGCTAACGTATCTGTTCAAGGTGCTGAGTGTGCTCCGAGTGTGATTGCAGCTCTAAAGAAGATGGATGCAGATCCTGAAGTTGAGGTAATCATCATTACTCGAGGTGGTGGTGGCTTCCTTGATCTAGTTGGCTTTAGCGATGAAGCACTAGTAAGAGCAGTTGCTGCTTGTGAGACTCCAGTTATCTCAGCTATTGGACATGAGAACGACAGGCCAATCATTGATGATGTTGCTGACCTACGAGCATCAACTCCAACTGATGCTGCTAAACGAGTAGTACCTGATGTGGTCGATGAAAGAAGAAAGATTACAGAATCTCTAGAGAGAATGAAATCCATCATCGGTTCTTACCTAGGACACCAAGCCACCTTGATTCAACAGATTAGACAGCATCCTCTACTAAAAGATCCACATGCCTATCTAATCCAGAGAACTGATGATCTAACTAGAGCTCTAGGAGAACTTAGAGATGACCTTGATTACAAGCTAGATAAGCAGAGCACTGACCTAGCTAACAAGAAGAGCCTGCTTAGATCCCTATCCCCTCAAAGCACCCTAGATAGAGGCTATGCAGTGGTTAGAGACTCAGAGGGTAAGGTCATAACTGACCCGAAAATGGCTAAATCTGGAACATTACTAAAACTTAGGGTTGCCAAGGGTGACCTGGATGCAACCGCTAACTAATCAACGATTAAACTGGAGACACTATGGCTGTGAAGAACCCAAACGCTGATATCGCTGAGATGACCTATGAGCAGGCTCGCGATGAGCTAACCAAGGTCTTGAATGAACTAGAGCAAGGCTCAGTAACCCTAGATCAGAGCATGGCTCTATGGCAGCGTGGTGAAGTACTCGCTCAGAAGTGTGAAGAGTGGCTAACTGGAGCTAGAGCAAAACTAGATGAAGTTCTAAAGAAGAAGGACTAAATACCCATTGAGTGATTCAGCAGCTAGACACAGAGCCCGCCAAACAGTCATTAACCTGATTCTGGCCCTTGGTGCATCTATTGGTTTAGTTGTCACACTTGTTCTTATTGTTCCTAGAGATGATTCCAACCGAATACAAGAAATTGATTACACCGCTATCTCTCAAAAAGCCAAAGCTGATTCTGGTTTTGAAGTAATCACAATTACTCCCCCAGAAAACTGGTGGGCTAACAACGCTGCCCTAACAACTAACAACGTCGATACCGTTCCTGTCTTCAAAGCAGGCTTTGTTGGTAGTGACATCAAATATGTTGGCTACACCCAAGCTTTCAATGCCAACCCAACCTGGTTAGCTCTATCGCTAAATGGCAAAGTACTAACTGAACAGTATTCTTCTAAACACTTCAAATGGGATGTTTACGAATCAATAGTCAAGAATGAACCTAAGAAGACCATGGACTACATCATGGTCTTGAACTACAAGGATGAAGATTACCTACTTCTATATGGAGTAGCAGATCCAAATGAGTTCAAATCATTTATCGACTCAATCGACAAAGAGCTGACTGGAGTCCCACAAGTTGGCTAGATCAAAGAGACCAGAAACCCCAGCACAAGCTTGGGAAGCAATGCTGCATGGCAACCAGAGATTCGTAACCGATAAGCCTTCTCACATTAGACAAGACTTCGGACTAAGAACAGAACTAGCTAAAGAGCAAAAACCTTTTGCTGCGCTATTTGGTTGTTCAGATTCAAGACTTTCAGCTGAAATCATCTTCGATGTTGGTCTTGGTGATCTTTTTGTAGTTCGTAACGCAGGGCAGGTTATTGCTGAGACAATTCTTGGCTCTCTGGAGTATGCAGTCGAGGTGCTAGGTGTTCCCTTGATTCTGGTGCTAGGTCACGATGAGTGTGGAGCTATTAGAACCACCATGAACTCAGCAGAAGGACAAGCTGTTCCTACCGGTGAGTTCATTCAAAACCTGGTCAACCGCATCACCCCTACCGTCAATGCTGCCAAGGCCAATGGCTTGCACCTGATTGATGAGATTACTGATCTTCACGTAAGAGACACTATTAATGAGCTAATCGCTCGCTCTAGCCTTATAGCTGAGCGTATTGAATCAGGTAAATTGGCAGTTGTAGGTGCAAACTACAAGCTAACCCTTGGTGAGATTCACGAGATTGTAACCATCGGCAATACACAATAGAAAAGGCAAGTAAATGGAATACCGCATTGAACACGACACCATGGGTGAAGTTAAAGTCCCAGTAGACGCTCTATACGCTGCTCAAACAGCAAGAGCAGTAGAGAACTTCCCAATTAGCGGTACCACCCTAGAGCGAGCACATATTGCCGCTTTAGCACAAATCAAGAAGTCAGCAGCTCTAGCTAATGCGTCTCTTGGCGTTTTAGATAAGAACATTGCAGATGCTATTGCCTATGCTGCTGATGAAGTTATTTCAGGTAAGCACGATAAAGAATTCCCAGTAGATATTTTCCAGACAGGTTCTGGAACTTCTTCAAACATGAACATGAATGAAGTTCTAGCAACCCTTGCAACAGCAAAGCTAGGTAGCAAGGTTCACCCTAACGACCACGTAAATGCATCCCAGTCATCAAACGATGTATTCCCTACTTCAGTGCACCTTGCAGTTACCTCTGCTCTTATTCATAACCTTCTTCCTGCTCTAGATCACCTAGCTAAAGCATTAGAAGTAAAGGCAAAAGCTTGGGAGTCTGTTGTCAAAGCAGGACGCACTCACCTAATGGATGCAACTCCTGTAACTCTTGGTCAAGAGTTTGGTGGATATGCTGCTCAGATTCGATATGGCATTGAAAGAGTTGAATCAACCATCGCTAGAGTTGCTGAAGTTCCTCTAGGTGGAACTGCTGTTGGCACAGGCATTAACACTCCTAAGGGTTTCCCTCAGGAAGTTATTCGTCTACTCGCAGCAGAAACAAAGCTTCCTGTTACCGAAGCTAGAAACCACTTTGAAGCTCAAGGAGCTAGAGATGCTCTAGTTGAAGCATCAGGTGCTCTTAGAACTCTTTCTGTAGGAGTTACCAAGATTGCTAATGACCTTCGTTGGATGGGCTCTGGTCCTAACGCAGGTATCGGTGAACTTGATATTCCAGATCTACAACCAGGTTCATCAATCATGCCTGGCAAAGTCAACCCTGTTATCCCCGAAGCAGTTCTGATGGTTGTTGCCAGAGTTATCGGTAACGATGCAACAGTTGCTTGGGCAGGTGCCACAGGTAACTTCGAACTTAACGTAGCTATCCCGGTTATGGGTAACGCTCTACTTGAATCAATTAGATTGCTATCTAACTCTCTAGTTCTTCTAGCTGATAAGACCATTGATGGGCTTGTTGCTAACGTTGAAAGATCAAGAGCACTAGCTGAATCTTCTCCTTCTATTGTTACTCCGCTCAACAAATACATTGGTTATGAGTCAGCAGCCAAGATTGCTAAGCATGCTGTTGCTAAGGGTCTAACAATCCGTGAAGCAACTATTGAACTTGGCTATGTGGATGGCGAGAAACTAACCATGGAGCAGCTAGATAAAGCCCTAGATGTTCTATCTATGACTAAGCCGAGTGAGTAACTAGCCAATAGCTACAGGTTCCAATAAAGCTAATCAACAGGTAAGGCCCCAGTGGGATACTCGTACCCAAACTAACCTTGCCTTTAGTTAGCAGAACCAGAATCACACCAAAGGCAAGAACAAAGGCTATGCCGATCGCAACTATCGGCAGATAGATGTTGAAATAACCCAAGATTAGAGCTAATGCTCCTGCTAACTTCACATCCCCCATCCCCAGAACATCAAAGTGATTCGCAATGATGCCAATCACTAGAACAACTAGAGAACAAAGAACACAAACAAGGAACCGTGCCCAGTCCATCGAGATTGTGGTGGCAACTAGCTGAGATACCAGAGCTATCGGATAGGCGGGCAAGACTAACCTATTTGGAAGACGATGTTCTCTTAGATCTATTACAGCTAAGGGCCATGCCACCGCTAGCAAATACAGAGCGGGTATTAGAGCTAGTAATTCAGATGGACTGGGCACCAACCCAAGTTAGCCAAGAAACTATTTTGCTTCTTGAGTTTTACACAGGCTAATTGTCTAGAAGGCTGGTGACCATATCAGCAATAGGTGAGCGCTCAGACCTGGTTAGAGTCAGGTGAGCAAACAGTGATTGGCCCTTTAGGGCCTCAATTACTGAAGCAACTCCATCGTGTCTACCAACTCTCAGATTGTCTCTTTGAGCTACATCGTGAGTCATGATGACTCTTGAGTTTTGTCCAATACGGCTAAGTACAGTCAGTAGAACGTTTCTCTCTAGTGATTGAGCTTCATCAACAATTACGAATGTGTCGTGCAGAGATCTTCCTCTGATGTGTGTAAGTGGAAGAACTTCAAGTATGTCACGGTCAATTATGTGATCAATTACTTCTTTGCTAACTAGTGGCCCTAGAGTGTCAAAGACTGCTTGAGCCCAAGGGTTCATCTTTTCTGCTTCTGAACCAGGTAAGAAACCTAACTCTTGACCACCAACTGCATAGAGCGGTCTAAAGACCATGATCTTCTTGTGAGCACGACGTTCTAGAACTGCTTCTAATCCAGCGCATAAAGCTAGAGCAGACTTACCTGTTCCAGCTCTACCACCGAGAGAAACAATTCCAATCTCTGGATCTAGAAGCACATCAATAGCTAGTCTCTGCTCAGCACTTCTGCCGTGCACACCGAAGAGATCTCTATCTCCTCTAACTAGCTTGATTCTCTTATCCTGGGTGACTCTACCTAGAGCACTTCCTCTTTCACTTGTGATTACTAGACCACAGTTAGCAGGAAGGTCTTTCACCTCTGGGTGGTCATAGATTTCACCATCATAGAAATCACTCATCTGATCAGCACTTAGAGCAATTTCAGCAATACCTGTGTAGCCGGAGTCAACAGCCATCTCTGCTTTGTATTCATCAGCTAATAAACCAAGGGCTGAAGCCTTAACTCTTAAGGGCAGGTCTTTAGAGACAACTGTCACATCAAAACCTTCATTGGCAAGATTCGCAGCTACTGCCAAGATTCTTGAATCGTTATCCCCTAGTTGAAAACCAACTGGAAGAACATCTGGGTTGATGTGGTTTAGTTCAACTCGAAGAGTTCCACCATCACCTACTGGAATAGGGAAATCTAATCTCTCGTGCTTGATGCGAAGATCATCTAGGTTTCTTAGTGCTTGCCTAGCGAAGTAACCGATCTCTGGATCGTGACGCTTTTTCTCTAGTTCGTTGATAACGATGATTGGAATTACAAGTTCATGTTCTTTGAAGCGAAACATCGCTCTTGGGTCTGATAGAAACACCGAGGTGTCTATCACGAAAGTCTTGATTGCCGTATCCGGCTGGACTGGTTGGGCCTTAGCAGTTGATTTTGTGGACTTGGTCGTAGTACTGCTATTAGCGGCCATTTATGCTCCAATTCACTTGTTGAAGTTATGTTAGAACTTCTAAGTGAAATTGGCAGGTCAACACGCTTAGTGTTTTTAAGACGTTACCTTGATTTAACCTAAGCCCCGAAACGTCTATGCCGTTTAGCAAATGCTCGCAGCGCTCTCAAGAAATCAACTCTTCTGAAGTCAGGCCATAGAGCTTCTTCAAAATACAACTCGCTATTGCTACTCTGCCAAAGCAGGAAGCCACTTAGTCTTTGTTCTCCTGAAGTTCTAATTATCAAATCTGGATCTGGCTGTCCACCGGTGTATAGGTGCTCAGTAATAAGTTCAGGTGAAAGTAGTTCAGCTAGGTCTTCAATACTTTTCCCGGCATCAGAATGTTTACGAAGAATCTGCTTCATTGCTTCAGCAATCTCGTGGCGACCACCGTAGGCCACAGCAAGGTTGACATCTAGACCCTTGAGATTTGCTGTTGCTTTCTCTGCTATTTCAATTCTTTCTAGAAGATCAGCTGGAAGAGCATCTCTGTCTCCTACAAGTCTTACTCTCCACTGCTTAGCCTCTGCTAACTCTGTTGCAACATCACCAATGATATTTAGAAGATCATCGAGTTCATCAGTTGATCTCTTACTTAGATTCTCAATGGAGAGCATGTATAGAGTAACTACTGGAATCTCTAGCTCATCACACCAGCCCAAGAATTCATGAATTTTCTTGCCTCCGGCTGTGTGACCGATTTTGGCCTTAGCTCCAAAGTTTCTTTCAGCCCATCTCCTATTGCCATCAAGCATCACGGCTACGTGCCTAGGTAGGTCAACTGAGGTGAGGTTCCCTAGGATTCCCCACTCATAGAGCCGATAGAACAACTTACGCATGTCTTAAGGTTACCTGCATGAAGCAGACATCTTGTCTTAGGCCATAAGGTTGAGTAATGAACAATGAGCAGCCAGATCCCCTATATCTTCCATTAAGCGAAACTATTCCTGAGAATGCACTAGATCCAAAACCTACCTGGCGAGGCTGGATCCACACCGGAGTATTACCCATCGTCATTGCCGGTGGAATCATTCTTCTGGTTCTAGCTGATGGAATTATTCCTAAGGTTGCAGTAGCCATCTTCTTCGCTTGTTCATTCCTACTGTTTGGAAACTCTGCTCTTTACCACCGCTTCAACTGGAAGCCGAGAACGAGAGTTGCTCTAAAGAGAATTGACCATGCCAACATCTTCTTACTTATCGCTGGAAGCTATACGCCTATGGCAATGCTTGCTCTTGAAAGAGACAAAGGAGTAGTTCTACTTCTAAGTGTTTGGATAGGAGCACTAGTTGGAGTGTTCTTCAGAGTGTTCTGGATCAATGCACCTAGATGGCTTTATGTTCCTCTTTATGTAGGTCTTGGTTGGGCAGCGATGTTCTACATCGTTGACTTCTTGAACTTCAACGTGGTTGCAATGGTTTTGATTCTTGCCGGTGGTCTTTGCTACACAGCAGGAGCTGTGTTCTATGGTCTAAAGAGACCTAATCCATTCCCAGGTCATTTTGGTTTCCATGAAATATTCCATTCACTAACTGTGATTGCATTCATGTGTCACTGGGTAGCAGTGCTACTAGTAAGCCTTAACCCACTAGTTGGTTCCCTAGGAAACTAGTTCTTCTTCTTGGCCTTAGCAGCTTGCTCTTCAGCAAGCTCTCTAGCAATCTCATCACGGTAACGAACTTTACGAATTCTTCTGACCATGTCAAAGATTAGAAAGCCTGAGCCGATAGCCATAGCAAAGGTAAAGATCCAACCAATGGTGCCTGGGCTTGCAGCAATTATTTCGGCTTCTTCTTCGGCTCTAAGTATCAATGTATTGAAGTTCATGAGTTAACCTTAACCTGTGCAGCAGTTACCCGAGCAAATAGCCCAGCGTTATGGCAAAAGCCCCCAGCAGGAGGGCCAAAGACGCAAGGCAATAATCATCACAGCGAGCGTCTTTGCAGCCCTATTCACTATCTGGGCTAGTTGGGCAGGGCTTACTGCCAAAAATGATCCAACAGTCAAAACAGCTTCCTTTGAGGTCATTGACCAGAGCTCTACATCTGTGAGCTTTGTGGTCACAAAGCCAGCCAATTCAACCGTTATTTGTGCCGTTCAGGCCCTCAAAGAGGATTATGCAATCGTTGCCCACAAAGAGGTCATAATCCCTGCATCAGGCTCTGAAGACAGCACAGTCATCAATGTTCCCTTTAAAGCAACCCTTAGAACCACAGAGCTAGCAGTAACAGGTCTAGTGGACCGCTGCTGGTTTGAATAGACTTAGATGATTATCTGCTCGGCCTATGGGCCGAGCTCTTTTCTTACTTTGGAGCAACTATGAACTCGAGCCCAACTTGGCTAACTCAAGATGCCTATGACCGTCTACAGGCTGAGCTAGATAACCTCATCAACGTTGAGCGTGCTGCCATCACTAAGAAGATCCAGGATGCTCGTGAAGAAGGTGACCTTAAAGAAAACGGTGGTTACCACGCTGCAAAAGACCAGCAGGGCATCATTGAAGCTCGTATCGCAAGACTTACTCAGATCCTTGCTAACTCTGTTGTTGGCGAATCACAAGAATCTAGTGACACTGTTGCCCAAGGCATGGTTATCACCATTGAACTAAATGAAAAGAAGATGGAATTCTTATTAGGTTCAGCTGAAATGGCAGAGAACACAGACATTAGTGTTTACTCACCAGATAGCCCTATGGGAATAGCAATCATGGGTGCCAAAATCGGTGAATCAGTTTCTTACACAGCACCTAATGGCAAGACATTGACTGTGAAGATTGTTTCAGTCAAACACTTCGAAGGTTAGTCTTCTCTAGCTTCCATGATTCTAGGCTTTAGGCCTGCTTCTTTTAGAGCTTTGATTACTTCTAGCGTGTGTTCATGACCTGATGTTTCAACAGAGAGATTTAGTTCTACCTCAGAGATATTCAAACCAAGACCGTGCCTGGTGTGTAGAACTTCAACAACGTTGGCTTTAGCCTTAGCAATCACAGCAGCTGTCAAAGACAGCTGACCTGGCCGGTCAGGAAGCATGACAGAGATTGTTGTGTAACGCTCAGCAGCTGCTAGACCATGTCTAACTACTCTCTGAAGTAGCAGTGGATCCATGTTTCCACCAGAAAGAATTACAACTGTATTTCCCTTTAGTTTCAGCTTGCCCGCAAGAATAGCTGCAACACCAACAGCACCTGCAGGTTCAACGACCTGCTTAGCTCTTTCCAAGATAACCAAAATTGCTTTAGCAATCTCGTTTTCACTAACAGTGACTACCTTGTCTATGTTCTTCTTGATTAGTTCAAAAGGAACTCGACCTGGCTTTGAAACAGCAATACCATCAGCAATAGTTGGAGTGATGGCAACTTCGGTTAACTTACCTTTTTTCAAAGATGTCACATACGGAGCAGCATGCTCTGACTGAACACCATAGATCTTTACTGTTCTTCCATTGGCTTTAGCCTTTAGCTTTGCGGCAACTGCAACTCCAGCTGCTAGTCCGCCTCCACCGATAGCAACAACAATGTTGTCTACCTCTGGTAGTTCCTGCATGATTTCTAGACCAACAGTTCCTTGACCGATGACAACATCGATGTGGTCAAAAGGTGGGATAAAAACAGCATGCTTCTTCTCTGCATATTCTTTAGCTGCTTTTAGACAATCCGCAAAAGTGTCACCGGTTAGAACTACTTCTGCTCCATAACCACGGGTAGCTGAAACCTTAGGAAGTGAAGCGCCTACCGGCATAAAGATCTTTGCTGAGATTTTTAGCTCTCTTGCTGCAAGAGCAACACCTTGAGCATGGTTACCAGCACTAGCTGCAACCACTCCACGCTTACGTTCTTGAGCGGTTAGCTTAGACATGCGGTTGAAGGCTCCGCGCACCTTATAAGCACCAGTTCTTTGCAGGTTCTCTGCCTTTAGAAAGACTTGGCTGCCAGAAATCTCAGTCAGGTAACTGTTTAGAAGAAGAGGTGTCTTCTTGGCAATCGCAGCAACGTTTAGCGCTGCTGTTTCAAAGTCTTCAAGAGTGGGGCTAACCACTGGAGTTTCATTAGGCATTTGTTCTCTCTTGCGTATTTATTAGATTTTAGAGGAGATAAGCCGCGGATAGTCCTGCTAAATCAATAGGTTCCGAGCTGAGCTCAAGACACCTTTGTCATCTAGAAATAGAGCCTATCGCTAGTCTCCTGCTTTATGCTTTCCTGCCCTTCAAGGGAATAATTGATACGAACTCATAAAGGTACTGAGGACCGGTAAAAACATGGCAGCCCTAAGCTCAAAAGAAGCCAAGCTATTGGCTTTGCATGCCTGTGGGCTTGATACTAGGCAGGATAAGACTGTTCTAGATGTCATTACCCGATTTGGGATGTTGCAGATCGATAGTGTCAATGTCTTTGAGCGAGCCCACTACATGCCGCTATTTAGCCGTCTGGGCTCTTATGACAAGAATGAGTTGGATTCCCTGACTGGAGGAAAGAATCCAACTCTGATTGAGTATTGGGATCACCAGGCAAGTTTCATCAAGGCTGAAGACTTCCCTCTCTTTGACTGGCGCATGCAGTGGTATCGAGATAGAGCAAGTCTTGCTGGAAGTTTTGAGAAAGAGAACAAGAAACTCATTGCTTGGATCAAAGCAGAGCTCAAAGCAAATGGCCCAATGACTTCCAGTCAGTTTGAACATGATGAAAATAAGAGACAGGGTTCTTGGTGGGGTTGGAGCAATGTTAAGAGAGCTCTAGAAAGAATGATTGACCAGGGAGTTCTAATAGCTGCAGGAAGAACCAACTTCAGCAGAATCTATGCCCTTCCTGAACAAGTACTGTCAAACAAGATCCTCAACAGAACTGTTGACCACACTAAAGCTCAAGAACAACTCATTAGCAATGCAGCAAGACTCATGGGCGTTGGCACACTAAAAGACATTGCTAATGTCTACTGTCAAAACGCAACTGAAGTAAAGCCAATACTTGCATCCCTTCTAGAACAGGGAGTAATCCAAGAAGTAGCAGTTGAGAACTGGAAAGATAAAGCCTTTATTCATAAAGACTTTATTGGTTTCAACTTCAAAGAGATAAAGCCATCTCTAACTACTGTGCTCTCCCCCTTTGACCCACTTACCTGGCAAAGAGAAAGAGCTCTTAGAATCTTCAACTTTGATTACCGCATTGAGATCTACACTCCTGAACCAAAGAGAATCTATGGCTATTACAGCCTGCCAACACTTCATAAAGACAACCTGGTAGCAAGAATAGATCTCAAGTCAGATAGACAAAACAAAACACTCTTAGTTCAATCTGCTTGGCATGAGAAGAACCTGACACCTAAAGAAGTTGAAACTTCAGCCAAAGCAATCTCAAAACATTTAGTTGAGGTTAGAAAATGGCAGGGGCTAGAAAGTATTGAAGCTAAGAAAAAAGGAAACTTAGAACTTAGCACCAATCGCTCCTAGACGTTCAATTCTCTTGTCTAGTGGTGGGTGGGTTGAGAATAGTCTCTGAGCAACTGATGGCTTGATTGGATCACTGATATACATGTGGGCCATAGATGAGGATGCTCTCTGCATTGGCTTTCCATAGTCTCGAAGCTTGGCTAGAGCACCTTGAAGTCCTTCAGGGAATCTTGTGATTTCAGCTCCTGAGGCATCAGCTAGGTATTCTCTTTGTCTTGAAACAGCAGCACTTACGAGAGGTCCGATAAGTGCTGAAACAATCCAGGCTACGATTCCGAAGGCAATCAGAAAGATTGCTAGCTGGCCACTGTCCTTGTTTCTTGAGTGTGAAGAGTAGAAAGCCATTCTGATGAAGAAGTCGGCCAAAATACCAACAGCACTTACAAGACCAAAGACAATGGTGGAAACTCTAATGTCGTAGTTCTTTACGTGAGCCATCTCATGGGCCATAACACCTTGGAGTTCATTGTCATCCATGATGGCAAGAAGTCCTGTTGTTGCTGCAACGACAGCATGCTTAGGATCTCGTCCTGATGCAAAGGCATTAGGAGCTTCATCTTTGATTAGATACACCTTAGGCATTGGCATGCCTTCACTGATTGAAATGTTTTCAACTATTCGCCAAAGCCTTGGGTTATCTGCTTTGGTGATTTGAACTGCCCCTGAGGCAGCAACAGCGAATGCTCCGGCCGCGTAGTACTGAATAAGTGCATACAAGGCAACAAAGCCAATAATCATAAAGGCTGAAGAACCATAGCCGGTTGCATAACCGGCATAGGTTGCTAAGCCTCCAATGAGGAGAACAAAGAAAATGATTATGAAGACAGTGTTGCGCTTATTAGCAGCTATCGCTGAATACATTTATAAAGCTCCTAGGGAGATTTAGAACTTGACCTGAGGTGCGTTCTGAATAGCTGCTAGATCTGCAACTTCATAGAATGCACGCTCAACAAATCCAAGACCCTTAGCAAAGAATGAGTTAGGCCATACCTGGATCTTGGTGTTTAGTTCACGAACTCCACCGTTATAGAAACGGCGAGCAGCCATGATCTTGTCTTCAGTGTCAGATAGTTCTGCCTGAAGAGATAGGAAGTTCTGGCTTGCCTGAAGCACTGGATATGCTTCAGCAACTGCGAATAGAGACTTCATTGCTGCCTGCAACATGTTCTCTGCTTCTGCAGCTTTAGTTGGGTCAGCTAGTGCTTCTCCTGAGATGGTTGCTGCTCTTGCCTTGGTTACATTCTCAAAAACTTGCGCTTCGTGCTTAGCGTATCCCTTAACAGTCTCGATGAGGTTAGGAATTAGATCTGCTCTTCTCTTGAGCTGAACGGTGATATCGCTCCATGCTTCATCAACACGAATGTTTAGACGGACAAGTCCGTTTCGCATGCTGACAAACCACAGGCCACCAATTACTACAACAGCCAAAACAACCAACAGAATTTCTACCATTACATCTCCTTGTTAGAACCGCACTTAGCGGCATTGGAATAAGCCTAAGGTTTTGAGGTGCTTAAGGGCAGTAATCTCAGTATTCTCTAAGCGAACTAAGACGGTGCCCCCAGTGGGACTCGAACCCACACTGGGACGATTTTAAGTCGTCTGCCTCTGCCATTGGGCTATGGGGGCGCACCTATTTAGTTCTCGCTAAGCCTTAGGACGTGATGCCCAGGTCTCAAAGATCTGGCGAGGGTTCTCGGTAGCAGCAATAGAGACGATGTCACGCTTGAATACAAAGTTCGATAACCAACCCATGATTACTCTGTGCTTACGCTCAAACATTGGCATAGCTAGACCGTGGTAAACACGGTGAGCACACCAAGCTAAGAAGCCCTTGAGCACAATGTTTCCTGACTGGAAGACACCGTTATAAAGACCAAGACCAGCAACTGCTCCTAGGTTCTTGTGCTTGTATTCCAAAATTCCTTCATTACGAAGAGTAGACACAAGGTTCTTCGCAAGTAGCTTGCCCTGACGAACAGCGTGCTGAGCGTTAGGAACACAGTAACCACCGACACCACCACCAGTTAGATCAGGAACAGCAGCAACATCTCCAGCTGTCCATGCACCTTCAAGTGCTTCGCCATCTTTACTAACCTGAAGAGTTGGTAGCGCAAGGATTCTTCCTCGCTCGTCAAGAGGAAGATCAGTGTTCTTGTTGAATGGAGATGCCATTACACCAGCAGTCCATACGATTACATCACTCTCAAACTTTTCACCAGTAGATAGTTCAACAACACCATCAGCTGCTGATAGTAGCTGGGTATTTAGGTGAACAGTTGCTCCACGACGATCCAGGTCAGATAGAACCCATTCAGAAGTCTTCTGTGAAACCTCAGGCATGATTCTGCCCATAGCTTCAATTAGGTGGAAGTGAACATCAGCAAAGGTTAGACCTGGGTAGTAACGAAGTAGGTAAGAAGCTAGGTTACGCATTTCAGCGAATACTTCGATACCAGCAAAGCCTCCACCAACAACTACGAAGGTAAGTAGTCTGTCACGTGCAGGACCTGCAGGCATGCTTACTGCCTTGTCAAAGTTAGTCAGAATACAGTTACGAATCTCAATTGCTTCTTCAACGGTCTTTAGACCAATTGCGAAATCAGCTACACCTGGAATAGGGAAAGTTCTTGAAACAGCACCAGCGGTCATAATGACGTGATCGTAAGATTCCTTGATTTCACCGACCACTGGAAGGACTATTGTTGCTACCTTGCTTGCGTGATCGATGTTGGTCATGGTGCCATTGATGATTCTGGTCTTTGAAAGGTGTCTACGGTGTGAGACAACAGTGTGTCTAGCCTCAATAGAACCTGCGACAACTTCAGGAAGGAACGGTTGGTAAGTCATGTATGGGAGTGGGTCAACTAGAGTGACCTCTGCCTCACCTTTACCTAGCAGTTTCTCTAGTTTGAATGCTGTGTAGAAACCGGCGTAACCGCCACCGACGATCAAGATTTTTTGCATGCTGGTATTTCCTAAGTTTTTTGGACTTTTAGTGAGAGCTTCTGTGCGCTCCTTTGATTTTACTGGGTTGGCTACCTTACATCTGCACTTACTCGCATCAAAGCCAGCTGCTTCTAGGCTCAAATCACCAATTAGGTTGAATCCAGGGCCTTTAGCAAGAGAATGGGCTGCTAATGCGTGCAGGCACTTGACTCTAGTAGGCATTCCCCCAGCACTTATTCCTGCTATTTCCTCAACCTGATCAATAGCTTCACGCTCTGAGATGTAATCCTCATGGGCCTTTAGGTAGTTTGCTGCTAGCTCTTTATCTTCTGCTAGACGTTCCTGCAGAGTAACCATGAAGCCTTCTGCCTCAAGACCACTAAGAGCAGCTGAAGTAGCAGGGTGGGTTAGATAGTAGAAGGTTGGGAAAGGTTCGCCGTGAGAGAGTCTTGGAGATGTTTGAACAACCATAGGTTTGCCGCAAACACAACGAGCTGCAATACCTAATACATCTCGCATTGGTCTACCTAGCTGAGCTTGCATCTCAGCAAGATCTGCTTCTGTTGCTTTACTTATTGGCATTAGTTACTGGCTTGAGATTTAGTTTTAGATACTGGTTGGTCTAGACCTGCTCTAATAACTGATTGCATCAGACCTTTAGCCCAGTTCTTCTTAGTTGTGCCAATGGATTGAGAAAAGTCAGCACTGCTCTTCTTTTGAGCAAGCAGAGCACCAACAGTGCCACTGGTATCTGAAAGGTTTAGACCATCAGCATCTAGAACTAGATAGCTGATTTCACCAGGAACAACATAGAACAATCTGTCTCTAGCTTGAGCTCTGATATAGACAGGATCATCCCAACGCTTTTTCTCTTCAGTGATGTTCTCTAGGTTCTCTTTAGCAGCATCTAGTTTTGCCTGCAGTTGATTGATTTGAGTCTGCATAACAAAGTAGTCGCTGATTCTAGGTCCAACAGAGGAAACACCAAAGACAATAAGTCCTATTGTCACAAGAGTTGAAGGAGTCCAAGAGAATCGATTAGAAACTCTTTGTCTAACAGTGCCGATCTTTGTTTGAGCAGCTGCTCGAACATTGACCTTCCTGCCTGGACCCTTTGCCATCTTTATCTAACTAAGCCTTGTAACGAGGGAAAGCAGCTGCACCTGGGTAGTAAGCAGCATCTTGTAGTTCTTCTTCAATACGAAGTAGCTGGTTGTACTTAGCAACTCTTTCACTTCGAGCAGGAGCACCGGTCTTGATCTGTCCAGCGTTAGTAGCAACAGCTAGGTCAGCGATGAAAGTATCTTCTGTTTCACCTGAACGGTGAGAGATGATTGCCTTCATGCCTGATCTCTGAGCTAGAGCAACTGCATCTAGAGTCTCTGTCAGAGTTCCAATCTGGTTAACCTTAACCAAGATTGCGTTACCTGCTAGTTCATCAATACCCTTCTGCAAACGAGCAGGGTTTGTAACATACAAGTCATCGCCAACAAGCTGAACCTTGTTGCCAAGAGCAGCTGTAATCTTTGTCCAACCAGCCCAGTCATCTTCAGCTAGTGGGTCTTCGATAGAAACAAGTGGGAAGTCAGCAACAAGAGTCTCGTAGTAAGAAATCATTTCTTCACGAGTTAGTTGTTTTCCTTCGAAGCTGTAACGCTCTGTCTTCTCGTCATAGAACTCTGTTGCAGCAACGTCTAGTGCAAGACCAAAGTGCTTACCTAGAACATAACCTGAACCGTTGATTGCTTCTGAGATAAGTTCTAGCGCTGCACGGTTGGTTGGTAGATCAGGAGCAAAGCCACCTTCATCTCCAAGACCTGTTGCAAGGTTCTTTGAGTTCAATAGAGCCTTTAGTGAGTGATAAACCTCAGTACCTGCACGAAGTGCTTCTGAGAATGAATCAAAACCAATAGGAACAATCATGAACTCCTGAATGTCAACACCGTTGTCAGCGTGAGAACCACCATTGATGATGTTCATCAGAGGAACAGGAAGTGTGTAGGCGTTAGGTCCACCTAGGTAACGGTATAGCGGCTGACCAGTTGACTCAGCAGCTGCACGAGCGTTAGCAAGTGAAACACCAAGGATTGCGTTAGCTCCTAGGTTTGACTTGGTTGGAGTTCCATCCATACGGATTAGAGCAGCATCAACAAGTCTCTGATCTAGTGAATCAAAGTCAACAAGACCTGTCTCATCGTGACCAATCTGGTCAACTACAGCCTTGACAGCGTTTAGAACACCTTTACCCATGTAGCGCTTCTTGTCACCATCACGAGATTCGTGAGCTTCAAAAGCACCTGTTGATGCTCCTGATGGAACAGCAGCTCTACCGAAGGAACCATCTGTAAGTAATACCTCAACTTCGATTGTTGGGTTTCCTCTTGAGTCAAGAATTTCTCTTGCGCCGATTGCGTCGATGATGGACATGGTTCTCCTAAATATTGGTTATTGAATAAGGCTCTAAGCCTCTAAACACGCCATTGGGTCAAGACCAGTTTAGTTGCCGATTGCCTTAAAGTTCAGTTCACTGGTGCCTGCTGAAACAAGGGCAAACTGGCTAAAGCCAGCCTCCAGCATGCTATCTAGCAAGATGTTTAGCTTCTTAGGCTTTAGTTCAAGACGAACTGACTTGCCTTGAGCAATAAGTTCCTTCTGGAAACCAACAGCTGCCTTTATGCAGTCAATGCTTGAATCCTCAAGAACTAGAAGAACACCATTGGTAGGAGTAGCAGCACTAACTAGGTCAACTACTCTCTCAAAGCCAATAGAAATACCAACAGCAGGAACATCTGTTCCTAGCCACTTACCAACCATGCCGTCATAGCGGCCACCGCCACCAATAGCAGAACCTTCACCTGGCATCTCTATCTCAAAGATAGTTCCGGTGTAATAACCCATACCTCTAACCAAGGTTGGATCAAAGCGAAGCCTTGTCTCATCAACTGCTGAGAATAAAGGTGCCAACACAGCTGGAACAGTCTTGTCTGCTGCTAGTAGCCAAGTGTTGGCTTTATCAGCAACCCCATCCCCTAGACGCTCACGCAGTTCACTAACAACACCTGTTACTTCAATCTTGTCTAGCTTGTCCAAGGTAATAAGAGCAGAAGAACGATCTGCTTCCTTCACACCAAAAGAATCTAGAAGAGATAGAAGAAGTTCTCGATGATTCACTCTGATAACTGCCTTGGATAACCCAAGAGCATCTAAAGCAGCCAGAGAAGCATTTAGTAGTTCTATTTCAGCTAGAACAGAGTCATCGCCAATGATGTCAATATCACACTGAACAAACTGGCGGTATCTACCTTTTTGTGGTCGCTCTGCTCTCCAGACAGGACCCATCTGAATAGCTTTGAATACTGTTGGCAGAGATGAACGGTTAGTGGCATAGAACCTAGTTAGTGGAACTGTTAGATCAAAGCGAAGACCTAGATCTGCTAGAACATCAACTGATTCTAAAGAGTCCAAAGCACTATCTAGTTCAGCCCCACGCTTCATAACCCGGTAGGCAAGCTTCTCATTATCCCCACCCTGACCTGAGGTCAAACGATCTAAATTCTCTAAAGCAGGTGTCTCAACCTCCTGGAACCCAAAAGACCCATAAACACCCTTAATAACCCCAAGAACACTCTCCCGCTTAGCCTTCTCGGCAGGCAGGAAGTCCCTCATACCTCTAGGTGGGTTTATGTCTTTAGCCATGGGTCAAGTTTGGCATAGACAGAGCAGAATGTCAGTTACGGAACCTAGACTTTCCCATAGAGAGAAAGGCACTTCTATGGAGTTCAGAGTTCACAGCCACCGCAATGCATTAGAAATCCTCAAAGGTGTAAAGGAATATGAAAGCCTGTGGGACGAGATAACCAAATCAATTGAGGCTCTTTCTGAAGAGAGACTCATTTCTGACTTTGAGGAAAAATACGTATCCCAGGGCAAAGCAACCAAAAGTCTCTCAAAAACCATCAATCGACTTTTGAAAGATGAACTTACAAGTCGAGACTGGAACGCAGAGAGCTATATTTTCGGAAAGTCTACCTACGGTGACCACAGCTGGAGACTTGACTTTGCTAAGCAAGTATTTCTAGAAGATCCAGACATAGTTGGCGAAGACCGAGTAGAAAGCGGAGTTTCAATTGAAGTGGCCTTTAATCACGGTGGTTCAATTGCATGGAACCTTCTCAAGCCAGTAGTAGCTAGCGAAATTAATCACGTCCCGAAACAAATTCAAACCGGTGTTGGCGTGGTCATTTGTGCGACCAAGAGACTCAAGGAAGCTGGCGGGTTTGATGGAGCTATCGGAACTTATGAAGAATTCATTTCTAACTTGTTGCCACTGAGAAACATACTTACAGTTCCGGTCTTGATTATCGGGCTTGAAGCACCTAAGAGTTTTAGAGTTACTGTTGAAAAATCTGGAAACCAGAGTTTTGGAAAAATTGCGAGACTTAGCTAACTCTTTTTCAAGTCGCTTGCTATAACGTGTCCGACTTTTTCAATTAACCCAACGACCAGAGCGTTACCCATAAAGAACGCTCTTCTGACGTCACTTATGCCCTCACCTGATGACCCTTGAGATGTCCAGTCATCTGGGAAGCCATTCAATCGTTCTAGCTCAATTGGCAAAAGTCTTCTGTGCTTTGTGCCAACTTTGATGATGTGCTTGAAACGTGAAGGGGTGTTTCCGCCTTCACCAGTAAGTATGGTGCGGCTTGGCTTTTCCAAAGAATCTGGGTAAGCCATTTTTCCTTCCGCGTAGAAGTATGTAGTTCCAGATGCCTTGTGAGTGCGTTCAATTGACTTCGCACCTTTTAGGTATTCCCATTCAGCGAGTCTGTCCTTGTCAATCCAATACTCTTTTGGAACATCAGCGGAATCTACGAGTATGTCTCCGAGAGTTTGACGTTTGCCTGAATAGTTTGACTTGGTCTTAGCGGTCCAAACCACGCCATCGCGATAAACGCCAGAGTCAAGAAACGGACTCATCTTTCCTTGCGGATTGAACTTTTTGGTGATTTCTTCTGGATCTGAATCCAATTCAAATGTAGATAGTTCTGTTACTGGACTAAAGCTGAAAGCTCGGCTGAGTACGCCAGTTCTGAAAATATAATCCTCAGGTTTGCCCTTAGTCCACTTTGCCAAATCGTTTCTGGTAGCGACGATGAACACACGAATTCGGCGTTGAGGGAAGCCCTCTTCTGCAGCGTTCATCAAGCGCCACTCGATGGTGTAGTCAAGGTCTCCAAGTGTTCTCAGCATGATGGCAAAGTCTCGCCCACGCTGAGTTGAAGGTGACTTCAAGAGACGATCAACGTTTTCAAGGAATACAAATTTTGGTTTCCTGTGAGCAACAAGCTTGTAGATTGCCCACCATAGAACACCTTTTTTACCTTCAAGGCCTTTAGAAGAGTTAAGAGACTTGGCAACGGAATAGTCCTGGCAAGGGAAGCCGCCAACCACTAAATCTACTTTTGGAATCTCGTCAGATTTTCCGGAAACTACCCTGTCTACAACATCTTGAATATCTTCATTCGAGTGACCAGACTCACCGAAGTTTGCGACATAGACACTCGAAGCATGCTGAGTTTTTGTGGAAGGTTCCCACTGACTTGAGAATGTAGTTTCAAAACCAGCTCTGTCTAGGCCTATGCGAAAGCCGCCTACGCCTGCGAATAGCTCCGCTACGGTACCTACTGATTTCTTAGTTGCCATCACCATCTCCTACAAGGATCGTATATGATCCCACTGACTTTTCGGGGATCCGCGCACCGTGTCGATCAGAATTGTGGAGAACTAATCCTCAACCCCAATAACCCCAGCATCACTCGCTGAAAGTACTTCTGCTTTCCTGATGTCATCTGATAGGTCTTTGACTGCTGTTCTTAGAGCTCTTTCAGCGTCTAGGTTGTTGGCTTTAGCTGCTTGAACTATGGCTAGGAGCAATGCTCCTAGCTGTTCTTCATCTTCTAGTTGGATAGGTGATTCAACTTCTTTGTCTAGAAGGTTAATCTTTTGGGCTTTGCCTATGACTTTGCTAGCTAGAGCTAAGGCGGGTAGAGCAGGTGGAATACCGTCTAATACAGATGCTCTTTCAGGCTTCTCTTTTTGTTTGTGGTTATCCCAGTTGAGCATCACGTCATCACCGGTATTGGCTTTGTATTTCTCTAGTTCTTCAGGGGTACCAAATACATGAGGGTGTCTGCCCTCCATCTTTTCTCTAGTGAACTTAGCAACATCTTCGATGTTGAAAGGTTCTCCTAGAGAACCTGTTTGAGCTAGATCTGAGTGGAAGACAACTTGGTATAAAACATCCCCTAGTTCTTCTAGGACATCTTCTCTGTTGCCATTCTCTAGGGCATCAATTAGCTCATAGGTTTCTTCAAGTAGGTATTGAACTAGAGACTCATGGGTTTGTTCAGCATCCCAAGGGCAACCTCCAGGAGATCTAAGAGTGTTGGCTGTTTGGATTAGTTTGTCTAGTTCGCTCATGTTGCTAGTTTGCCAGAGAAGTGCATCCCTCAGGTCTTGCTGGGCTGTGGAGAAGACAAGCGTGAATGGTTCAGTCTTTATAGTGTGGGCCAATGTCGCAATCATTGCCAGAGCTTGAGATTCGCTATTCAAATCCAACAGGATTTGCCAAACAAGTCAAAAATCTGAATCCAAACCATCGTGCAGTTTTGTTAATGGCTCTCGAGCACATTTTGGGTAGGTACGGCTTGAAATTAGCTAAATCATCTTGGCTAAGGTATCTGGGCTCTTCACTATGGGAGTTTCGAGTAGGGCCAAGTTCGAAGGCTATTGAGTCCAAATCTGAAGCGCTTTTTGATGATACTGTCCCCTTCACAAAAGTTCTGATTCGAATTTTCTGTTCATTTCAAAATAACCAAATAGTCATTCATGGGTGTTACGACAAGAGTCGATTTGGTGCTGGCAAAAGACAAAACGAGGCCATTCAAAAAGCTCGCGAGTCCCTATTGACATTCAAACAAGGAGAATAGATGATTACTTTTATGGAAGCACACAAAAAGCCTGAACTCAGCGAACACGATGCACTTTGGGCTCCGATTATTGCCGACTTCCCTCAGGAAGCAAGAGATTACCTTCAGAGATGGGACGTAGCAATCGCTCTTAGAGATGAGTGCCAACGACTAGGTGAAGCTGTGAAGACTAGAAGATTAGAGCTAGGTATCTCGCAAAGAAAGTTAGCGAAGATTGTGGGAATAAGCCAGCGTGAGGTTTGTCACATTGAGCAAGCTAAATCAAATCCGACTCTGTCGACCCAAGTAAAGATTCTTTCTGCTCTCGGACTCAAACTAGACATTTCTTCCATCTAACTCAGAGAGTTGCTGTTTTTGAGAGAGATGCGGCTTTCAGTCTTGAGGCTTGAACACTTGAGCTAGGAACACCCAAGCCCAGTCAATCAAAGCTCTATCTTGGAGGATCTCTCCTTGAGAGTCTTTAGGTGCTGAAACAGATAGTTGTTTAGCTGAAGCTAAGTATCTAAGTCCTGGATAGGCGTGGCTTAGTTGAATCTGGTGAGCTTCGGTTAGCTCTACTGGCGTGAGTCTGAACTGGTTTCCGATCATCATCACGTCTTTTAGGTTCAGCCTGTTGCACTGCTGTCTAAGTTCTGTGACATCGATGAGGTTCTTGACTGACTGCGGAGCTTTTCCATATCTATCTTCTAGTTCTTGGAAGATTGCATCTAGTTGTGATCTTGTGCCAAGCTCTCCGCTTGCTGCTGAGAGCTTGTGATAAGCCTCAAGTCTTAGTCTTTCCGAATCTACGTATTCGATTGGAATGTGTGCATCGATAGGAATCTCCAGTTTTAGTTCTGCTGGAGATTCATGCTTGATGCCCTTGAACTCATCTACTGCTTCACCAATCATGCGAAGGTATAGATCAAAGCCAACTCCAGCAATGTGACCTGATTGCTCTCCCCCGAGTAAATTACCCGCTCCACGAATCTCTAGGTCTTTAAGAGCTACCTGCATACCTGAACCTAGTTCATTGTTAGCAGCAATGGTTGAAAGTCTGTCTAGAGCAAAAGGAGATAGTGGCTTGTCTGGTGAGTAGAGGAAGTAGGCATATGCTCGCTCCCTTGATCTTCCAACTCTTCCTCTTATCTGGTGAAGTTGAGATAGACCAAAGTTCTCTGATCTATCAACAATCAAGGTATTGGCATTAGGAATATCAATTCCTGCTTCAATGATGGTTGTTGCAACCAGCACGTCATACTTTCTCTCCCAGAAATCAATCACAACTTGTTCTAGTTGCCCTTCATTCATCTGCCCATGGGCAACAGCGATTCTTGCTTCAGGAACTAGTTCAGCTAGTTGAGAAGCAACCTTATCTATCGAGTCAACTCGGTTATGGACAAAGAAGACTTGGCCTTCCCTGATTAGTTCTCTATGGATAGCTGCAGCTACTTGTTTCTCGTTATAAGGACCTATGTAGGTAAGGATAGGGTGACGCTCTTCTGGTGGTGTAGCTAACGTAGACATCTCCCTGATGCCAGTGATGGCCATCTCAAGGGTTCTTGGAATAGGGGTAGCTGACATAGAGAGAACATCGACATTGGTCTTCATGTCTTTGAGTTTCTCTTTGTGTTCAACACCAAAGCGTTGTTCCTCATCAATAATGATTAGTCCTAGATCTCTAAACTTCACTCCGCTGGATAGAAGTCTGTGAGTACCGATCACAACATCAACTTCACCTGTTGCTAATGCAGCGATTGTTGCTTTAGATTCCTTAGCGGATTGGAATCTAGATAGGGCTCTCACGTTCACTGGGAAACCAGCAAATCTTTCAAGGAATGTTTCTACGTGCTGTCTTACTAGAAGAGTTGTTGGAACGAGTACTGCTACCTGCTTGCCATCCTGGACTGCCTTGAAGGCTGCTCTAATAGCAATCTCTGTCTTGCCGTAACCAACATCTCCAGCAACCAGTCTGTCCATAGGAACAGGTCGTTCCATGTCTCTCTTGATTTCTTCAACTGTGTTTAGTTGATCTGGTGTTTCAACAAATGGGAAGCTATCTTCCATTTCTCGTTGCCACGGTGTGTCAGGTAAGAAGGCATGGCCCTTGGCATTCATTCTTGCTGAATAGAGTTTTACAAGGTCAATAGCAATCTTGCGAACAGCTTTTCTTGCATTGCCCTTGACCTTAGACCAGTCTGAGCCACCCATCTTAGAAAGCACAGGTGCTTCCCCACCAACATATCTAGTTAGGAAATCTAACTGATCTGTTGGCACATACAAAACATCTCCAGCTAGTCCCCGCTTAGAAGGTGCATACTCAATGCTCAGATATTCTCTGGTGTGTTTGTTTGATCCAATCCCCATTTGTCTTTGCACCATCTCAACGAAGCGACCAATGCCGTGAATTTCATGAACTACATAATCCCCAGCCTTTAGAGCAAGAGGGTCAACTGCTTGACCTCTCTTGGCAGCAAGTCTTGGCTTCTTTACCTGGTTATAACCAGCACCTCGACCGAAGAAGTCACTGTCGGTAAGAAGAATCAGCTTGGCATCGCTAGATGCGAATCCTTTTCTTATTGGAGCTTGAATCAAGATAACTTCGGTGACCTTGTGGTCAATGCTGCTTACTTGTTCAGGAAGTTCTTCAAAGACTGAGGCTGGGATCTTGGCTGTGTGAAGTAGTTCGGCAATTCTTTCTGCTGTTCCATGGCCAGGAGAGGCAATAACTACCTGTTGACCATTAGCTAGCTGATCTGCAATGTAGTCAACAGGTTCAACATCTAGTCCTTTGAAGTTGGGAATCTCTAGAAGGTTTAGGGATATCTGTTGTGTTTCATCAGCAAGGAATGAAGAGATGCTAATTAGCTGTCTGCCATCTAGGGCTGCTGTGAAATCATGCATTGACCTAAAGCCACCAGCACTAAGATCAATAGGAGCTTTAGCTCCTTCTAGTGCTGCATCCCATGCAGCATGCAAGAACTCTTCATTGGTTTCAATAAGGTTCGCAGCTCTCGCCATTGCCTTCTCAGGAGATAGCAGAACAACATAGGCATCTTTAGCCAAATAATCCGATACCTGACCGAGGGACTTCACAAGAGCTGGAGCAAGGGATTCCATTCCATCTACTGGAATACCCTGACCAATCTTGGCAAGCATGGTTGAAAGATTAGGGAACTCATGTTCCATCTCTCTAGCTCTAAGAGCAACATCAGGGGTAATGATGATCTCTCTTGCTGGATAGATGGTTATCTCAGATGGTCTGCCATCTAAAGATCTTTGGTCAGCTACGCTGAACTCTCTCATCTGCTCTAGTTCATCACCAAAGAACTCAAGTCTTATTGCATGAGAAGAAGTAGTTGGGAAGATATCTAGAATTCCACCGCGAACAGCAAACTCTCCACGCTTAGTGACCATGTCTACTCGCTGGTAAGCAATCTCTACTAGCTTCAATGTGAGTTCAGGAAGTAGATACTCCCCTGACACTTTCAAGCTCAAAGGTGGATAGTCAGCTAGACCTAGAACTACTGGCTGCAAAGCAGCTCTAATGGAAGCAACAACAAAGACTTGCTTATTGCTGTTCTCTTTGTTGAGTTCATTGAGCCTGTGGAGGGTCTTTAGTCTCTTACCAACTGTCTCAGCAGACGGAGAAAGTCTTTCGTGGGGAAGAGTTTCCCAAGAAGCAAACTCTAGGACTTCAGCATCAGGGTTAGTAGTTGAAAGAAACTCAACTAGGTCTTCCGCTTCTCTACCTGAGCTAACAACAACTAGTGCCTGCTGAGAGAGCTTCTTATTAGTTCGAAGATCAGCAATTGAACTCAAAATCCAAGGCTGTGCTCCAGGAGGCGCAACGACCTCTAAACGCCTGTTTGATAGGCCTTTAGAGACCTGAACAAAGGGGTAAGCATCCGAAATTCGGGCAACAAGACGCGAGCACCCCTCAGAAACTTTTATCGCGTCCATGGCATTAAGTCTATGTCTAGGTCAGTCAAGATAAACTCGAATTGTTTTCACAACCAGAAGCAAAGGTGAGTTAATGGAGCCACAAGAAACTTCAGTAAGCCCTAAAGCAAACCATCCTAAGCGCTTTAGAGCAATCCTCATAGCTATTACTTTGGTGCTGTTAATCGCTGCTGGGTTCTTTGCATTCCAGAACTTTGCAAATAGCAACACGGAGAAAACCGCCACATTGCCTACCAGTTGTGAACTTCCTCAGCTTCAAGCCGAATACGGTTTGTTAGTTGAAGGAGGAGCTCCAGTCGAAGATGGCGAGGGCTGGGACCCAAGCACTTTTTACTGCACTGGGGATTCTGTTGGAAATTGGATGGGTGAGACTTTTATAGGCATTGGCCCTCAAGTTCATTACTCAAACGTCAACTACTACACCCCGGAGATTGACAAGGATCAAGCCTGGCTTTCCTCCATCGAACAGCGTAAGAGCGGTGGTCCTTATGAGTACTTTGAAACTTCTCTAGAAGGCTACCCACTGCTCTATGACTGCTACGTGCCTAACCCTGGTGACCCTGAAGTTATGACTGCAGCTCTATACGTAAATGGAATTGTGGTGGATTACTGGAATGAAGGTTGCCTTGATCAGAACACGAAGTTCCTACTTGAAGCTGCGTCAAGCATTCCAGTCAAATAACTAGAGTGAGTGATATTTCTGCTGGGCTTCAGCCAAGCCAGTAGTCGCAATTGCTTCAACCATGTCGGCAGCTAACTCAAGAGTTGTTGGTAGTTCTTCTCGTTCTGTTGAGTTGAAGTCCCTAAGAACAAAGTCCGCAGCATCCATACGTCCTGGTGGTCTACCGATGCCTACTCTTACTCTGATGTAGTCATTACCAATAGCACTGATGATATCTCTAAGTCCGTTGTGTCCACCGTGACCACCGGAGAACTTGATCTTGATTGTTTCTGGGTCAATGTCTAACTCGTCGTGGATAACTATTAGGTTCTCTGGCTTTAGGTCATAGAACTTTAGAAGAGAAGATACAGGTCCACCTGAAGTGTTCATAAACCCAAGAGATTTAGCTAGAACTAGTTTTGGTGCATCAAAGCCAACACCTAGTTTGCCTTCGGCAACTAGTGCATGTGCTTTGTGTTGTTTGAATGTTGCATTTGTTCTTTTAGCAAGAACGTCTAAGACCATCTGACCGACGTTATGCCGGTTGTGAGAATAGTCGGGCCCGGGGTTACCGAGCCCGACTATTAGATAAGTCTTCGTAGAGATGACTACTCTGCCTTTGGAGCTTCAGCTTCAGCAGGTGCTGCTTCTGCTTCTTCAGATGCACCAGCACCGGTACCAACAACAGACGCGATTAGTACGTCATCTGCAAAGTCAAGCTTTGCTCCTGCTGGAAGAACGATGTCCTTAGCAACTACGTGGAAACCAAGACCTTCTTTGTTGAATACAACTTCTACATACTCAGGGATTGTAGTTGCATCTACTTCTAGCTTCACAGTCTTGTGCTCTAGATCGATAACAGTTCCTGACATTGACTCTCCAACAACGTGAACTGGAACTTCAACGTGAACTCTTTCACCCTTGACGATTTCAACAAGGTCAACGTGTTCGATGATCTGAGTAACAACATCCTTAGATGCACTCTTCACAAGAACAGTTTCCTTCTTGCCGTTTAGGTCTAGCTCGATGATTGCGTTCTTGTGACGAAGCACAAGTGCGATCTCGTGAGCTGGAAGAGTGATGTGACGTGGCTCTGAGCCGTGACCGTAGATAACTGCAGGAGTTCTACCGGCTGCTCTTGACTTACGGGCTGATCCTTTACCAAAGCTGGTGCGGAATTCGC
>JBIJAF010000026.1:0-14175 GCA_044345905.1 Rhodoluna sp.
ACTCTCTGCGCCGATGGTACTGCAAGGGGGACCTTGTGGGAGAGTAGGTCACCGCCGGACTTAATTTAGAAAAATGGCCACCTTGGATTCAAGGTGGCCATTTTTTGTTTAACAGACATGTTTTAATGTTTATAGGAGACATGATGAACGATAAACCAGTACCAAGAGACCGCAGAAGCGCAGGCGGCGACGATAGACGTAAACCAGCAGGAGCAGAGCTCCGAAGTGGTGGTCGTGAGTCACGCCCTGAGTGGCAGACTCGTGTTGCAACTCCTAGAAACGAATCAGCTCCTAAATCTCCAATGATCCCTGATGAAATCACAGATCAGGACCTTGAACTCGGAATCAGAGTTCAACTAAAGACTCTTACTCCTGAAAACGCTGAGATGACAGCAAGGCACTTGGCCATGGTCAGCATTCTGCATGACCAGGATCCAGAACTAGCTCACCTGCATGCTCTGGCTGCAGCAAAAAGAGCTGGGCGAATCGCTATTGTTCGCGAAACCCTAGGTGTTACTGCCTATCAGGTGGGGGATTATGGCCTGGCCATCCGTGAATTGACTACTTATAGACGTCTGTCTGGGTCAAATGACCAACTTCCAATCATGGTTGATTCAGAAAGAGGACTGGGAAGACCCGAAAAAGCTCTAGAACTAGGCCGTTCTGTTGACAGAAAGTCACTTCCTGCTTCAGTGCGGGTAAACCTAGCTATTGTCATGTCTGGAGCAAGGCTGGATTTAGGTCAAAATGACCTGGCTTTAGCCGAACTTGAGATCCCAGAGCTAGATCCAACAAAAGTTTTTGAGTTTTCCACAAACCTCTTCCGCGCCTATGCAGAAACCCTTATAATTGGGAACAGAGAAAGTGAAGCAAAGAAGTGGTTCGATCTTGCAGATCGTGCAGAGCTTCACTTCCTCGGGAATAAAAACCCCGAGAACGAGGTCTTCTCAGTAATTGAGGAGATTGAGATTCCCGAGGCGTCAAAACTGGACCGTCAATCAAAATCCCAGCATGAACACGGTACCAGGGCGTCTCGGGATTCCTCATTTAAGCCAGATCGCCCAAATAGAGATGCACCAGGCAACTCTGGAGACAAGCCAAAGCGTCCACCATTCAATTCAGGACCGAGAAGTAGCGGTCCACCAGCTGGTGGCGGCGGACCTCGCGGTGGTGGAAAAGGATTTGGCGGTCCACCTAAGGGTAGGAGCCGAGGACCTGGTCGTGGTCGCTAATAAAATTTGGGGCGAACATGATTTGCTACTGGCAGATCTTGATGGCGTAGTTTACGAAGGCACTGTTGCAATTAAAAATGCTGTAGAAACACTAAACACTGTTACAGCCAATGGCATTCCTGTTGGATATGTGACCAACAACTCTTCTAGAAAACCTGAAACAATCGTTCAGCAACTATTAGATCTTGGTTTGCAGGCAAAACCTGAAGACATAATCTCTTCGGGACAAACTGCAGTTGAACTTTTGCAAACAAAACTCTCACCCGGAGCAAAAGTTTTGGTTGTTGGTGGCGATGGTTTAAGAGCAAGAGTTTTATCAGGTGGATTTGAAATCGTTTTATCTAGTGATGACAATCCTGCTGCTGTTGTTCAGGGATTCGCTCCAGATGTTTCATGGAAAGATTTGGCAGAAGCTTCTTATTCAATTCAAAACGGAGCTATCTGGGTTGCTACAAACAATGACTGGACATTGCCACAAGAAAAAGGATTAGCACCAGGTAACGGAACACTAGTTGGTGCAGTGCATACTGCAGTTGGCCAACTTCCAATCGTTGCAGGAAAGCCAGAACCTGCAATTTTTCAAACTGCACTAAATCTCTACAAGGCTCAGAGCCCTGTGTTTGTAGGCGATCGCATGGACACCGACATCCTTGGAGCAAATAGAGCGGGCATCAAGAGTGTGCTGGTTCTAACCGGTGTATCAACTCGCAAAGATGTCTTAGCGGCTAAGCCAGAAGAGAGACCGACCTATATCATCGCAAGCCTTGACGAACTATTAGAGAAATACCAAGAGCCTAAGCAGACTAAGCGAGGCTGGAGTTGCGGTAAGGCTAGTGTTGAATTGCTAGGCGATAAAGTTTTAGTTACAGAAGGTAATCCGCAATCTATAGAAGCACTCAGAGCGGCTTGTATGGTTATTTGGAATTCAGGAAAACACATTCACTTTTTGAATGTGCAGAGTGAACTCTACGAAAAGAAGGCATAAATGAACGACAGGCTAAACGAACTCGAGACTGAGCTAGCAAGAATTGCTGAACTTAGTTTGGATGAGCAACCTCAAGCTTTTGCTGATCTAAAGGCAAAGCTTGAAGCTCAACTAAACGCTGCTTCTGACGAAACCAACGAGTAAGAAGTTGGATCAGAATTCAACACGTCTTGACGTTGCTCTAGTTGAGCGAGGTCTAGCTAGATCTAGAAATCAAGCATCAAGTTTGATTGAGTCTCGTCGAGTATTTATCGATGGGCGAGAGGCTAGAAAGTCTTCACAACCCGTGCCTGAAGCAGCTGAGCTAGTTGTTCTTGAAGCAATTGACTATGTCTCAAGAGCTGGACACAAGCTTGCTGCTGCATTAGAAGAATTCACTGAGATTGAAATAGTTGGCAAGATCTGTTTAGACGTTGGAGCCTCAACCGGTGGGTTTACAGATGTTCTACTTCGTTATGGAGCATCAAAGGTAATTGCCTTAGATGTAGGCCATTCACAACTCTCTGAGTCTCTTCTTGAAAACCGTATGGTCATCAACATTGAGAACTTCAATGCAAGAGATATGACCCAGGAAAACCTGCAGAAGGTCTTAGGTTCAAGACTTGATCAGAAGCTCAACGACAACACCATCGCTTTGGTGGTTGCTGACCTAAGTTTTATCTCGCTGACCCTTGTACTTGCTCAAATGGCTCAGGTTGCACCAAAGGCAAACTTCGTCCTATTGATCAAGCCTCAGTTTGAGGTAGGTAAGAAGTCGCTCGATGCCTCAGGAATAGTCAATGACCACAGACTTAGGGCTTCGGCAATAAGACAGGTACTTGAAGAGGCTAAGGTTCAGGGCTTGAATATCCAAGGTCTAATCAAGTCTCCTCTGCCTGGAACCCACGGCAATGTTGAGTTCTTGGTCTGGCTAAATTCTGTGGAGACTGACCACAGCATCGATTGGTCTGGCAGAATTGACGAACTAGCTAAAGAACGTGCTTAATTCAAGGAGGCGATTGGGACAATGAGCGAATCTAGATACATTCTGTTAGTTGCCCATACCGGCCGACTTGAAGCAGTTACCGCTACCCAAGAAGCTGTCGAGCAACTGGTATCAGCCAAGCTAATCCCAGTAATGACTTCAGAACAGATCACTGAGATTCAAGAGTTTCAGGCAAACAGAAACCAGCCGAGTGACTTTCTCTCTCACGTCCTTGAATTAGGTGTCACTGTGCCTGAAAAGGACTTAGAACTAGTGATGGTTCTAGGTGGCGATGGAACAATCTTGAAAGCTGCTGAAGTAGTTAGAGAAACAGCGACACCTTTGATGGGTATCAACCTAGGGCATGTTGGGTTCCTGGCTGAGAGCGAAAGAGAAGGTTTCTCTAACGCGGTAGCCAGAGTTGTGGATCGTGACTACATAGTCAAAGAGAGATTGACTCTAGATGTTCGCGTCCTTGTAGATGGAAAAGAAGTTTTTAGAACTTGGGCACTAAACGAAGCAACAGTTGAAAAGAGCGCTGCTGAGCGAATGCTCGAAGTGATTGTTGAAATCGATAAGAAGCCTCTATCTAGTTTTGGTTGCGATGGAATCATCATGGCTACTCCGACCGGTTCAACAGCTTATGCATTTAGTGCCGGTGGACCAGTAGTTTGGCCTAGCGTGGATGCGATGCTGATGGTTCCACTATCAGCCCATGCTCTTTTCTCTAGACCTATGGTGATTAGCCCAAGATCACTTCTAGCGGTTGAAGTTTTGGATCGATCAGCAGGAACTGGTGTGCTTTGGTGCGATGGACGAAGAACTCATGACCTTCCAGTTGGTGCAAGAGTTGAGGTTTCAAAATCACAAAAGTCTGTTCGACTTGCGAGACTTCGTCAAGGCCCATTCACCGACCGTCTTGTAAAGAAGTTTGCTCTTCCTGTGACTGGCTGGCGTGGCCCTGAAAACACAGAGCAAGGCTAGTCAAAGCAGCAACAAATGATAGAAGACATTTTTATTCGCGACCTCGGTGTCATCAGCGAAGCTAAGCTCAACTTTCATCCAGGCCTTACTGTGTTAACCGGAGAAACCGGTGCAGGTAAAACAATGGTGCTCACAGCGCTAGGTCTTTTACTAGGTGCAAGAGCTGATTCAGGAATGATTCGAGCTGGTTCTCCTCAAGCAATTCTTGAAGGCAATTGGAGGCTAAATTCAAATAACCCTGCGATTCAAAAAGCCGAAGAAGCAGGTGCTCTTGTTGAAGATGGAGAACTTCTACTGGTTAGAACAGTTGGAAATGATTCAAGGTCTAAAGCAGTAATCGGCGGTAGATCAGCTCCAGTTGGACTACTAAATGAATTAGCAGAGCATCTAGTAGTTGTTCATGGTCAATCAGACCAAATCAGATTGAAATCTCCAGTTGCTCAGAGAGTTGCTCTGGATAGGTTTGCTGGGAGTAAACATCAAGAACTAATTGCTGTGTATCTTGAGAGCTACAACTCTTGGCGTTCTGCTAAAGCCCAGCTGGATGAAGTTCTAAAAAGTGATTCCACTAGAGCATCCCAGATAGAGGAACTTACCGAAGCTCTTGAACTCTTGGCCAAGTTGGCAATCAAGCCAAATGAAGATGTTGAGCTAGCGGATCTGGCCAAGCGACTGACTCATACCGAAGATTTGAGAGCATCAGTTGGCTTGGCTCACGAAGCATTGCTGTCAGATTCTTTCGATGGGGTAGATGCTGTTGGATTAGTTGGCAAGGCACGCAAAGCAATTGAGAACGCGTCCACCCACGATTCTTCCCTAGAGCAAACAGCATCAAAGCTGAGTGAAGTCATTGAGAACCTAAATGATGTTGCAGTTGAATTGGCAAGTTATCTATCATCACTTGAATCAGAGAGCTCAATGAGCTTGGATGAAATTCAATCTCGTAGAAGCGAAATCACATCTGCTCTTCGCAGATTCGGTCCAACCATCGAAGATCTTCTTGAGTATGAAAAGACATCAAGCCAGAGACTTCTAGATCTTGACAGCTCAACCGAACGTGTTGAAGAACTAACCACTCGAGTCGCGGACTTAGAATCTCGCGCAAGGAAATTTGCTCAAGAGATATCAAAGAGCCGAGAAGCTGCCGCTAAGCAACTTGGTGAGAGAGTTACCAGTGAGCTAGTCGCACTTGCGATGTCTGGTTCAAAACTTCATGTTGAAATTGAAGCGACAGAAACCCTCTCAGCAACAGGTTTAGACAATGTCAGTTTCTTGCTTGAGTCTTATGCAGGGGCTGAGCCTAGACCTATTGGTAAAGGAGCTTCGGGTGGTGAACTAAGCCGAATCATGCTGGCTCTTGAAGTCATCCTTGCTGAATCCGATAGTGCACCGACCTTTATCTTTGATGAGGTTGATGCTGGGGTAGGTGGTGCTGCTGCAATCGAGGTTGGCCGTCGCTTAGCTAAGTTGGCCAAGAATGCTCAGGTGATTGTGGTCACCCACTTGGCTCAGGTAGCGGCTTTTGCTGACCAGCACCTGGCGATTATCAAGACCTCGGATGCGATGTTTACCGCAAGTGATGTGAGGGTTTTGGATCAATCAGCCAAAGCAGAGGAACTAGCAAGGATGCTATCTGGATTGTCTGACTCGGAGACTGCCCAATCTGCAGCCCTTGAGCTTTTAGAGCTCGCCAAGAATTCGTAATTCGAGATAACTTTTAATTCCATTCGGCATGTCTAGTAAGTCAAAGTTGGAGGCTTGCCAGAGCACCTGCTAATGTTAAATTCCATGGCTGATGCGATGGATTCTGGTAAATCAAGACACATATTTGTGACCGGTGGGGTTGCTTCCTCACTAGGCAAGGGCCTTACGGCCGCCAGTTTGGGGAACTTACTTAGAGCCCGTGGACTTTCTGTTGTTATGCAGAAACTAGACCCTTACCTAAACGTGGACCCAGGCACCATGAACCCTTTCCAGCACGGTGAAGTATTCGTAACCGATGATGGAGCTGAGACAGACCTTGATATCGGTCACTACGAACGTTTCCTAGACATCAACCTCTCACAATCTGCCAACGTTACAACCGGTCAGATTTATAGCGAAGTTATCCGCAAGGAGAGAGCTGGTGGCTACCTAGGCGATACCGTTCAGGTCATCCCACATATCACCGATGAGATCAAGAGAAGAATGCGTCTTCAAGCTTTTGAAGATCCAGCTCCTGATGTAATCATCACTGAGATCGGTGGAACCGTTGGTGACATCGAATCACTTCCATTTATTGAAGCAGCCCGTCAGGTAAGACATGAACTTGGACGAGATAAAGTCTTCTTCGTTCACGTATCCCTTGTTCCTTACCTAGCACCAAGCGGTGAACTAAAGACCAAGCCAACTCAGCACTCTGTTGCAACCCTTCGCTCAACTGGTATTCAGCCAGATGCAATTGTTTGCCGCAGTGATAGACCTATTGGGGATGCAATCAAGAAGAAGATTGCTTTGATGTGTGACGTTGAGCTAAAGGCAGTTATCAACGCAGCAGATGCCAACAGCATCTACGACATCCCTAGCGTTGTTCACGACGAAGGACTTGATTCATACATCATCAACCACCTAGGGCTAACTGCTAATGAGGTTGATTGGACTAGATGGAGTAGCGTCCTAAAGGCTGTTCATGAACCACTTACTGAAGTCAACGTTGCTCTTGTTGGAAAGTACATTGATCTTCCAGATGCCTACCTTTCAGTTACCGAAGCACTTCGTGCCGGAGGTTTTGCTGAGCAGGTCAAGGTAAACATCAAGTGGGTTGCTAGCGATCTCTGTGACACTGAAGATGGAGCGAGAGCTCACCTAAGCGATGTGGATGCCATCTGTGTTCCTGGTGGTTTCGGAGTAAGAGGTATCGAAGGCAAACTAGGGGCTTTGAAGTTTGCTAGAGAAAATGGCATCCCAACTCTAGGACTATGTCTTGGTTTGCAATGCATGGTCATTGAGTATGCAAGAAACGTTGTTGGTCTTGAAGGTGCTTCTTCAACTGAGTTTGAATCAGACACCAAGTATCCAGTTATTGCAACAATGGCTGAGCAGGTAGACATCCTTGCTTCAGGAGACATGGGAGCAACTATGCGTCTAGGTCTCTTTGAAGCAAAGCTTAAAGAGGGAAGTGTTATTGCTGAAACGTATGGCAAGACAACAGTTCACGAACGTCACCGCCACCGTTATGAAGTTAACAACAGCTTCAGAGATCAAATAGCTGGTGCTGGATTGGTCTTCTCTGGAACTTCACCTGATGGAAACCTAGTTGAGTTTGTTGAACTTCCAAGAGAAGTTCATCCTTACTATGTCTCTACTCAGGCTCACCCTGAGTTCCTATCTAGACCTACAAAAGCTCACCCACTGTTCCATGGACTAATCAAGGCTGCACTAGCAGGACGTTTGTTCAGTAATAAAGCAGACTAAAGTTGGCTAGCCTACAGAGAAGCGTTGATGGCTATCTTCGCCATCTGACCATCGAACGTGGCATGGCGAAAAACACCCTTCTTGCCTATAAGCGAGATTTGGGTAAGTATCTAGAAGCTCTTGAAAAAATAGGCATCACTGATTCAGCAGAGATAACCGAAATAGTGGTTAGAAACTTTGCCCAAGCTCTAGTTTCTGAAAAAGGATTGGTCGCCACATCAGTTGCAAGAATCTTGGCTGCAGTAAGAGGCTTCCATAAGTTCATGCTCTTTGAAGGAATATCCGACAACGATGTATCCGCTGCGGTGAAACCACCTAAAGCACCGAAAAGATTGCCTAAGGCAATCTCAATCCAAGAGATTGAAAGTCTTCTAAGAGCAGCTGGCCCTGAGCCAGATGATGTTGCTGGGGCAGGAGATATCATTCGGGTGAGAGATAGAGCCATCCTTGAACTTCTTTATGCAACCGGGGCCCGAGTTTCCGAGATTGTGAACATGGACCTGGATGATCTAATTGACCCTGAAATTGTGAGGCTGTTCGGTAAAGGTTCAAAGGAAAGAATTGTTCCAGTCGGAAAATACGCCCAAGCAGCAGTAGCTGCCTATCTTGTAAGAGTGCGGCCGACGCTTGCGACTCTGTCTCGGGGAACCCCAGCCCTGTTTCTGAACCAGCGAGGTTCCAGGCTTTCCAGGCAGAGCATCTGGCAGATAATCAGTAATTCAGCCCTGGCAGCAAAGCTCGAGGTAGAGGTCTCGCCACATACTTTTAGGCACTCTTTCGCCACACATCTCCTAGAAGGAGGGGCGGATGTTCGGGTGGTCCAAGAGCTTTTGGGCCATGCCTCTGTGACGACCACCCAGATCTACACTTTGGTGACCGTAGACGCACTGAGAGAGATCTATGCGAGCAGCCACCCCCGAGCGCAGCGGTAGTATTTAGGGGTAAAGATACAGACTTGGTTGGCTTAGAAATCAAGGACTTACTGCTGTGAAGCCAGAGAGGAAACTAGACAAATGTCAGGTAAAAACACCGACGGACGGTTTCCAATTCCCAAGAGACTAACTAGTCACGGCCCAGCGAGAATCATCGCCCTCTGTAATCAAAAAGGTGGCGTTGGTAAAACAACAACAACCATTAACACAGCTGCTGCTCTTGCTGAGTATGGTCGCAAAGTTCTTCTAGTTGATTTTGATCCTCAAGGTGCTCTTTCAAGAGGACTAGGTGTTGTCAACGAAGATGTAAAGACTGTCTATGACTTGATGCTGGATAGAAGACTTAATGCCAAAGATGTAATCGTTAGCACTTCAGTTCCAGGATTAGATCTAATTCCTGCAAACATTCAACTATCCGCTGCTGAAATCCAACTAGTAGCTGAACCTGGTCGAGAGAGAATCTTGGCTGGAGTTCTTCGCCCAATACTTGGCGACTACGACGTAATCATGATTGACTGCCAACCATCACTTGGTCTTTTGACAGTTAATGCACTAACTGCAGCTCACGGTGTAATGATTCCTGTTGCCTGTGACTACTTTGCACTTAAAGGATTAGAACTTCTAATCAATCACACAGTAGATCTAGTCAAAGAGAGATTGAATGAAGGTCTCAAGATTGATGGCATCTTGGCAACCATGTATGACTCAAGAACATTGCACTCAAGAAACATGTTGAACCAACTTTATGAAGACTACGATGACACAGTATTCAGAACTGTAATCAAGCACACCGTTAAGTTCAAAGATTCATCAGAGGCTGGTCGTCCAGTTACTCAGTCGGCACCTTCATCAGAAGCAGCAGAACTTTACCGTGCATTAGCAAGAGAGATGGTTGAACGTGGCTGCGCTCCATAGTGAGGTAGACGAATCTAGTTCAAGCGGTTTCTCACTAAACATAGGTAACTTTGAAGGCCCGTTTGATTTACTTCTTTCTTTAGTTTCAAAGCACCAGCTAGACCTAACCTCTATTTCTCTTAGTCAAGTAACCAATGATTTCATCGCCTACGTAAGAACTCTTGAGGAAATTGATCAGCTTGATGAGGCTAGCGAATTCCTAGTAGTAGCTGCGACTCTTCTAGATCTAAAGATTGCGGAACTACTGCCTAAGGGAGAGGTAGTTGACCCTGAAGATGTTGCCCTTCTTGAGGCAAGAGACCTCTTGTTTGCTCGTCTATTGCAGTACCGCGCCTTCAAGGACATCTCTGTTTGGTTCCAAACCGCTATCACGCAAGAATCAAGACGCATTTATCGTTCAGTTCGTCTTGAAGAAAGATTCAAGCAGAAATTACCCGAACTGGTATGGACTCTAACTCCTGAAGACTTTGCACGTCTTGCAGAAGAGACAATGGCACCTAGAGAAATTCCACTTGTTGGACTCACTCACCTGCACGCGTCAAGAATTTCAATTAGAGAGCAAGCAGCAGAGGTAGTTTCTCTTCTTAGATCAGCGACCACACTTACCTTCCGCGAATTGATTGCCTCTGTTAGAGATAGAGCCGTGCTTGTTGCAAGATTCCTTTCCATCCTGGAGCTTTACCGTCTGGGTGCCGTTGCTTTTGAACAAAGCGAATCTCTAGGTCCACTTCAGATCACTTGGCAAGCAGATGATTTTGATGAAACACAACTATCAGCACTAGGAGCAGATTATGACTCATGATGAGCAACCAGAAGTAGAGACTCAGGAGAGTGAGGCTACAGCTGAGCAAGAGAGTGCTGTGTCACAGGACCCTCGTGAATCCCTAGCAATCAATGAGCCAATCAACCCTGAATCACTTCAAGGGGCAATCGAAGCTATCCTCATGGTTGCTGAAGTTCCACTTTCACTAGTGCACCTAGCAACTTCTCTAGATACTCCAGTTCCAGACATCAAGCAAGCTGTTCTAGCGGTTAGAGATGATTTTGATGGAGTAAACGGAAGCCGTCCAAGAGGATTTGAGATTCGTGAAGTTGGTGGAGGCTGGAGAGTGTTTGTTCGTGAAGATTACGAATGGGCTGTTCGCGAATTCATCTCTAACGAAAACCCAACCAAGCTCTCACAAGCAGCTCTAGAAACACTTGCTGTGATTGCATATCGTCAACCAATTGCTCGTGGACAGATTGCATCTATTCGTGGAGTAAACGTTGACAGCGTTGTCAGAACTCTTCTAAGTAGGGGTCTAATCACAGAACTATTCACAGATAGTGAAACAGGGGCCATCAACTATGGAACAACCCCTACCTTCCTAGAAACACTAGGAATCAATGCTTTGGAAGATCTTCCATTGATTAGCCCTTACCTGCCAGATGCAAACTCTGAACTAGGTTCCGACATCTCAGTTAGTAAGTAATAATGACCGAATCAAATGAAGGCGTAAGACTTCAAAAAGTGCTTGCTAACGCAGGAGTCGCTTCAAGGCGTGCCAGCGAAGAGCTCATTACATCCGGAGCTGTAAAGGTAAACGGCAAGGTAGTTAAAGAACTTGGTAGCCGTATTGATCCAGAGGTGGACAAGGTTTCTGTTCGAGGAACTCCAATTCAGCTGGATGCATCACGTGTATACATGGCTTTGAACAAGCCAATTGGCGTCATATCTTCAATGGCTGATGAGTTTGGAAGACCTGACCTAAGTCAATATGCTCTTCGCTCTGACCGCATCTATAACGTGGGCAGACTAGACGCTGATACCTCAGGACTTTTGATTCTTACTAACGACGGTGAACTAGCTAACATGCTTGCTCATCCTAAGTTTGGTGTTACTAAGACTTATGTTGCAAAAGTAGAAGGCACAGTCACAGCTCAAGAAATCAACAAGCTAACAACAGGCATCGAACTTGAAGACGGCATGATGAATGCTGACAAAGCAACACTTATTGATTCAAACCCATTTGAATCACTTATTGAGATTGTTATTCACTCAGGTAAAAACCGAGTTGTTAGAAGAATGTTTGAAGCTATCGGTCATCCAGTCAAAGACCTAGTCCGCAGACAGTTTGGTCCTGTGCATTTAGGTCCACTAAAGCCAGGGCAAACCAGACTGCTAAGTAAAGTTGAAGTTGGAGCTCTTCTAAAATCTGCAGAAGGCAAACAGCAGAGAGCACCTAGACCAAGGTCCAAAGGCGGGCAATCAGTTAAAGCTAAGCCGAAAGGACGAAGAAGTGGCGTTTAGAGCAATCCGCGGAGCAATCCAACTAGATTCTGATGACCGTGAGCATCTACTAAGGCTCACCGCAGAACTCATCACTAAGATGATGCATGCCAATAACCTACACACCGATCAGTTAATCTCAATTCTTTTCACAGCAACACCGGATATCACAAGCGAGTTCCCAGCCCTAGCGGCAAGAGAACTCGGCATCGGTGATGTTCCTCTCATGTGTTTTGTGGAAATGAATGTCAAAGGCTCAATGCCAAGGGTCGTTCGAGTGATGATCAACGCTGATTGTGATATTCCAAGATCTGAAATTCAGCACATTTACCTAAGAGGTGCAGCAGCTCTTAGATTGGACATAGCTCAGTGAGTGCTCGCACCAAAGGTCAAATACATGTAATTGGTGCTGGGCTACTAGGCACCAGCATTGGCCTGTCTCTTCGCAAACTAAATGTTGATGTTTCCCTAGAAGATTCATCTCCCGCGGTTCAATCACTTGCAATTGATTTCGGAGCTGGAAGAAATCTAGAAGCAAGTGATGATGTAGCGGTAGTCGTAGTTTGTGTTCCACCTGATGTAACGGCAGCAACTATCGTCTCTGCTCTTAACAGATTTCCAAATGCAGTTGTGACTGATGTTGCTAGCGTCAAAGAGGCCATCCTTCAAGAATTAGTTGCTTCTGCAGCTGACACATCAAGATACGTTGGATCTCACCCAATGGCCGGTCGAGAAAAGGGCGGAGCTCTTTCAGGAAGACCAGACCTTTTCACAGGTAGACCTTGGGTTATTGCAGTTGAGCCAAACACAAACACAGAAGCAGTTGATGTGGTTGAAAAGTTAGCACTAGATCTTGGTGCTACCACCTTGCGTCTAACAGCAAAGGAACACGACAGGGCTGTCGCACTTATCTCTCATGCTCCTCAAGTTGTTTCAAGCCTTTTAGCTTCTAGATTGGTCGGAGCAGATGATTTTGATTTAGCTTTAGCTGGTCAAGGAGTTAGAGACACAACTCGAATTGCAGCAAGCGATCCAAAGCTATGGCTACAGATTCTTTCCATGAATGCGGATCAACTCATCCCAGTTTTGAAGGCTTTCCAAGAAGACTTAGGTCAAGTCGTTAAGGCATTAGAAGATGTTTCAGGTTCAGGATCTCTTGCCAGGATTGGTAACGTTCTTGAAAGAGGAAACCAGGGAATCTCAAGACTTCCAGGTAAGCATGGTTCTAGAAACACTTCATACTCACAAGTTGTAGTGATGATTGATGACAAGCCTGGGGAGCTAGCTAGATTACTGAATGAAATTGGCGATGCAGATGTCAACATCGAAGACTTGAAACTAGATCACGCAACAGGTGCTCAAGTCGGACTAGTTGAACTATCAGTCTTGCCTGCAGTTGAACCAAAACTCATTGAGACTTTGAAAGTAAATGGCTGGCGGTTAGCAGGCTAAATGCATATCATTGCAATCGATGGACCAGCAGGTTCCGGCAAATCAAGTGTTAGTAAGGCATGTGCCAAGCAACTTGGCTACGGCTACCTTGATACAGGAGCTGCCTATAGGGCTCTGACCTATGCTGTTCAGAACCTTGGCTTATTGGTGGCTGATGCAACAGCAGAAGAGATTGCGGCTAACTTTGACTACTCGATTTCGCTAGATCCATTGGATTACTGGGTAAAAGTAGGCGAAAAGGATGTCACCTACGAAATTAGAACATCTCAAGTAGGCGAAGGGGTAAGCCATTTTGCAGTTTTACCTCAGGTTCGCCAGTACATGTTGAACCTAACCAGGTCTCTAGTTGAGCACTCAGGCCTAGCTGGAGTCATCGTTGAAGGCCGAGATATCACCACAAAGGTCTTCCCTGAGGCAAAAACTCGTATTCTGCTAACTGCTAGTGAAGAAGTTAGACTAGGAAGACGTTCCGCTGAACTTCCAGAAGGCACCGTAGTTGCCGATCAAGTTACTAAACGCGACCAAAACGACTCTAAAGTAGTTGATTTTCTCGTGCCTGCCCCAGGAGTAATGCTGGTAGATTCCACGGATCTTGATTTTGATCAGACTGTTAGAGCTATTACTGCTCTTTCGGTCAATAACTAGTAAGAGGCAAAGATGGACGAACAAGAGTTTCATGAAGAGGGGCTAGACCCTGCGTTCATTGAGCGTCTGAACTCAATCACAACCGATGAGGAAGAGGCGAGAGTCAATGCGCTTCGTGCCGGTCTTGCTGACTATGAGCTAGACGAAGAAGACATTGAAGTACTTGAACAAATTGGAGCAGCTGAAGGCGTTCCAGTATTACTTCCTGCTCTACCAATACTAGCTATTGTTGGTAGACCAAATGTCGGTAAGTCTGCTCTTGTGAACAGAATTATCGGACGACGTGAAGCTGTTGTTGAAGATAAGCCAGGAGTAACCCGCGACCGTGTTTCTTACAAAGCTGA
>JBIJAF010000040.1:0-3865 GCA_044345905.1 Rhodoluna sp.
ACGCCACCACTCATTGCTGCTAATACCTTCATGACCTAATTCTCTCTTAACTCGTAAGTCCCGCACGGGCAGCACCATCAAGTGCCTTAGGTAATGCAGCTAACACTGCATCAATGTCAGCATCAGTGCTGTCTTTACCTAGAGTCATGCGAATACAACCGAGTGCTTCTCGCTCTGTTCTACCCATAGCTACAAGAACGTGAGATGGACCATTGACTCCAGCCTGACAAGCAGAACCAACAGAAACACAAACACCTTGTTGATCCAAAAGGAATAACAATGAATCACCTGAACATCCCTCAAAGGTGAAGTGTGCATTGTGTGGCATACGCTTTGATTCAGATGCTGTGTGGTGAGCAAGTGGGGAAAGTGCCAACACACCTTGAACTAAACGGTCACGTAGAGCAGAGAGTCTTTTAGTTTCTGTTTCTAGTTCTGCAACAGCTAGCTCTGCTGCTAAAGCAAAGGCTTTAGCAACTGGAGCATTCATAGTTCCTGATCTCATGCCTCGCTCTTGTCCGCCACCGTGAATGATGGAAACAAGTTTTGTGCTTCTAGAAACAATTAGTGCACCTGCTCCAACTGGACCGCCAACCTTGTGAGCAGAGATGCTCATGGTGTTTAGACCGGAGTCAGCAAAACTTACTGGGATGTGACCGAATGCAGCGATAGCGTCTGAGTGAACTGGAATGTCATACTTCTTAGCTATTGCAACAACCTTTGGTAGATCGGTTACAACACCAGTTTCGTTGTTTGCCCACATCAAGTTCACAAGTGCAACTCGTTTGTGGTTTTCTTCTAGGAACTTCTCGAAGAAATCAAAGTCAATGATTCCTTGGTAATCGACAGGTAGCCAAACAATCTCAGCTCCATCATGGTTTTGTAACCACTCCATTGGATCAATAGAGGCGTGATGCTCTGTTCCGGAAGAAACTATCAAAGGTCGAACAGGGACATCACTATTTCTTTGCCAGTAGATGCCCTTGATAGCTAGGTTGTCGCTCTCAGTTCCACCAGCGGTAAAGATAACTTCACTTCTATTGCAGTCAACTGACCTTGCTACAGACTCTCTAGCTTCTTCTAAAGCTCTACGAACTCTTTGACCTGTACTGTGCACAGAAGAAGGGTTACCTAGGTTCTGCAGATGTTCTGCGTAGCACTCAAACACTTCTTTACGAAGTGGTGCTGTTGCTGCATAGTCAAGATAAACAGTCATGACTAGAACAACTTAACTGCAAGCAACTTACGAGCTTCAACTACAGCCGGGTGCGATTTACCAACAGCATTGAATAGTTCTAGGAAGAGTGAAGATAGTGCAGCCCTCTCCTCCGAGTTGGCTTTATCAAACCAGGCAAGTAAAAGCTCAAATGCTTCTTCAGATTGCCCAACTGCTAACTGGAAGTCTGCTTTACGCATTGCTTCAGCAACACTCTTTGGTTCAGTGGAGAGTTCCTTCTCCATGTCTCCGCTGTAAGTTCTCTCAACAAGTTTGACCTGAGCTAGACGGGCAACTAATTCTTCATTGCCAGGATTCTGCTTTAGCTCTTCTTCGTAAATCTTGACAGCTGCCCCAAAGTCACCCTGATCCATGGCATCTAGTGCAGCTTGCTCTGATGCAGATAGCTGAGGTTCTGTTTCTGTTGGCTCAGGACCATCGACTTCTAGGGTTCCATTAAGGCCTTGAGAAGCAGCCACATCAACTAGTTTGCCGATGAAATCAACCAGAGAAGACTCAATCTGGTCGCCTTGGAATAGCGGCTTTGGTTCACCACCGAGGATTACTGCAACAGTTGCAGGAAGGTCTACTCCGAAGGCTTCAGCAATCTTGGCATTGGATTTAATGTCTACTTTGGCTAGTAACCACTTGCCATCTGAGGAGTTGGCTAGCTTTTCTAGTTTCCCAGTTAGCGTCATGCTTTCAGCATTATCTGGGTTGAAAAAGGAAACTACGACAGCAACTATTGAAGAGATCTCAATGATTGGTTTTAGGTTGCCTTCGTTCAGGTCAACAGCAAATGCTGGAACTTTGACTCTTCTACCCTGATCCACTTGAACTGTGCTGGTGTTTGCAAGCTTTTCTTGGACAACTTTGTTAGCCAGAGAAGATAAATCAACTCCACCGCGCATCTGCGAATTCATATCGCTCAATTTATTGACCGAACGCTTAGTAACCCTTGAGATGCACCAACAAGTCGAATCTTTTCGTCTGATCCTGATTCAGGAACATAGAAGAGCAGCATGTTGCTATAAACAATTTTTAGGCCAGTTGAACTTCCAAGTGAACCTAGAAGAAGTTTCTGATCTAGTGCCTTCACAGATACCGCAGCTCCTTGAGCCTTTGGTGTGATGGTTGAAGTGTCGTTCATGGTTAGTGCAATCAATCCACCACGTTCAACTGTTTGCAGACCGAGTATGTTTTGGCTGCCTAAAGAGTGCTGGAACTTAATCTTTGAGCCTACTTTTTCAACTTCATTCTTCTGTTGAATCTGAGATTCAGATAGTTCTGCATAGAACTCGTCCGAGTCCAATTCAAATTCAGGTGCGAACTTACTGTCAAGACCCTTGTTTAGTGTGTCTCCATATTTAAATGGAATGCTCTTTAGAGGTGTTACCAGGAAGGAGTCATCTTTAGCAACCGGAAGTGCTCCTACGGCTTGAGCGGCTACGTTAGGGAAGTTTTCATCAGGTAGCAAGTCAATGAGATACCAGAGCTTGTAGTTCTCTCTTGGGCTATTCTGCTGCAACACAAGCATTTGAGGAGCACTTGTTTTAGATTCAGACTTTGTCACAACCATGAGTGTTCTAGGTTGCCAGCCAAGTTCAGGTGCAGGTAATTCCATAGGAAGAGCAACAGTTATTGGGTTAGCAACAATTGCAGGAAGCTTAGGAATCTTGTTGCTCTTTGACTGAAGTAAATACTGAACTCTTCTGATCTGCAGAGCTGAGCCTGCCACTCTCTCAACTAAGGCCTTGTCATCTCTACTAGCATCTGCATCTTTAACTCTGGTGGCAACATCAGCGATGATTCTCTGAAGTTGAGCTTCGGTGACAACAACATTTACTGACTCATACTTGGGTTTCTCAACTTCAGCAGTTGGAGAGGAACAGCCAGCTAATAGAGATAGCGATACTACGGCTACCGGTGCTGCCATAAATCTTCTTCTATTTGATTTGCCTAGTGCTCTTCTGCCTCGAACCGGAACGTTCTGCTGAATCTTGCGGCGATATCTAGGGCCGGTAGGTGACTTAGGGATTCTTCTTCTAGGCCCACGAAGTTTTCTAATGTGGCGGAACGCCACGTAGTTCATGATCAGTGCTGCTAGGAGCAAAACAAATCCACCGATTACTAGAACCTGGGGCCAATTAATCAATGGCTTTGAATCCCAGATAACTGCAATCTTTTCTGGAGCTCTGCTGAGTCCGTGGCTTGCCAATAGAACAGCAGTGTCATCAAACATGGTTACTACGTTCAGTAGCTTGTTCTTCACAGTTAGCTGGCTTCGCCACATGTCGCTCCCTGCTGGGTCTGCATCAAGGCCACCTGAGGTTACTGTGCTCACATCAGGTTCAAAGGTCTTCTGATTGAGGTTAAGTCGTGAGTAGTTAGAGGTTCCGATCCAGTCCTGTATGTCTCTCTCGCGAGCATCCGCATAGAAAATCTCGTCCTTACCGCTAGCTTCAATTGAAACCTCCCCTTCAAAGGAAGTCAGGGTGCTGTTAGGGATTAGGACGTATGAATAGGCTTTCGGAACCTCGAATTCGACCCTGTGGCCTGTGCTTTCGGCAAATGGCTCACGTATAGCAAAGCCCAGTAAAACGCTGATACCTGAGGCTATTAGGAGCACTGTGGCTATAACAAAACGCA
>JBIJAF010000010.1:0-44118 GCA_044345905.1 Rhodoluna sp.
GTAAACCTCAGTTACCTATCGGAATTCACTCTCCAGGACACATCTCTGATTCAGATGAACAAGCAGCTAAAGAGATGTGGCCTCAGTACCAGGCATCCTTCGGACGTATTGGTCAGGAGAGAGGTTGGGGGGCTATGACATATGACCACTTCGATAATGAAGTCCAGAATGGTTCACTCTACGTAGGGTCTCCTGAGACTGTGGCTAACAAGATCATTCATGCGCTGAGATCAACAGGAGCTAACCGCTTTGACCTCAAGTTCTCAACCGGTCCAATGCCTCAAACTCAGATGCTTAGATCTATCAAACTCTATGCAACAGAGGTAATCCCAATGGTCAAAGAGGCTCTTGGAAGTGAAGTAGCAATCACTTACTAGTTACCTGAAAGTTTCTTGAGAGAGCTCTAAGCGCTGGCTGAAAGCGGCGGTGTATCAAAATCCAACTGGGTACTCTGGAAATGCCTACATGACCAAGACAGAAAGAAGCAGATGAAGACCTTCCTACCTATTTCAGTACTAGCCGCCAGCACACTACTCCTGACAGGATGTTCTTTCTCTCTTCCTTCTGAAGCTGATCAGGCTCCTTGTGAAGCACTTAGCGCTGTATTTACTGACAAGGCTGCATCACTTCCAACTGGAGGCTTTGATGTTCAGGCTTTAGCTTCAAACATCGAAACCCAGGTGACCTCCAGTGCCCCAGAAGACTTTCAAGACCTTCTCAACAAAGCCACAAATGCCCTGAAGGAAGACCCAATCGGAGCAGGAGATCTAACTACAGCAGCTACCCAAATCGGTGTGCGCTGTGCGCTGGTCGGAGTCAACGTAGAGTTCCCTAGCGTGCAAGATCTCCTAGCAAACTAAGCTTGAAGGCTTAAAACAAAAGGAGCCACCCTTTCGGGTGGCTCCTAAAGTTTAGGAACTAGTTGTAACTAGTGACCTTCTGCTGCTGCGTGCTCTTTGCTCTCTTCAGCAGACTTGATTCTCGCGATTGCGAAGATCAATAGGCCGAATAGACACTTAGCAAGAATGTCAGCAATGCTGTATCCGATTTCGCGTGATACAACTTCAGCACCTGATGTTTCACCTGTGCTGGTCATCGCAAGGATGAATGTGATTGGGTAGACACCCCAGGTAGCGATTAGAAGAACGCGTAGTGTCTGGAACAGACTGCGAACTCTAGCTGACTGAGTCTCTAGGCTCTTCTTCATTTCGAACCATAGTACATACATGATGTATAGGAATGGAATTGTTGATAGAAGACCCCAGATAGCTGCCTCGCTTGCAAATCCTGTACCCTCGATACCCAAGATGCTGATGCCAGCGTCTCCAGGGTAACCAAGAACGATCATCGCTGCTGCAGCTGGGACTAGACGCTTTAGAAGTGATGAAGAAACAGCCTTTGCAAGACCTAGAACTGCAACTAGCTCTACTAGTAGTAGTGGAACAGTTAGGAACCAGTCAATGTAACGGTAGCCAACGTTGTAGTTAGCTGCACCGAAGTTGAGCATGTCTGCGCCAGTAGCTGCAGCTGCCTTAGATGAGTCGTTGATTCCGTAACCGTGGTTGAATGAATCGAACATGCGGAAGTAGTGGTAAGCAGCGATAGATGTAACTGTTGCTGAAACCATAACTGCCATTCGGTACTTAGGTAGTACGCGGTCTCTTGCTACCCATAGGAAGATGGATGTGAAGAGCATGCTTGCGATACCAAGTGAAAGCATGTTGTACACTGCGCTAAATTCATAGCCAGTTAGTGAGAAGGAAAGAACTCCAACATTCTCCATTTTTTGCCTTTCGATAAGTTAATCGGGCAAAAAATAGAGCCCGACTTTGTTGCTTTTACAAGGCTACCCCTGTAAATTCATTAGAAATACGCCTTGAGCGTCGTGTTTATGTATTTGTTATACAGGTAAAACACAGACTAAAAACCGCTAGAAACCGCTAGTTTCTAGGCCACAAAGACGCTTTCGTACCCTCTCAGGACGAAAGTAGGCCTTCTTTTTGGCTCTTCGGCGAGTAAAAGATCAGGAAAACGCTCAAAAAGTAGTGGGAGTGAAGCGCTCATCTCAATTCGAGATAGCGGAGCCCCTAAACAGAAGTGAATACCAGCTCCAAAACCGATGTGAGGGTTCTGTCCCCTAGTGAGGTCAAGCTCGTCTGCTCGGTCAAAGACCGTTTCATCTCTATTGGCTGAGCCTAAGAGTGAGGCAATCTTCTGACCTGTCTTGACCATAACTCCACCGATCTCTGTGTCAGCGGTAGCGGTTCTTTCAAATAGGTGAAGAGGAGCATCGAACCTAAGGAACTCCTCAATTGCTGTATCAGCAACTCCTCTTGGGTTCTTGCGAAGCAGTTCTAACTGCTCTGGTCGTTCGAAGGCAGCAACCATGCCATTACCAAAGCCATTAACGCTTGCCTCATGACCAGCATTTAGAAGAAGCACACAGGTTGCGATAAGTTCCTGGGCGTTGAGTTTCTCGCCAGCTTCTTCGACTGTTGCTAGTTCACTAATGAGATCTTCGCCTGGCTGAGCTTTACGTTTGTTCATCAGATCTCTGACATATTCAGCAAACTCGTGAGCAGCCTGCTGAGCTTCGACTTGAGCCTCAAGAGATGGATTAACCTCATACATCTTTACTATCGACTGAGACCAAGGCCTTAGTAAATGCTCATCCTCATCGGGGAACCCTAGTAGAGCAGCAATTACCTTCACCGGAAGAGGTTCCGCATAATCAGCAATAAGGTCAAACTTCCCTGATTTAGCCAACTTGCTTTCAGCTTCATCTAGAAGAAGGTTGGCAATTCGCTCAACCTCAGGCCTTAAGCCTTCGATTCTTGATCTTGAGAAGGCTTTTCCCACTAGAGAACGTAGGCGAGTGTGCTTTGGGGGTTCTGAATCAAGGAGGCTATCTGAGTGCAGCCAGTTGAATTCATTCCACTGGCTCTCTGGTTCTTTAGGTGTGAAGATTCGACCTAAAGTCTTGGTTCTAAGAACAGCGTTTGCATCGTTGTATCTAGCAGCGAGGAACATGCCTGTTTCTTCATGCCAGACAGGTTTGCCAGCTTGTCTCAGCTCTTTGAGAGCAGGGTACGGGTTTTCAACAAACGCTGGATCTGAAAAGTTGATCATGTAACAAGGCTAAGCCAGTAGAAAAGGCTTACTTACCGATTTTGGCAAGTGCCTTCTGGGCAGGCATTAGAACAACGGCCAGTACCACAAAGAAGACAGCAATTGTCAGAATCCATTGAATCATCTGAGGTATGCCACCCTCGTCGTTAGGGTTTAAGAACCAGTACGGGTACCAGTTAGTGACTAATCCTCGTACGATTGCGAAAGCCAACCAGCTGAATGGGTACACAAGAACCCAAAACACGGACTTCAGTTTCAGCGGCACAGCTGTTCTAACAATCAGCCATTCGAGGAAGATGAAGATCGGCATCCAGGTGTGAAGAATTTGGTTTGGCAATTCCGGCCATTCGTAACCAAGATCCCTTTCGTCTAATGGAGCGTCAGCGAGCAATGCGTTATAGATAACGCCGACGATAACCATAGAGGCCGCCATGGTCAGGCGGAACAGGGTCAAGAACTTGGTCTCTGGCTGATTACGCAAGGCTCTGAGGCCTGCAACAGTTAAGGCAACTCCAGCTAGCAGGCTAGAAGTAATGGTGAAGAACGTAAAGTATTCGGTCGGACGGAATAGGTTATGAGCGACGCGGTCGCTGATTTGCCAGAACACGCTTCCGAATAGGGCTAACGCCATCAGGATGCGGACAAAGCCAAGGGGCATAGATGTATTTAGCATTCCAAAAGCCTAGTCAGGCCAGGCAATTGAATTCCCCTGCAAAATGCACCTGATGCGAAAGTGTTATAGATAGTTAGACTTAGGGGCATGCTCAAGGTTTTGCTCACAGGATTCGAGCCTTTCAACAATGCTCGGCTAAATCCAAGCGGAGAGCTCGTGAATCGAGTGGAGCCCAATTCTGTTGAAAGAGCTTTGATAACAACCGCAGTTCTTCCTGTTGCCTACAAAGAGTCTGCTTCAACGCTACTTTCACTTATTCAGGAGCAAGATCCAGATGTCATTATCTGCTTCGGGCAAGCGGAGGGCCGAATCAGCATCACCCCTGAACGCTTTGCTGTGAATCTGAATGATGCTGCAATTGCGGACAATGGTGGAGAAAAAAGAGTCAACCAAAAGATTGGCCGTGATTCCCCTACTGCTTTCGATAGCACTTTGCCAGTAACTGAACTTGTCTCGGCTCTTAAGGAAAAAGGTATTCCAGCAGTAGCGTCTCTCACTGCTGGTGCTTTTGTTTGTAATCACATTTTTTATGAGATGCAAAGAGCACTAGAGGGAAAAGGTAAAGTCTCGGGTTTCGTCCATGTTCCTCTGATGACTGGACAAGAGGAAGATTTCCCAGGACTATTCACCATGGATCTTGAGGTAATGATTTCAGCTGCCAAGATCATGGTGGAAACATTAGTAACTAGAAATCTTTCATGAAAAAGCAATTCTTGTTAGTTGCTCTACTTATTACAGGATCTATTGGTAGCTCTATCGCGACTGCTGCTTCAGCTGAAGATAGTTTCTACCTGCCTGAGTATGGAACGCTAGCTGAGCATAATGAGTGGACAACTAAAGCAATAACAGTAGATAAAGTTGCCGAACTTGGCATTAGAGGAGCTGGTGTTAAGGTAGCTGTCTTGGATTCAGGCATTGCTCTAAATACTCCAGGCATAAACACTAAGTTGGTAGCTTACAAAGACTTCTTGCCCTCCCAACCACCACTACCCGATCATGGCACTCAGACTGCCAGCGTTATCTCAAGTGAATACGACATGGCAACTGGGTTAAGAGGAGTTGCTCCTGATGCTCAACTAATTGTCGGTCGCGTTTGCTACTTGAGCTCATGCGATTCAATCGCCGCTCGCAAAGCTCTGGTTTGGGCAATTGAAGAAGGAGCTCAAGTGATAAGCATGAGCTTTGGTGGACCTGCCGATTCAATGATGAATGCGGCTATCTCCATCGCTGTTAAAAAAGGCGTGGTTATTGTTTCGGCAGCAGGCAATAATGGCTGCCAAACAATTGCCCCTTGGGGAATGAATAGATTCTGCAAACAAGGAGTTATCTCAGAGCAGTATTCTGGCTCATACACAATTCCCGGACTCATTTCAGCAGGAGCTATAGATCAAACTAAAGGGCGGGCATCATTTTCAAGTTGGGGTCCAAATCTTGATCTAATGGCACCTGGCGTAAACACCGTAACTTACGATCCAGTTGGTGCAACAAACGGCTTTGGTGGAACCTCTGCTTCAACACCTCTTATTGCTGGAGTCGCTGCCTTGGTTCTAAATATCAATCCTGAACTTACTCCACAACAAGTGCAGGCAATACTTCAAAGCACAACTTCCCCTGCACTTGCCAAGAAACCTAAAGTCTGGGACTCCTGTGAGAAATCAGAAACAACAAATACTTGGTCTTGCAACAATCAAGTTGATAACGATTTTCCACAAGAGTATTTCACTGGAGCTGGAATCGTAAATGCTCTGGAGGCTGTGAAACTTACCCAGCAAATAACTCAAGGGGATGTCTTAGCGAAGCCGGACCTTGCTCGGGTAGGAAGTGAGATAACAGTCAGTTGGTTGGGCGGGCCAGCTGATTTGTATGTAAACAACAAGCTAGTTAGAGCAAATGCTTCTACTGGCTACACAATGACTGGCGGACAATCCCAGAGCTACTCTTTTCAGATAAAAAGAGCCGGTGTTCCTTCAGAACCAAATCTTCTTGTGATGCAAAACCCAGCTAAGCCATCAGCTCCTGTAATTACTGAATCTTCGGCTAGATTAGGCGACCTGTGGCTTACCACTACAGATCTATCATCTGAACTCGACCAACTCCACACAGTGTTCAGTCAAGTCTCTGGCATCTTCGAATTTGATAATGGAGATCAAATACCTTGCTCTGGATACTCTCCATCTCCACCGGATGCGGAGAAGGTTTATTCCTTCAAGTGCCCACTAAACAATGAAAGTGCACCTATACAAGGGGCATTTCACCTAATGAACAAATACTCTCAAATAGGTCCAGGTACCGATGTCTTTATTGCAAATGTGTCTCCCATGGAAACATATTTAGATGTTGTAACAACATACATTTCCTCTGATGAGATTTTCTTTGATTGGGCAGACGTACCAAATGCAAAGAGTTATCACTATAGGCATCTACCTACTGCAGATTACTTCTGCACAACAGACTCTTTCCTTAACATCAAGGGCAGCGCCTCGCAACCCTCAGCATTTTCGGTTACCGCCAAAGATGGGGATGACTGCAGTGGTAACTCACTAATTAACAGTGACACACATGCATACCGACTCTTATCTCCAAACCCAGCCAAGCCTTCTGGCATAACTGTGAAGAATAATGAACTCACCTTCGTTGAGTTTGATGTTCCGAATGCTAAACCAACAGATAACTGGCGTATCTATCGATCAGATGGAGCAGTAGTCCGTATTTCTGCTGGCCAGATGATCGGTATGGGTATGCAACCAAACGAGAATGTAAATGGCAAAACATTTATTTATCGCATCATGCAGGTTGTGTATGACGTGTGGGGAGAAGTCTGGGGTGAACCAAGTGATCCGATTACTGTGACTATCAAGGCACTCGAAGCTCCAAAAGATACCAGATGCAAAATCCAAAGCACCCAAGGGCAAGTTGATTGCGTAATCTCTCCAAATCACGCAGTTGATTCAACCCTGATTGAATTTCTAGATATCAACGGAGATGTTCTCTCATCAACCAGGTTGAAAAACGTCACTGAAACTAATCAGCAGCTAGCTCAGCTGACCACCAACTTTTCTTATGCAGCATCATTCGTTCGAGTAAGTGCCATTACTGGTAAGCCAAACGAATGGATGAGAAGAGGCGATTCAGCAACTGTTAAGGTACGTAGTCGAGTGGCTGGACTTGCCTACGTAACTCTTTAGTTAAACCTTTGGTCGTCTTCCAACTAAAGCCCAAGTAATGGAAGCAGCATCAATAAGTTCTTGAACTAGAGCAGCTTGGCTTGGACTTAGATAGCCAAAAGCTGCTGCAAGCATGGCAACTATTGCCAGAGACATTCCAATGGTGCTTGCCTGTAGAGCTCTAGTTCTGGCTATTTGCGATATGTCTATGGCATTTGCTAAACGTCTGATGGAGTCTTCTACTATGACTACCGAAGCTGCTTGGCTTGCTGCAGTAGTTCCCTTAGCTCCCATGGCCACCCCAACATCTGCTGCTGCCAGAGCTGGAGCATCGTTGATGCCATCGCCAACAACCAGAACAGATCCTTTAGTTGAATTCTTAGCCGACTGAAGTATCTCTAGTTTGTGGGTTGGTGTGCACTCAGCGAAGAATTCTGTGACTCCAAGTTCACTTGCAGTTTTTTCAACTGTGGCTTTTCTATCTCCAGAGACCATGAGCACACGTTTGACTCCAAGAGCCTTTAGATGAGCAACTGTCTCATGAGCATCGTGTCTAAGAGGATCATCGAGCCCTAGATATCCCTGCACTACGCCATCAATGGATATCTCCATCAAGAGAGCATTAGTTAGGTTGGCCCAAGGTTCCAGCGGAAGATTTGGTTGACCAACTTTTACTCTGTAACCTGAAACTAAACCGGAGAGCCCATGACCGTGAATCTCTTCAACTTCACTGGCCATAGAAAGACTTAGGTTTCGTAGCTTTGCTTCAGCAACAGTTGCTCTGGCAACGATGTTTGCACTTGTTTGTTCTAACGATGCCGCTAGTGAAAGAACTTCGTCAGAATCAATGCCCTCTGCAAAAGCCATCGCTGTGATGCGAGGGCCACCTTCAGTGAGCGTTCCTGTCTTATCTAGTAGAACAACTTCCACCTGAGCAAGCTGCTCAATAGCTGATCCCTCTTTGATGATGACACCAACTTGAGCAGCTCTAGAGATTCCAGCAACAAGAGCGACTGGCACAGCGAGTATTAGTGGGCATGGAGTTGCTGCAACTAATACGGCTACTGCTTGCTTGATGTCTTGAGTGATTAGATATGTAGCAAGTGCAATAAGTAAAGCCAGCGGCACAAACCTAGCTGCCCAAACATTTGCAAGTCGCACACCTTTCGATGCTTGGGCTTTAGCACTAGCAACTAGTCGGATTAGATTTGCATATGTGCTGGTTTGGGCTGTTGAAGTTGTAATGATCACAACAGCGCTACCACTGTTTATTACTCCAGAATTAACTGAAGTATTTGCTTCTCGCCATACCGGCAATGATTCACCTGTGAGAGCTGACTCATCAAATATAGCAGCTTCTTCAAGTCTTCCATCAATTGGAACTATTTCTCCCGAGCGAACAAGAACTCTTGTTTGAATCTGAACATCATTGATTGGGACATCAAAGACTTCACCTGAATTAGATATTGTGTGAGCAAAAGTTGGCGCACGTTTCATTAGTTCATCTAGATGCTTACTAGCTTTACCCTGAGCCCATAACTCCAGTGCTCTACCACTTGCAAGCATCAATGAGATCAAACTCGCTGCGAACCACTCATTGGTAAGCGCTGTTGCAATGATTGCTAGCACAGCAAGCACATCGCTGCCAAGAATCTTCTCTCTGATTGCTTGGATAAGCCAGCGAACACTAAGGGTTAGACCTAGGGCTGCTCCGATAGACCAGGCGATGTTCGCAGCTGCAACTGAACTAAAGTTCAAAACAAATCCGCTTACTGAACTCATCAGAGCAATAATCAAAAATGAGTATCGCTTGAGCAGATTGGCCATGTTTAGATTGTCCCACTTTCCTTGGCCTAGACTTGAGTCATGACAACTATTGGGGAACATCCAACCATCACATTTCTCGGAGCAGCAGGAACAGTAACGGGCTCTAGATTCTTACTTAGTTGCGGAGAAACCAATGTAATGGTTGACTGCGGACTCTTCCAGGGTCTCAAGGAACTTAGGCTCAAGAACTGGGAACCACTAGCTATTGATGCAGCAACCATAGATGCCGTACTTCTTACTCATGCCCACCTAGATCACTGCGGATATATCCCTAAGCTCATCGAGCAGGGCTATAAGGGAAAGATTCACTCAACTAAGTTCACAGCAAAACTGGCTGCTGTAATCCTTAGAGACTCAGCCCGAATTCAAACTGAAGACGCCAAGTACGCAGCAAAAAAGGGCTACAGCAAGCACAACCCACCTAAGCCCCTATATGACGAGGCTGATGCTGAGAAGGCTATTCAGCATTTTCAAGAAGAAGAGTTCAACCAGAGGATTCAGGTTGCTGAGCAAACTTATGTAACCTTCCATCCCTCAGGCCACATCCTTGGAGCAGCAACTCTTGAAGTTGAGTTCTTTGGGAAGAGACTGATGTTCTCTGGAGATCTAGGAAGAGAAGAGCACCCTCTGCTTGTTAGTCCAGAAAAGATTCTTCCTGGCAGGTTCGATGCTCTAATCACAGAGTCAACATATGGTGACCGTGAGCACGTAGCTTCTTCAACAGATTTCGAAACAGCTATCAATGAAACCATTGATGGCGGTGGCTCTGTTCTAATTCCAGCTTTTGCTGTTGATAGGACAGAAATCATCTTGGTAAGAATTCGTGAACTTATGGAAGCTGGCACTATTAGAAGAGTTCCAGTCTTTGCCGATTCGCCGATGGCATTGAAGGCATTGAACTACTATCGTCAGGCAATCAATGAGGGTTCTGATGAAATACGGGAAGACATTCGTAAAGAGTGGGCTGGCCGGGATCCTTTCGATCCAGGTTCATTAGTTGAACTAGAAACAGTTGAACAGTCTAAAACTGTGAATGACCCGAATGAACCTTGCATCATTATTTCTGCATCTGGAATGGGAACTGGCGGCCGTGTAGTTCACCACCTAAGACAAATGCTGCCTAACGCTAAGCACACAGTGCTCTTTGTTGGCTATCAAGCAATTGGAACAAGAGGACGTTCTCTGGTTGATGGTGCTGAGCAGGTAAAGATGCACGGTGAACTAGTTCCGGTTAGAGCCAGAGTTGAACAGATTGAAGAATTCTCTGTTCACGCTGATGCTAATGAACTAATCAAATGGCTTAGCTCAACATCAGAAGCGCCTGGCCAAGTATTTGTTGTTCACGGTGAAGCAGGAGCAGCTGAATCATTCAGTGGTTCAATTGTTTCAAAGCTTGGTTGGAAATCTAAAGCACCTAAAGACGGTGAACAGGTAGAGCTCTAAAGCTATTTAGAAACTTTCACTAGCCCAATGATGTAGGCAAGGCTAAAACCAAAACCAACTGCAGCGTATGCATAGTCAAACCACGTAAGAGCCTCAACCGGTATAAGCAAAGTGAGAACACCCAACCCTGCAGCAGAAATAGCCATTACTCGAGCAGAGAATAAAACAGTGTCATCCCTTCCCTTTAGCGAGACACCTAACATGTTTCCTGCAAGGGCTACCAAGGTAAGACCAATCATTCTCATAGCCCAATCAAGTTCTGGTGTTGAGCTAATACCAAGTAGTTCATTGAAGAGAGATGGGCTAATAAGAAGCAATAGAGCGCTAAAGCCAAAGACAGTTGCTCCGGTAAAAAGTACCCTGCGCAGGTATTTGAATTTATCCATGTCTTTCATGATGGCAGAAAGCCGAGCAAAACTCTGTTTTGCTAAAGCACAAGTTGAAGATTAACTTCTAGGCTGGGACTGTGGCGGCCACAAGCCAAGCCCACGTCAACGGCGACGAAAGATCAATGATGCGCGCATTAGTAAAGCAAGTAGCAGGACCAGGCTTAGAGATGGTTGAAAGACCAGAGCCAACCATGGGGGAGAACGACGTTCTTATTAAGGTCCTTAGAACGGGGATCTGTGGGACAGATTTACATATTGAGAGCTGGGACCACTGGGCCTCGGAGACTCTAAAGACTCCTATCATTCCCGGTCATGAATTCTTCGGTGAAGTAGTAGCCATAGGCTCAAGAGTCCATGAGGTTGAGGTCGGGGCAATGGTTTCCGGTGAAGGACACATTGTTTGTGGTCTTTGCAGAAACTGTCGAGCAGGCCGCAGGCAGATGTGTATCAAGACGCTTGGTGTTGGGGTGAACCGTGATGGAGCTTTTGCTGAATACGTAGCTATTCCTGAATCGAATGTCTGGGTTCACCATGATCCGATAGATCCAGAACTAGGAGCTATCTTCGATCCTTTTGGCAATGCAGTTCACACAGCCATGGCATTTAGCCTGATAGGCGAAGATGTCCTTATTACAGGAGCTGGACCAATTGGTTTGATGTCCAGTGCAGTTGCTAGGCATCTAGGAGCTAGATACATAGTTGTTACTGATGTGAGTGAACCAAGACTTGAACTGGCTAGAACTATGGGAGCAGACATTGCCCTAAATGTCTCTAAGTCAAGAATCAGCGAATCACAAAAAGAATTAGGAATGCGTGAAGGATTTGATGTTGGTTTTGAAATGTCAGGTCATAAATCAGCACTGCCTGAGATGATCGACAACCTCAATCATGGAGGAAGAGTCGCCATGCTCGGGTTGCCATCTGAGTCAATAGATATTGACTGGTCAAAAGTCGTTACCCACATGCTTACCTTGAAAGGTATCTACGGAAGAGAAATGTATGAAACTTGGACAGCTATGAGCTCAATGTTGAAATCAAGTGAGTTACTTCGTCAAAGAATCTCTTCAGTTATCACAGACAGATTGCCGGCTTCTAAATGGCAAGAAGGTTTTGACATTGCTAGAAAAGCAACTGGTGGAAAAGTAGTTTTAGATTGGACACAACTCTGATGTATGAATCACTAAAGAAACAACTGCAAGGCACTCTTGATGAGATCCGTTCAGCAGGTCTCTATAAAGGCGAACGTGAAATTGATTCTGCCCAAGGCTCGCACATTATCTCTGAGCAGGGTAACCTGCTGAACTTCTGTGCCAATAACTACCTTGGGCTCGCTAATGACAAAAGAATCATTGATTCAGCCAAGCAAGTACTTGATGATCGTGGTTTTGGAGTTGCTAGCGTCAGGTTCATTTGTGGAACGCAAGATATTCATAAAGAACTAGAAGCAGAAGTATCTAAGTTTCTGGGAACTGATGACACCATCTTGTTTAGCTCATGCTTTGATGCCAACGGTGGTGTATTTGAATCACTCTTTGATGACAGAGATGCGATCATCAGTGATGAACTTAATCACGCCAGCATAATCGATGGAATTCGTTTATCTAAGGCTGCCAGGTTTAGATACAAGAACCGAGACATGACAGATCTCGAAAGATGCCTTGAAGAAGCTAAAGATGCGAGACAGAGAATCATCGTTACCGACGGAGTCTTCAGTATGGATGGATATTTAGCTCCGCTTAAGGAGATTTGTGATCTAGCCGAGCGTTACGGTGCAGTGGTGATGGTTGATGATTCACACGCTGTTGGCCTAATCGGAGCAGGCGGTAAAGGGACTCCTGAATTAGCTGGAGTAAGTAATCGAGTAGATATCTACACCGGAACATTTGGAAAAGCTCTGGGTGGTGCTGCCGGAGGATATGTTTCAGGACGCAAAGAGGTAATTGAAATTCTTAGACAAAAGGCGAGACCCTATTTATTCTCAAACTCTTTGGCTCCAGCTATTGTGGCAGGCTCACTTGAAGCAATCAAGATTGCTGGATCTAGTGAAGGTTTGAAACTCAGAGAGAAATTACACAACAACGCAAAGCGATTTAGACAAGGAATGAGCGAAGCGGGCTTCACATTGTTAGAAGGTGAGCATCCAATCATCCCGGTGATGTTGGGTGATGCGGTTGTGGCAGCAAACCTTGCTAAAGCAATGTTTAATAATGGCGTTTATGTAACGGCATTTAGCTTCCCAGTTGTGCCTAAGGAAAAAGCCCGCATCAGAGTGCAGTTATCGGCATCACATAGCGAGCAAGACATAGATAAATGCATTGAAGCATTCAAAACATCGAGAAGTGAATGTAGTATCTAGCAATGGCTGAACCAGTAAAAGGACCTAAGAGTTACTTCCCTTCAATCGAAGCAAAATACGGCAAACCAATTGCCTTTTGGATGAAGGAACTCAAGAAAGTCAAAGATCTAAAGCACCTAGAACAGGTAAATTTCCTCAAAGATACTCATGGAATGGGTCATGGCCACGCTAATGCCGTAGTCGCTGTCTTCCGAGTAGAGAACAGCTAAGGCACAGGGCCTTAGACCTAGATTTAATCTCAAGGTTAGACTTGTCCAATGGCAATTAAAGTATCTGTTATCGGGCTTGGCTACCTAGGAGCAACACATTCCGTTGCTATGTCCAAGTTAGGTCACACGGTAATTGGTATCGAGCCAAACCAAGCTAAAGTGGACAATCTCAACTCAGGTCACGCAGGCTTCTTTGAACCAGGTCTTGATGAAGAGCTAGCCATCCAGCTTGCTTCAGGTCGGCTATCCTTTAGAACAGCTCACGATGAGTCCTCTAAAGATGTGGACGTTCATTTCATTTGTGTGGGAACCCCTCAGCTAGAAGGATCTCTAGCTGCAGATACCTCTTATCTTCACTCTGCAATCAAAGATCTAGCCCCACACCTAGCGCCTGATGCAGTAGTGGTTGGTAAGTCAACGGTTCCAGTTGGGACAGCAGCCATTTTGAAAGATGAACTAGCTCAGCTAACCGGATTTGAACCGAACCTAGCTTGGAATCCAGAGTTCCTTAAAGAAGGCACGGCACTAGAGGATTCACTTAGACCAGATCGTCTTGTAGTTGGTGTTACTAATGAACACTCTGAAACTAAACTTCGTGAAGTATTCGCACCAATGATTTCAGCTGGCGTTCCATTTATCATTACCGATTTAGCAACAGCTGAATTAGTAAAGTCAGCAGCTAACGCATTCCTAGCTACCAAGATTTCATTTATCAACGCAATGGCTGAGATTGCTGAAGTATCCGGAGCAGACGCAACTCAATTGGCAACCGCCATCGGATATGACGAGCGCATTGGCAACAAGTTCCTTCGAAACGGTGTTGGCTTCGGTGGAGGATGCCTTCCTAAAGATATCCGTGCATTGATTGCTAGAGCAGAAGAACTTGGTGTTGGTCAGTCAGTTGCCTACCTTAAGGAAATTGACAAAATCAACATTCGAAGAAGAGACCGCGTTCTTGCGATGTTGACACAGGAATTAGTGGACCTTCAGGGCAAGGCTGTTCTTGTTCTTGGAGCGGCTTTCAAACCTGACAGCGATGATGTTAGAGACTCTCCCGCTCTTGAGATCGCACTGCTACTGAAAAAAGCAGGAGCGATGGTTGTTGTTCATGACCCTATTGCTTTGCATGGAGTTAACAAGAAACACCCAGAGCTAGCAACAGAACAAGATCTACTCAAAGCCTTTAGCGGAGTTGATGCAGTCGTGCTAGCAACGGAATGGCAAGAGTATCGTCAGCTAGACCCATCAACTATCGAAGGAATCAAGAATAAGTTCATTATTGATGGCAGAAACATTTTAGATTACAAGAAATGGCAAAATGCAGGATTCAAAGTACTCGCTCTAGGTAAAACCATTACAAACTGAGGACTAAACAATGAACACAGTCATGCACTTTATAAACGGCAGTCAAGTAGCTAACTCATCTTCCAGAACTGGAAATGTATTCAACCCAGCACTAGGTGAGGTAGTCAGACAAGTTTCTCTAGCCGAAACCAAAGACGCGAAAGCGGCTATCCAGGCAGCAAGCGATGCTTACCCTTCTTGGAGAGACACATCTCTTACTAAGCGTCAGCAGATCATGTTCAACTTCAGAGAAATCCTGAACGCTACTAAGCAAGAACTTGCGGCAATAGTTACCGAAGAGCACGGCAAGACTTTGCCTGATGCTCTAGGAGAAGTAACTAGAGGCTTAGAAGTTGTTGAGTATGCAACATCTCTGGCTAGTCATCTAAAGGGTTCTTATAGCGAATCTGTTTCAACATCTATTGATGTTTACTCAATCAAACAGTCTCTAGGTGTTGTTGGAATCATAAGCCCATTTAACTTCCCTGCGATGGTTCCAATGTGGTTCTTCCCGATAGCTATTGCAGCAGGAAACACAGTTGTCCTAAAGCCTTCAGAGAAGAACCCGTCAGCAGCTATCTGGATGGCAGAGAAACTGAAAGAAGCTGGTCTACCTGATGGAGTCTTCAATGTTCTCCAGGGTGACAAGGTTGCAGTTGATGAACTACTAACTAACAGTGAAGTTCAGGCAATCAGCTTTGTTGGTTCGACACCAATTGCCAAGTATGTCTATGAAACCGGTACTGCTCATGGCAAGAGAGTTCAATCTCTAGGTGGAGCTAAGAACCACATGCTTGTTCTCCCTGATGCTGATCTTGATCTAGTGGCTGATTCAGCAATCAATGCTGGTTTTGGTTCAGCAGGTGAGCGTTGTATGGCAATCTCAGTTGTTGTTGCTGTTGAACCAGTTGCTGATTCACTGATTGAGAAGATCAAGTCAAGAATGGCTACCCTCACAGTTGGCGATGGAACTCGTAACTGTGATATGGGTCCACTAGTTACCAAAGAGCATAGAGACAAGGTTGCTTCATACATCGATATCGCTATTGAAGATAAAGCAACTGTTGTTGTCGATGGTAGAGGCATCGAAGTAGATGGCGATGCTAATGGTTTCTGGCTTGGCCCAACTCTGATCGATAACGTGCCAACATCTTCAAGAGTTTATAAAGATGAAATCTTTGGCCCAGTGCTATCTGTTGTGAGGGTTGCTAGCTATGAAGAGGGACTAGAGCTCATCAATAATGGCGCATATGGAAATGGAACTGCAATCTTCACTAATGACGGTGGAGCCGCAAGAAAGTTCCAGAATGAAGTTGAGGTTGGAATGATCGGTATCAACGTTCCAATTCCAGTACCAGTTTCTTACTACTCATTCGGTGGATTCAAGAGTTCACTATTTGGAGATACTAAAGCTCATGGTGTTCAAGGCTTCCACTTCTACACCAGAGAAAAGACAGTTACCAGCAGATGGCTTGATCCAAGCCATGGTGGAATTAACCTAGGCTTCCCTCAAAACTAATTCTTCAATTAGTTTTTGGTTGGAGCAGTACCGTAACCATTGACGCTGTAGTAGCGCACGTAATCAATATCGAAGTATGCCTTGGTGAACCCACCAGCGATGCGACCGCCGTAGTTTCCACCCATAGCAAGGTTCAATATCAAATACATCTTCGGGTTAACACCTTGAGCGGTCGGTCCGAATGGCCAGTTAGCTAGGCCAGTATCAGACTTCTTCAATACAAAATGCGTTTCACCGTCAAATGTGAATGTCACCTGATTAGGTGTCCATAGCATCCCGTAAGTGTGGAATTCATTAGATAGCGGAGCGGTGTGAGTTTGGTAACCGCTCTTGTATTCGTGGAGACCTAGTGAGTTTGCGTAGTGAGCAGCAGAGGTTGACTTAGTCGGGCTGTTACCTGCGTACTCCATGATGTCTAGCTCACCTGATCTAGGCCAAGGGACTGTTGCAATGTTGCTACCCAAAGTCCAGAATGCAGGCCATGTTCCTCCACCAACCGGCATCTTCATACGTGCTTCAAAGTAGCCGTAGGTGAAGTGCTGCTTACCTTGGGTGGTGAACTTACCGCTAGTCCAGTTCTTGTTTAGTGTGCAAGAAGGTTCTGCTGCCTTAGTTGATGCTGTGATGGTCATGATGCCGCTACCATTTTGCTTCAATGCACAAGCTGCATAAGCCTGTGATTCTTGGTTACCCCAACCACAACCAGGGGCTGCAAGACAACCGTCTCCAGTTTCAATAACCCAGTTATCTGTTGAAGGCCCAGCACCAGCTGCTCCATCAAACTCTTCAGACCATAGCAATGTCTTTTCAAGTGATCCCATAGGAGTAGAGATTGAGACGTTTCTTGTTACATCAGGAGCTGGTTTGTATTGGCTGTTGCCAGGGCTACTAGCCACTACAGTGCAATCACCTTCGGCAACAGGTCTTAGATAGCTAATGTCAGCCACTTTTATAACTGAACAAATAGTTGGAGTTGTTGTGCTGAAATTTGTTTCGCCACCGGTAGGAAGGGCATACAGAATCTGATCTGCTGCACCAATCATCATGTCATCAGGTTGACCAAAGAATATGGTGTTATCCCATAAGAAAACTTTTGTTTTTGCTCTGACTACCACTGCTGCAGAAGATACTTTTCCTTTAACTCCATAGACGCTAAATGCATAAGAAGCATTTGGGTAAAGACCAGTGAACTTGAATGACTTAGCTGTTGCAGAAGCTGTCTTAGTAATCTTCTTTGATCCAGTTGAAGCAACAATCTTTACTGCAGTAACTTTACCTTTAGCAAATGCAGTCCAAGTGATGGTGGCAGTAGTAGGTGTGGTCACAACAGCTACCTTGGTTGGTTTAGCAACAGGAGTTAGGGCATTGGCATCTATGCCAAAAATACCGATGATAAGAGAAGCGAGTAAAACGGACGCAGACGCTTTTTTATTCGATTTCATTTTCTTTACCTAACTAGTGACCACTTGGTTTGAAAGACTTTTAGAGTCGCCAGTTAGCCAAATAGGTAAAGAGGTTACGGTGCGAAACATGGTGCCCTTCGGAGCTAAGCGTTTCGCACAAAACGCAAGGTTTATAGAAGTCTAACCCTAAGAACTAAGAATTTAAGTGGGATAGAAGGCTCTCCGACGAGAGCTATTCAGGAATTTTTCGGGGTTTCTAACGCTTGAAAATAAAGCGAAGGTAGTTGCCAAAGGTTAGTCCTTTGCCCAACTTCTTCAAACCAAAAGCCGCTCTAGCCATAAATGGCAAGGTTCTATTGCCCTTAAAAGCTCTATCAAAAATACGAGCCCTGGCAATTCGATCTCTGGCAGTTCCCCAGCCGCTGCCTGAGCTATCGGTTGGGTGTGTAGCCAGCACTATAGGCACAAAGTCACAGCGGACTCCAGCAGAAACTAGATCACAGATGAAGATATACTCATCGCCTAGATAGGTAAGCTCTGCCCCTGCTCCAAAGTTCTCATCAAACAGGACTCCAGCAGCTCTTACCTGCTCGAGATCCACAATCATCTCGTAGGTAGCAGCCTTGGCACTATTGAACTTATTCAATCTCTGAACTTTAGAAGGGTAAGCCTTGCGAAGCTTGCCAGTCTCATCAACTGCTTGACCTAGAACAAGCCCAGCACCGGTCTTCTCTAAGTATGAGATGGCATCAACTAAACCCTTTTCATCGAAGACGATGTCATCATCAGAGAAGATCAGGTATTTGCCCTTGGCGTTCTTGATTGCCTGGTTACGTAGCTTGGCTACTCCAACGCCTGGGAAGGACAGCATTTCGACATTCTTACCCGTTGGTGCTTTGAATAGATCTGCCTCTTTAGGGGAGTCTCCATTTCCGCTTTGAACTGTGATTAATACATCCCAGTCAGGATGGTTAGAGAGATCAGGCAATGAGATATTGGATAGGCGGTTAGCTAGTGTGCTGTAGCCGAAGGTAAGAGAAACCATTTAGGGCTTAGCCCAACTCGTCTTCATCATCAGGCTTTGTAGCTTTACCCTTATTACCATTTTCACTAAGAATCTTGGCTCGAGCAAATCTCATTAGCGATCCACTGGTTAAACCCAGGTTGTTGTTCTGCATACGGAAACCAAGGAAGAGCATGACAGCATCTGCTGGTGCAAGGGTTCCTTGAAGGCTAAACAGTAGAAGAGCAGTAAGGGACACAACGAAAGCTGCGTTAGCAACAAGAGTTCCCATCTCAGCTGACTTGATTCGAGCAGCAACCTTAGCGAAAGAGGTAACTGGTTGTTTGTTTCTCTGGGCAAGAGCAAATGCTTCTTGAGTAGCAGTTTGTTTGATGAACATGTATTTGATGATCATCATGGCAACTAGAACAAGAGCAACGTTTACTAATCCTGACTGCCAGTTCACTACGATGAAGAATGTTCCTAGAACAAGGATCTGAGTGAAGGTGTGAAGCAGGTTGTTGGTTTCGAATGTAAGAGCCCAGTCCCATGACTCACTCATCTTGCTTCTTACCCCTGGTCTTGAACTAAGAGCTTCGTTGAATACTTTGACTCGGTAAGTTTTCTGCCAGTAGGTGGCAATGTGTGAAACACCAAAGAGGCTTAGGAAAAGAATGAAGTCAACAACTAGTTTTTCAAATGGCTGATCTTTTCCATCAAGGATCAGATTGCTAAAGATACGAATTACAAACAGTTGCGATAGCGGAACAATGGTTGCAATAGCTGCTAGACCGATAGCTTGCTTGCGGTGCTTACCCTTCGGGAATAGAGCAAGGAAAGTCTTTAGAACTATTCGCACCAAATAAAACATTTATTTCCTCCGCTTTGAGCTTCTTGTCTAAAGGTAACTTAGACCCTTAACAATTGCTGCTTCAACTTCATCTAACTTTGCATCAGAAATCTTGTGATCGGTCGTTAGGTTCTCGAAATCGACCTTCTGGAAGTCCAACCCAACAGCGATAGGGCTAATTGAATCAAGTCCAACACCTTGAGCGTAGTCACCGTACTTGATTCCATTACCGTGAACCGAATCTTCAAAGCCTTCAAAGGTAACTAGAGCACATGGAATGCCATATGACTGACAGGTAATGAAGATGTGCATTGCTGATGTGACTACACGGTCATAAGTATTCAGTGTCTCCACTAATACCTTGATGTCATCAGGATGTGACATGAAGACATCTAACTCATCCATGTTGGGATCTAGAGTCAGTGGAATTGGCTTGTGAGTAAAGTGACGAACAAGAGCAACTCTTCCGTTTGTCTTAGTTCTCTCTACTGGGAAGATTCTAGAAATCAAAACACCTGGATCTCCAAAGCTATCTACTGTTGGACCACCAGATTCTTTTACTACACGAGCAGTTACAGGTCCTCTAACGGATACATATTTAGCGCTCTTAGCAAGAGTTAGTTCATCTGTTGAGATACCAGTTCCAACAACCACAGAGTTCGGTTTGATGAATCTACCGATTGATCCAAGACCAATCATGTGATCTTTCATGGCCAAACGAACAGGAGACTGGAAGATTACCTTCTTGTCTGTGTAGTGGCTAACAATCAGTGGAGATAGCCAGTCACCGAAGTTACCTGGGAATGGCTTAGCCCACCAAGCTAGGTTGATTGATGAAGGGGAAGGCTTACTTGCGTAATACAAGAAGCTCTTTGAAGCCTCAACGGAGTTCATCTCTGCTTGCGTAAGAAGATACTTCGCCTCAAACACATCCTTCATGCTGATGAACTTTTCAACCTGACCTGCTTGAGCAGCAAGCTGAAGGTCATCAGAGATCTTCTTACGCTTCTGGAACTCCGGGTTAGAAGAGACAGCAGTTAGCTTGCCTGTGACACCTAAGGTGTCAGCTAGCAGGCGTACTCGGTTTGACAACTTAGGAGGTAGCTTGCGCTCAATACTCTTAGCAAGGTTTAGTGCCTTCTTACGAAGACCTGAGTTGTTAGCACTGTGTTGTTCAACTTTGCCCTTGAAATCCGCTACGTTACCACTGGCACCAAACTTGAAGAAAGCATTTCTAGATGCATCGCTCGTGGTTCCCATTCCAACAACAGCATTTGAAGGAATAATCTGGAAAGTCATGTTGTCGCAGTTAGCTTTCCAAGCTTCTTCCATGAAGTAGTCGTCAGTTGCTTTAACTGTTGATACCTTTTCTAGTTCAGCAGCTTCAGCAATCATCTTGCGAGCAAGAACAGTTGTGTTTACACCCCAGAAAGATGGTTCCCAGAATCTTGATCTACGTTCGTAACCAATTGTTAGGGGAGACGAATATCCTCTTTGGAATCCAACGATGTCTGCAGAGGTGTTGAAGATGTAATCAGGTAGCTCGAGAATCATGCAGTCAACATCCATCCAGAAAACTTTCTTTTCTGGATTAGCCGCACAAACTTCAGCTAGGAAAGGAACTTTCTTACGGCAGATATCTGCCCAGTCCTCTCCCTCTTTCTTTTCAATCTCACGAAGAACATATTCAACGCCAAGCTCTTCTAGGTTCTTAGCTAGTCGCTCACCGTGAGCTCGGTAATAGTCATCTGCTGTGTAAAAAGAGCAGACAACTACGTTTAGATTTGAAGCCATATATTTCCCAGTGACCTTAAATTTCTTTATTGAATTCTTGAAGCCAGCTGCGAAGATCCTGACCGATGTCTTCTCTGTCTACACCTAGACGAAGAGTTGCTTTAATAAAGTCCAGCTTGTCTCCAGTGTCGTAACGTCTTCCCTTGAAGACAACACCTAGAACTCCACCAGCACGTTCAGGATTTTGTGCAGCAGTCATCAATGCATCCGTAAGTTGAATTTCGCCACCGCGACCAGGTTCTGTCTCTTCAAGAATGTCGAAGATCTCTGGACGCAAAACATATCTACCGATGACAGCAAGGTTTGATGGAGCTTCATCGTTCTTAGGCTTCTCAACGAGACCCGTGATTCTGACAACACCATCTTCGATTGAACCTTCAGTAACAGCACACCCATACAGATGTATTTGATCTGGGCTGACTTCCATTAAAGCAACAACGTTTTCCCCAGTTGCCTCATGGACCTCAAGCATCTTTGATAGCAGGATATCTCTAGAGTCCATGACATCATCACCGAGAAGCAAAGCAAAAGAGTGATCTGCAATGTGTGCTTTACCTCGTAGCACCGCGTGGCCTAGCCCCCTAGGATCACCTTGTCTCACATAGTGAATGTTGGCTAATTCAGAGGAAGCCATCACCTTAGCCAGGCGATCCTTGTCACCTTTAAGTTCTAGGTTCATTTCCAATTCGGCAACTCGGTCAAAGTGATTCTCTAGGGCATTCTTGTTTCGACCCGTAATCATCAAGATATCTTGCAGACCTGCCTCAACTGCCTCTTCAACGACATACTGAATAACAGGCTTGTCGATTAGCGGAAGCATCTCTTTAGGCATTGCCTTGGTTGCTGGTAGAAAACGAGTGCCTAATCCCGCTACCGGAATGACGGCCTTACTTACTTTGAATTTTGACATTTGCTTATGTGTTCCTATCGGTTCAACACAAGTCTAGTTTCAACGCTTGAGGAACAGCCCAGCAAGGAAACCTGTTCCCCAACTAAAGTGCATGGTTGGCAGGGTAATAATCAGGGATAACCTGGCTTTCCAGCTCAATTCCTTAGCCATCAGAGAGATCAGGATGACCGCTAGGGCGTAGGAAATCAGGGGCAAAAGCCCAATTGCTCCGCCAAAACCAAGTATTGAGAGCAAAAGACCAATAAATGAGGCTAAAACTAGGGCTGGTGGAGCAAAATACCTAAGATCCGCCTTGTTTGGATGAGATTTAGTCAAAAGTGCTCGCCAAGCTCCAGTATCGAAGAACTGCTTGGATAGTTTTCTCCAGGTGCTTCTAGGGAAGTAGGTAACTACAAGTCTTGGGTCAAACCAGACCAGGTCGCCTGATTCTCTGATTCTTAGGTTTAATTCCCAGTCCTGACCGCGGATCATCTTCTCGTCGAAGCCACCGAGTTTAGTAAGGACGTCTCTGCGGAATACTCCTAGATAGACAGAATCGCTTGGGCCTGCCTCTCCACCGACGTGATATGTTCCACCACCTAAACCAAATCTGCTGCCATAAGCCCAGGCCACTGCTTTTTGGAAAGGGGTTACCCCTTCAGCTTTCATCAGTCCGCCAACATTGCCAGCACCCGTTTCACTGAGAATCTTGACGGCACTTCTTGAATAGTCAGGGGAGAGGACGCTGTGAGCGTCAACCCTGATTACCACATCATGCTTAGCTTTAGCTATTGCTAGGTTCAGTCCAGCTGGTGTCTTACCGGTTGGGTTTTGAACCAATTGAACTGGGTACTCTTTGCTCAGAGCCTCAGCTATCTCGTTGGTCTTATCTTTCGAAGGGCCTAGTGCCAGAATGACTTCTACTTGACCTTCTACCAATCCCTGCTGTTCGAAGATGGATGCGACAGCACTTCGTAAGTGAGCCTCTTCATTCAACACAGGCATGATGAATGAAATAGAGCTTGATGGGTTAACTGAGTTCACATTCCTACCTTACTCAACGGAGATGGGACTAAACATCTGCTAAATCATGTCGCCCGATGTCTAGTTCTAGCTACGGCTTAAATTTTGTTGAACTAACTCTGCAGGGTCGAGTATTCCGCCTAATGAGTTTTGACCAGAGTAAGGAAGGCTCGAGTTGAGGTGACATTTCTAAGTTTTATTCACGTAGTCTTAAGGCTCGATGAAAACCAAAAGAGAATTAGCTAGAAGCCGAGCCATAAAAGGATTGAGCTTCTTGGCCGCTACCACATTCTTAGTTTCCGGCTCAATCCCAGCGAACGCCGGAAATACTGGATGTATTTTTACACCTACTTTAGTAAAGACCAGACAGGCACCCGACGTTTCTCTCGGCAATTTTGTGGCAGCAAAAACTTGGCAGTGGCAACCGGGTAGAGATGCGCGTAGCGCATCCCTTTCTTCGCTAGGCGCAAAAGTTTCCGTTGTTACTGGAAATCTTCGCAATATCACTCTCGGCGTTTTGCACATGGGTATTCCACGCTCTGAAGATCTACGCGTGATGACTGATTCAAATCCGAAAACCATTGCAGCAGTCAATGGTGACTACTTTGATAGCGCAGGACCATGGAGTGCCATGGTTGAGTCTGGACAAGTTTCCTATGCACCTCCTGGACAAACAGAAGTCTTTGGGTTAGTTCAAAAAAGAGTAGTTGATGGCTACGGATATAGAAGCACAGGAACCATGACCATTGGAGCTAGGGAGTTCCAAGTAACTGGAGTTAACCAACTAGAGCCAGGCCCAACTTCGCTTGTCGTTTACAAAACAAATTTCATAAGAGGGCTTACCCCTAAGGGGACAACCACCCTTCTAATCAAGTCAGGTAAAGTCTCAAAGGTTTACCCTGCTGGCGCATCTATTTCTTCACATACAGGAGTGGTAGTTCAGGTCAAAGGCTACTTAGCTCCTCACGTTGCCAAGGTGGCGGTTAATTCAAGCGTGAAATTCAGTCTGCCGCCCGTGCCTCAGTATGAAGAGAGAATTTCAGCAGACACCATTACCGCTTATGGAAATGTGTCGAGCAAATCAAACACGCTAAACATCGACTCAGTAAACTTCAAAAATCTTGGGCCAGGAGCAACTCTGTTTGATAGTGCATTCAAAGACACAACTCGATCAGGGCGGGCGACACTTCGTATTTTGCCTGATAGCACAGGCAAGTTGATAATCAAGAACGTTTACAAAACTGGTGCTTCAATAAAAGTTGACAATGGCGGTTTCATTATTCAGGCTCGATCAAGCGCTGCCGCTTCTGTGGCTAACAAATTCAAGGTGGGCGATATCGTTAGTCTTTCGAGAGAGTACCAAGCTGAAGGAAAGTCTGATTTTATTACTGCAGCAGGACGCGGCCCTCGAATTGTTAAAGGTGGAAAGATGATCTGGATTTGTGCTCAGCACAATAAAGAACACAGACCTAGAACAGCTATCGGTTGGAACCAAGACGGACAAATTTGGTTCATCACCTCTAGCAGAGGCTTAATGGCTTATGATTTTGGACTTCGCCAAGGCGGATCAACTTCTAGCCAGATGGCTCAGTGGTTGATTGAACTGGGTGCTACAGAAGCGATCTTGCTCGACGGCGGAAGCTCAACAGCAATGTATATCGATCATCCCGAAGAAGGCCCAAGACTAAAGAGGATAGATATTCCAGATACCTCTTGGGTTAGAGACACTGCCAATGGTTTCAGTATCGAGAGAAAGAACTAGCTCTTTTTCCTAGGCTTCATAACACTTGCAGATAATTTAATTGCAAACCTTCTAGTTGAGAACCTGCTGGTTAGAGCGATGATCTTGTTTAGTGGACCGTCAATAACAGCTGCCGGAGAATTTCTTCTAGAAAGAGCGGCAAAGGTACTGTCAATCACATTCTCTGAAGTGCGAATGAATTTTCCTAGAGCGGGATCATTACCGTTTGAATCGAAGAACTCTGTGGCTGTTGGGCCTGGGCAAACTGCAAGTACTTTGACACCTGTTTTCCTTGTTTCACCCCAAAGGGCTTCTGTGAAGGATAGAACAAAAGCTTTTGTCGCGCCGTATACGGCCATGTAAGGAAGGGACTGGAAAGCAGCGGTTGAGGCGATGTTTATTACGATCCCATCCTTGCGCTCAACCATGCCAGGTAGAAAAGCATGAGTTAGTTCAACGAGTGTGCTCACATTTACAGTCAACTCATCAACAATGAACTTGTTTTTTTCCTTGATAAACTCAGCCGTTTTACCGAAACCAGCATTGTTGATAAGAATGTCAATTTGGGTGCCACGACCCTTCAGCACATTGGCAAGTGTTGAAGCTGCGTCTTTGGCGCTAAGGTCCATTGGCAGCACGGTTGCAGCATAGATTCCATGTTCTGCCGAAATACGATCTGCAAGAGTTCTGAGTCGATCTGCTCTTCTTGCGACAAGAATGACCTTTACTCCCATAGATGCAAGTTTGAGAGCATATGCTTCACCTAGTCCTGAGCTAGCTCCAGTAATAAGTGCTGTTTTTCCATTTAAGTTTTCCATCACCTCTATTGTGCCATTTTGCTGGCGACCTTATGTGTATTGCGGGGCTAGGGTTAATTTGGGTTTAAGGAGAAACAAGTGGGCGACCGCATCAAACATTTCAGAGCAGGACTACTTCTCGCTCTTAGCTCGGCAGTTATTCTATGGCCGATAAGTTTTTGGTTCCCACTAGGAGAATATCTTGTTGCTATTGACGATGAAGATTACGCTGACTTCAAACAAACTCTTCAAATAATCATTGGAATTTACGTTTTATTCTTTATTCTGAACATGCTTACCGCTGGTTTGTCTGCAACCAAGATAAGTTACAAGATCAAAATCTGGCTGAGTATCATCCCTGGTTTCGTTTTGTTGGTAGTTCCAGTTCTCTTAGTAATACCAATTGCAGCTAGATATCCAGAACAAAGCTTCTTTGAAGTCTTCCAAGCCCTCTATCGATTACTCAGATTTACATCTCCCGAATTACTCTGGTGGGTTCTGATTCTCACAGTCCTTGCTGTTGCTCTGAATGTTCGAGCAGCCCTGACACTAAAGAATGCAACTAATCCAGAGCGTGTCCCAAAGCACTTAAGAAATCGCTACCTTATCTACGCAGGTGTGATGGCGCTGGTCTTTGTCATTGTGTCAGTGCTCGGCATGACAAATGCTTCCGCACGTGCAGCAGATAAGAAAGCCTGCTTGGATTTTGCAGCCTTGCCCCTCCCCGAATACAACGATCAGGTAGACGCTTATATTTCTAGTGTCAGAAGCATCGCTGACAAGGCTGGTTCAAGAGACTTAAAGAGTTTCCTCGTTGATTTCTCTAATCTGTCAACCGACTACCTTTCCTTGACAATTACCGAGCCAGATAACTCAGCCAAACTCGATCAGTACGGTAAAGCAATTACAGAGGTCAAGGCCGTCATTGATGAGACCTGTTCACAGCTATCAGTCAAGTAACTCGAGCAGTTCAAAACACCTTGGGGTAACCCTTTGTAAAAATTCGCTTTAGCGAAGACTGGCCCGTTCCCTCGTCAAGCGTGTTTATAGACTTGCTTCAAAACTAGGGCTAGGACTCGGATTCAACGATGAACAAAACAGTTAGTAAGTTTGTAAATTCCACCATGGCGTTGACCCTGGCAATTGGTTTTAGCCTTGCTGCTAGTCCGAGTGCTCAAGCAGCCGATGACTGTCTACCTGGCTTCACTCTCGTGGGTGAAACTTGTGAGAAGACCTACAGCCATACAGAGGGCGCCAAATCACTAACTGTCCCAGCTGGGCTAGGGCTCTTTCAATTCGAAGTATTCGGAGCTGCTGGCGGTGCCGGTGGTTTAGATGGATCAAGTTGTGCTAAATCCTTTGGAGGAAAAGCAGGGTACCTGTTTGTTGAATCTGAAAATGTTTCCGGCAAGACTATTGCCTTCTACCCAGGTTCAAAGGGTAGCGATGGAGCTAGCGGAGCAAAAGCATCTGGCGGTGGGCTCGGAGGAACGTCCCTTGTGTCAGACGAATTTGCTGGTGGTAAAGGTGGAAATGCAGGAAACGTTGGTTCATCAGGTGGTGGTGGCGGCGGTGGAGCTGCAACAGTTTTAGATATTGGATCTGATAGGTATGTGGCCGCTGGAGCAGGTGCTGGTGGTGGATGTGCAAACTCCTCAGGTGGTTCAACTGCAGGTTCGACACTTGAGAATTACACCGAGACAACTAAAGGTGGAGATGGTCTTTCAACTTTGGGAAACCCATACTCAGACGGCGGTGGCGGTGGCGGCGGCGGCGGCGGGATCCTCGGTGGTGCTGGCGGACTCTTGTATAAATCCCCACAGTCAAATGAGTCTGCAGGCTATGGAGGTAATGCGGGCACTAACACTCCTGCAGGTAATGCAGTAACCATCAGCAGGTATCAGGCCGCAACTACTGCTGGAAAAATCATTGTTACCTACTTCCCCGTTCTCGGCACCAAGTCGTTGGCTGTTCTTACAAATTCACCAACTAAATCGAATGTGATTGAGTTCAAAGTGACTCTGAAATCAAATAGAGAATTTACAGTTGACGATATTGAACTAAGTGGTTCAGCAACAACAGCGATGGAATTGAAATCAACAATTACTTCGACTAAACCAAACAAAGCGCCATACGAGTACTTTTTCAATGTCACCACAGAAGATTCTTCAGAGAGAATCAGTGGAACATTAGTTGCAAAAGTGTTTGATGTCAGTTCAAACCCTGTAGTTATTGACGCAGTGGCTCCTCAGGCAACAGTGAGTTTTGAGCAGCCAACTCTGGATCAGCCTTCGAAGGCTTTCAAAGTTGTATTCAATGAACCAGTTCAAGGACTAACAGTAGAAGACTTTAGCCCAGCGATTGGAACCGCAATTGACTGTCAGGTAACAGCTGTTACTGGCGATGGAACCACATTCCTTGTTTCTTTGGCTAACTGTTCTGAAGGAACATTCGGAATAGTTCTAAATGCAAATGCTGTTACTGACTCTCTAGGCAATCAAGGTCCTAGTTTGAGCCTCAACTCTGGACTTTTCGGAAAGGAAGTAATTCTCGGCACCAAGTCGTTGGCTGTTCTTACAAATTCACCAACTAAATCGAATGTGATTGAGTTCAAAGTGACTCTGAAATCAAATAGAGAATTTACAGTTGACGATATTGAACTAAGTGGTTCAGCAACAACAGCGATGGAATTGAAATCAACAATTACTTCGACTAAACCAAACAAAGCGCCATACGAGTACTTTTTCAATGTCACCACAGAAGATTCTTCAGAGAGAATCAGTGGAACATTAGTTGCAAAAGTGTTTGATGTCAGTTCAAACCCTGTAGTTATTGACGCAGTGGCTCCTCAGGCAACAGTGAGTTTTGAGCAGCCAACTCTGGATCAGCCTTCGAAGGCTTTCAAAGTTGTATTCAATGAACCAGTTCAAGGACTAACAGTAGAAGACTTTAGCCCAGCGATTGGAACCGCAATTGACTGTCAGGTAACAGCTGTTACTGGCGATGGAACCACATTCCTTGTTTCTTTGGCTAACTGTTCTGAAGGAACATTCGGAATAGTTCTAAATGCAAATGCTGTTACTGACTCTCTAGGCAATCAAGGTCCTAGTTTGAGCCTCAACTCTGGACTTTTCGGAAAGTCAGTAATCAAGGACACGTTAGCACCGCAAGCAACTATTAAATTGCAAGATGGCACCCAGCAAACAAACGTCCACGTTTACGATGTCCGCTTCAACGAGGACGTCAATGGAGTATCCAAGCTCAGCTTCAAGCCGTCTAAGGGAACTGCCACAGATTGTGAAATTGGAAATGTTGTTGGCAGCGGTAAGTACTTCAAAGTCAGTTTAGAGAATTGCACGGATGGAACCTTTGGTATAACACTTCTAGCTAGGTCTGCTCAAGATAGCTCTGGAAACAAGGGCCCCCTTGCAAATGTAGCGTCTGCTCTAGAAGAGCAATCAACTAAAGCAACAAGAGTTTCAATCACACCAGGAGAACTACCTGAAACACTTGAGCCAATTGCAGTTGAAAAAATCTTCTCCACCCTTGACACAGAAACTCAAGATGCAGTGAAAGAAGTTGGAATTTATGCTCCGATTCCAGGGGCACCAGTTGTTAATGTTGAAACAGATCTTTCAAATTCAACTGCCAACGAGCGGATTCAGATTAACTCAGCTCAATCTGTTGAGCTTGGTTCATCTGTGAAGCTAACTATAAGAGTTAGTGACGAGATAGCTGCCAATTCAGATGTAGTCGCATTCCTAGAAGTTGGATCTGTTTGGCAGTACTTAGGCAGGGCTTCTTTCGAAGGAAATACAGCAGAGTCTTCTGAGTTCGCAGTTGCCAAAGCAGGTACCTACAACCTTCGTATCGTAATCGTTGGGAAGAATGTAGCAACCAACATGTCAATTTCTAAAGTTGCGGGGTTTGGCAAAGGCCTGAGCCGCTTTAGAAGCGCTGTCACTTCTCAAGAGACCTTGTTAAGCCCCCAGCTAATTGATCTAACTCTTCAAGGAATTGAAGGACCCAACGGTGCCCCAAAAGTTGTTGAACCTGAAGTTGTTGAACCCGAAGTACCAGTGGTCCCAGAACCTGAGCCAACTGTTCCAGGAGCTCAAACTGATGAGAACGCTCCAAGCCAGCCATATGATGCGCTAGCAACTCCTGAAGGCGTTAGGGCAGTAGCCGAAGCAGTTGGAACAGCGGTGGTTGTTGCCGGTGCCGTGGCAGGTGCTGTAGCTGCAGCAGCTGGAGGCTCTGGTGGAGGAGGTAGTCCAAGAGGTGGTGCTAGTGGAGGCCCTACTGAGAGCACACAAAATACCGATTCAAGTGAAGGCGAAATTACAACTCTTGATGCAGAGGTAGAGAGCTTCACAACTGCCAGAGTCAGTTGGGGAGATCGAATTCCAATCTTCAGACTCAAAGCTCTGACTTTCCTCGACTCTTTCACGCATAACCTAACAGTTGCTCTTGCGAAGTTCTCTCCGGTAATTTCCAAGATTGTTAACGACGGCGCTTACCTTCGTTCAATCTTTGGATCAATGTGGCTTGCTGCACCCATTACTGGTGTTGCTTTAGCAATCACTGCCTTGATGCAGCCTTCGATTGAACTTAGACCACCAACCTGGGAGCTATTCCTAGTTATTGCTGTTCTAGGTATGTTTGACGCATTCTCTGGAATGCTCGCAACAGTCATCTATTCAATTGGAATGATTAGCATCTATGGCATCAGCGATCTATCTGATGTGCGACTAATGCTTGGTGTACTTCTACTTGGCTTTGGTCCTGCTCTTATCGGTGTTGCCTTCAGAGCAATTAGAAAACAAGTTGAAACTAGCTTCGCTTACTTCTGGGATCGTTTAGCTGACTTAGCTGTTCTTACCTTCTTTATTAGTTGGTCGGTATCGGCAATGGTTGCAACACTTCCGGCTCTTGCTGGAAGAACTCTTGTTGTGGCTAACCACACAGCGGAGTTCTCACTCTTCTTAGCAATTGCAATTGGTGTTCGTATTCTTCTGGAAGAACTCGCAGCAAGAGGATTCTCAAAGCGTCTAGACACCATTAACCCAACTGAGGTTCCTGGTACATCTCAATTGCAGAAGGTTATCTCTACTGCATTGAGATTGTTCATCTTCATATTTGTGACCGCTGCCTTTATGGGTAATGTGTGGCAGGTGTGGGTGGGAAGCATCATCTTTATCTTGCCTAACATTTTGGGTTGGTTCTCAGATCGATTCCCTAACTCACCATTGCTATGGAAGATTCTTCCTCAGGGTGTTCCTGCTCTTGCTCTAACTCTGATTGTTTCAAGCTTGAGTGCTGGGGTAATCGGTGGATGGCTGGAGGGAAATCCAGAGTATCCGCAGTACCTATTCATGTTGCTACCTATCCCGGTCTTCCTAATTGGATTACTCGGAATGTTTGGACGTGAAGGTAGAAATGGTGAAGAGCGACCAATCATGAAGCCTAAGTGGCGTTGGGTTTACCGTGTTGGTGGAATCGTAATGCTTGCATTGACCATGAACCTAGCTGGAGTGCTAGTTATTTGATCTTGTACTTAGCAATGAGTGCAGCTACTTCTTTTTGTCTTGCTGAGATGAATGAGAATGTGCGGGTTTGCTCAGGAGCAATATTGGCAAAAAGATCCGGCCTGATACTGTATTGAGCGCTTAGAACAGGATTGATTAAAGTTGCTGCAGATTTCATTAGAGTGCTTAGCTTTATCTTTGTTGCCATCGCTGAAACTGCCTTGAGTTCTGTGAGGTAGGCATTTCTGCAAGGGATATGAGAAATGCACTTTACATATAAACTTCCTCGCATTGTCTCTTTGACCAGCCATGGGTGAGTTGAGGTTTTGGAAAGAAGTGGAGTCTTGAATGTGTCACCCAGGACAGTAGATTTCCTATTTTCACCAAAGGTTTGGTCTACACCCCAAGGTATAAAAGAAAATTTGCCTCGTGTAGAACTTCTAATGAAGTAGTTGTTGACGTTCGGACCGGTATATCCATCCCAATGCCCTAGAAAAGTTTCTGTGGCCATGAACTTTAGGAGTGATCCTCTGTCTACAACGCTGTCCAAGCTTTTGTACCAATTGGCAGGATCTCTGTAGTTTGCTACAGAGATAAGTTTGGTTAAATCATTCTTGTTTGGTGTAACTTTCCAGCCATAGTCTGCAGGAAATGCTCCAGTTAGATTGTCACCATCATCGTTACCTACTTTGAGATCCCTAATTGCAACACCTTCATAAATGTGCTGTGTAATGTCTTTGAACCTCTTAGCCATGAAGTTCTCATCAGGCTGTTCGACATTTAGGTATAGACCACGGTCAACACCATTTATGTAAAGCCTTGCCCAACCAGTTTTTGATGCTGGCAACCCCATTGCATTGAAAAGCGCATAAGCCCCATACTCATGGACTTTGCTTCCATCTTGGGTCATCGCATTAAGAGTTAGCCTTCTAAGCCCAAGGTATCCGTTACCTGCAGGACCTTTGGGGAACAATATTTTGAAACTTGGGGTCTCACTAAGTTTTGACAAAGAAGTTGTACCCTTTAGTCGGATTTCCATCTCTAAACTTCCGCTAGACCTTCCCTCAACAGACATGGTTATTGCTCCGGGAGCGTAAATCTTGTAAGTTCTCCTGTTGTTCAGAGCATCCACTGTTGGCTGGGGTAGTTCTAGGTCGATTCTTAGAATCTTCACTGGGTTATAAATGTCCGTCGCCTTCAACGTGCTCACCGCTTGGGCAGGTGAAACCAAGACAATTGAAGTCAGAGCCATCACTGCAGACACTGCAAGGACTCTTCTGAAAGCTGTGTTTATAACCATGTGGGCTAATCTAGCATTATGACCCCAATCGATTACCCCCTACTGCTGGCAACTCTCAGCATTAACTTAGTATTGCTTTTTCTTGTTGCCTATGTCTTTTTCTATAGAAGGCACAAGCGTAGAGATATTTTTGTAGCGATTTGCCTAATCAACATCACTTTATTTGTCTTGGGCGGAGCTTTAGGAACCTTCACAATCTCTATTGGTGTAGGTTTCGCACTCTTTAGTGTTATTTCAATCTTCCGACTTAGATCAACAACACTGGGCTGGACTGAGATTGTTTATTTGTTGGTAGCTCTTGCGATGGGATTGACCTTAGGTCTGCCTGCTTATGACCTTCCAGTTCAGAGTCTTTATGCAGTTCTTCTAGTTGTAGCAGTGTATGTGGTTGATCACCCTAGAGTTCTTCCGCAGAGAGTAAACCAAAGGTTTAGTTTGACTACGGACTATGTCGAGATTGAACCAAACGCCCTTAAGCAAAAAGTAGAAGATCAACTTGGCCATACTGTTCAGAGAGTTCAAGTCAGAGCAGTCACCACTGCACCTATTGGCATGAAGTTAGAAATCGAGTCCTAAATGGCTAACAGTGCTCCTAAGGCAAAGTTTGATTACGAGCCTCATCCACACATAGCAGGACGAAAGAAACACAAGGTAGCTAACTCAGCTGAGATTTTGTCTGAAGTTGGGCCAAGAACCATAAACCAAAGACTTGGCTTGGCAATCACTAGACGTGTTGGAACAATGTGGGCAGCCTACATATTCTTCGCCCTCACATTGATTAGCCTTCCGGCTGTGATTATGAAGGGCGACCTAGTTCTTATCGTCGGTTGGATTGCTCAGACATTCTTACAGCTAGTTCTTTTGCCAATCATTATTGTTGGACAGAACATTCAGGCCGCTGCTGCGGAAAGAAGAGCCGTGATGACTTACGAAGATGCTGCTGCTGTTCTAGATGAAGCAGTTAAGATTCAAAAGCACCTAGATCACCAAGACCAGTCTCTTGCTCATCTAGTAACAAGACTTGAAGAAATCGAAAAGAAACTCCCTCAAAGGTAACCATGCGTCTAGTTATTGCTGACTGCTCAGTTGACTACGCAGGCAGGCTTACAGCACATCTTCCTAAAGCCAGAAGACTCCTGATGCTAAAAGGGGATGGCAGCATCCTTATCCATAGTGAAACAGGCTCTTATAAGCCTTTGAACTGGATGAATCCACCATGTAATTACTCAGTTCATGAACCAGATGAAGAGCAAGTTGGCTTGGGAGTCAAAGAGATTTGGCGTGTAAGCCAAGCTAAAACAGCTGACATTCTTTGGATTCAAATCTTTGAAATCCATAACGACATAAATCATGAACTAGGAAAAGACCCAGGACTTATCAAAGATGGCGTGGAAGCTCATCTTCAAGAGTTAATGGCAGCTCAAATAGAAATAATCGGCGAAGGTGCAAAGCTTGTTCGTCGTGAATACATGACACCTATTGGGCCAGTAGATATCTTGGCTAAGGATAAAAATGGTCAAAGCGTGGCAATTGAAATCAAACGCCGTGGAGAAATAGATGGTGTTGAGCAACTTACTAGATATCTAGAACTAATGAATAGAGATGCTGCTCTTGCTCCAGTTAGAGGAATATTTGCAGCTCAAGAAATAAAGCCTCAGGCAAGAACTCTTGCTGAAGATAGAGGCATTGAATGTTTGATTTTGGATTATGAGCAACTTAGAGAAGCTTCAATAGATCCAGATTCTTTATTCTGGTAGACCAGCAGCCTTTACAAATTCTCTAACTGCAATCACACGAGCACTGGTCTTTGACTCAACATCAATTCCAGCAGCGGCTACAGCTCTGTTAACCAAGTTCTCAACTGCACGAAGTGTTGTTCCACGTTCCTGAGCAATCTGCTGGTTTGAGTAGCCCTTGGCAATCATGCGAAGAACCTCAAACTGTGTGCGAGAAACATTAACAAGTGAGTGTGAAGGCTTTAGGTCATCTCTGAACTCTTCGCCAACTTTGTCTCTAAGAGCAGCTTCAATAGCTTGGTTCAAAACACCAGGGTCGGATAGTCGACTCTTTAGAAGGTAAGCAGCATTCTTAGGAACCGCTTTCACATCAAAACCAAATAGTCGAGGTTCAGCGACGTGAGTTAGAAATACAAGTGCCATCTCAGGGTGAAGCTTGTTCATGGCTACCGCGAAGTCCAAACCGTTGGGTCCTGCTCCTAGATCAATATCTAGAATGACGACATCAACATCGCCAGCATCTGTGATTTTTCTAGCTTCTCGGGCATTGGCTGCAGTTTGGACTCTGAATCCGTCGTTGATCAACTTGTCGGAGACTAGCGCTCTAATAAAGTGCTCGTCTTCAACAACAAGTACAGATCTCTGGTATTTAGTCATTACTGCCTCCTATGGGATTATTGTGCCATTAGGTACCCGTAAGCAAAAGGAAGTGTTCCAAAATACGAACAGTGCTTAAGGGCAATATAGAGTAGTAAAACCAAGGAAGCAGGAGTTAGAGATGGCCCTAGAAGATCGCAAGATATGGCGGGGATTCGCTAGCGACAACTACGCAGGCGTGCATCCAAGCCTGTTTGAAATGATGCAAAGCGTAAACGAAGGTCATGAGCGCGCCTACGGTGATGACTTCGTGACAGCAGAACTTACATCTCTTTTCAAAGACGCGTTCGGTAAGAACTCAGAAGTATTCCCTGTCTTCAACGGAACCGGAGCTAACGTAATTGCACTCTCCTCTGTTGTGAAGAGGTGGGAATCAGTTATTTGTGCTGAGACTGCCCACATCAACAGTGATGAGGGTGGAGCACCGGAGAAGATGGCAGGGCTAAAGCTCTGGACCATTCCAACTCCTGATGGCAAGTTGACTCCAGAACTTATCAAGCCACACCTATTTGATATCGGCTCGGTTCACAGATCCCAGGTAGCAGTAATCAGCATTACCCAGACCACTGAGATGGGAACGCTATATTCCATCCCAGAGATCAAAGCACTTGCTGACTTTGCTCACGAGAACAATCTGTTGCTCCACATGGATGGAGCAAGACTTTCAAACGCAGCTGCTGCGCTCAATGCATCTTTCAAAGAATTCACAACCGATGCTGGCGTAGATCTAGTTAGCTTTGGTGGAACAAAGATCGGTGCTTTAGCTGCTGAAGCTGTTGTTGTTACAAACTCTAAAGAACTTGCACACAGCATTCCGTTCCTTAGAAAAACTTCTATGCAGTTACCTAGCAAGATGAGATTCGTTAGCGTTCAGCTAATTGGACTACTCAAAGATGATCTAGCAATCAACAGTGCTAAGCACGCTAATGCTATGGCCAAGGCTTTGGATGCTGGAGTTAGGGAACTTGCTGCTAAATCAAATGGTCGAGTTAGTGTTCCTAACCCAACTCAGGCCAACGCTGTATTCCCAATTCTTCCAATGGAACTAATCCCTGAACTTCAAAAGGAATACTGGTTCTATATCTGGGATCACAACTTAGGCCAGGTCCGTTGGATGTGTGCATGGGACACCAGACAAGAGGATGTAGACGGTTTACTCAAGGCTTTGGCTAAAGCCCTTGGGGTTTAGACTTAGAGTATGCAACCAAACAAAATCGCAATTACCGCTGCCCCTATTGCCCCTGTTCTAGCAGAACGCTGGAGCCCAAGATCATTCAACCGTGATTACCTTCTCTCTCAGAGTGAAGTACTAGCAATCCTTGAAGCAGGCCGCTGGGCGCCATCAGCAAATAACCTTCAGCCATGGAGATTTGCTTTTGTTAGCAGAGATGATGAAATGCACGCAGAACTTTGTTCAAAAGGTCTGACTGGTTTCAACCAGGCATGGGCACCAGATGCATCAGCACTAATTGTTGTTGCAGTTCAGAAAGCTCTTCCAGATGGCAAAGAGATCACTGGACGTAAATATGATTCTGGTCTTTCAGCTGCACTTATGGTTGTCCAGGCTCAGGAACTAGGTCTGCACACTCACCAAATCGGTGGCTTTGTTCAGAGTGAAGTTCACTCTCTTCTAAAGCTTGATGACAACCACGAAGTAGTTGTTCTAATTGCCGTTGGCAAGGTGGCGCCAGCTGAACAACTTGAAGGTCCTGCATACGAGCGTGAAATTGCACCAAGAGTGCGTTTGAGCCTTGATGAAATCATGTTGCACGGAAAGCCGTAATTGCCAACAGTATATCAAGCTTCTATTAGCCAAGAGATTGCGGGCTGGTTTCCCAACCTAGGTGCAACACTGTTCTACCTAGTTGTTTGGGGACTGGTTTTCGCTGGCACTGGTTTGCTAATTGGAGCATTCATTCCCTTTATTACAGGTGACTCTTTAGTTTTTGCTGCTGGTCTAATCGCTGCCGCTCATGCCAGTGAAGTAAACATCATTGTTATGGCAACCGGTGTTGGTATTGCTGCTTGGTTGGGAGATCAGGTTGGTTACACACTTGGTCGTCACTATGGCAGGCCTTATCTAGATAAACGCAAAGGTAAGTGGATCAAAAAGGGTATTGAAAAGAGCGAAGCACTATTTCTAGCTTGGGGTTGGTGGGCTGTAGTAGTTGCTCGTTTTATGCCATGGGCAAGAGTGTTTGTTCCAGTTGTTGCAGGTATCGCCAACATGAATTACTACAAGTTCTTTAGTGCAAACTTTATTGGAGCGTTGGCATGGGGAGTTGGACTAACAATGGCTGGATATTTCTCAGCCAGCATTCCAATCGTAAAGAATGCTTCTTATCTGATTGCTGGTGTGTTTATAACTGCAAGCTTGATTGCTGGCCTTCGTATTTGGCTTCTAAACAGAAGAACTAGCTAAACCAAACTGAGCAAACTCAGGAGACTTTTCTCTAGCAATAAAATCTAGTTCTTGAGCAGCCCATGAATCAAAGTATTGATCAAAGATATGTCCATCACGCTCTAACCAACGTTGCTTTCTTATCTCTTCTGGAACATCTAACCAAACAGTTAGATGAGCAATTGTTGACGTGTATCTATTTAGAGATCCGCAACCTTCGATAATCAGCGGAGTGCCACCAGAGAACTCTCTCCAACGTTCACGCTCATTTGTTTCCCAATTGAATTCTTGCCAAGAAGCAGTGCCTGAAGTCAAAAGAGGATTAAAAATTACTCTCTGTAAGTATTCAGCTCCTTGAGCTAAACCAGTCCAGCCTTCGTATAGATCATCCATGTGAATAATCCTCGGCATGGATTCACCTGAGCGAAATAGTTCATTCTGCAGATCTAGAGCGAGAGTAGATTTACCTGAACCTGCTCTACCATCAATAACAATGATTGGCATGGCTATTCCTCGGTCGACAAGTTTGAAGCTTTCGTCGGTTAGACGATCAAGCAACTCTTCATAGACGAGAGATTCAGGCATAGGGAAAGCCTACTTTTTATATGCCCTCGATTAGTACGTCTGGGTGTTTGTCAAAACGATAACCTTCACCACGGCTGGTTCTGATGATGTCTTCGTAACCGACAAGTCTTGAACGCAATCTTCTGATGTGGACATCAATAGTTCTGCCATAGATGTCTTGTCCACCACCACAACTCCAAAGAGTAGTTATTAGTTCTTCTCTCGAGATTGTGATTCCCTGGTGTCTAACTAGATACTCCAAGACACAGAACTCTTTGCTGGTTAGTTCTGCTTTGTCACCATCAATAAATACTTTTCTTCGCTGCAGGTCTACAACAACACCCTTAGCCGGGTCTTCTTCAGTCTTATCAACTAGACGCTCAAGGGCTTTAGGGTCTGATAGAGCCGCTCTAACAACATCAACGTTTCTTCCACCTGAGCCCGTCTTGGCTAGAGCTACTGAAGCAAATGTTTCTGCAGCAAGGCCTGGAGCAATTGAATCAAGTGTGTCTCTAAGAGCAGCAACTATTGCTCCAAGGGATGTGCCATTAGCTTCAGCAGTTGCTTCGTCTATTCCAACGTAGAGAGCGAAGCCGCGGGCTTCAGTTGAAGTGATTTCGTTTCTTACAAATGGGGTTACAGTGGTGGTCATTTTTTAATCCTTTGATTGTGTATGCGGGAAGGGTGTGCCTAATTAGGACTTATTTCTGGGGTGTTGGTGTCGTAACTTGTTTGGAAGCGGGCTTAGCCGGCTATGAAAGTTAGCGACACATTCGCATACACATAACAGCGCTCATCATGACAGGGCGAATTACAGTCGCCTCCGACATGGTGTTTGAAATAGCGGTGTTAGTCATGAACTAAACTTTAGGACCAGAAGCCAAGTCCGTCAAGTTGAAAACGCCCAATTGGGAAAGTTGTTTTGATGACTTTAGAGAGGCAGGTAGCAGTGTCGAATACAGACCTGACTTTCCTCTTTGTCTGCACAGGCAATACCTGCAGATCTCCAATGGCCGAGCAGATGTTCAATGAACAAGCCAGAGACCTCTCAGCTCATGCCTTCTCTGCTGGACTAGATGCCGTACCTGGTTCACCGATAAACCCTCACGCAGCTAATGCCCTAACCAGTCTTGGCTATAACCCAACAGAGCACAGTTCCACCTTGGCCTCAACTGAAGCGGTTGAAGAGGCGGATGTAATTCTTACCTTCACACAGGATCAAAAGAATGAACTAGGGAAGAGATTCCCAACTGCCACAGGGAAGCTCTTCACTATTTCTGAGTATGCGAACGGCGAGCAAGGCCAGGATGTGCTAGATCCTTACGGCAAGAGCGATGAGGTTTATGAGGACACTGCAGAAACAATTGACTCTTTAGTAAAGGTAATTGTTAGTTCTTTGAAGACTAGTTAGTCAGCTAGACCGTATAGTCGGTCACCAGCGTCACCTAGACCTGGAACGATGTAACCAAGTTCATTTAACTTTTCATCTAGAGCACCAAGAACAATCTTGACGTCTTTATCGCCAAGGTGCTTTTCTAATGCAGCTAATCCTTCAGGTGCTCCCAGAAGACAAATGCATGTGATGTCGGTTGCACCTTTTTCAAACACGTAATCGATTGAATCGATTAGTGTTCCACCGGTAGCAAGCATTGGGTCGATGATGTAGACCTGTCTTCCAGTTAGATCATCTGGCAGACGGTTTGCATATGTATATGGCTGAAGTGTCTCTTCGTTTCTCTTGATACCTAAGAAACCAACTTCAGCAGTTGGAAGAAGCTTGACTATTCCTTCAAGCATTCCTAGTCCTGCACGAAGAATAGGAATGATGATCGGACGAGGCTTAGAAAGTTTTCTTCCCTTAGTTTGAGTCACCGGGGTTTCAATAGTCACCTCAGTTGTCTTGACTTCTCTTGTTGCCTCATAGGCCAACAGGGTTACAAGTTCTTCAACCAGCTGTCTAAAAACAGGGGATGGGGTGCTCTTATCTCTAAGAACAGTCAACTTGTGAGTTATTAATGGGTGGTCTGCCACGTGAATCCGCATAGGCTAAATCTAGCGTTAGTGAGGTGGATGTAGTGAACGAGACTTGGGTTCCATATATGAGGGCTGCTCTAGTAGAGGCTCAGATAGCTATGGATGTATCCGATGATGTGCCAGTAGGTGCAGTCATCGTTGATGAACAGGGCGAGATTATTGCTCGAGGTCGAAATGAGAAAGAACTCTCTAAAGATCCAACCGCTCACGCTGAAATCCTTGCCATCAGAGAAGCAGCAGAAAAGCTAGGGGATTGGCGACTCAATGGTTTGACTCTGGTTGTAACCCTTGAACCTTGTGTGATGTGTGCTGGAGCTATCCAGGCAGCCAGAATCAGCAAAGTGGTCTTTGGAGCATGGGATGAAAAAGTTGGGGCTTCCGGTTCCCTTTATGACCTAGTCAGAGATAAACGTCTAGGAACCGAGATTGAAGTCATCTCAGGAGTTCTTGAGACTGAAGCAAGTGATCAGCTCAAAGAGTTTTTCGGCAAAAAGCGCTGACATCGGTAATTTGGCTCAAATTCCAATGCGGTAGCCTAATTGACGGTGACGTGTCCGAGCGGCCGAAGGTGCAACTCTCGAAAAGTTGTGTGGGTGAAAGCCCACCGTGGGTTCAAATCCCACCGTCACCGCCAGAACCCACTATTAAACGCTTCGTTTAGTGATTTCCCCTAAAATAGTCAATACTTATACGTATTAGCGAATATTTAGGGGATTTTGATGGCGAAGCTGATTATCACTGACGGGATTGGGCTTATTAAGCTCTCGCCTGTCCAGCGATACCTGCTTGGCAGGAGATATGTGGCCTTTGAGCTGGAGAGAATGATCAAGGTCTCGGTCCAAAACACCCCAAAAAGACTGGATCTTGGAGAAAAAGCTAACCATGGCTGGTTGCCATTCTCCAGGACTGGGGAATATCAAAATGGGGCTAAAAAGAGCCTATTTATAGGCCCAAAGAAGGCCCGCTGCGTAAGAGTTTTGATGCTAAACCCTGCTTTAGATGAGATTGTTCTCACTTCAGGTAACCAATTGGAGCTTTATGCAGTTCTCAAAGAGCACCAGAAGGACAAAATCTACCCGAGGAACTGATCGTCCATCGGGGGATATTAGCCAATTTCTTCAAGAATTTTGTTGCATTTACCTAAATGAGACCTATAAGATAGAGGTTTGCTCCCCAACAACTCGTAAGCATATTTTGGCTGCGCATTTTGTACGCATATTTTGGCGACAAAGTTAGGGACTAATCCCATAGACCGTTCTAACTAAGTAAACCGCCTTTGAAGGGATCATCTTGGCCGCCAAGAAAACCACCAAAAACATTCGTTCAGCACAACGACTTTCCTTTGCGAAAACTCGTGAGCCTATTGAACTTCCAAATCTTCTAACCCTGCAGACTGAGAGCTTTGAATGGCTCGTGGGTGACAAGTCATGGAGAGACAAGGTTGGCCCAGATGCCAAGACCGGTCTTGAGGAAGTATTCGAGGAGCTATCTCCTATCGAAGACAACCCAAACAACCCGAGCGAAGCAAAGATGGGTCTTGAGTTCAAGTCACCTACCTTGGATGAGCCAACATATACTCCTGACCAGTGCAAGGTAAAGGGCAAGACTTACGCTCGTCCGCTGTACATCAAGGCAGAGTTCACAAACTACAAGACTGGTGAAATCAAGAGCCAGACCGTGTTCATGGGTGAATTCCCAATCATGACTAACGAAGGTACCTTCGTAGTTAATGGAACAGAGCGTGTAGTTGTTTCTCAGCTAGTTAGATCACCTGGTGTTTACTTCTCTGTTTCAACAAACACAACAGGAAACCTTGACGTTAAGAACAACAAGGCTCAGATCATTCCTTCACGTGGTTCATACCTAGAGTTCCTAACCGAATGGGTTAAGGATGACCGTAAGTCAGTTTCACGTTTTGGTAAGCCAATTCTTCAGGTGCAGGTTGACCGCAAGACTAAGGTCTCTGCAACTATCTTCCTAAAGGCTCTTGGTCTTTCTCGCGAAGAAATCATTGACGCATTCTCAGATGTGAAGTCTGTTGCAACTGCAGCTAACGGTTGGGAGATCGATATCGATCTAATCAACAACACTTTGGATTACGACGAGTCACGTGCATTCACAACTCCAATCATCACTAAAGAAGATGCGTTGAAGGAAATGTACCGTAAGGTTCGTGGCGAGTCAGGTAACGCAGATGCAGCTGAAGCATGGTTGAAGAGCGTTTACTTCGACAAGAAGAGATACAACCTTGCACGCGTTGGTCGTCACAAGCTGAACCGCAAGCTAGGTGTAACAGTTGATGAGAACACTACTGTTCTAACTGTTGAAGACATCGTTGCAACTATGAAGTACCTTTTGGTATTCGACCTTGCGTTGAAGAACAAAGCGGACATCACAAGCAACATGAACTTCCCACTAAAGATGTCAGGTAAGAAAGTCGACATCAGAATTTCTTCTGATGATATCGATGACTTCCAGAACCGTCGTATCCGTTCAGTTGGAGAACTAATCCAGAACCAGGTTCGTATCGGTCTAAGCCGTATGGAACGTGTTGTTCGTGAGCGTATGTCTACTCAGGACGTTGAGGCCATTACTCCTCAGACCCTGATCAACCTACGTCCAGTTGTTTCAGCAATCAAAGAGTTCTTTGGTGCTAGCCAGCTATCTCAGTTCATGGATCAGAACAACCCTCTTGCAGGTCTTGCTCACAAGCGTCGTCTGTCGGCCCTAGGCCCTGGCGGTATCGCAAGAGAGCGCGCACAGATGGAAGTCCGTGACGTTCACCCATCCCACTACGGTCGTATGTGTCCAGTTGAAACTCCTGAAGGTCCAAACATTGGTCTTATCGGTTCCCTAACTGCATACGCACGTATCAACGCATTCGGTTTCATTGAGACTCCATACAACAGAGTTGTAAACGGAAAAGTTTCAGGCAAGATCGATTACCTAGATGCAGCAGAAGAAGACGGCAAGGTTATTGGTGGAGCTGATGTTCCTCTAAACGCTGACAAGACTTTTGCTAACAAGAAAGTATTCGCTCGCTACAAGGGTGACGTTGTTGAAGTTGATAACGACACTGTTGATTACATCGACATCTCACCTCGTCAGCTTGCATCTGTTTCAACATCTCTTATCCCATTCCTAGAGCACGACGACTCAAGCCGTGCTTTGATGGGTGCGAACATGCAGCGTCAAGCAGTTCCACTAATCCGTAGCGAAGCACCACTAGTTGGTACAGGTATGGAACGTGCAGCTGCAATGGACTCACACGCAGTTCTTCTTTCAAGAAGTGCTGGTGTTGTTGAAGAAGTTGATGCTGACACAATCGTGGTTAGAGGAGACGACAACAAGCAGGAGAAGTACACTCTTCGCAAGTTCGAACGCTCAAACCAGGGAACAGCTATCAACCAGCGTGCAATTGTTTCTGTTGGTCAGAAAGTTGAAGCAGGAGAAACTCTTGCTGATGGTCCAGCAACCGATCAGGGTGAACTAGCACTAGGTAAGAACCTTCTAGTTGCATTCATGCCTTGGGAAGGTCACAACTTCGAAGACGCGATCATCTTGAGCCAGTCACTGGTTAAAGAAGACACTCTTTCTTCTATCCACATCGAAGCTCACGAAGTTGAAGCTAGAGACACCAAGCTAGGTAAGGAAGAGATCACTGCGGATCTTCCAAATGTTTCCATGGAGGCTCTTGCTCAGCTAGACGAGCGCGGAATCATTCGCGTTGGTGCTGAAGTTCGTCCAGGAGATATCTTGGTTGGAAAGGTAACACCTAAGGGTGAAACCGAGCTTTCAGCTGAAGAGCGTTTGCTTAGAGCAATCTTTAACGAGAAGAGCCGCGAAGTTCGCGACACTTCTTTGAAGGTGCCTCACGGTGAAGCTGGAACAGTTATTGCTGTTACCGTGTTCGACGTTGAAGCAGGCGATGATGAAATGGCTGCTGGTGTAAACCAGAGAGTTGTTGTTCACATTGCTCAGAAGCGTAAGATCACCGAAGGTGACAAGCTTGCAGGTCGTCACGGAAACAAGGGTGTTATTTCTAAGATCCTTCCAGTTGAAGACATGCCATTCCTTGAAGATGGAACTCCGGTTGACATCATCTTGAACCCACTAGGTATTCCAGGACGTATGAACTTCGGTCAGGTTCTAGAAACACACCTAGGTTGGATCGCGAAGCAGGGTTGGGAAATCAAGCCTGGCGCTAAGTGGGCAGAGCACCTAAGCGAAGAGTTGCACTCAGCAGCTCCTGGCACCAAGGTTGCTACCCCGATCTTCGACGGTGCACACAAGGATGACATCATCGGTCTTCTAGACTCAACTCTTCCTAACCGTGATGGTCAGA
>JBIJAF010000027.1:0-13920 GCA_044345905.1 Rhodoluna sp.
GATTGATCCTAAGTTTGCACTTCCTGAAGGTAAAACAGGAGAACTAGTAGGACCAGCATCACTAACAGTTGTTGGTGACAGCGACCAGTCCATCTATGCCTTCCGTGGTGCTGACATTAGAAACATCGCAGAGTTCAGCAAAGACTTCCAAGGTGCTCACACAATCCTGCTTGAGCAGAACTATCGTTCAACACAAAACATTCTTTCTGCAGCGAACGCTGTTATTGCTAAGAACTTTGACAGACCAGATAAGAACCTTTGGACTGATGCTGGAGCTGGCGAGAAGATTATTCAATTCACAGCTGTTGACGAAAGACATGAAGCCGGCTTCATTGTTGATCAGATTCAAGAACACCATGGTGATGGAGTTGCTTACTCACAGATGGCAATTCTTTATAGGACTAACGCTCTAACTCCAAGCATTGAAGCGGAACTAAAGTCACAGCGAGTACCTTATGCAGTTATTGGTGGTTTGAAGTTCTATGAGCGTAAAGAAATTAAGGATGCTCTTGCCTACCTAACCGCTGTTTCTAACGGTCGTAATGATGAAGCAGTAAGAAGAATCATCAATGAACCCGGTAGAGGCATTGGAGATAAGACTGAGCTAAAGGTTGCTGAATTAGCAAGAAAGAACGGGATCAGCTTCCGAGAAGCACTTTCTTATTCAACTGAACTTGGTTTAGGCCCAAAGCTGACTGAAGCAATTACAAAGTTTGCAAACCTTTTAGATTCTCTAGAGCAGATGTCACAGACTGAAAAGATCAGCGATGTTTTGATTGAAGCACTTGTTCGTTCTGGCTATCGCTATGGGCTTGAGATGAGTCGAGACCCTCAGGATGAAGCAAGGGTAGAAAACCTCGATGCTCTTGTAGGTCAGGTAGTTGAGTATCAACTAAGGAACCCTGAAGCTACCTTGGCTGACTACTTAGCTGAGATCACTTTGGCTGCAGCAGCAGATGAAATTGATGATGGTTCAGGGCAGGTTTCGCTGATGACCCTGCACACAGCTAAAGGTCTTGAGTATCCAGTTGTTTTCATTGCTGGCTTGGAGCAAGGAACCTTGCCTCACATGCGCTCCTTTGAAGAAGTTGGTGGATTAGCCGAAGAGCGTCGTTTGTTCTATGTGGGTATCACTCGAGCAATGCGGTTGTTGTACCTAACTATTGCCATGCAGAGAACCCTGTTCGGTCAGTTGAACTCAACCATGCCTTCAAACTTCCTTCTTGATATCCCTGCAGAGCTAATTGATCTAAGGGGAGCTGAAAGGGAGGCCACTAGGTATCAACCTAGAGCTGTGGGCAGTGGCTATGACCGTCCTGTAAGGGAAAAGAAGGTCTGGGACAACGCCATCACTACCGTCAGGAACAATGAGGGGCTAATCCTTGCTGTTGGAGACAAGGTGAGGCACGAGGCCTTCGGGGTTGGAACAGTAATTGAAACTACCGGTGAGGGAGCCAGACAGACCGCTGAGATTAGATTCGAGAAGGTGGGCACTAAGCGCTTGATGGTGCGGGTAGCACCTATCGAGAGGCTCTAAACTGGTCTTTGGTGCACGCTCTTCAGTGCCCTTTTTGTGAATGGAATCATAAGTGGATTTATTTGAATATCAAGCCCGAGACATGTTCGAGGCTCACGGAGTCCCTGTTCTACAGGGCCTAATCGCAGACACCCCAGAAGAAGCCGCAGCAGCAGCTGCCAAGATTGGCGGCACTGTTGTAGTCAAAGCCCAGGTTAAAGCTGGTGGCCGAGGCAAAGCCGGTGGTGTGAAGTTAGCTCATAACCCTGAAGAGGCTAGAGCAGCTGCGGAATCAATCTTGAAGTTGACCATCAAGGATCTACCTGTCAATCGAGTAATGATTGCTCAAGGAGCTGCCATTGATAAGGAGTACTACTTCTCTGTATTGCTAGACAGAAGTAACAGAACTTTCCTTTCTCTTTGCAGTGTTGAAGGTGGAGTGGAAATTGAGCAGCTAGCTGAAGAGCGTCCAGATGCTCTAGCCAAGATTGCTATTGATGCAATCCAGGGAATTGATTTAGCTAAGGCTTTGGAGATTGCTAAAGCTGGTGGCTTCAGCGATGACATCGCTGCCAAGGTCGCTCCAGTATTTGTGAAGCTATACGACGTCTTTGTAAAAGAAGATGCAACCCTGGTTGAAGTAAACCCATTGATCCTAAGCAAAGATGGCGAGATCATCGCCCTTGATGGCAAGGTCTCTCTAGATGACAACGCCGAGTTCCGTCACGAAAGAGAATCAATGGAACGTGACCAGCTTGACCCGCTAGAGGCTAAGGCTAAAGAAGCAGATCTAAACTACGTGAAGCTTGATGGTGAAGTTGGAATCATCGGTAACGGAGCTGGACTTGTTATGTCAACTCTTGACGTTGTTGCTTACGCAGGTGAAAGACACGGTGGTGTTAAGCCAGCTAACTTCCTAGACATTGGTGGTGGAGCTTCTGCTGAAGTTATGGCTGCTGGTCTTGATGTAATTCTTGGTGACCCACAGGTGAAGAGCGTGTTTGTAAACGTCTTCGGTGGAATCACTGCTTGTGATGCTGTTGCAAACGGAATCGTTGGTGCTCTTGCTACTCTCGGTTCTTCTGCTACAAAGCCTTTGGTTGTTCGCCTTGATGGCAACAACGTAATTGAAGGTCGCAAGATTTTGGCTGATGCAAATCACCCACTAGTAACTGTTGTTGACACTATGGATGAAGCTGCTGATAAAGCCGCTGAACTCGCTAACCGCTAAAGAGAGATTTAAGTAATGTCTATTTTTCTAGATAAGAACAGCAAGATCATTGTTCAGGGCATGACCGGTTCTGAAGGTATGAAGCACACTCGCAGAATGCTTAAGGGTGGATCAAACATCGTTGGTGGTGTGAACCCTCGCAAGGCTGGGGAGTCTGTTGATGTTGATGGAACTTCATTGCCAGTGTTTGGAACTGTTGCAGATGCTATGGCAGCAACAGGAGCGAACGTTTCTGTAATCTTTGTTCCACCAGCATTTGCAAAGTCAGCTGTTATGGAAGCCATTGATGCAGCTATCGAACTTGCAGTTGTAATTACTGAAGGTATTCCGGTTCATGACTCAGCTAGCTTCTGGGCATACAGCGTTTCAAAGGGCAACAAGACCAGAATCATTGGCCCTAACTGCCCAGGCATCATCAGCCCAGGAAAATCTAACGCTGGTATCACCCCTTCTGACATCTCAGGTCCTGGACCAATTGGTCTTGTCAGCAAGTCAGGTACCTTGACCTACCAAATGATGTATGAACTTCGTGACATTGGTATTTCAACAGCTATCGGTATTGGTGGAGACCCAGTTATTGGAACCACACACATTGATGCACTAGCTGCTTTCGAAGCAGATCCAGAAACTAAGGCGATTGTGCTTATTGGTGAAATTGGTGGTGACAGCGAAGAGAAAGCCGCTGCATACATCAAAGACAACGTAACCAAGCCTGTTGTTGCTTACGTTGCTGGCTTCACTGCTCCTGAGGGTAAGACCATGGGTCACGCGGGTGCTATTGTTTCAGGTTCTGCTGGAACTGCTCAGGCTAAAAAAGAAGCATTCGAAAAAGTCGGTGTGAAGGTAGGCAAGACTCCAAGTGAGACTGCAGACCTAATGCGCGGTGTTATCGCAAGCCTATAGCTCATGCGTATAAAGGCATTTGCTAGAGGAGCACTTGGTGCAGCTTTTGTTGTTGCCATTGGTTTCTTTAGCGTCTTTGCCCTAAACATTACAACTTGGCTCATTGAGCAAACTCAAGGTGCAACCTTCGAATCTGTTTTGCAAGACTCTTCTAGAACTTGGTTGAGCTCTCACGGAGTAACAATATTTTTTGCTGAAGGCAAAGTGGCGGGACTAAAAGTTCCAGCATTTATCTATGATCTAATCCCGCTAGGTTTCTCAATTCTTATTGGCTGGTCAATTTTCAGATCAGGTAGAAAACTAAGCGGAGAGAAGCACCTAGGATTTGGCTGGCTAGGCGCAATTCTTACCTATCTATTAACTTCTGTGATTGTTACTAGCGTTGCTGTTACCAAAGAGATCTTTGTTGTTCAGTGGCAGGGAGTTTTCATTCCCGTTGCTTTATTTACCGCCTTGCTGATTATTGGCTCAGTAGTTGGCGAAGCCATGTTGTTTGAAGACTCTGAACCATCTGAACTTAGAGAGAGAATTAGAAACTTCTTTATTGGTTTAGTTGACAAGTTGCCTTGGGCTATTAAACCTTTGATTGGCCCAGCACTTCGTGCTGGTACCGGTGTGGTGGCAGCTATGAGTGCTGTGAGTGCAATCATGGTCTCTGTGCTATTGGCTGTGAACTGGATTGAAATCATCAAGCTCTATCAGTCACTGCAATTGACCTTCTTGGGAACTTTCACAGTCAGCACAGGGCAGTTGACTTTGATGCCTAACCTGATTGCCTTTGGTAATGCTTGGCTAACCGGAGTTGGTTTCTCGGTTGGGCAAGGATCCACAGTTAGCCCACTAGTGACTGAACTTGGACCCTTGCCTGCCATCCCAATGCTGGCTGCACTTCCTGTGTCTAGCAGTAGCTTGGGAGTTTTATTCATTCTCGTTCCACTGTTAGCGGCATTCTTTGGCACATTGCTTGTGAAGTCACACACAGCAGAACTTAGATTCAATTACTCATCGGCTACAACCGCAGCCATCTCCCTTGGTCTTTCTATTGGTTTGGTAGCCGCTTTAGAGATGTGGGTTTTAGTTGAGTTAGCTAGTGGGTCTCTTGGGCCTGGGCGAATGAGTCTAGTTGGAGCTAATCCCTGGGTGGTTGCTGGAGTTACATTTATTGAGGTCAGCCTCGCATCGGTCTTAGCAGCATTCTTCAGTGCACGTCCTGATGGTGCTGACACAGAACTCATCAAGAGAATCTCGGGCGGTAAAGTTAGAAAATGATATCTGTTGTTGTGCTCATCTCCGGCAGCGGATCTAACCTTCTCTCGTTGCTGCAAAAGAGCGAAAACCCTCTTTACCCAGCCAAGATTGTGGCTGTTGGGTCTGACAAGAATGCCCCTGGCCTAGAGCATGCTGAACTCTATGAGGTAGACACCTTTGTTGTAAGCCCTGAAAGATTTGCTACTAAAGAACTTTGGGCTGAAACCCTGTTAGCTAATGTTCAGCACCACCAGCCTGATCTTGTTGTTCTAGCGGGATTTATGAAGGTATTACCCGCCAACTTTGTATCTGCTCTAAAGGGCAAACTAATCAACATTCACCCAAGTCTTCTTCCAGAGTTCAAAGGTGCACACGCAGTTAGAGATGCTCTGCAAGCAGGAGCCACAAAGACAGGTGTGACTATTCATTATGTTGACGAGGGCGTTGACACTGGTGAAATTATTGTTCAAAGTGAAGTTGCGATTGAGTCAAACGATGAAGAATCTGTATTGCATGAACGCATCAAGAAGATTGAACATGAGCTTCTTGCTTCAACTATTGAACAGATTGCCTACAAACAACTACCGGCACTAAAACTCTAGAGTTAGGGACTACCTTGTCAGCACAAAATGAATACACTCCGGCGGATTACCGCCACCGTGATCGTGTTGCTATAAGAAGAGCACTTATCTCTGTTAGCGACAAGACCGGACTCATTGAACTAGCCACAGCTCTTTCAGAAGCTGGTGTTTCAATTGTTTCGACTGGCTCAACAGCAAGCTCAATTAGAAATGCTGGCATTGAAGTTACTGAGGTAGTTGAAGTAACTGGTTTTGCTGAAGCACTTGATGGACGAGTAAAGACTCTTCATCCAAAGATTCACGGTGGGTTACTAGCAGATCTTCGTTTAGTAAATCACGAAGAACAACTTCGTGAACTTGAGATTGAGCCTTTTGAACTTGTTGTCGTGAACCTATATCCGTTTGTTTCAACTGTTGCCAGCGGAGCTAAAGGCGACGCTGTTGTTGAGCAGATTGACATCGGTGGCCCAGCAATGGTTAGGGCAGCTGCTAAGAACTATGCCAACGTAGCTATCGTGGTTGACCCAGGTAAGTACGAGAGCATCATCAAGGCTGTAGCTGTTGGTGGCACACTACTTGCCGAGAGAAAAGAATTAGCAGCCCTTGCCTTTGCTCACACATCTAGATATGACACCGCTGTTGCAAGCTGGTTTGCAGATGAAGTTGAAACTGCAGCGTTATCTAACCAGCCAAAGGTAACTGAACTAAAGAACCCTGGTTTCCCTCAGCACATCGAACTAGATGCTGAACTACTCAGTGTTCTTCGATATGGTGAGAACTCTCACCAAGCAGCTTCTATCTATAGAAACACTAGCCCGCTAGCTGTTTCAGGTATTGCTCAAGCCAAGCTACACAATGGCAAAGAGATGTCATACAACAACTATGTTGATGCCGATGCTGCAGTTAGAACTGCCTATGACTTTGATGAACCAGCGGTAGCTATTATCAAGCATGCTAACCCTTGCGGAATTGCTGTTGCACCTAAGGATGCAACAGATCCAATCGCTGCTGCTCACTCAGCTGCATTCCTTTGTGATTCGGTGAGTGCCTATGGAGGGGTAGTTGCAGCCAACAGAACTGTAACCATGGGCATGGCATTGAACTTGATTGATATCTTCACTGAAGTTTTGATTGCTCCTGGCTATGAATTAGAGGCACTGAGACTACTAATTGAACGTAAGAAGAATCTCAGAATTCTTGAACTACCTAAGAACTACAGTCGTGAATCTCATGAGATTAGACACATCTCTGGAGGCTTCTTAGTTCAGGAAACCGACTCTTTCCTAAACTTCTCAACTAACAACTGGAAGCTTGTTAGCGGTGCTAAGCCAGATGAGAAGACCATGGATGATCTAATCTTTGCTTGGCGTGCAGTTCGTGCTGTTAAGTCAAATGGAATTCTTCTAGCCAAAGAAGGTTCTTCAATTGGCATTGGTATGGGGCAAGTCAACAGAGTTGACTCATGCAAGCTAGCTGTGAGCAGGGGAGACTTGCGGGTTAAGGGATCTGTTGCTGCAAGCGATGCGTTCTTCCCATTCGCTGATGGATTACAGATTCTCATTGATGCAGGAGTGAAAGCTGTAGTTCAACCTGGCGGATCAGTTCGTGATGAAGAGATTATTGCTGCAGCAAAACAAGCTAAGCTCACCATGTTCTTCACCGGTGAGCGTCACTTCTATCACTAGAGGTTAGAGACGTCTGCTTGCTTGGCTCTGACAGCTTCAGCAGCAATCTTTAGGGCATCAAGTTCTTCAGCATTAAGTGGAGTTTCAACAATCTGCTTGATACCACCCTTACCTAGTTTCGCTTCAACACCTAGGTAAACACCAGAGATACCAAACTCACCATCAACCCATGCACACACAGGGAATACAGCGCCACTGTCTTCATGCACCGCTTTAGCCATGCGAGCAACAGCAGCACTAGGTGCGTAGTAAGCAGAGCCGGTCTTTAGTAGTGCAACAATTTCTGCTCCACCGTTACGAGTCTTATCAACTAGTTCAGCAACCTTGTCGGCTCCAAGCACATCGATGATTGGCTTGCCATTGACTGTTGAAACTGAAGGAACTGGAACCATGGTTTCACCGTGGGAACCAAGAGTCAGAGTCTTTACATCTCCAACTTGAGCTCCAGCAGCTTCTGCTACGAAGTTAGTGAAGCGAGCGGTGTCTAGAATTCCAGCCTGACCGATCACTCTTTCCTTAGGGAATCCAGAGGCCTTTTGAGCTAGGGCAGTCATCTCATCTAGGGGATTAGAAACTACAAGAATTACAGCGTTTGGAGCGTACTTGGCGATGTTCTTTGCCACTCCGCCAACGATGCCTGCGTTGACCTCTAGTAGATCCATACGGCTCATACCTGGCTTACGAGGAAGACCTGCTGTGATGATGACGATATCGCTGTCTGCGATGGCCTCATAGCCTGTTCCATCAGCCTGGGTGCTAGCTCCCACAACCTTGGTCTCATAACCCTCAATTGCGCGAGACTGGTTGATATCTAAGGCAATACCCTCTGGCTTGCCTTCAAGGATGTCGGTTAGGACAACGGTGTCGAAGATGTCGTATTCAGCTAAACGCTGGGCTGTGGTGGTTCCGTAGAAACCAGATCCAATAACTGAGACTTTACCGTGGCGGGCCATAATGCATTTGCTCCTTGGGGGCTAAATGAGGTTCTTGAGAAGGTATATTTCAATGTATAGCCTACAACTTTAGATAGACTGAAAGGCTTTGGTAAGGTCCCAACTTACCCCCGGTGAAAGCCCACTTACAGATTTAGGTAATTTTTGGAAACGAAGAAACTCGGTACGGTTCGGACTTTGCTCCGAATTTTCCCTTACGCCAAGAAGGCGTTGCCAAGGGTTGTTTTGGGTACCCTGGCAGCCATCGGAGGCCATATGTTTGCCTTGGCAATCCCTGGCTACCTCAGAAGCCTTTTTGACACCTTGGAAAGTAATACCAATTTTGAGACCCTAGTCTTTGCCGTTTTGGCAGTTCTGGGTATGGGTCTTCTAGAAGCAATAATGGTTTTACTTCGCAGATGGCTTGTTCTAACCCCTGGCACACATGTTGAAGCTGGTCTTAGAAGAACTTTGTATGCGAAGCTTCAGGATCTTGAAGTGGCTTTCCATGACAGATGGCCTAGCGGACAGTTGCTATCTCGTGCCTCTAGTGATCTAAGCATGATTAGACGTTGGTTGTCTTTTGGTCTTGTGCTTCTAGTAGCAAACCTATTTACAATCGTTGTTGGCTTCACGCTTCTGTTCTCATACAACTGGATACTTGCAACAGTCTTCGTCGTAATCATGTCACCGCTATGGGTTCTAGGTTTCAAATTTGAGAAGGAATACCATGTCACCGCTCGTATGAGCCAAGACCAAGCTGGAGACCTAGCTACTTCTGTTGAGGAGAGTGTGCACGGTATTCGTGTTATCAAGTCATTTGGCCGCGGATCATTTATGACCGAGAAGTTCGCTAGAGATGCTTTGAAACTAAGAGGCACAGAACTAAACAAGGCCAAGATGGTTGCAAATCTTTGGTTCTACTTCTCAACTATTCCTAGCCTTGCAACAGGAATTTATTTGCCTCTAGGTGTTTGGCAAATTGTTGAAGGCAACATGACCATTGGTGTTTTGCTTTCATTCATCCTCACAACTCGTATTCTGCACTGGCCTATTGACTCATTAGGTTTCCTATTGTCGATGACCATTGATGCTAGATCCGCAGTTGAGCGCTTCTTTGAAGTTATTGACACCAAAGTAGATATCTCAGATCCTGAAAGCCCAAAGACAATCAAAGAACCTAAGGGTCGCTTGGCCTTTGAGAATGTCAGCTTCAGATATGCAGATGCTCCGGCTGAACAACGAGATTTGATTGATGGCGTAAATCTAGAGATTGAACCTGGTGAATCTGTTGCACTAATTGGAATCACAGGTTCAGGTAAGACCTCTCTTACTGCTCTTGCCACAAGACTTTACGAAGTAACCGGTGGTTCAGTGAAACTTGATGGTGTTGATGTTAGAGATCTTTCTAGAGAAGAACTAAGAGCCCATGTTGCCATGGCATTCGAAGACTCAACACTGTTCAGTGACACTATTCGCAACAACGTATTGCTTGGTAGACCTGAAAGCACAGAAGAAGAATTAGCTCAAGCTCTTGAGATTGCTCAAGCAGGTTTCGTCTATGACCTACCAGATGGACTAGATACCAAGATTGGTGAAGAAGGTCTTTCTCTTTCTGGTGGTCAAAGACAACGTATTGCACTAGCTAGAGCAGTAGCGGCTCAGCCAGCTGTTCTAGTCCTAGATGATCCACTTTCAGCACTTGATGTTGATACCGAAGCAATGGTTGAAGATGCACTTAGAACAGTGTTGAAGGCAACCACGGCACTGATTGTTGCTCACCGTCCTTCGACTGTTCAGCTAGCTGACAAGGTTGCTCTATTGCAGGATGGCAAGATCACTGCCTTCGGTAAACACAGCGACTTGATTGCTACAAATGATCACTACCGATACGTCATCAGCAGCCTTGATGTTGCCGGAAAGATGATTGAGGTGAACAAATAATGAGCATGCAGGGTGTTAAGAACGAAGAAAAGATTGAGCTAAATAAAGAAGAGCAGGCTCGCGTTCGCGAAAGAAGCCTGAAGCTTCTCGGTGAAATCATCAAGCCAGTAAAGAACAGACTCTTTGTTTCTCTTGCTCTAGTTATTACTAGCCAGGCACTTAGAGTTTCAGGACCTTGGCTTATTGCTGCAACTGTTGATTATGCTTTGCCAGCTGCTCAAAAGGGAGATCTGAGTCTTCTGTATTGGACAGTTGGTGGCTATGTCACAACTGCAGTTCTAGCAGGATTCACGATTGCCTACTTCCTAAGATTCGCAGCAAGAGTGAGCCAAGACATCATGTTCGGTCTTCGCAAGAGATTGTTCCGTCACACCCAGAGACTCTCGGTTGAATTCCACGAGACATATACCTCTGGTCGAGTTATTGCTCGTCAAACTAGCGACTTAGATTCCATCAAGGAACTACTTGATTCTGGTGGTAGCGAGATGATCTCCGGAATCTTGTTTATGCTGTTTACCGCTATTGCTTTGGTGACTCTTGATGCAACATCATTCCTGATTATGTTGGTTAGCTTTATTCCGTTGTTCTTCCTAACCAGATGGTTCCAGAAGAACACCAGAATTAGTTACCGTAAGACTCGTGTTGCTTCAGCCAAGTTGATTGTTCACTTCGTTGAGTCAATGACTGGTATCCGTGCGGTGAAGGCTTTCCGCAAGGAAAAGAGAAACGAAGATACCTATAAGGATCTTGTCGAGGATTACCGTTCTGTGAACGCTAAGGTTATTCAGCTCTTCGGTATCTATGATCCAGGTCTAATCATGATTGGTAACATCACTGTTGCCTTTGTGCTGCTATGGGGTGGCTTTAGAGTCATGGAAGGCGACCTTGGAATCGGAGTTCTAATTTCTTGTATTTTGTATGCAAGAAGTTTCTATGAGCCAATGGAAAACCTGGCTATGTTCTACAACTCCTATCAATCAGCTAACTCTGCTCTTGAAAAGATCTCAGGTGTTCTAGAAGAAGAGCCATCAGTACCTGAAGCTATAGACCCAACCCCTCTTGCAGAACGCAAGGGACATATCAACTTCAATACTGTTCAGTTTGCTTACTCAAACGGCAAAGTAGTTCTGCCTAAGTTCGATATGGATATTCCAGCTGGTCAAACCATTGCTCTAGTTGGAACAACCGGTGCAGGTAAATCAACTCTTGCCAAGCTAATCGGAAGATTCTATGACCCAAGCTCAGGAACAGTTGAACTTGATGGGGTTGACCTAAGAAAGCTTTCTGATGATGATCTTCGCACTGCTGTTGTCATGGTTACCCAAGAGGCATACCTATTCAGCGGAACTGTTGCTGAAAACATTTCTCTAGGTAAGCCAGAGGCAACCCAAGAAGAGATTGAGAACTCTGCCAAAGCCGTAGGCGCCCACGAGTTCATCTTGAGTCTGCCTGATGGCTATAACACTGATGTGAATAAGCGTGGTGGAAGAGTATCTGCAGGGCAGCGTCAACTGATCTCTTTCGCTAGAGCCTTCATTGCTGACCCGACTGTATTGATCCTTGATGAGGCAACCAGCTCATTGGATATCCCAAGCGAGCGTATGGTCCAGAAGGGTCTGCAGACCCTATTAGCGGGCAGAACAGCCATCATTATCGCTCACCGCCTGTCTACTGTGTCTATCGCTGACCGAGTGGTAGTGATGGAGCACGGAAAGATCATTGAAGATGACAAGCCTGCGGTTTTGATTGCCGGAACAGGTAAGTTTGCAAAGATGCACAAGGCTTGGCGCGATTCGCTCGTTTAGGCTTAGACAAGAACACAATAGGTAAGGAAAGCACTCTCATGGAAAAAATCAAGGTAGTTGGCACGGTCGTAGAGCTTGACGGCGATGAAATGACCCGTATCATTTGGCAGAACATCAAAGATTCTTTGATCTTGCCTTTTCTAGATGTTGACCTTGAATACTATGATCTTTCAATTGAGCACCGCGATGCAACAGATGACCAGGTCACTATTGATGCGGCTAATGCAATTGCCAAACACGGTGTTGGTGTGAAGTGTGCAACTATCACTCCTGATGAAGCCCGCGTAGTTGAGTTTGGCTTGAAGAAGATGTGGAAGTCACCAAACGGAACTCTTAGAAACATGCTTGATGGTGTTTTGTTCCGCGAGCCAATCATTATTTCTAACGTGCCAAGACTGGTTCCTGGTTGGACCAAGCCAATCATTGTTGGTCGTCACGCCCACGGAGACCAGTACAAGGCAACTGACTTTAAAGTTCCAGGTGCAGGAACTGTAACTATCACCTGGACTCCAGCTGATGGGACAGAACCTAAGACCATGACTGTTGCTGACTACCCTGAGACCGGTGGTGTTGCTATGGGTATGTATAACTACATGGATTCAATCCGTGACTTTGCAAGAGCGTCTTTCAACTACGGCCTATCTCGCAACTACCCGGTTTATTTCTCAAGCAAGAACACAATCTTGAAGGCATATGATGGAGCATTCAAGGATGCTTTCCAAGAAGTATTTGATGCTGAATACAAAACCCAATTCGAAGCAGCGGGCCTTACCTATGAGCACAGACTGATTGATGACATGGTTGCTGCTGCATTGAAGTGGGAAGGTGGCTACGTCTGGGCATGTAAGAACTATGACGGTGACGTACAGAGTGACATCGTCGCTCAGGGCTTTGGTTCACTTGGTCTAATGACTTCTGTTCTTACTACCCCTGATGGCACTACAGCTCTTGCTGAAGCAGCTCACGGAACAGTAACCAGACACTACCGTGATCACCAAGCAGGTAAGAAGACAAGCACTAACCCAATTGCTTCTATCTACGCATGGACTAGAGCTTTGATGCATAGAGCCAAACTAGATGGCACTCCAGAGGTAACCCGCTTTGCTGAGACTTTGGAAGATGTTGTTGTGAAGACTGTTGAGTCAGGTCACATGACAAAGGACCTGGCAGCTCTAATTGGTAAAGAGCAGGCTTACCAAACAACTGAAGAGTTCATGGCATCACTTGCTACGAACCTAAAGGCTCGTTTGTCATAAATGTTTATAAGTCACAGATCTAAGTGACTGTGTAAAACTCCAGCAGGATTTCTGCTGGAGTTTTACTTTTATCCTCATGCAAATAACTAAACGACAACTGCCAAAAGTATTCCTTCTGGCCAGCACATTTTCATTAGTCCTTGGATCTGTTGTTGTTCCTTCTGTTCAGGCAGCGGCAACTAATCCAACCCCGGTTTGTAATGCAACCGGTACGAGCTGCACCATCTCTTTTCCATACACAGGCGATAGCTATATCTGGTCTCCGCCTAGCGATGTGAGGAGTATGTCTATCTCGCTAGCCGGAGCTCAAGGTGGCAGAGCCGGTGGCAATGGAGCTAGAGCTACTGCCTCTTTCAAAACTGTGCCAACCACACCTCTATACATCTTTGTAGGTGGCCAGGGTTCAACCGGTAGCGGTGCAGCTGGAGGCTATAACGGTGGAGGAGCAGCTGGCTCTGGACACAACGATGAAGGTTCAGGCGGTGGAGCGACAGACATTCGAACCAGCCCATATCTAACTGACCGCATAGCGGTCGCTGGTGGAGGTGGAGGAACCGGTGGTTGGGTTGGTGGCGTTGGTGCCCCAGGTTCTGGTACTACAGGTGTTCAAGGCGGTAATGGTCAAGGTATTGGTGGTGGAGCAGGTACACCTGGAGCTGGTGGGGCAGGAGGAGCATCTAATGGCTCTCAGACCACTCCAGGTAGTGCTGGAGGGCTTGGTGTTGGCGGTGCTGGGGGTAGAGCTAATACTCCTTCTAGCGTTGTAGCTGGTGGAGGAGGCGGAGGCGGTGGCTTCTTCGGAGGTGGCGGTGGTGGAGC
>JBIJAF010000011.1:0-43657 GCA_044345905.1 Rhodoluna sp.
GAACCAACTACCAACAAATCGTAGTCAGCGAAATTTAGGTCCGCATCTGTCATTTCTTCTTCTTTCCGAGGGCTTCATGGGCATGGTCACAATGTTTACCAAAGCGCAAAATAGTTTTATACCATTTAAACAGGAGTGGGCCTGAGGAGAAACCGAAGGCCAGCAAACTTCTTCGAACTTTGCGATTTCTGCCCTTGTGAGGCTCAACTGGGATCAACTCTGGGTTTGTGGCGAAAAACAAGGCCGTTAGCCTCTCGAACAAGAAACCTGCATGTCTTGAGCGGTCCCATCGTCCCACTCCCTCCGCACTAACAAAACCGCAGGATGCGCACCTGTAATTAAAAGGCAAGTCAAAACCATATTTTTCATACAGGTAAGCAAAGCCTTTTTGCCAAAATTCGATTAGCTCTTCCGCCACCTGATGGGAAACTATAAAGTTGTTCCCCATCGAGATTCCTCGTAAAGACTTGTCCGCAAAGTTTTGAACACTAAGCTCATCGAGCACTTCGAAAAGCACTTTCGACATCCCAGGGTGGACCGCGTCTTGAGCCTTGATCCAAGACACGACTTGTGGCCCGCTGGCCATTATTGTCTGCGGTGAAAAATAGTAATTACTGTGGTTGAAGTCCTCAGTAAGAAGGCTGTCCAGCCTGCCCAGATTCGGCCAAGTTGGGAAACGTTCGTCCCAACGAGCGGAAACAAATCCAACAAAGTCTGAGCTTCCACTAGTGAGCATACTTGTAAGCAAGAATCTGTTCTCTGCGAGCTGGTTGCCAGCTAATCCTTCTGCCAAACCAAGTTCTCCTAAGAAAATCGGCCGAATGAAGTCATTCGTTGGCAGTGATTCTAGAATACTGCGATCATGGCTGACTGCATATATTGTGAGGCTGCCTTTGTGAAAGTTCTCTTGTTTCAAAGTACTTTTTCCTCCTCAGTCGAGGCGAAGTGTTTGCCTCTCTTTAGTTCTGCAAAAGTCCAGTATTTGTGCACGAAGTAGGTAACAATAGGGAAAAGAATAGTGATTAGAGTTTGACTGAAGAGAATCCCGAGTTGCAGGGCAACTAAGGTCTCAAGCACGGCAGCGTTCAAGACGAATTGGGCAAAAGTCACTAGAAGAAACTTGGGGATTTCCTTGCGAACCTTTGATTTAGATCTCCAGATGAAAATTCGTTGCGTTGTATAAGCAAAGACAATAGATGGGCAGAGCCCGATCGATAGAATTAGAGTCGGCGAAAGTAGATTTGAGAAAAGCAGAGAAGCTACTACAAAGCTCAGGTAACCAAAAACCGTATTCAGGAACCCAAAAATAACGTATCTAGCTTTTTCTTTTGAGTAAATAGTTTTCCATCTTGAGACTATTGAAAGTGTGCGGCTTCCGTCGTCTAGGTGCGAATCGTTTTTACCAAATGGAGCGACCAAGTTTAGATTCCTTCGACGCGATCCGGTTCTTCTAACTTTAACTTGGAAGAGAGCCTCGGAGGCAATTAAAATTCCTCCCAGAGCTACCAAAAGATTCGTCGAAGTGCTCGAACCAGGCGCTTTGTATTCAAGTGTGACCCTTTGATTTTGTCCAGGTGGAACCTTGAGGCTTAGCAAGAATCCTAGAGTTGGAGGTTCAACACTGCCCAGAGACGCAGAGTATCCGGGCCAAGCAAGTCGAGGAAAAATAAAGATGGCGTCTTTGTTGTCGTTAGTGGAGTAACTGAAAGTTATGGAATCGTTTCGAACTTCAAACTGCGAGACGTTCGCGTTCCATCCAACCCAAAAAGGTTGCTTTGTTGCGGCACCTGTTCGTTTGTAAATAATGTGTTTTGGGTGTGATTGATCGAGCTCCCAATTTGTGGGAGCAACCGGCACATAGCTAATAGACGATTTGAATGCCACAACAGTGTCTAGGCCCATTAGGTCAGCCAAAGGTTGGCCAGTAAATTTCTCAAGTTCAAACAAGCGCCAAAGCCCCTGTTCGGCAATCTCCCCCCTGTAATTTACGCCCATGAACTCATTAAATTTCGCAAAACCCGCTACTGAGTAGCTATTTGCAACCTGCTTTCCCGAAAGCATCCATGCATTGCCAACCAAGTTTGACTGCCACACATATTTGCCGCTTGTGCCCTTATCCATGAGACCACCGATAAACATTGTTTTACCTTCTGCCAAATGAGCCGCAGCTTGATACGACTCGATGTTATCTGGCATGTTGTAATCCGCTAGTGGCGTTCTAGGCGAGATGAAATGTTGACTGGTGCTTACTAGTGCCATAGAGATTAAGCCAATGCCTGCTAATTTCAATCCCGTCTTAGATTTGGATAATCGCAAAATCAAAACCCAAAGCACTATGAATAGGGTCAGGAAAAGCACGTTGGAAATGAAAAACATGGGGATATTCGCGATTTGATCCCATGAAAACACAGCCACACACATAAACGCAATGAGGTAAACCTTTCGCGGTCGTTGTGCATTCATCTGTTCCAACCGTCCAACAGAAGCTGCAAGTAAGAGTAAAGCAAAGATTATGAATATTGGGTAAAACCTCAATGGCCAACGCAACGGCCCAAATTCGCTTGGCCCAATCAGAAGAGCCAAAGTGACAGTTAGAAAAATTGTGACGTCAAGATTTTTGCGAATCGCTTCCCAGACTACTGAACCCTTGGCCAGAAGAAAGAGGCAGAAAAGGATGCTTCCATACATTATGGGCACTGGCATCTGGGCTGGCCCGTAATTTGGAACAAGGTGGGATGTCACGGGCAGGAAGTTTGTTAACAAGCCCGGTAAATTTGGTGCAAACCAGCCCGAGTCGGACAAACCTTGCTGGGAGCGCAATGTGACGGGTGCAGTCAGCAAAGCCGGAAGATAAATTGCCACAGAGCAAAGCAAAACCGCCAAAAATGATGCTAGCTGGGGAATAAACATTGAGCGCTTAATGAGTGCTGATAGTAGCTGTGCGCCGGTGATCAATGCCAGCACGATTGCAACATATACATATCCAATAGCCACTCCCGATATTGCAATCAATATTGGAACGGTGCTAGAAATTTGTCCGCGTTCCGCAATCTTCGACACCCAGAAGTAATTGATGCACACTGCGGAAAGGGCTAGTCCACTGAACCAAGCAGCTTGGTCGAAATAGCTTGAAAAACCGGAGAATGGAGCAGCTACCCCCACGAGAATTGCAAAGAAAGGTCTTGCGTTCAGTTCTCTGGCACTCTTGTAGGTACCAATTGAAACCAAAATAATGAAGAAAAGTTTCACAATAGTGGCATAAAGCCAAACCGAGCTAAAATTCAAAGAAAAAATCGCTATCAACCAAGTTATTGGAGAAAATAACCCAAACTGGCCCTCAGTAACCCAATTCCCGCCCGCCCATAACTCGGGAGCTAACAAGCTCAAATCAAGCCGCAGAATTTTTTCGCCTAGATAATGCCAAGGACCTGTCGAGCCGATTTGAGTATCGTCGATGAAATAAAAGTTCCGATTGAATAATAGAGGAATGATAGCAATAGCTAGGCTCGAAAAAATAACTGCAAGAAGAAGTAGAAATTCATTTGTCCGGGTAACCCTGGCAGGACTGAACTGACTTCGTTTGCTAGACAACCAAAATATAGTATGAGAAACTAGGTGAACTCTCCGTGGCTTTGACTTTGTGTCTGATGGTAGATTCTCGATAATCGATGCTTCCTACTTGAATTCAAGAAAATTGCTCACTGTTGCTGTAATTGCAACTTAGGTATCACTCTATAAGTTACTCCTTTATAAGCTGCCTCTACAGTATTATACAATTGAGATTCCAATAGGGAACGCCAGGTAAGCGTGAAATAGGAAGAGTAAAATGAAGGCAGTGATACTCGCAGGTGGGCTTGGAACTAGACTCAGCGAAGAAACGTCAGTTAAGCCAAAGCCAATGGTTGAAATAGGTGGATATCCAATTCTTTGGCACATTATGAAGATTTACTCCAGCTATGGGATTAACGACTTCGTCATTTGCCTGGGGTACAAGGGTTACGTGATCAAAGAGTATTTTGCTAATTACTTCCTGCACACTTCTGTTGTCACTTTCGACCTATCAGACAACTCCATGCTGGTGCATGAAAAAAATGCTGAGCCTTGGAAAGTTACTCTAGTTGACACTGGGGACGAAACTATGACGGGTGGGCGTCTCAAGAGGGTCGCCCAGTATTTGGACGACAAAGAAGACTTCTGCTTCACTTATGGGGACGGGCTTGCTGACATCGATATAAATGAGCTAATTGCCTTTCACAATTCAAAGGGCAAACTGGCCACAGTGACTGCTGCTACTCCAGCAGGCAGATTCGGCGCATTAGTTACTAACGAAAAGGGCATTGTAGAGTCTTTTGCTGAGAAGCCAAACGGCGATGGTGCAGCTATCAATGGTGGCTTTTTTGTTCTGAACAAAAAGGTAATCGACTACATCGATGGTGACGATACCAGCTGGGAGCGCGAGCCGCTGGAGCGATTGACCGCAGAGGGGCAATTGGCTTCTTATCGCCACGATGGTTTTTGGCAACCAATGGACACTCTCCGCGAAAAGCATTTGCTTGAGGCTATGTGGCGTGAGAAGAAGGCGGCCTGGAAGACGTGGTGATGGACTTCTCATTCTGGAATGGAAAGACAGTCTTCGTTACCGGACACACAGGCTTCAAGGGTAGCTGGCTTAGTTTTTGGCTCACTCAATTAGGTGCAAAGGTTGTCGGCTACTCGCTACCGCCCGAGACTGAGCCAAGCCTATTCAAATTGCTCAGCTTTGGATCATCTTTCGAGTCACACATCGGTGATATTCGCGATGCGGAAAAGTTGGCCAAAGCGATTTCGGATTGCCAACCAGACATAGTTTTCCATCTAGCCGCCCAGCCACTTGTTCGCGAGTCATACCGGGACCCGTTGACGACATTCGACTCCAACGTCATGGGCACGGCAATTTTTCTTGCTGGTATGCGCGGAGTGGAATCCATCAAGGCAGCTGTCATAATCACAACAGACAAGGTCTACCAAAACAATGAGTGGGAATGGGCTTACCGAGAAAACGAACCTCTTGGTGGGCATGACCCTTATAGCGCTAGCAAAGCCTGCACTGAGATAGTTGTGAGTTCGTTCCGAAACTCATTCTTCAGTGGCGTTAGCTCTGATGCACCAGATATTGCCAGCGCTAGAGCGGGAAATGTTATTGGCGGCGGGGACTGGTCAGAAGACAGATTGATCCCGGACTTAATCAGGTCCCTTGATTCCGAAAAAAATCTAGTTGTGAGGAACCCTGAATCTACAAGGCCGTGGCAACATGTCCTGGAACCGCTCTGGGGTTACATGTTGCTTGCACAGAGCCTTTATGAAGGAAAGGGCCAGTTCGAAGGCGCTTGGAACTTTGGTCCAATCGCAAGTGACAATCTTACAGTTCGACAATTACTTGATTCGGCATACGACACCTTAAGACGCCCACCTAGCTGGAAGGTAGAGCAATCGGAACTAAACCCCCACGAGGCACAGCAGCTTCGACTTGACATTTCAAAAGCAGCAGTCAGGCTCGGTTGGGCCCCAGTGACAAATGCTCAACAGGCAATAGAAATGACACTTTCTTGGTATCGCCGACTCAGTTCAGGTGAATCTGCAAATGATATTTGCCTTGAGCAGATTTCAGGTTTTCAGAAGTTGGTTGTGGGCTCGATCTAGTTCACTGAATCTTCAATTACCGCCATAGGGTAGTTTCTCTGAAGGGAATAGACGCGGTTCAGATAGTCCCCGATTACACCAAGAACAAAAAGAACAATCGAGAACCCAAAAAGGGTAACGGCCATCAAACTAGCATATCCAGGGCTAGAGCTTGGTGAAAGTAAGCGAGTGACAATTACGTAGACAATTGCGATGGTCGCGAATGCAAAGAAAAGCAGCCCCGCCCAAGACGCGATTCGCAGAGGAATCGTAGAATTCTCAATTACAGCGGTCCAACCTAGCCTTATTACACGAGACATAGGAAACTTACTCACTCCAGAGGTTCTAGCGCTTCTCTTATAAGGAATACCAATTTGTTTGAATCCAATAGCGGCTATGGTCCCACGCAAATATGGTTGGGAGCTCGCGGTATTCAACAACACATCTACAGCCTGGCGATCGAGCAATCTGAAATCACCAGCGCCTTCGGGGACCTCGTGTTCACTCAAACGGTTTATTGCGCGATATCCCCGTCTTCGAATGAATTGTGAAAACTTACTCTCTTGTCTTTCTACCCTTATCCCATAAACTACTTTGTAACCTTCGAGCCATTTTTCAACAAAAGACTCGATAAGTTCTGGAGGGTCCTGCAAGTCCGCGTCTATTTGTATTACCGCGTCTCCCCTGCTCTGGGAGTAGTTCATCCAGATGGACTTCTGAAATCCCACGTTCTTAGAAAATCTGAAAGCTCTTATTCGACTGTCGCTCTTTGACAATCCTTTGATTAGGTTCCAGGTTTGATCGTCAGAATGGTTGTCCGTGAAAACAAACTCGAAGTCAAAACTGGTCATTTTCTTGGATAGCTCATCCAGTCGTGTATAGAGAGCAACTATGTTGCTTTCTTCGTTGTACACGGGGATGCAGATGCTTAGCAACTTGACCGGCATAATAAACCTCACACACTTTCCAAAGTGGAAATCAGGCCCTTATGTGTTGTTGCAAGTACTTGGAAACCTGATCAATTATTGACACTACACTATCCGTACTCTCACCAACTGAATCAAATCTGTGATCGGGGTAAATTTCAAATTCTGGATCTGGGAGAGCACCTATCTCCAAAAGATCAAGTCTGTCAAAGTGGTTGAATACTCCAGTAGCAAGCTGAGCCAAACTTATTTGAACGCCATTGCTCACTTCTAGCACTCCTGAAACAGGAGTCTCTGTCGCATTCCTGATCTGATTCGCCACCCAATCAGCAGATTGATATTCTCTCAACTGGCGCCCGTTGGACATTAGGAATTTGGTATCGTTCTCCAATGCCTCCAGCATTTGCCCCAGAAACATATGCTTCTGAGGTCTGTCCACCCCAAAGACCGTGCGAAGTCGAAGGTGCTTTAGGCGGAAACGGCCTCTCTCCAGATACGTATTTTGACTTAAAACTAGTTTCCTTTTCGATGCCACATAGTTGTTGTTTAGTCCTGGTTGGCTTTCAAGAACAGTGCCGTATGTGAAAACAGAGCTGCCGGTCTGTTCGGCGATCCTGTAAACCATCTCGGGCAATTTATTGTTGATTAGCTCAATAGTCTCTGGGGCTTCATTAGGGTCAGTAACTGCGGCAAATATGTGAATTACATCGCTGGCATTCGTTTTATCAAAGGTCTTTGCGACAAGGCTGCCAGATTGATCCGTAAGCCAAGGCAAGTAATCGATTCGGGTTAGAGGAAACAGCTTCAAATCGGAGCTTGCCCTGGAATATGCCCTAGCGATTCTACTGCTTGCACCGACTAGGTATTCTGCCAAGGTGAGCTCATTTCTCATTTTTGGGACGAAACTCAACCTTAGCAAGTGCCCTCCACCCCATTCACATTCAGTAACAAAAAAGTAACATTTCTGTTGCGGATGGCCTTTAATTCAACTAGACTCAGTAAGTGCCTGTCTCCGTATGGATTGGGGGGGGGACATTGACAACAATTACTTAATTAAGGAAATACAAAACTATGAACATCAAAAAGAACGCAGGCTTGCTTGCATTAGCTACAGCAGGAGTAGCACTGTTCCTTGCTACAAGTGGTATCGCTGCAGGTTATGGTGCTTCTGCGCCGGCAGCACCGGCAGGTATTTCAGTTTCAAAACTGAGCGCAAGCTCACTTAAAGTTTCTTGGACTGCCCCAACCACTGATGGCGGAGCTGCAGTGACTGCATACAGCGTTACTAGCAACTACAGCGCTGTGAAATGTAACACCACTGGTGCTTTGACTTGCCAGATTTCTAACCTGAAGGCTGGAAACTACAAGTTCTCAGTCAAGGCAACCAACTCAGTAGGTACAGGTCCAGTAAAAACTTCTAGCACTTTGGCTTTGAAGGCAGGAGCTCTACTTGTAAAGACAACTGTTTCGTTCTCTAAGTTCGGATCAAAGTCTTCTGCAGCTAAGGGTTACCTTTCAAACGTTCCAGGCAGCACAACTTCTGCGCTGAAGAACTATACGCTGACCACTCTAAAGAAAGCTCCAGTTCTTTCAACTAAGAGCTTCAAGAAGACTGGCACCAGGGTTTCAGTAGCGTTCTATAACTCAGCTAACGGTGTAGCGACTCTAGAGTTGGTACAGGGCAGCAAGGTTATCAAGCTAGGAAAAGCTAAGTCATTCAGCGATTACAAAGCGGCAACTACTGCAGGTCTATTGATCAAGCCTTCAACCCTAAAGGTTGGAAACGCAAGCTTGGTTGTAAAGATCTCAGGTAAGAAGAAGTTCACCGTAGCGGTAAAAATCGTCAAGTAAATAAATTAAGAAGTGGTGCCTGTGATTTATCGCGGGCACCACTTTTTTTAAGAACAGGGAATGTACTGAAGCATGAAAAATTCACCAAGGGTAGGAATCATTGGGGCTGGCCCTGCTGGATTGACTGCTGCGTACTGGCTCAAAAGCCGGCACGACATTACAAGCTCGATATACGAAGCTTCAAGCGAAATTGGTGGAATCAGCCAGACTGTCAACCGACAAGGTTGGAGATTCGATATCGGAGGGCATCGTTTCTTCACCAAAGTGGCCTTGATTACTCAAATCTGGAAAGAGATCCTTCCTGAGGAAGACTTCCTAACAAGAAAAAGACTTAGCCGAATTATGTATAACGGCAAGTTCTTTGACTATCCACTCAAACCTCTAAACGCTCTAACTGGTCTTGGTCTTGTAGAAGCAATTCGATGTCTAATCTCCTATGTGGTAACTCAAATTAAACCTCCTAAGGATCAGTCAAACTTTGAAACCTGGGTTGCGGCTAGATTTGGTTGGAGACTATACAGAATATTTTTTAAGACATATACAGAGAAGGTATGGGGTGTGCCTGCGAACGAGATTCAAGCAGACTGGGCAGCTCAGCGCATCAAGAACTTGGATCTAAAGAAGGCTATCTTCAACGCCTTTAAGCCGCAGGGTCGACGTGGATCAGAGGTTATCTCTCTAATTGAGTCATTCGAATATCCAAGACTTGGCCCAGGAATGATGTGGGAAGCTTGTGCCAACTACTTAGAAAAAGATGGCATAAAAATTTCTATGATGCACTCTGCTGCAGGAATTCAGGTACGTTCCGACTCCACCTTAGCGCTCGGACTTGCTGATGGCTCAAGTGCTGAATACGACCATCTTGTTTCTTCAATGCCAATTGGAGAGCTGGTGCAAATAATTCAACCTTCAGCCCCTGCGGCTGTTATACAGGCTGCAAAGTCTTTGAAACACAGAGACTTTCTTTCGGTAGCTTTGGTTGTGCCTAGCAAAGATGTTTTCCCAGACAACTGGATATACATTCACAGCCCAAACGTTAAGGTGGGTCGCATCCAAAACTTTGAGTCATGGTCACCGGAAATGGTTCCAGATGAGGGATTCACTTGTCTTGGGCTTGAATACTTTGTGAACGTTGGCGATGAGTTGTGGGACATGAAGGATACTGATTTGATTAGCTTTGCATCCTCGGAGCTAGCGGAATTAGGTTTATCAAAAGAGAGTGATGTGGTTAAGGGATATGTAGTTAGAATGCCGAAGGCCTACCCGGTCTACGATGAAAACTATGCCATTGCTCTCAAGACAATCCGTTCTTGGTTAGACGAAAATCACCCAAACATTCATCCTGTTGGAAGAAATGGTTTGCACCGCTACAACAACACCGACCACTCAATGATGACCGCTATTTTGGCAAGTGAAAACATTGCGACTGGTAAACATAATGACGTCTGGAATGTGAATGTTGATGAGGATTATCACGAAACCACTTCTGAGATAAGTAGCGGAATTGACACAAGTATAAATACCGGGCGAAGTGCGCCGATATTCACAACGGGCAGTGCAAAAAAATAAGGTAATCTTGGGGTCTGTGGACCTACTAAGTAAGCTAAAGAATTCTCTCGTCTTCGCATCTTTTTTTTCAGCGATTACCGTGATCCTGATTCATGTGTTTGTTTTCCCTCTAGGAACGATGAATGCTGATGAGCTGGTGTACCAAAAAATGGCAGCGGCGTTCTTGGCCGGTGAGACAAAAATAGCCGTTGACCCGATTTTAGGATCACAAACCCCGCCGTGGTTGATGTTTAATGTTGGGAATTGGAGCGTTCCAAAGTACCAGCCATTGTTTGCTTTCTTCCTCATCCCAGGACATTTCTTTGGGATGTGGTTGCCATTGTCTGTATTGGCTTTTGCCTGCACCTACTCGGTTGGCAAACTCGCAGAAGCATTTTCTGCTTCGGCTCTCCGAGCGGCATGGCTTTGGAATGGTTCTGCTGCATTCCTACTGAGTGCTTCGGCGACCCTGCCTTACCTGTTTTCACTTGAACTTGGCATATTAATGATGCTGACGGCAATCAAATCTCAAAAGAATACGTACTTGAAGCTTGCGGTGTTGTTCGCATTAGCACTGTTATGCCGCCCCTTGGATGCGATTATATTTGCCATCGCAGTTGCAGCGATTCTTTATCAACGAGGAATCTTAAACCGGTGGCGAGATTTAGCAAAAAGTGCGATAGCGCTTGTGCTGGCAACTTTCCCAGCTCTCCTATGGAATATCATTCAGACAGGTGATCTGCTCCAATTTCCTTTCACATTAACCTCCAGCCTCGATTCTTGGGGATTTGGAGTTCGTAAGGTTTATGATTCAGACGCCGGAACCAGCTTCACTGTATGGGATGGGTTCTCAGCGACAGCCAATAATCTTGGGCGCGTTTTGATTTGGACATTTGGCGGAATTGTCATGTTGCCTTTGGCTTACCTAGCGATTCGACGAAATTACATCAAGTATCGCCTTAGCGTTATTGTTTGGGCACTCGCATGGATTATCGGCTATGGCAGTTTTTGGGGGTCCTACACAACAATTCGATTCTGGAATGGCCCTGATTACTTAGGACCCTATTATTGGCTTCCTTTGTCACTGATTCTGATACTTCTAATCTCATCCGTGCCCAAGAGCGTTCTACACTCGACCTTCATGTGGGCTGTCTCTTTCCTTCTAGCAGTAGGAATCACAATCGCCATTCTATTGAGAAACCTTGTGATGACAGATGCTTGGAAAGAAAGCGAGCTGCTAAGTGTTCTGGGTGATCAAAACTCTGTTATAAAGCTCGACGATTCATATACAACTCACATCGGAAGACCAATTCAACTCATCGCCAACACAGAGGATAGTAGAAAATTCTCCCTTGACTGGTCTGGTGTCGCTGCAATAATTGAGGATTCTAAAATCGCATCCCCGAAGATTTATATCGCAGTTCCTGGAAAGAGCACTAAATTTGATTACCTCCCGCAGGTTTCTAGGGTCCGAGAGAGTGCGACAGCTCCTAGTGTAAGCATAGAAAGCGGCGGCTCTCGGCAGCTGCAGATATCTACCGGGTCTCGCTGCGTATTCAAAAATATTCCCGCCAACAAGACCCTGGATTTAGTTCTGTCAGCGCAATCCATCGATGCAAGTTTCACTGGTATCTGTTCAGAGAGAGTAGAGCCCAATGAAGTGACATTTAAGATTTTTGATACTCAAACCGGGGAAATTCAACACAGGTACATTAGTTATTTTGACAATAAATCAGAGACCTACTTTTACGCTCGCTTTTGAGTTTCATGGGACTTTTGAAAGTTGTCGCTTCCTATTGTCAAATGCTAAGACCCTTCTTTGTGATTAAGGTCCGCTAGGCCAAAGGTTTTTCGAACAAACTTGATGAGCGAAGATTGTGCCGCTAATGTTCACTCACTTCAGTTCGGATAAACTTATTCCAATGAAGATCTTGGTGCTTGGTGCTGGTGCTCGCGAACACGCGATTATCAAAGCTCTGATCAGAACCGGCACAGCAGCGAATGAAATTAGCTGTGCGCCTGGTAACGGAGGCATCAGCCAAGAAGTTGAATGCATTCCTCTAAACCCTAGTGACCCTTCTGCAGTCACTGCTTGGGCTAAAGATGAAGCAATTGATTTAGTCGTGATTGGCCCCGAAGCACCTTTGGTTGCTGGTGTTAGCGATGCCCTTAGAGCTGCAGGAATAGCCGTCTTTGGCCCTTCCAAAGCTGCTGCTGCTCTCGAAGGATCTAAAGCCTTCGCTAAAGATGTGATGGCAGCAGCTGGCGTGCCAACGGGTATGGCTAGAAAGTGCGCACGTATATCAGAGGTGGAAAGTGCACTAGATGAATACGGTGCTCCATACGTTGTTAAGGCTGATGGGCTTGCTGCTGGCAAAGGTGTGATCGTCACGAGTGACAAACAAGCTGCATTAGATCATGCCAAAACTTTCCTCAACCAAGGCATGGACATACTGGTTGAAGAGTTCTTAGATGGTGAAGAAGTGTCTCTTTTCTTCTTAGCTGATGGAACTTCAGTGGTTCCACTATCCCCCGCACAAGATTTCAAGCGTGCATACAACTTTGATAAGGGACCTAACACTGGAGGCATGGGCGCTTACTCACCGCTTCCTTGGCTACCAGAAGGTTTCGTATCTGAAGTTCAAGAGAGAGTTGCTCTTCCAACTATTAGAGAGCTAGCTCGACTTGGGATTCCTTTTGTTGGGCTTCTGTACTGCGGCCTGATTGTGACAAGTAAAGGAATTCGAGTTATCGAATTCAATGCACGCTTCGGTGACCCAGAAACACAAGTTGTTTTGAGAAGACTAGTAACTCCTCTTTCACACCTATTACATAACGCAGCAACAGGACACCTAGCTGAGGTAGCTGAACCTGAATTCACTAAAAGTGTTGCAGTGACTGTTGTTCTAGCTAGTGAAGGTTATCCAGTTACCTCTGCTCCTAATCGAGAGATCACTGGAATAGTTCCTGACAGAAACTCAGTTGATTTTGCTCACGCTGCAACCAAGCTTGAAGATGGAAAACTTATTGCTACCGGTGGAAGAGTTCTATCTGTTGTTTCAATAGCTGACAACTTCCATGAAGCTAGAAAAGCGGCCTATGAAGCAATCTGTGAAATTCAACTAGAAGGTTCCCACTTCAGAACAGACATTGCACTCAAGATTGATGAGGTTGAAAATGTCTAAAGTTATCCCAGGTTGGCACCATGTCTATAGCGGTAAGGTTCGAGACCTTTATGAATCTGATGACGCTTCTCTTTCACATCTAATCCTTGTTGTGGCTAGTGACAGAATTAGTGCTTTTGATACAGTTCTATCTCCAGAGATTTCTAATAAGGGTGAATACCTAACATCTCTTACCAACTGGTGGTTCGACAGATTAGATGTTCCTAATCACCTAAGCCATGAGATAGCAGTGCCACAAGAAGTGGCTGGTCGAGCCATGGTTTGTAAGAAGCTTGAGATGTTTCCTATTGAATGTGTTGTTCGTGGCTACATCTCAGGTTCTGGCTACAAGGACTACCTAGCAACTGGTGAGATCTGTGGCAACAAGTTGCCAGACGGTTTAGCATTTGGCGACAAGCTCCCTGAACCAATCTTCACCCCTGCCTTCAAGGCAGAACTAGGAGACAAAGATGAGAACATCACCTTTGAGAGAGTTGTTGAACTAATAGGTCAAGACAATGCTGACTCTCTAAAGAATCTGAGCCTTGAGCTCTTTGCTAAAGCTAGTGAACTGGCTCTAAAGGCAGGCCTTATCCTGGCTGATACCAAGTTTGAGTTCGGTATCAACCCAGCCAATGGTGAAATCACCCTAGGTGATGAAGTCCTTACCCCTGACTCCAGTAGGTACTGGTCCCAAGAGGCCTGGCTAGCAGGAGATCGAAAAGACAGCTTTGATAAACAGCAGGTTCGTAACTGGTTAGCAGCTAACTGGGACCCTGCTTCTGGCACAACCCCTCCTCAACTACCTCAAGAGGTAGTTGAGGAGACCACTAGTAAGTATGCTCAGCTAATTAGCCTTCTAGCCAGATAAACTAGTCCTGTTCGCACCCGCCAAAGGTGACGCCGGCGAGCAAAAAACAAGTAATTTACTAGCCCCACCGACCTTCGGGAGCGTATCTGTGCCAAAAATCATCGTTGAGGTAATGCCTAAGGCAGACCTACTAGACCCAGCTGGTAAAGCAGTAGCAAATGCTCTCCAGCGTAAGGGCAATGCCGAGATTACTAACGTTCGTATCGGTAAGCGTATTGAGCTTCACTACGAATCAACTCCAGCAGAAAAGGACATTGAAGCAGCTAAGCAGATAGCTGCTGACTTCCTATCTAATGGAGTCATTGAAGATGTAGTTGCTGTAACAGTGGAGAACTAACTCAATGAAGATAGGTGTAGTTACCTTCCCTGGCACACTAGATGATCGTGATGCCCAAAGAGCAGTTCGCCTTGCAGGTGGAGAACCTGTAGCCCTATGGCATGCAGATACCAATCTTCATTCGGTTGATGCAGTTATCTTGCCTGGTGGATTTAGTTTCGGAGATTATCTACGTTGCGGAGCTATTGCTGCTCAAGCACCAGTAATGGAAAGCATCATTGATGCAGCTAACGGTGGATTACCTGTTCTAGGTATTTGTAATGGCTTCCAGGTTCTAGTTGAATCACATCTTCTACCCGGTGGACTCATTAGAAATGAACACCAGCACTTCATCTGTAGAGATCAGAAGCTTATTGTTGAAAATGTTGACACAGCTTGGACCAATGGATTCAAAATAGGTCAAGAGATAACTATTCCTCTAAAGAATGGTGAGGGTGGCTACATCGCAGATGATGAAACTCTAAAGAAACTAGAAGGCGATGGTCTAATTGCTTTCCGCTACAGCGAAGTGAATCCAAACGGATCAGTAAACAACATTGCAGGACTGAGAAACGAACGTGGCAATGTTGTTGGTCTTATGCCTCACCCAGAACATGCTGTTGAACCAGGCTTTGGTCCTGATACTCCTGCCGCTATGAGAAGTGGTGTTGATGGTCTTACCTTCTTCACATCTGTATTGAACCAGGTGGTGAACTCCTAATGACTAAAGAGATCTCAACAGTTGACACAACTAAGAACGCTAAGAAGACTCCCGAGAAAGAACAACCTTGGCGAGAGCTGGGTCTAAAAGAAGATGAGTATGACCGCATCAAACTGATTCTTGGTAGAAGACCTACTAGTGCTGAGCTAGCAATGTATTCAGTTATGTGGTCAGAACACTGCTCATACAAGAGCTCAAAGATTTACCTACGTCAGTTTGGTGAGAAAGTAACACCCGAGATGAAGAAGAACCTAATGGTTGGTATGGGTGAGAACGCAGGTGTTGTTGATATCGGTGAAGGTTGGGCAGTTACTTTCAAAGTAGAGTCACACAACCACCCAAGCTATATCGAACCTTTCCAAGGTGCTGCTACCGGTGTTGGTGGAATTGTTAGAGACATTCTTACTATGGGTGCAAGACCTATTGCTGTAATGGATCAACTTAGATTCGGTGCAGTGAACAACCCCGACACAGCAAGAGTTGTAAACGGTGTTGTCTCAGGTATTAGCTTCTACGGTAACTGTCTAGGACTACCTAACATTGGTGGAGAGACAGTTTTCGACAAGGTTTACCAAGGTAACCCTCTAGTAAATGCTCTATCTGTTGGTGCTCTAAGACATGAAGACCTAAAGCTAGCTAAAGCCTCTAACCCAGGTGATCTTGTAATTCTCTTTGGTGCAAGAACTGGTGCTGATGGTATCGGTGGAGTATCTGTATTAGCCTCTGAAACATTTGATGCTGATGGTCCTTCTAGAAGACCAGCAGTTCAGGTTGGTGACCCATTCGCTGAGAAGGTACTAATCGAGTGCTGTCTAGAGCTCTATGCAGCTCAGGTAGTTGCTGGAATCCAGGACCTTGGGGGTGCTGGATTGTCATGCGCAACAAGCGAGCTTGCATCTAACGGGCAAGCAGGTATGCAAGTTCAACTACAAGACGTATTGCTAAGAGATGACTCACTAACCCCGGAAGAGATTCTGATGAGTGAATCACAAGAACGCATGATGGCTATCGTTCCAAAGAAAGACCTAAAGGCTTTCACTGCCATTGTTGAAAAGCATGAAGTTGAGTTCAGTGTTCTTGGTGAAGTAATTAGAGAACCAAGACTTTATATCAACTGGGGCAAAGAAGAGATTGTTAACGTACCTCCTAGATCAGTAGCTCACGATGGTCCTGTCTATGAAAGACCAGTTGCCTATCCTGTATGGATTGATGCACTAAACAAGAACTCTGTGAACAACGCAAAGCTAAAGCGCTCAACTGGAGCAGGTGAGCTTGCTGAACAGATAATCAGAATTGTTTCATCACCTAACCAAGCATCTAAGAGGTGGATCACAGATCAGTATGACCACTACGTAGGTGGTAACACTGCTCTTGCTATGCCAGATGATTCAGGAATGGTTCGTGTTAGTGAAGAGACAGGTCTAGGTGTTGCAATAGCAACAGATGCTAACGGTCGTTACTGCCAACTAGATCCATACAACGGAGCAAAGCTTGCTCTTGCTGAAAGCTATAGAAACGTTGCTTCATCAGGAGCAGTTCCAGCTGCTGTTACTAACTGTCTGAACTTTGGTTCACCTGAGAACCCAGAAGTTATGTGGCAATTTAAACAAGCAACAGCAGGTCTTGCTGATGGTTGTTTGGAGCTAGGTATTCCAGTCACTGGTGGAAACGTGTCCTTTTATAACCAAACAGGTGATGTGGCAATTCACCCAACACCTGTTGTTGGTGTTCTTGGTGTTATTGATGATGTTGCTAGAAGAATTCCTTCTGGTTGGCAAGATGCAGGAAATAACATCTATCTTCTAGGAACTACTAGAGATGAACTAGATGGTTCAGTCTGGTCAGAGGTTATTCATGACCACCTAGGTGGTAAACCACCTGTTGTTGATTTAGCTGCAGAAAAAGCTCTTGCTGAATTACTTCAAGGAGCATCTCTTCAAGGCCTACTTGCATCTACTCATGACCTATCAGAGGGTGGTCTGGCTCAGACACTAGTTGAGAGCACACTTCGTTTTGGTATGGGAGCTAGAGTATGGCTCAATGAGATATGTGAAAGAGACCAAGTAGATCTAACTGCTGCTCTCTTCTCTGAATCAACAGCCAGAGTAATTGTTTCTGTCGGAAGAGAAGACGACGTCAAGTTCGTAGGACTCTGTGAAGCAAGAGGAATTCCAGTTCTAAGAATCGGTGTTACAGATGCTTCAGGACATCTAGAGATTCAAGATTTAGCTAACTGGAAGATTGAAGAGCTAAGAAACTCTCACGGGGCTACTATTCCTGAGCTATTTGGCTAGTTTCTGCCCAAATCCAGCCCAAAGCCCATAGGTACCTAGTTCTTGGGAAGAATTTGGGCTTTTCCGTGGTTATAAGTCAAGGATGTCGCTAGTTGCTGGCATCATAAAAACAAACCCTATAAAGGCTGGCTATGCATCTAACCCCTTCATCTCTATGGTCATTCAATACTCGAGACCTAATGAGAGCTTCGTCTTGCGATCACTGCACAAACCTCTCTATTGCAAGAACTCTTGGCATCCAAGATGTCCTAACAAAGTTGCAGCCATATCTAGACCAGATTGCTGAAGATAAGGCAAACGGCGAAGATCAGTCACTTGCCCAGAAGTATGGTGTCATCTTTGAAGACGCCTTAATCAATGAATTACTTGAGTCTGTTGGATCGAATGTTGTTGGACGTCCTGAGACAGACGGTGACATGGCTCAAACAATTGAGCTCATGAACTCTGGTATTCCTGTGATCTACCAAGGCGGATTGAAGAGAACTTTTGAGAGAACTATCTTTAGCGGTAGACCTGACTTCTTAGTGCATCAAGACTGGGAGATGCTTTTTGTAGACGGCAAGCTAACCGCAAACAGAAGACCTGGGCACATTAGCTCTCCTCGCGAAAATAAGTACACAGTTTGGGATGCGAAGTATGGAGGCCAAGCTAAGCCTGCCTACTTACTCCAAGTTGGTTTGTATGTTGATGCTTTAGACGCTTTAGGACTAAAAGCTGAAGGTGAGAGACACGGACTTATTCTTGGGTCGAGAACCACTGAAAGTTTTGAAGAAATTGAAATTGTGCCTGCAATGCGATTGGCCCGCAAAAAAATCTCAGAACTAATCGACTTTGCAGAAAAAGCCAAGAATGAAGATGGCCTTCAGCAGTTCGCTGCTTCAAATCTGAACTGGCACTGCCCATCGAAGCAAAACTGCGACATTTGCGAATATCCGGATCTGTGTAAAGATGACCGAAAAGAAACAGATGATCTAGTGCAAGTAGCAAACATCACACAGAATCAAATTGCACGATTGGCAACCGCTGACATCAGAACCATGCATCAGCTTGCGAAAGCACCTGATGACAAGCGCCCTTACCGAATGACTGTTGAAACATACGACAAGATTCGTAAGCAAGCGGCTGCTCAAGTCAAGTCTCTTTCTACAGGTGAGCCTTGTCACGAACTACTCGATGATCCCATGATTCAGTTCTTGCCACCAAGATCTGACCTTGACGTTTTCTTTGACTTTGAAGGATTCCCTTACTTCACAGAACGTGGTGGGCTTGAGTATCTCTTTGGAAACTATGACTGGGGGACTGGTGAGAATGAGGGTGAACCTCTAGATCGTCTATTTACTGAATTCTGGGCACACGACCGTGGAGGCGAGAAAGTTGCATTCCAAGGATTCATGGAGTGGGCACTAAAGCGTATGCACGAAGATCCAAATGCTCACATCTACCACTACGCAAGCTATGAAGTAACCGCACTCAAGCGACTTGCTATGAGACATGGAATCTTTGAGCAAGAAGTTGCCTGGCTTGTAACAACCGGTCGTCTAGTGGATATGTTCAACATTGTCAGGAACTCAATGATTATTGGCGAAGAGAGCTATTCCATCAAGAAACTTGAGCGCCACTATAAGTTCGAGCGTTCTTCAGATGTGCAGAAGGCATCTGCGAGCATCGATGAATACGATCGCTGGCGTGAACTCCATTCGCTATCTAAGGACCGCAATATTTCGGAGGAAGATAGAGCCAAGGTTTCTGAAGAAGCGAATCAGGTCTACAAGGAGCTCCGGCTCTACAACCTAGAGGACGTCTGGTCAACTCGTGAACTTTACCGTTGGCTCGAATCGCTTCCTGGAGCATGTTCTAAATACGGTCAGCCCCAGCCGGGAGACCCAAACCCGGGGGACACTGATAGAACCCCCAGTAAAAGCGAACGAGAGCTAGCTGAGCTTCAAGCACAAACCAAGGAACTCTTTGATGTTGTAGCGAACTGGGATTGGGGTAATAACCTTGATACCGACTACCGTGCTCAAATCTGGCTAGCTCTAACTCACTCAATCCTTTTCTATAAGCGTGAAGAGGTCATGTTCTGGGCTGACATCGCCATTCGCATGCTCATGGACGAAGAGGCTCTTGAAGGTGAACGCACTGCGGCTTCAATTAGCGAAGTTGTAGAAGTTGGCAGAGAAACTAAGTTCAGAAGAGAAGATGACTCTCCTTACGTCTTAGTTACTTACAACGCGTATCTTCCCGAAGAGTGCCTCTACATGCCTGAAAAGAATGCGGATGTTGTCATTCGCTACAGAGGTGAAGGCAACAGACAGATGCGTGACTTCGGAAAGATTACCGAAGTAGTAGATAGTGCAATTACTTTCACAAGAACAATCAAGAATGGGTCCGACTCTCAAGTACCTGACGCTGTTATTGATGCAACCTACTACTCTCCGATTGCCAAACAAACTGCTTTGCAGAAGTTAGCGAATGATATCGCTGAGCAGTGGATAACACCTTTGAAGCCCGCACCAGAGAGTCCAGCAATCATGGATCTACTCATGAGACGTCCGCCGAAGTTGAAAGAACTTTCATCACTTCCTACTGCGGACACCAACGATTATCTACCAGCTGTAATGCAAGCAGTGCAGGCACTAGATAACTCAGTGCTAGCTATTCAGGGACCTCCTGGATCTGGAAAGACTTATCTTGCATCTAGAACGATTGTTAGCCTGCTCAAAGCAGGAAAGAGAATCGGTGTGACAGCAAACTCTCACTCAGCAATCGAGAATCTACTTGAGGCATGTATCGAAGCTGGTGTAAACCCAGAGATGATTATCAAGCGACAAGAAGAAGGTGAAGAACGTCCGTGGGTTAGCAAGAAGAGTAATGGTCCAGTCGTCACATGGATTAAGAACAACCCAGATCCATATATCGTTGGAGGGACAAGCTTCTTCTTCAGCAACAAGGATGTTCGTGAATACAAACTGGACTATCTATTTATTGATGAAGCAGCACAATACTCTCTTGTTGACTGCATGGCTGTGAGTGGAATTGCAAGCAACCTTGTTCTTATGGGTGATCCACAACAGTTAGCTCAAGTTGTCACAGCAGTTCACCCAGGCGGTGTTGAGAACTCCGCTCTTGGCCACTACATGGGAAATCACGCTATTCTGCCGCCAACGATGGGTTACTTCGTTGAAGTAACTAGAAGATTGCACCCAGACGTAAATCATGCAGTTAGCTGGCTGGCCTACGAAGGAAAACTGCGTTCTCACCCATCAACAGAAGAAAACGTAATCGACGGGCATGAGCAAGGACTGATTTCAATTCCAGTTCCACACAACGGAAACTCAACTTCAAGCCAAGAAGAAGCGGAAGTAGTTATCAAACTTGTGAAGAGTTTGAAAGGCGATAAAGACCCGGCCAATGTTCTAGTTGTTGCGGCCTATAACGCTCAAGTTGACTTGCTTCGAATAAAGCTTGATGAAGCAGGGTTTGAAAAGGTAATGGTCGGAACTGTAGATAAGTTCCAGGGACGTGAGGGTATGGCTGTTATTTATAGCTTCGCGGCTTCCTCAAGCATGGATGCCCCTAGGGGTCTTGAATTCCTGTTGGATCGAAACCGCTTGAATGTGGCAATTAGCCGAGCCAAAGCAACTTGTTATTTAGTCTTTAGCGAAAGCCTCTTGGAGAGTCAGTTCAAGACTGTGGCTGAAGTAAAAGCAGTAAGTCGTTTGGCTGGGCTTCTGGAAATTGCAGCGAAGTAAACCTCCAACGCAAGGCTCAAGACTCTTTACCTTGTGGCAATTTGAAATAGTTCTGTCAATCCAAATACAGATCTAACCGGATAACTCAAATACTCTGACCACTCAGCAAGTCTTGGTTCTCTCCATACATAGTCATCTGCTACCTGAGCTAAGCAAGCCCAGTAGAAGACGGTAACTAGATCAATGGTTAAGAAGTTCTGTGTTTCATCTTCATAGACTCTGCCAAGGATTCTTCTGAGAAGTTGAGGTACTTGAGCTAACCCATATTCATGCAGAGTGTCTAGGACCAGAAGTTCAACTTGGTTAGCCCTCTTAGCATTCCAAATAGGAGAAGCATCAGATCTGTGAAGCATGCTGGTTATAGCCAGTGCTTTTCTAAAGGTTGCTGAATCCATAGCCAACAGCAGCCCCTCAAAGCGTTCTAGCTCGTAGCCTGCAAACCTAAGGTCCAAGATGTCTGGATAGTAGAGAATACCCACCAGGCTAGCCCTTCCAGCAGGCGGGTTTAGCCTTACCTGGTCCTCTTGGGCGTCATCGAAATCTTGCACACATCAATTGTCGTAGGTCTCCGCTAAAGTTTCTAGCAAATGACAGTAAAGGGGCAGTAAATGGGTGCACTAATTAGCGGATTCGTCGGATTCTTTGTAATTGTTTTGGGCTTAACTTTTCTTATCCAGTATCCGGCTATCTTTTGGGTTCTTCTATTACTATTTGTTTTCGCTTTGATCTTTGGATTTAGGAAAGGCCGCAAGCAGTCAGTCCTGAGCAATCCGGATAGAGAAGCGCGACGCAGAGCTGCCCTCAACCAAAGAGATGGTGTTTCAGAAGGTGACGTAGTTCACCACCACCAGCCAAACGGTAGACCGTTTGATGATAGAGATACTAACTCGTCAATACTTGGCGCAGTCGCAGCAGGTGCAGCCGCTGCTTACATTCTTAGGCCAGATGCGGGACCAAATACTCCAGTTGTTGAACCAGATCCTGAAATTGACAATGCCGCAGCTATGTACTACGAGGGTAATGATTCTTACAACGAAGAAGAGGGTGAGTATTAGCCAAGCATGTCGTGCAACACGATAGTTGCACTTCGGGCAGGGCCAACACCGATTGCAGAGATTCTGCAGTTGCTCATCTTCTCAATAGCTCTTACATAATCTTGAGCATTCTTAGGTAGCTCTTCAAATGTTTTACAACCAGTAATGTCTTCTTCCCAGCCAGGGAACATTTCGTAGATTGGTTTTGCGTGGTGGAAGTCTGATTGTGAAACTGGAACTTCTTCCACTCTCTTTCCATCTACTTCGTAAGCCACACAAACAGGAATCTCTTTAATGCCAGTTAGGACATCTAGCTTGGTCAATACAAAGTCAGTTAGACCGTTGATGCGAGCTGAGTAACGAGCAATAGGAGCGTCATACCAACCACAGCGACGCGGACGACCAGTTGTTGTACCAAACTCGTGACCAGTTTTACGAAGTAGTTCGCCCCACTCGTCAAACAGCTCAGTAGGGAAAGGTCCAGCACCAACACGTGTTGTGTAGGCCTTAACAATTCCGATGACGTTCTGGAAAAGACCAGGACCAATACCGGATCCAGTTGCAGCTCCACCAGCTGTTGCATTTGATGAAGTTACGAACGGGTAGGTACCGTGATCAACATCAAGCATGGTTGCCTGACCACCTTCGAAGAGAACGTTCTTACCTGCTTCGATTGCTTGGTGTAGTTCTAATGCCGTGTCTGCAACCATCGGGCGAAGTCTGTCTGTGTAAGAAAGTAGCTCAGCAACAACTTCTTCAACACGAATAGCTGCACGGTTATAAACCTTAGACAGCAACTGGTTCTTCTGGACCAAAGCAGCCTCTACCTTTTGACGAAGAATAGATTCGTCGAACAAGTCTTGAATACGAATACCAACTCGGTTGATCTTGTCAGCATAGGTTGGACCAATACCGCGACCGGTAGTACCAATAGCACGCTTACCCAAGAAGCGCTCTGAAGTCTTGTCTAGTGAGACGTGATAAGGAGTGATGACGTGTGCGTTAGCAGAAACCCTCAAACGGCTAGTGTCAATACCTCTAGCGTTCAAAGCATCTAGTTCTTCAAACAAGACATGAAGATCAATAACAACACCGTTTGAAATAACTGGGATAACTCCAGGTGTCAAAATTCCTGAAGGTAGAAGATGCAATGCATACTTCTCATTACCGATGACTACTGTGTGACCTGCGTTGTTACCACCGTTGAACTTCACAACATATTGAATGTGTTCAGCCAACAGGTCAGTTGCTTTGCCCTTGCCCTCATCGCCCCACTGGGCTCCTACAATCACGAAAGCAGGCATGGCAATCTCATTTCTATTTGCAGTATCAAGATTCTGTGCTCTTGGAGCACTTTCCAAGTTTAGCCGAAGACGTGTTGCTGAACCCACGCGTGCATGGTTATAGCTGCAGCAGCTGAGGCATTAATTGACCTTGTTGAGCCGAACTGGGTAATCTCTAGGACGACGTCGCTGGCCTCAATGGCTTGCTCGCTAAGGCCTGGTCCTTCTTGTCCAAATAGGAATACACAGGACTCAGGGAGTTTATAGGTCTCTATCTTCTGGCAACCTGGAACATTGTCTATGGCGATGATAGGTAGGTTCTCGTGCTTAGCCCAGGTTAGGAATTCTTCTACTGTTTCATGGTGTCTGATGTGTTGATACCTGTCGGTAACCATAGCTCCACGTCTGTTCCAACGCTTATTGCCAATGATATGTACTTCTGCAGCTAGGAATGCATTGGCATTTCTAACTATTGAGCCAATGTTTAGATCATGTTGCCAATTCTCAATAGCTACGTGGAATGGGTGTCGCTTGGTGTCTAGATCTGACACTATGGCAGACATCTTCCAATACCTGTATTTATCCACCACATTACGGGTGTCCCCATTTGCCAATAGTTCAGGGTCATAGATGGAGTCAGGGTGGTCATAACCTTCAGGCAGATCGCCTTGCCATGGGCCTACGCCCCATGTTGTGAGCTCATGGCTTGGATTGTTTGTTTGTTCTTTATCTGACATCCACTCAAGCCTAACTACGCTAAAGGTAAAGTAGAACCATGGCTGAACGAAGAAAAATTGAATGTTGGTTGACTGACATGGACGGCGTGCTTGTGCACGAAGGACATGCCCTACCAGGAGCAGCTGAGGTACTAAATCAGTGGAAGGAAGAGGGTCTAAGGTTCTTAGTTCTTACTAACAACTCCATGTATACCCCTAGAGATCTTTCAGCAAGACTAAAGGCAACAGGACTAGACATTCCTTCCAGTGCTATCTGGACAAGTGCTCTAGCAACAGCTGACTTCATTGCTTCTCAAAAGCCAAAGGGCTCTGCCTATGTATTAGGTGAAGCAGGTATGACAACAGCTATGCATGAGATCGGTTATGTCATGACAGATGTAAACCCTGACTATGTAGTGCTTGGTGAAACCAGAAACTTCAACTTCGATTCACTAACCAAGGCAATCAGACTTATTAATAACGGTGCAAGATTCATTGCTACTAACCCAGATGCAACTGGTCCTAGTGCTGATGGCGTATTGCCTGCAACAGGTTCTGTTGCAGCTCTAATTACAAAAGCTACTGGTCGTGAACCCTACATCGTAGGTAAACCAAACCCAATGATGTTCAGATCTGCGATGAACAAGATAAACGCTCACTCTGAAACAACAGGAATGATTGGTGACCGTATGGACACCGACATCGTTGCAGGTATTGAAGCAGGTCTTCACACAGTTCTAGTTTTAACCGGTATTGCTGATGATGCAGAAATCAACAAGTATCCGTTCAGGCCAAATGAAATCTTGAACTCCATCGGAGATCTACTCAACTAGTTTTTCAAGTAAAAAGCCGGTCACTTTAAAAGTGACCGGCTTTTCCACTAACACGGAGATATTACTTGACAGTGAAAACTTTGGTTAGAGTCTTGCCGTTTGCAACTACCTTCACGGTAATCTTTCCCGCTTTGACTGTGTAGGTGTAAGCCTTCTTGTCCACTGTTGGTGTTACAGAGGCTGCCTTCAAACCAGTGATGGTAATTGATGACTTCTTACCCTTTGCGTAGCTAAGAGTCACAGTGATCTTGCGACCAGCTGCAGCTGCTGCAATAGACGTTGGTGGGATTGACTTGTAGTAATGGAACTCAACTGGGTTTCCAGTTGAAACTTTACCTGTGATTTCAGCTGAAATTCTTGTGAACTTAGATCCTGCTGGAAGAGCGCTTGTTGAGGTCTTTGGTGGCGCACCTGCCACTGTGTCTGAATTATTCAAACTGAAAACAACTACTCCGAATGCATCCGTAGAGCCAGATAGGACAAGCTGATCTTCTGTCACTTTCGTGGAATTGGCTGGAAGTGGAGCAACATATCCAGTCGCCATAAATATTCCAGCCGACATCTTTGCTTTAGCTCCAGAGTTTGCAAGATTAACTCGAATCGTTACTGGCTGACCCACCGCGTAACTTCCATTGGCCTTCAATGCCTGGAATGCAATCACCTGCTTTGAGCCGATAGGAGCATAAGCCTGAAGAGTTCCGTTGTTGTCAAGTGCGTTAGCCTTGCCAGCTGGGCCATCTACTGCTCTTAGAGTTGGAGCAAGAAGTGAAATGCTTGCATCGGTAGCAGTGAAGTCCAAAACTCCAGGATTGTAGTAGTGCAGCTCAACGAAGTCTGCAGAGTCAGTCTTCTCACCGGTGATGCTTGGAAGAAGCTGGCTGTAACAGTCGGTGGTTGGATCACTGTTCGTATCGTTTGGCGTATCTGCGCTAAGGCTAGTTGGTGCATCAGGCAAGACACCACCGTATGCTTCACAGTCATCAGGAGATGCAACAACAAAGTTCACAACTCCATTAGCGTCTGTCTTACCAATAATGTTGGCACCATCAGATGCGTTAGATGGAGCAGGTCTTGCCTTGATGCCGTTGACCTTAACAGCTGCGTTTGAGTTTGAGTAGCCCTTGTTGGCACGAAGAGTAACTGTTGCGTTGGCATACGGAGCACCTGTTGGTGTTGTTGCTTGGAAAACTAGGTTGGTACGAAGACCGAATGGTACATAGACCTGGTTGAAGCGCATACCCACACCGAACCAGTCACAGTCCATAGTGAACTGGGATTCGAAGTCATAGCGACGGATTGAGTTGTCGTCAGTCAAGCTAGGGCTGATCAAGCGAATGTTGTACTTTGGCTTGTCGTTGCTAGCTTGGTTCTCAACTGGGTAAGGGCAAGCAGCTGCGTTAGCTGGTGTTGAGATTGCTCCTACGCCGACAATAGAAAGCAATGCAGTGGATGCAAATGCGATTAGTTTGTTGGTCTTTACACTCATTTTTATTCCTTCATTTGGGCCGGAATGTGTGGCCGAAGGATGAGAGAGTTTAAACGGGTGCGCAAAACTCCAATATCGTTCGGAGTGCGCACACACTTCCTGTTTTCAGATTAGCCCAGAGATAGAAGCCGTGAAAGCGGTTTCGCGGGTAGTTACCAATTTGTTATCTAAGCGCTGGCTCGAATAACTAACTTAGTCGGGGTGATGATTGGTTTGACATCTTCGCCATTTAATTGGGCGATCATGAGGGTTCCAGCTGCTTCACCAAGAGCAACCACATCCTGGCGAACTGTGGTTAAGGCAGGTCTGGTTGTCTGGGCAATTAGAGCGTCATCGAACCCGACAACCTTAACATCTTCAGGTACCCTACGTCCAAGGTCTTGCAATACGGTGACTGCTCCAGCGGCCATGAGGTCATTGCTAGCAAAAATCCCATCGACATCTGGATGAGTTTCTAGAAGCTGTTTAGCATGATGCATGCCGCTGGCTAAAGAGTAGTCGCCTTCACAAATCAGGCCTTTAGCCGGAACTCCGCCGGTCTCTCTAAAGGCTTGGAGGTACCCGTCTAGACGTTGCTTAGCTGCCGTGGTTCCAATGTCACCTGTGATGATAGCTATCTTCTTACAGCCTTGGTTGATCATATGTTTAGTTCCAACATATGCTCCTCCAAAGTTGTCCGTATCTACAAATGGAATATCGAGGCTTGAGTGAGGGGTGCCTGTAATCACCATTGGTAAGCCTGTTTTTCTGAGGTTATTGACTAGGGTGTCACTGTGGAGGACGAAGAAGATTGCCCCATCAACTTCACCCGACTTTAAGTAGTGTGCAACTCCACCGTCTACAGACCCAACTGGTGAGACCATAAGGACTGTATGCAGGCCATTTTCTGACAGAACACGGCTGACTCCTGATGTCACGGTGCCCCAGAATGGATCACTAAATACGGAAAGATCATCGTCAATCACTACAGCAATCAGCCCTGATCTACCTGATGCCAAAGCAGAGGCCACTCTATTTTTTCTATAGCCGAGCTTCTCTACCGTTTCTTGAACTCTCTTGGCCCGATCAGGGTGAACGCTTTCGTCTCCATTCAAAACGCGGGAGACTGTAGCCTCAGAAACACCTGCTGCTTTAGCAATGACGCTGTAAGTCAGTCTTTGTGGAGCACCCATCCCCAGACCTCCCTACCTTTGCCTCTACTTTTTCGTGATGACTTCTAATGACTTTCCATTTGTCGCAATAACTTTACTGTAAACGCTTCCAGAAAGTTTCACGATTCTCTGTAATGTTTCAAAATTGACAAAAACGATACCAAATCGTTTCGCGTACCCTTCAGCCCATTCAAAGTTGTCTAGCAGTGACCAGTAGTAATAGCTCTTAACGGGAACGCCCTGGTCGATTGCATCACTGACAGCGGCAAGGTGGTTGACCAAGTAGTCCACTCTGCGGTCATCGTTAACTTGACCCTTTTCGTCAGGCTCGTCACCGTAGGCAACTCCATTCTCGGTGATTGCAATGTCCTGAATCTCCGGCCAGTCCTTGTGGATACGAACTAGAAGATCAGTTAGGCCGGTTGGAGTGATTGGCCAACCCATGTCAGTTAGAGGTCCTGGAGGAGTTCCATCTGAGTTGATAGGGAAAGCAAATGTTCCTTCGTTCTTCTCAACCTGTTCGGCTGTTGGAGTGTTTAGGAAAGAGTCTGAGTAGTAGTTGATACCTAGGAATTCGCTATCAATCTTTAGCGCTTCCATGTCCCCTGGCTTTACCACCTTAGAAAGTTTGTCGCCATAAAACTCAACCAGGTTCTGAGGATAGGTTCCGTGCAGCTGTGCATCCATCCACCATTTGTTGATGTTTGAATCCCAGTAGTTACGAAGTTCTTGTAGTTCTTGGTTGTTCTCATCATCAATACGGTAGTTAGTCATGTTCAAAGTGATACCGCTACGGATCTCTGGTCTAACTGCACGAAGTGCACGGGTAGCCTCTGCGTGAGCAAGAGCTGTGTGGTGAGCAACTGCAACAGCAGTTTCAAGGTCTTTCAGACCGGGAGCATGAACTCCAACAAAGTGTCCAAGCCAAGTAACACACCATGGCTCGTTGATTGTGATCCAGTTAGCAACTCGATCTCCGAAGCTTTCCGCAGCAACAGTTGCATAATCAGCAAACTGCTGAACGATATCTCTGTTAGCCCAGCCACCTTTATCTTGAAGTGTCTGAGGAAGATCCCAGTGATACAAAGTTGCAGTTGGCTGAATGCCAGCTTCTAGTAGTCCATCAATCAAACGGTCATAGAAATCTATTCCATGCTTGTTTGTTGCTCCAGTGCCCTTAGGCATAATTCTTGGCCATGCTAGAGAGAAACGATAAGACTGAATTCCAAGATCTTTCATGATCTTGATGTCTTCTGGATAGCGGTGGTAATGATCACAAGCGACATCACCTGTGTCACCGTTAACTACTTTGCCAGGAGTTTTTGAGAAAGTGTCCCAGATGCTCGGCATACGACCGCCATCATCAAATCCACCTTCAATTTGATAAGAGGCTGTTGCCGACCCCCAGTTGAAATCTTCTGGAAAACTCATGATTAACCCTTAACCGCCCCGTCCATAACTCCACGTACAAGTCTTCTACCAACAAAGATGAAAAGAACTAGTAGCGGAGCTGTTGATAGGAATGCTCCACCCATGTTCAATGCGTAGTCAATTGCATAACTACTCTTCAACTGGTTCACAGCAACCTGTGCAGTGAAGTTCTCTGGAGTATTCAATACAAGTAGTGGCCAGAGGAAATCATTCCAAGTTGCTAAGAAAGAGAATAACCCAAGAACGAAAGCACTCTGGGAAATGATCGGTACAACGATGCTCCAGTAAGCACGGAATACACCAGCACCATCGATACTCGCTGCTTCCAATAACTCGTTAGGAACCTGAGCATCAATAACCTGACGCATCCAGAAAACGCCGAAAGCGGTTACAAGAGCAGGAATAATCAACGCACCAAGTGAGTCAATCAGTCCAAGGTTTCCCATGATCATGAATAGAGGAATAATTCCAAGTTGGCTTGGAAGCATCATGGTCAAAATAACAAAGAGCACCATGAACTTCTGTCCCCGGAAGTTCAACTTAGCGAAAGCGAAACCTGCAATAGCTGAGAAGAAAACTTGAGCTAATGCGACAACTGTTCCAACATAAACAGTGTTTAGAAGTGCTTGGTTGAACTGAGGAAGAGCTTCATAAACGTTGCTAACAACTGTGAAGAAGCGAGGACCGGGAACAAGTGTTGGTGGAATCTTGCTGATCTCATCTGTTCCGTTAGATGCAACGATGAACATCCAGTAGAACGGGAAGATCGATAGGAAAGTTACAATACCGAGTGCAATGTATCCGGTGATGCCCATCTTTCGCCATCGAGGCTTCTTATTCTTCGCTGGTCTTAGCAATGTCTGCTCTTTCACGGCTACCTGACTCATTTGCCATCACCTGACAATTTACGTGTGATGAAGAAGTTGATGACCGACACAATTGCAACAATGACAGTGATCATGATTCCAATGGCCGCCGCATATCCCCACTTATAAGCGACGAATGCTTGCTCGAAGAGGAAAAGAGTCAGAGTTGAGAACTGACCTGAGTCACCACCGTTGAATGATCCGCCGAGAATCAATGGCTCAGCGAATACCTGAAGACCACCGATGGTTCCAACGATTAGTACGAAGGTAATGGTGTTACGAAGTGAAGGCAGTGTCACATAGATGAACTGCTTGAACTTTCCAGCTCCATCAAGTGATGCTGATTCGTAGAGTTCATTAGGAATTGCAAGCATTGCAGCTAAGAAGATAAGTGCGTTATAGCCAGTCCAACGCCAAACAATCATCGAAGCAATTGCAACGTGTGAAGAAGTGGTTCCTTGAACGAAGTCAATGTGTTCAAAACCAAATGCTCCAACAATGATGTTTACCATTCCAAAGTCACGACCGAATAGCTGGCCGAAAACAATTGCAATAGCTAGAACAGAAGTGATGTTTGGAACAAGAAGAATAGTTCTAAAGAATGTAGATCCTCTAAGAGCTGGGTTATGCAAAATTGCCGCAAGACCAATTGAGAAAATCAACATCGGAATCGTTGAGAGCAACCAGATATCCAGAGTGTTTATTAATGCATTCCAGAATCTGGTGTCTACAAACAATTCGTCGAAGTTAGCAAGACCAATGAATTCCTGTGTACCCAAAGCATCCCAGTTGAAGAAAGCGATGTATACGGAATAAATGATCGGAGCTAAACCAAAGATAAGGAACATCACAAAGAACGGTGCCGTGAACAAGTATCCCCAGCGACCATTTAGAGAAGGAACAGCGTTAACGTTGTTCACTTTTCTTTGTGGCTTGGCTGGCTTCCACGGTGATGGTGGTTTGCTCGCACGAGCTTTCACCACAGTTGTCTGTGACATTCTTATCTTCCGTTAGTAACTATTTACACTTACCAGCTGCGGCAATGCCAGTTGCGAATGCCTTGGATGGAACTTTTTCTTTTCCATTAGCAACTAGTGAAATAGCTGAACCCATCGCCATGTCGATACAACGCTGCAACTTACCTTCGAAGATCGGCTTCAACTTCTTAACACCATCACCGTAAATCTTTCCTACTGGTGCGTTGTTAAAGAATGGATCCTTGTATCCGGTTAGTGCGGTGTTTGAGTAAAGAGAAGGAGTTGAAGGGAATAGACCGTAAGTCTTGAACACTGTCAACTGCTGAGCAGGAGCTAGATACCAAGCGATGAAGTTCCATGCTTCCTGAGAGTTCTTAGCACCCTTAGGAATTGATAGCTGGCTTCCACCCATGTTTCCACCACCACCAGGAACTTCTGCAATGTCCCACTTACCCTTAGTTGAAGGAGCTTGGCCCTTGATGTAGTCCATCATCCAAGCTGGTGCAAGCATTGCTGCGAATGTGCCCTTTGACATACCAACGTTCCAGTCAGATGAGAACTGGCCGATACGAGTACCAATCTTTGCGTTGCTAGCAGCAACGGTTGTGTCGAAAGCTGTCTTTAACTGCTTGTTGGTCTTGTAGATAAGTTGACCCTGGTCAGTACCGTTGTTTCTGTAGTACTTCTCAGTTCCCTGGTTCATGATCGCAGGGTAAATGGTTCCGATGTTGTCAATGAAACCAACGTTTGCCTTCTTCTGAGCAGCTGTTAGCTTGGCAACATACTTCTTACCAAATTCAATGAACTTAGGCCATGTTGACCAAGCCTTACCAACAGCGTTTCTCTCGAATGGGAGTCCAGCTTTCTTGAATAGGTCCCAACGGTAAGCAACTTCTAGGCCTCCAACGTCAGTTGGAATACCAATAACTGCATCGTTGTAACCAACACCGTGCTCCCAACGCCATGAAAGGTAGTCCTTCTTTAGGTCGTTAGCACTCTTGTTGCCATCTGTGGTTCTCAAGTTACGAAGATCAACGAAACACTGAGGGTATGCACGCCAGAAACCGGAGTATGAAATCTCAACGGCAGCGATGTCTGGGTTACCCGCTCCACCAGCAGCACACTGGGTGAATAGACCTGTGCCGTTTAAGGCATCCAAGTCAGACTTCTTGATAGCAAGCTTCACATCTGGGCGAAGCTTTCTGTACTCAGCAACTAGTGCTGGCTGAATGACGTCACCAAAAGTGTTGACGGTCAAAACGATACAGCCGTTACCTGAGACTGTCGCCTTTGTACAGTCCACAACAGCTGAAGCTGGTGAAACAAAACCTAGAACACCCATTGTTAGGGTCGCGGTAGCCAAAAGGGCCGCGGCTTTGATCGAAACAAACTTCTTAGACATGTCATTCTCCTACTGAGTGGGTGCCTCCCCGTCAAGTTATTGTGCGATAACTATCTGGGGAGGCCTACGCCCTCGATAATAAGGTTTGTAGTAAACTGCGAAAGCGGTTTCACAGTAATACTAAATTAGGCTGAAAGCGGTTTCTCGGCAATCTGAGAAGGCGTAAACAGGCCATTTGTTACCAAAAAGTAATCATTCTTGGTGCTGTTTCTCAGCCAAGACATCTTTCATAGGAGCAGAAGAGGTAGCCGTGAAGAAGAGTACTCGCACGAGATTTATTGCAACATCGATTGCAATTTTGTCTTTGTCTTTAGGATCAGTCAGTGCACAGGCCACTGCCCCTTCAGTCACTAAGCCAACTAAAGAGAAGCTCCTTTGGGCTCAGTGGTTTAGCGAGAAGGCAAGAACTCCTGTTAACAGTAAGTTCTGGAGCTACGACATTGGCGATGGCTATGGCTGGGGTAACAACGAGAAGCAGTACTACACCAATAAGCGTGAAAACATCTCAACTAACGGCAAGGGCCACCTGGTAATTACAGCCATCAAGCTCGATGAAAACAAGCCAGCTGACCAATACCGCTGCTTCCTATATCTAGACTGCCTCTACTCAAGTGCCAAGATTGTCACCCGAGGAAAGCTTGGCTTCAAGTACGGAACCATTTCTGCTCGTATTCAGACAACTGCCGGTGTTGGCATGTGGCCAGCATTCTGGATGTTAGGTGTTCCTCGTTCATCTTGCGATGGTTGGCCATCATGTGGAGAGATTGACATTGTTGAGACCAGAGGATCAGATCCATTTACCTCTGTATCTAGCTTGCACGGCCCTGGCTACTCAGGTGGCAGTGCACTAAGCACGTATTACTCTGCAGGTAATACTCCTCTAAGTGCTGGTTTCCACACCTACCGTGTTGATTGGCTACCAAACTCAATCAAGTTCTACGTTGATGGAAAACTAACTGGCTCACACAGAAAGAGCACTATTGCTCCGAAGGACTGGGTATATAACGCTGAGTTCTATTTGATCTTGAACCTTGCTACCGGTGGAAACTTCGATGGCGGAGCTCTTGATGAAACTATTCAAAAAGCTGAACTAAAAGTTGACTGGATTAAGTACGAAACACTTAATGGTGTGGGTCAGCTAATCAAAAAGTAATTAGCGAAGTTGTAAGTCATCGAGGGTGACGGCTGTGAAGTATTTATAGCCTGCATCCTCGATTACTTTTTGTGCACCAGTGTCTCTATCAACAACAGTTGCAACAGCAACAACAATTGCCCCTGCTTCTTCTAAAGCTTTAGCAGCAGTTAGTGGAGAACCTCCGGTAGTTGAAGTATCTTCAACAACAACAACTCTCTTACCTTTAACATCAGGTCCTTCAACCTGTCTACCCATACCGTGAGCTTTGGCTTGCTTACGAACTACAAAAGCATCAATACTTCTGCCTCGACTAGCAGCCTGGTGCATCACAGCAGTTGCTACTGGATCTGCTCCCATGGTTAGACCACCGATAGCTACAAAGTCATTAACGTCATTGGCATCCAACATGTCCAGCATTACCTGACCAATAAGAGGGGCTGCTTCATGGTGAAGGGTAGCTCTGCGAAGATCAACGTAGTAATCAGCTTCGATACCGCTGGAGAGAGTAACTCTGCCGTGCACAACAGCTAACTCTTTAATTAGTTCAATCAGGCGGTGCTTGGCGGTAGAAGTATCAGTCATGTCTTAAGTTTAAACAATGCGCATAGCAACTCATAACGTGAACTCAATTAGAACCCGTGTCGGCAGAGTTATCGACTGGATGCAGAGAGCTGATATTGATGTTCTTGCTATGCAGGAGATCAAGTGCAAACCAGAGCAGTTCCCTATGCAGGCCTTTACTGACGCTGGATATCACGTAGTACTGCATGGTTTGAACCAATGGAATGGTGTTGCTTTCGCAACCAAGATACCGGCAGAAGATGTTGAAGTTGGTTTTCCTGGAATGCCAGGCTTTGGTCCTGAAACAGCTCAAGAAGCTAGAGCGCTAGGAGCAACCTTTGGTGATGTGAGACTTTGGTCTCTCTATGTTCCTAACGGCAGAACTCTTGATGATCCTCACTACACATACAAACTTGAATGGCTTGATCGTTTAGCATCAGTCACAGCAGAGTGGTTAGAGCATGAACCGGATCAAGCTCTTGCTCTTATGGGAGATTTCAATATCGCTCCATTAGATAAAGATGTTTGGGACATGGATGCTTTCATTGGTTCCACTCACGTATCAGAAGCAGAACGTGATGCGTTCAACGCATTCGAACAAATCGGTATGCAGGATGTTGTTAGACCACTCATTCCTGATGGCTATACCTATTGGGATTACCAACAACTTAGATTCCCTAAAGATGAAGGAATGCGAATTGACTTCATCTTAGGTAACGATGCCTTTGCGAAAAGAGTTCAATCAGCAGAAATAGTTAGAGATGAAAGAAAAGGCGAAGGCCCTTCAGATCACGTTCCTGTTGTTGTTGATATTTCCTAATTAGCGAACAACTGGGATCTGTGTAACCGAAGCTGCGTTCTCAAGAGAGCCTAGGTTAGTCATTTCAGTGAAGCCCAACTGTGTCATCTGATCAATTGCAACACCTGCGCGACGACCTGACTTGCAATAGATAAGGTAATTGCCGGCTTGATCTAGTTGAGAAATCTCTCCTACAAAATCGCCAACCTCAACAGGGATGTTGACTGCACCTTCAAGGTGGCCTGCATTGAATTCTTCAACTGTTCTTACGTCAATGATCGCTGTTGCAGTTGAAGCGTCAATTGGTTCTGTAGTCGAGCAAGCAGTTGTTGTGAACAGCATTGTTACAGCCAAAACTAGCCCGGTGAAAATCTTTGTAATTCTCATAATTTGTTAACCTTTCTTATACCCCTAGGGGTATACTATCAGAAGAAGGAGCAAATCATGCAAATCGAACCAAAGGAACTTAAACAGGCTAGAGACCGCCTAATGCGTGTCCAAGGACAGATCCAAGGCATCGTCAAGATGATCGATGAGGGTCGCGAATGTTCTGAGCTACTAAACCAGTTAGCTGCTGCAAACACTGCCCTTCAGCGTGCTGGTTTTATTGTGATTTCAACTGCAATGGAGAAATGCTCAGCTGAACCAACCGGCAGTGAGAACAAGAAAGCTCTGGAAAAGGCTTTCTTAGCGTTGGCATAATGAGGATTCTAATTATTGGTGGCGTAGCCACCGGTATGTCAGCTGCGACAAGACTTCGTCGTCTAGACGAGCACGCAGAAATCACTGTCTATGAGAAGAGTGGCAACGTTAGCTATGCCAACTGTGGTTTGCCTTACTACCTAAGTGGAGTAATCGACAGCAGAGCCGCTCTTCTTCTACAGACCCCTAAATCACTTAAAGACCGTTTCAATCTAGATGTGCAGGTCAACAGTGAAGTACTAAGCATTGATCTTGCAAACAAAGCCATTCGTGTTAGAAACACTGAAGCAGATATTGAGCACACTGATACTTTCGACAAGCTCATCATTGCAACTGGTGCAAAACCAAGAGCATTAGAAGTTCCTGGTGGTGAAAGAGCTATTCCACTTCGCAACATTGAAGATGTTGATCGCATCAAAGCAAGCATGGATGAATCAGCGGAGAAGACAGCAGTCATCATTGGTTCTGGATTCATCGGTATTGAAGTAGCTGAAAACCTTCATGAAGCTAATTACAAGATTCATCTTGTAAACAGCAGCAAGCAGGTTATGGGAACTTTTGATTCAGAAATTGCTGAGCCACTTCAGAAAGCAATTGGTAACGCTGGCATTCAAATGCACCTAGGACTAACAGTGAAGGAAGTAACTCCGACTTCTGTAGTTCTAACTGATGGACAGGTTCTAACTGCAGCTCTTGTAATCAATGCAGCAGGTATCGCTCCTGAGGTAACCCTTGCTAAAGAAGCTGGTCTAACTATTGGTGAGACTGGTGGTATCTGGGTTGATGAGAATCACAGAACCAGTGATGCAAATGTTTATGCAGGAGGAGATGCTGCTCAGAAGCAAAGCTTCCTAAGTGATAACTATGGACTTATTCCTCTAGCAAACCTTGCTAACCGCCATGGTCGTGCCATCGCTGATGCAATCTATGGTCTTCCAACTGGATCAAGTAAATCTCTAGGCACAAGCATCATCGGAGCATTCGGTATTGCTCTAGCGATGACTGGCCTTAGTGAGAAGAGTGCTAAGCAGCAGAATGTTGAATACAAAGTTATTCACCTACACCCAAGCGATCACGCTGGTTACTACCCAGGTGCTACTGCAATGTCTATGAAGGTTCTATTTGATCCAGCAACTGGACTAATTCTTGGAGCTCAGGCAGTGGGTGAAGCAGGTGTTGATAAACGTATCGATGTTATTGCAACTGCAATCAAGGGTGGGTTAACAATCAATGACCTTATGGATCTTGAGCTTACCTATGCCCCACAGTTTGGTTCTGCTAAAGACGCGATCAATCAAGCAGGTTATCTAGGTAACAACGTGTTCACTGGAAAAACAAAAACTATTCAATGGGGTCAGGTTGATGAATATGTTTCAGCTGGTTTCACGCTGATTGACGTTAGAACTCCTGCAGAGCATGCAGCTGGAAATATTCCAGGGTCTAGAAACATCGAAGTAAACGTAATGAGAGAACACATCGAAGAACTAAAAGACAAAAAGATTATTGCTTTCTGTCAGGTAGGTCAACGAGGTCACACTGCAAGTTCACTCTTGCAGGGTTATGGAATTGAAGTCGTCAACCTTGACGGTGGATACAAAACCTGGCGAACAGCAATGGACGCTAGAGAAAGAAAAGAAGGATAAGTAAATGTGTCAAAAAGTAACCTGTCGTAAATGTCAGAAGGCTACCTGGAGTGGCTGTGGTCAGCACGTCAGTCAGGTAATGAAGGGGATTCCTCAGTCACAGCGCTGCCAGGGACACCAGAACGACCCGAAGGAACCTGGTTTCTTCGCAAGATTATTCGGTAAGAAGTAAGGAAAGAAAATATGTGTAGTCCAGCATTATGCGAAACCTGCAACAAAGTAACTTGGGCTGGCTGTGGCCAGCACATCGAAGAAGCACTAGAAGGTGTTCCTCAGGAACAGCTTTGCCAGTGTGGAAACTAATTGGCTAAGAACGCTTTACGTTCTTTCTCTGAATACTTTTCAATTGCGTACCTGAGCATTGTTCTAGGCATCTTCGCTTTATGTTTCAAGAGGAACTCGGTAAGAAGGTCTTGATTTCTCTTACCCACCTCGCGAAGCATCCAACCCGCAGCTTTGTGAATTAGATGATGTTCATCAGTAAGTGCTTCTTTGGCCATAGATAGAGTAGGTCCGAACTTACCTATCCTGATGAGTGGAAATGTAAGAAGTATGGAAGCTCTTCTTTCCCATAAGTTTTCAGACTTAGCTAATTCTCTTAGGAACGCTGCTCCATAACCTAGATTCCTAGAAAGTATCTCGCCCACATATGGAGCGCTTGCGTCAATCAGATCCCAGTTATTGACCTTATATTCCTTGACTAGGCCTAACCAGAACTCGAATAGTTCAATACGTTCGGAGTCGTCTTTAGCTTTTGCATACTTGTGATTCAGAATTACAAGAGCTGTCAGACGCTCCTCGTGATACTTAGAGCTAGCTAAAGTAACTAGCTCTTCGTGAGGCAAGTCTTTGTACTTCTTAGCAATAAGCCTGGTGTCAGGCACTGTAATGCCAAGGAAGATATCTCCAGCACCGTACGAGTCTTCGCCAAAGACTTTAGTCTTTGCAGAACCTATTGCCCAGTCTTTGCTAGCAACAGCTCGTAAATCTTTTTTGAGCTGAGTTAGCTGACTCATTTAGCTAAGGTCACCAATCACAACTAGTGAGTCACCTGCAACAGGAACGAACTCACTTGTCTTTGAAGGGTTTAGAACAACACCGGTTGAACCTTCAGCACCAGTGCCTGATGCCAAACGATATCCAATTGCTGATTCACCGTGGTTACGAGCAACTGCTACTAGCTGAGCAAATGAAACTGCCTTGCCAATCTTTGCGTACTCACTGATGTCTCTAACATTTAGAGTTGCACCTTCAGCGTCAAATAGGTCTTCAAATACTGGAGCAAGAGCTGGGTTCTCGCTGATCTGAGCAATCAGCAACGCAGCTAGAGAATCGCTAACAACTAGATCATCTACTGCGGCAACTCTAGCCAGTTCTGATTTTCTTGAGTCAAGGATTTCAGCAACTAGACGAGTTGGTTCAACACCGTTACCTTCGGCTGCGAATAGTTGGTTCATCTGCAACATAGTCAGCATTGTTTGAGCATCTGCTTCACTCTGACTAATTGCATTGCGATAACCAAGAACGATTACTTCATTGAACTTCTTACCCTTAGCAGCTGCAATTAGGTCATCAACATCTCCAGAGACGCTTGCGAAGGTTACCTTTACTGTTCCAAACTTTAGGTTCTTTAGTTCATCAGCTGCAACGTATCTTGACTGAGCAACGATATGAACTGTTGAGCCCTTAGGTAGGAAGCTAGCTAGTTCGTTTAAAACTGTTCTACCCATAGAAGACCAACCGATGATTAGAAGGTGCTCTGCTGGGTCTTTCTTCTTAGCAACAGCATTTACCTTCTTCTTTGAGATGTCATCACGGACACCTGTGTAGACAACCTTGTCATCATCTTCAGCAATAGCAATTACTCTCATGCCCTTCTTAATCTTGAAGTTCTGAGCAGGGTTAACCATTGCTGTGCCATTTGCATCTAGTAGACCAATAACTGATGCTTCGTTGAATGCAAGAAGTGCATCTGCATATGTCTTGCCATGAAGAGCAGGAACATCAGCAAAGTAAATCTCATCGCCATCAAAATCAAGTAGATCTAGAACAACTGCAGCTAGTCCTGGTCTTCTTGATGCTTGTGCTGTTACGCGAGCAATGATCTCTTGTGATCTAACAGGAATAACTTGACCAAGAGTTGCAACAGTAAGTGCTTCACCTGTGTTGGCGTCATCAATCTCAGTGATGATTTTGATGTCTGTGTTTGAGTTCACTGCCTTGATAGCAAGAACAGCACTAACAACGTTTGCGTCTCCTGCCTCATCACTGTCGAGAACAATGATTGATTTAGCATTTGCAATGTTTGTTCTCTTTAGATCTTCAGGGTTAGTGACATCACCGGTTCTGGTAACAACCTTTAGCTTTCCTAGATCTTTTGCTCTAGCTTCAATCTCGCCTTCCATGAAGTCACGAGTTTGGTTAGAGAAGATAACTACGTTTGCCTTCTTTACGTTTGAGTTAGCAATAGCTAGCTCTTTCAAGATTGGGTAAATACGGTTAGACCAACCCAAGATAAGGGTGTGGTTGCTAACAATGATTGGGCTCTTACCCTTACGAAGCTTTTCAAAGGTTCTTGTGATTGCACCAACGATAAAACCTGTTACAGCACCACCAAGAGCTACTGTGCAGGCCCAGGTTAGGAAGCTAAGAATACGTTCTGCCCAAGTAGCTTCTGCGCCTTTACCAAAGAGAGTTGCAAATGACTGCCAGAAAGTTTCAAACTCAAATACAACCTGTGCATCAGGACGGGTAATGAATGGCAGAGCAAACAAGATTGCTCTAATAAAGACCAACAAGATGCTGAAAACGATCATTAGGACAAGCATCCAAGTTACGAACATCCCGCTCTTAGCGATGGAGTTATCGAAGCTGTATTTGAGTTTTGCTCCAATACCTGGCTTAGAAGCGCTTGGTTTTACTGGTTCACCCTGAGAGCCTTGGCCATAGGTGCGTTCTTGTGTTTTATTGGTCATAATGCCCAATTTTAGCGAATCAGGGCCTATTGGCTGTGGCTAAAGTTCGTCTAAGAGAACTATTGAGAGCGTCTCCAGAGCACAACTGAGGTGGACCTCTTTGGTCTCATGCCTGAGGGCAAGCTAACTGTTCCGCCATCTCCAACGGCAAATACACGAGCACCCGGCTGCTTCTGAGATAGCTCTTCAACTAGCTTTTCTAGCTCATTGACCCTTATCTTCATGTCAACTACATAGTTCTCAAGATCAAGGATTCTCTTGATAGCAACTAGAGATACTCCTTCGCTAGATAGCTTTGCTACCTCAGCTAGTTGGCTAACATTGCGAAGCGTATATCTTCTGGATTGGCCAATAGTTCTGCTTGGTCTAACAAGACCCATGCGGTCATATTGACGAAGAGTCTGCGGATGCATCTTGGCTAGTTCAGCAGCTGCTGCAATAGTCAGGATAGGAGCATCAGGATCAATGTAATTCATTAGAGAAGTCCTGCTCTATTCAATAGATCTTGTCTTGGATCTTCTTTAGGAAGTAGTTCATCAAATTCAGCAAGAGCTTTAGCAGCCTTATCGCTTATGTGTGAAGGAACTAGAACTTCAACGCTTGCTAGAAGATCACCGACACCTTTAGCTGTTGTTACGCCTTTTCCTTTGACTCTCAACACTCTTCCATTAGGAGTGTTAGGAGCAACCTTTAGTTTGACTGGATCTCCACCCAGAGTTGGAACAGAAATAGTTGCACCTAAAACAGCTTCAGCAAAAGTAACTGGAACAGTGAGACGCAAGTTATTTCCATCTCTACTAAACACTGGATGAGGTTTAACAGAAACAGTAATAATCAAATCTCCATTAGGCCCACCATTAGGTGATGCTGCACCTTTGCCACGAAGTTTAATCTTCTGACCATCTAAAACTCCAGCAGGAATTTTTGCGTTGATTGGATCCATACCTGTGTAGTTCAACTTAATTGTCGTTCCATTAACAGAATCAATGAATGGCAACTCAGTTGTTGCAGTTAGGTCTTGTCCTGGCATCGGACCACTGAAACCACCAAAGCCTCTTCCGCCTCCGCCAAAGAGATTTGCAAAAACATCTTCGAAGCCCGCGTTAGATTGTCCTTGGCCACCAGGAGCTGTGAATCTTGCTCCACCGCCCATAGCTCTGAACTGGTCGTATTCTCTTCTTTGTTCTTTATCAGAGAGAACAGAATATGCTTCAGAGATTTCTTTGAACTTAGCCTCAGATTTAGCATCACCTGGATTTGAATCTGGATGATATTTTCTTGCTAGCTTTCTATAAACTTTCTTGAGCTCTGCTTCAGTTACATCTTTAGCGACGCCAAGAACTTTATAGAAGTCCTTCTCTAACCAATCTTGACTTGCCATCTTTTAACTACTCCGCTTCAGGAATAAAAACTGCAACCATTGCTGGACGAATAATACGATCACCTAGTTTGTATCCGGGAGAGATTACATCCGCAATAACATTCTCTTCTACATCAGCAGAAGGTGTCTGCACTAATGCGTTATGTAATTCAGGATCAAACTTCTCACCCTTTGCACCAAACACAACTAGACCAAACTTGTCCCCACCATTACGCAGTTTGTTTAGAACCGCAGCAAAAGGAGAACCTTCCAGGTCACCGTGGGCTTCTGCAAGAGATAGGTCATCGAATGCAGGAAGGAATGCTCTGATAACTTCAGCGATTGCAGCATTGCGAGCAACATCTCTGTCTCTCTCAACACGAGTCTTGAAGTTAACAAACTCAGCCTGCAATCTCTGCAAATCAGCTAGAAGCTCTGCTTCCTTGCTGATAGGCCCGGTCTCTTCGACTAAGTCCTGTAATTCAGCATCTAGCGGGTCCTGAGGAGAGTCAGTGCCTGAAGGCACTGACTCATTCTCATCAGACATTACTTCTTCTCTTCTTCTTCGTCGACTACTTCAGCGTCAACAACATCTTCGGTTGAAGGTGCTTCTTGCTCTGCTTCTTGTGAAGCAGCAGCGTAGATAGCTTCGCCCAACTTAGTCTGTGATTCGTTTAGCTTCTCGAGAGCTGACTTTACTGCATCAAAGTCTTCTCCTGCAAGAGCAGTCTTTAGAGCATCAACGTCTGCTTGCACATCTGTCTTTACTTCTTCAGAAAGCTTCTGGTCGTTGTCCTTGATCAATTTCTCAATCTGGTAAACCATCTGCTCACCCTGGTTACGAGTGTCTGCTTCTTCGCGACGCTTCTTGTCTTCAGCTGCGTGCTCTTCTGCATCTTTGACCATGCGCTCAATGTCTTCCTTAGACAATGAAGAACCACCGGTAATAGTCATTGACTGTTCCTTGTTAGTTCCCTTGTCCTTAGCTGACACGTGCACGATACCGTTTGCGTCGATGTCGAAGGTGACTTCGATCTGAGGCAAACCTCTAGGTGCTGGGGCAATACCAGTTAGTTCAAAGTTTCCAAGAGACTTGTTATCTCTAGTGAAATCTCTTTCACCTTGGTAAACTTGAATGCTAACTGCAGGCTGGTTGTCATCAGCTGTTGTGAAAACTTCTGATCTCTTAGTTGGAATCGCAGTGTTACGTTCAATCAACTTAGTCATGATTCCACCCTTGGTTTCAATACCAAGAGATAGTGGAGTCACGTCAATCAATAGAACGTCCTTACGCTCACCCTTAAGAACACCGGCTTGCAATGATGCACCAACTGCAACTACTTCATCAGGGTTAACACCCTTGTTAGCTTCTCTACCACCGGTAAGAGTTTTGACAAGTTCTGCAACCTGTGGCATACGAGTTGAACCACCAACAAGAATTACGTGTGCAATGTCAGCGACCTTCACACCTGCTTCTTTGATTACATCGTTGAAAGGTTTACGTGTGCGCTCCAACAAATCATTTGTTAGTTGCTCGAATTGTGCACGAGTAATTGTTTCGTCCAAGTTTGCTGGACCATTCTCGGTTAGAGAAAGGTAAGGCAACTGAACGTTAGTTGACATTGACTGTGATAGTTCTTTCTTAGCCTGCTCAGCTGCTTCCTTTAGACGCTGAAGAGCAATCTTGTCTTTAGCAACATCAACACCAGTTGTTTCCTTGAACTTTTTAACCAAGTGGTCAACAAGTCTCTGGTCCCAGTCATCTCCACCTAGGCGGTTATCACCTGAGGTTGCTTTTACCTGGATAGTTGAGAAGCCATCATCTTTTCCAACTTCTAGAAGTGAAACGTCAAATGTTCCACCACCTAGGTCGAATACCAAGATCAATTCATCTTCTTTACCTTTATCAAGACCATAAGCAAGAGCTGCTGCTGTTGGCTCGTTGATAATTCTTAGAACGTTGAGCCCTGCAATCTCACCTGCTTCTTTGGTTGCTTGACGTTCTGCGTCATTGAAGTAAGCAGGAACAGTAATAACTGCATCTGTAACTGGCTCACCTAAATAGGTCTCAGCATCTCTCTTAAGCTTTCCTAAGATACGAGCTGATAGTTCTTGGGCGGTGTATTTCTTACCGTCAACATCAAAGTTCCATGTGGTACCCATGTGACGCTTCACCGAAGCAATGGTGCGATCCACGTTTGT
>JBIJAF010000028.1:0-13748 GCA_044345905.1 Rhodoluna sp.
GCAGTTACCAAAACAGTCTTACCTGCAATTAGGTCCTTGCTGATTTCGTTGTCCCATAGCGGCATCATTCGAACTAGAACATCCTTGAGACATTCAGTCTTAGGAATGTTTGCCCCTAGTTCTGCATATCTCTCATCTTTAGCTTGGGAGTATTCACTCTCATCTGAAATCGGTGGTGGCGGAACATCGAAAGATCTTCTCCAGATTTGGAATTGCTCAGGGCCATACTGAGCAAGAGTTTCTGCCTTGTCCTTACCTTGAAGATCTCCATAGTGTCTCTCGTTTAGTCTCCAGTCGCGCTTGACATCAATCCAAGATCTTTCAGCCTCTGCTAGAGCAATGTTTGCTGTGTTGATGGCACGCTTTAGACGGCTTGTATAAAGAAGGTCTGGCTTTAGCCCTGACTCAGCAAGCAACTGGCCTGCACGCTTAGCCTCAGTGCGACCTTGGTCGCTTAGATCAACATCTACCCAACCAGTGAAGCGGTTTTCCTGGTTCCAAGTGGAATTGCCATGTCTTAACAAGATAAGTGTGTATTCAGCCATGGCTTAAGTTTATCTAGTTAGCCTAGAAGCTATGGCTATAAAGAAACCGGTTGGTCTAATAACTAGAGGAACAACCAACCCAAACCGACTCAGAAGAGTCGACAGATACATAGCCAACCTACCCCAACTCAAACAAGCCCACCCGATTGTTGTGGACCTTGGCTTTGGTGCAACCCCAACAACATCGATAGAGATGCTTCAACGACTAGCTAAAACAAACCCTGAGGTAACGGTTGTTGGTATTGAGATAGACAGAGAAAGAGTTGAACGAGGACTCCCCTTTCAAACCAAGAACTTGTTATTTGGCCTAGGCGGCTTCGAAGTTCCCCTACCTAAACCACTAACAGGTAAAGAAGTAGATGTAATCAGAACCATGAATGTTCTAAGACAGTACGACGAGTCTGAAGTATTGGCATCTTGGAAACTCATGCAGTCAAGACTTAAGGGCAATGGAGTAATCGTTGAAGGCACAAGTGATGAGCTTGGTCGCATAGCTAGTTGGATCACTTTATCAAAAACAGCTCCAGTCAGTTTCACCATCGCTCTGAAACTAAATGAAGTAGAGAAACCTTCTAAGGTTGCTGAACGTCTTCCAAAGATTCTTATTCATAGAAACGTTGAAGGTGAATCAATCCATTCACTTCTCAAAGATCTAGATGAAGCATGGTTTAGAAACTCTGCTTTATCAACATTCTCTGCTGCTCAAAGATGGATTGCTGCCTGTAGAGATCTAAAGAACTCAGGTTGGCCAATTACAAATGGTCAAAAGCGTTGGGCTTTAGGGGAACTTACTTTAGATTACAAAGCTGTTGCTCCACTAAACCTCAGGTAACTCTGCTCTTGCAGCATCCTCGGTCATACCTGTTGCACACAACAAATCAACTAATAGTGGTCTAAGCAATAGCAAGACGCTTGCTTCACGAATCTGGTCTGCTATTCCAAACTTCTTTGGATCTAGCTGCTTGATGATTTCAAGTAGCTGCTCTCTGGCTAGCTCTAGTTCCTCATGCGCAGAAAGACCCTCTTGAATGTTGGTTACAGCCTCTGCAATCTGTTCACAGAGATCAGCAAGATAAGGCCTTGCAACATCATCTTTCAGAAGGAAGTTCACTCTTCTAACAATTACTCTGAGGTTCCTAGTTGCCAGGTCCATAGCCCGCATAAGGCCTCGCTGCTTCCTGAGCTCTGACTTGTGCTTCATAAGGAAAGGACTAATCCGGCTAATTGATAGAGCACTATCTAGAGACATTCTCCAGTTATCAATTAGTGGCTGAGACGCACGAGCATTCTTTAGGGCTTGATTAGAAAGACTCTTGTTTGCATCTCTTAGAGCAAGTCTGAGCGACTGAAGAGTTTCAGTGAAGAAGTCGAATAGCTTGTTGGCATCTGATCGAGCAATTCCTCTTGGGTCTCTTGGTATTAGGGCAGTAACGATAAGGGCCATTACACCACCGATTAGTCCATCAAGAGTTCTCAGGAAAACTCCACCATCAGGTTCTGGAAGTATTTGTACAAGCATGGCTTGAATAGCAGCCGTTACAGCAAATGCTGAACTGGCAGATATAAACCTTGCAGCAATTAAGACAAGCAGAAGGACTACGGCGATCTGGATTATTCCAGCACCAAAGTAGATCAGTGCAATTTCACTGATTGCAATTCCAACAACCATACCGATTGCTGTTTGAAGAATTCGTCTAGGTCTTGCATCTCTAGAAAAACCAAGTGAAGTAATACATACAGTCACAGCAAGAAGAGGATTGACATGTCCAAGAGCATAAAAAGCTACCGAGTAAGCAAGTAAAGCTCCGATTGTTATTTGGACAGCAGGAGCTAAAGAGTCGACAACTCTTCCTAGAGAATCCTTAGGGCTCCATCTCATTTCTTGCCCCTAAGACCACTCACATCAACTACTGATCCTGCATCCACTGGAACAATAACTTCCTGAGTTGCACTTAGAGATTCACCAGTTGCAGCGTTGACTACTCTGAGTTCAATGTCTATTGGAGTATTTCTCTTTACTAGTCCAAGAGCAATAGGGCCCATCTCGTGATGTTGACCTACGGACGTGACCTTGCCGATAGCAGCATCATCTGCCCCAAAGATTTCATCACCTAGATCAGGCAGAGCATGAGCAGAGCCATCAAGGTGAAGAAAGACCAGTCTTCTAGGAGGGTGACCTAAGTTATGAACCTTAGCTACTGCTTCCTGCCCTCGGTAGCAGCCCTTGTTCATGTGAACCGCACTGGCTAACCAGTCAAACTCATGAGGTAGAGCTTTCTCATCAATTTCATTAGGACCTGTTGGTCTCATAGCTGCTACACGCAAAGCATCTAGAGCCATAGTTCCGCAGTGTTTGAATTCTTTCCATACAGAATCAACCTGAGCAACAGGAACTAAAGATTCTCTATAGTTCCAAGGTTCGCTTGGGCCTTCCCCATAACGCCAACCACCTGCCGCAACTTCAGGCCAAGGATCTTGCCAAGAAACAACTGAACCTGGAACATCTTTAGCCCAGGTTGCAACTACTGCATAATCTGCCGAAACATCTTCTACTGTTACTTTTGCTCTGAAAACCATTCGCTGAAGTTGAGTGACTAGGTTAGCTAGTTCAGTTGAGTAGGTAATTAGCCAAGACTTCTCTCCATCATCAACGATATGAAAATCTCTAACAATTCTTCCTTGAGCATCAAGCCATAGTGCTTCAACAGATACACCTGGCTTTAGATCATAAAGTTTTTGACTAAATAAGTCATTAAGCCAAGTGAGTCGATCTTCTCCAGAAACAACTAGTACTGACTTTTCTTCAAGTAGTACAGCTGAAGAACCCGCGACAAATTCTCTTTGTTCAACCAGCGGATTTGAATAGCTCTGGGTCATTAGATTCGATCTAGTTCAACAGATACAAGAGGTACCAGTTCATCTCTAACGGAAGCAGCAACTTCCATGACCCAAAGAAGTTTGACTACACCTTCATTAGTTAGAGTTCCATACATGCGCTCACCATAACCCCAGCCTTTGCCCGCATCAATTAGATGCATAGGCATATGGCTGCCAGTGACAGTTCTCATATCAATTCGACCCTTTAGAACCTGGCCTGCATAAAACTCATATGCTCCACCTGGGTGAATAATCGATGCTTCAATATCAAAGCCACCGCGTTCATTTCTAAGAGTTTCTAGATCTTCGGCAGATTTAATCTTTCGATCTCCTGAACCACCCAAAACCAAAGGTCCGAAATCTGCTTCTTCAGCTGGTTTGGCTAAACGCCAGAAACCTAGTTCAGCTGGAAGTTCAATGTCTTTAGAACCATCGGTAGCATCACCTAAAAGTCTTGAGGTGGCGTGATAGGTGAGGTAATTACCTTCACCAACAGAGAATGTGACTTTCTGCTGGAACTTTTGTTCTGTGGCATCTTCTTTAGAAACGTATTTATTACTAACAACACCGATTCCCTCCCAAGTGCCAACTAGAAAGGCAAGGGGGGTTAATTCAAGTGGTAGACCTTCGGGTAGAACGAACAACTAGCGCTGACCCTTGAAGAGCTTGTAAAGCACAAGAAAGCTGATTCCACCAATGGCTAAACCAGCAAGGATAAGAAGGCCTAAAAAGAAGATTTCAATGAACAACAACATGAAACAAGTCTAGGCCTTGAGCAAAATATAGAACCCTGCAAGAGCCAAAATTGCATAGGTTCCGCCAGCAACGTAAATCAAACGCTCAACTATTCCCTCTGTGTGAGAGGTCACTAGGTGAACTAGAGAAACCACGGCTAGCGCTCCAGCAGCTAGTACCCCGAAGCCTCGAATGGCCTCACCCTGATCCATGGTCAAAACCACAATTACCGCACCCAAGGCAACTAATGCCCAGACCGAGGCGATTGGAATCCAAGCTTTCTTCATAAAAACCATCATGCCCTATGCCTAGCCTTGCAGGGGTAGGATTTAAGGACTAAACAGGAGAAGATTGTGGCTCATTTGCTTGTTTTGTCTGAGAATCCAGACAAAGGCCTACTTCCTTCGCTAGCGCTGCTCAGCCACAAGGTAAGACACATTCCTGCTGAGCCTGCAGCACTGATCAATGCTCCTGGAGCAGACCTTATTCTTCTTGATGCTCGGAAAGATTTAGTAGTAGCAAAGTCCCTAGCTAGCGTTCTAAAAACCACAGGTTTATCCTGTCCCCTCTTTCTTGTAATTAGTGAAGGTGGACTTGCCGCTATCTCAGCAGAATGGGGAGCTGATGACTTCCTGCTGGATTCAGCAGGACCTGCTGAAATAGATGCACGCATCAGACTTGCTCTAACTAAGAACAATGTCAAAGAAGCTGAAGGCAAGATTCAAGTTGCCGGTGTTGTTATTGATGATGCTGCTTATTCTGCCAAGGTCAATGGCAAAGCCATGGACCTTACCTTCAAAGAATTCGAACTTCTGAAGTTTCTAGCCCAGCACCCAGGAAGAGTCTTTACTAGAGACCAGCTCTTGAGTGAAGTCTGGGGTTACGACTATTTTGGAGGTACCAGAACAGTTGATGTCCATATCCGAAGACTTCGTTCGAAGTTAGGCGATTTGGATACCCTGATTGGAACTGTTCGGCACGTTGGCTACCGCTTCAATGCTCCAAATGATGAAACCATCCAGGTTTCATAGCGGTAACTAAGAATTAACCACCCGTCAATAAACATCTGCAAGGATTAGCACTATGTCTGAAGAGACCATGGCAATAACTCTCCCACCTGGTGGGCATGATTTGCCGCACGATCGTTTTCTAGATCGTGAACTCTCTTGGCTTGCATTTAACGAGAGAGTTCTAGAACTTGCAGAAGATGCCACTCTCCCATTACTTGAGAGAGTGAACTTTCTTAGCATTTTTGCTTCAAACCTTGATGAGTTCTTCATGGTTCGAGTTGCAGGGCTAAAGAGAAGACTAGAAACTGGAATGGCAGTTACATCAAGTTCTGGTTTTGAGCCTGCAGAGGCACTAACTCAAATCAGCAACCTTGCTCACACTCTTCAAGAAAGACATAGCAATCTTTTCATCAATGAAATTGAACCAGCTCTAGAAGCAGCTCGAATTAACATCACTAGCTGGGAAAAACTAGAGGCTACTGAACAAGAGCAGCTAACTGATTACTACCGCAAGCAAATCTTCCCAGTACTTACCCCACTGGCTGTTGATCCAGCACACCCATTCCCTTACATCTCTGGTTTGTCACTAAACATTGCGGTGATGATTAGGCACCCTGAGAATGACTCAAGGCTATTCGCCAGAGTAAAGGTTCCACCAACACTTCCTCGATTTATTAGAGTTCCGGGATCTAGTTCAGGTGTGAAGTTCATCACTCTTGAAGAAGTCATGGGTCAGCATCTTCAAACACTGTTTGAGGGTATGGAAATTCTTCAGTTCCACAACTTCAGAGTTACACGTAACGAAGACCTTGACGTTGACGAAGATGATGCAGAAAACCTCCTTCAAGCATTAGAAGCAGAGTTGGCTCGCAGACGTCTTGGCCCTGCAGTTCGTCTTGAAGTCTCAAGAAGCATTGACCCAGTTGTGCTTGAACTTCTAATGGATGAACTAGACATTGAACAAGAAGATGTCTACAAACTGGATGGTCCCCTAGATCTAACTGGCCTTTCAGACATTGCTTTCTTGAAGAGATCAGATCTTCACTACACACCTCATAAGCGTGTTACTAACCGCTACCTGCAGGCAGCAGCTGATGAGGGTATCAGTATCTTTAGTGCCCTTCGTCAAAGAGACATCTTGCTTCACCACCCTTATGAATCATTCTCAACAAGCGTCCTTACCTTCATTGAGCAGGCAGCAGCTGACCCCAAAGTCTTTGCAATTAAGCAGACTCTCTACCGCACCAGCGGTGACTCTCCAATTGTTGATGCTCTTATTAGTGCCGCTAAGGCTGGTAAGCAGGTTCTTGCTCTGGTTGAAATCAAAGCTCGATTTGATGAGCAGAACAACATTGGTTGGGCTAGAAAGCTTGAGCAGGCAGGTGTTCACGTTGTTTACGGAATTGTTGGGCTAAAGACCCACTGCAAGCTAGCTCTTGTTATTCGTCATGAAGATGGCAAGCTAAAGCGTTACTGTCACATAGGAACAGGTAACTACAACCCGAAGACTGCTCGCTACTACGAAGACTATGGACTACTTACTAGCCGAGATGAAGTTGGTGAAGACATTGCGAAACTCTTCAACCGCCTATCTGCCTACGCTGAAGATCTCTCATTCAATGAAGTTTTAGTTTCACCTGTTGGAGTTAGAACTGGCCTTACAGCCCTTATTGAAGCTGAAGCTGAGAATGCTGCTGAAGCTAAACCAGCAGGTATTCAGATCAAACTTAACTCTCTAGTTGATGAGCAGATTATTGATTCACTATATAGAGCTTCGAAAGCTGGAGTGAAGATTGACATCTTGGTTAGAGGTATGTGTTCTCTAAAGCCTGGAGTAAAGAACCTGAGTGAAAACATCACCGTTAGATCTATCCTTGGTCGATACCTAGAGCACTCAAGAGTTTTCCGTTTTGTTAACGGTGGAAACCCAATGGTGTTTATTGGTTCAGCAGACATGATGCATAGAAACCTAGACAGAAGAGTTGAGACTCTAGTTCGTTTACGTCAAGAAGATCACCTTCATGAAATTCAGAAACTCTTTGAATTAGCAATGCATCCAACTGCTAGTTCATGGCAGCTTGGATCAGATGGCATATGGATTAGAAATGGTGCTGTTAGTAGTGAACTAGGATTCTTCGACGTGCAAGACCAGGTCATGTTGAGAACCCTTACTGCTAGAACCGGTGGCAACTGATGCCGGTAGTTGCAGCAGGAGCAATTCTGTGGCGTAAAGAGAAAAACACTCTTAAGGTTCTTCTAATTCACCGTGGACGCTACGACGACTGGAGTTGGCCTAAAGGCAAACTTGACAAAGGTGAAGGCATAAGCGAAGCAGCTGTTCGCGAAATCAAGGAAGAAACCGGCATCAAGATTTCTCTTGGTCCGAAGTTGTTTGAAAGTAAATACACGCTTGCAAACGGTTCTAAGAAGATTGTTCACTACTGGTCAGCTAAAGTCTCCGACTCAGCTCTAAAGAACCAGAAGTTCACGCCTGATGAAGAAGTTAGTTCTTTCAAATGGGTGACTGTATCTGAGGCTAAGAAGATGCTTACCTATGAGCATGACAACGACCCATTAGAGGTCTTAGTGCAGCTTGATCAAGCAGACAGCCTGGATACCCGCTCAATCATCATTCTTCGTCACGCCAAGGCAACTCCTAGAGATCAGTGGAAGAAAGGTGAGGCTACCCGCCCCCTACTTCCTGAAGGCCTTATCCAAGCAGCAGGATTAGCCACAACCCTGAAAGCATATTCACCGAAGTTGGTTGTTACATCCCGATGGAAGAGATGCATGGATACCGTACTTCCATATCTAAACAAGCACAAATCTAAACTTTTAGAGAGATCCCAGCTCAGTGAATTAGGGGCTAAGAATGGTCCTAAGCGCACAATAAAGCTAGTCCGCAAGCTAGTTGACACAGGTAAGAGCGTGGTTATCTGTAGCCATAGACCAGCCTTGCCAACCATAGTCAAAGCCATCGGAGAGTATGGCGATAAGACTCAACGCAAGGAACTAGAAGAGGTTCTTGCTATGAAGCCAGGCCAGATGTATGTTCTTCACTTCACTAAAAACAAGGGTAAGAAGACAGGCAAGATAGTTGCCATTGAATCTATAGCTCCTGCCTTTGGCGATTAGTCTTTGTACATGACTAATGCACCTCAGAGCTGGCTCGATTGGAAGCAATCACGCAATCGAGTATTTTCGAATCCAACTGGTTTCCTAGCTATCACAAACCTTGTTTGGCTAACCAAAGAACCTCAAGAAATATCTGGCATCAGCGGTAGCTGGTATTCAGAAGGATCTTCTGTTCACGTGATCGATAGTTCAAGTGGTGAGCACTCTTGGGACATAGGCAAACTAGGTGACACCTCTTTCCAACTTGATGGAATCATGGTGGAACTTGGCAATCGATCAGGCTCTCTAATTGTTAGACCAAGAGATCCAAACTCACCAATGCTCAAAGCGTTTAGCGGAGTGAAAACTTTTGATTACAACCCTTCATTAGAGGTATCAGCGACCCTTGAAGTTGCACCTGCTCCTAAAGAGGTTGTGGTTGGAACTGTTGTTGAAGGTTTGACTCAAGCATACGTTTCTCCTGGTGTGCTTAGTTTTGAGATTGACAAAACAGCTTGCCGCCTAACCGCATTTGAACAAGCTGGCACCAAAGACCTTCTCATTCTTTTCAGAGATGCAACCTCGGGTAAGTCAAGTTACGGAACCGCTCGTTCAGTAACTGCAAAACATCAGCCAGATGGCACTTACACAATTGACTTCAACTTCTCTTCTAATTTCTTCTGTGCGTATACAGACTTTGCTACATGCCCTATTGCTCCAGTTGAAAACAACCTGCCTGTTGCAATTGCAGCTGGTGAATCACTACCTGATGCACGAATCACAGCTGAAGGAATTAAGGAACAGGTAGCCAAGTGAATCATGAAATTACAAAGGATCTCCCTCTACTTCTAAATGCAGAAGGTAAGCCAGCACTTTGCCTAGTCACTGGAGCTACCGGCTACATCGGTGGGCGTCTAGTAAGGGAATTACTTCACCATGGCTATCGAGTGAGAGTTATGGCTCGTAACGTTGATCGCCTTACTAGCTACCCTTGGTTCCACCAGATTGAAGTGGTCGAGGGAGATGCCAACGATGAGGCTGCAGTAGATAAAGCCCTTCAAGGTGTAGATATTGCCTATTATCTACTTCACGCTCTTCACGTTCGTGAAGACTTCGAAAGATTAGAAAAAGAGTGGGCAACCACCTTTGGCAAGATGGCCAAGAAGAACAACGTCAAGCGAATGGTTTATCTAGGCGGTATGGCTGATAGCCAAAGTGAGCTAAGTGCTCACCTATCTTCCAGAGCAGAGACCGGTGAAATCCTAAGAGCTTCTGGGGTTCCAACTGTAGAACTTCGTGCTGGTGTTGTTATTGGTTCCGGTTCAGCATCTTTCGAGATGCTTCGCTATCTAACTGAGCGTATTCCAGTGATGGTCACGCCTAAGTGGGTAACAGTAAGAATTCAACCTATTGCTGTTAGAGATGTGCTTCGCTATCTAGTAGGAGCAGCGGGCATCAAAGAAGAGATCAATGATCACTTTGACATTGGTGGACCAGAAGTACTTACCTATAGAGAACTGATGATGCAGTATGCCGAAGCTGCTGGCCTTCGAAAGAGAATCATCATGCCATTACCTGTTCTAACTCCAAGACTTTCAAGTGCTTGGGTAGGACTTGTAACCCCAGTGCCGATTACCTTGGCTAGAAGACTTATCGACAGCCTAAAGAACGAGGTTGTCTGCGCTGATGACAGGATCAAGAAGCACATTCCTGATCCTGCATCTGGTCTAACAACATTCAAAGCAGCTGTTGCTCTAGCTCTTACACGCATCAAAGAAGCCAACGTTGAAACACGTTGGTCAAACGCTGCTTTACAAGGTGGTCCTAGCGAACCTCTTCCTACTGACCCAACTTGGGCTGGTGGAACTCTATATACAGATATCAGAACTGAAATCACAGCTGATCCAGTAGATAAGGTATGGCCTCGAGTTGAATCTATCGGTGGCGACAACGGCTATTCAACTGCTACCTGGGCTTGGGAACTTAGAGGCCTGCAAGACCGTCTAGTTGGTGGAGTTGGTCTTAGACGAGGCAGACGTGACCCTTACTTCCTTATTGAAGGAGAGGCTTTGGACTTCTGGCGCGTAGAGGCCTTGGATAGACCACGGCTTCTAAGACTTAGAGCAGAAATGAAGATGCCCGGACTTGCTTGGTTGGAATGGAATGTTGAACCAACACCTGAAGGTGGAACTAAGGTCACTCAGAGAGCAATCTTTGTTCCTAAAGGCCTTCTAGGGCACATTTACTGGCTAACAGTGCTGCCAATGCACGGTCTCGTCTTCCCGAGTATGGTCAAACATGTAGCTCACGGCACAAGGATCAAACGGCGCAAATAGACTTGAGGCATGAAGAAAACAACTCTGGCCATATTTGCATTGTTGTTTGTAACCATCGCATGGGGAGCATCCTTTGTTGTGATGAAACCAGCAATGGAAAAGATTCCTGTTTATGACTTTCTAGCTATCCGATTCACCATTGCTGCAGCTCTAATGATTGCTGCTAAACCTCAAGTCCTAAAAGCATTTAGAGGACCAACACTTCTTTATGGTGTAATTCTTGGAGCTGTCTTGAGCTTTAGTTATGTCACTCAAACCATCGGGCTAACTCTTTCCACTGCTGCTATCACTGGCTTTATTACTGGACTTTATGTGATTCTCACCCCCCTAATGATCTGGATATTCTTTAAGAAGAAACCAAAGTCCATCGTTGCCATTGGCGCACTTATTGCAACAGTTGGTTTGGGTTTTATCACCATCAAAGACGCAGCTTTTGATTTAGGTTTGATCTGGATCATGCTGTGTGCTCTTGGCTTCGCACTACACATCGTAGGTCTAGGTAAGTGGTCACCGGGTAAAGACGTTTACGCTCTAACAGTTATTCAGCTAACTACCGTTGCAGCTATCTGTTGGATTGGAGCTCTTCCAGATGGCTACCAGTCACCAGCTGACTTTGAAGTTTGGTTTGCTGTTCTCTTCACTGCAGTATTTGCAACAGCCCTCGCTTTCTTCATTCAGACTTGGGCTCAATCGATTATGGATGCATCAAGGGTTGCCATCATATTGACTATGGAAGTAGTTTTCGCTGCATTGACATCGGTAGCCGTAGGGCAAGAGATTCTTTCTCTTCAGGTAATCTTTGGAGGATCACTCATGTTGGCAGCAATGCTACTCATTGAATGGCCTAGGAAAGACATGAAACCTGAAGAAGTAATCTACGAACCGATGGCTCACTAGGACAACAATGATTCTCGCTATCGATGCCGGAACCACTGGTGTAACAGCTATTGCCATTAGACAAGATGGCTCAAGAGCTGCCCACGGCTACCAAGAGTTCCCTCAGCACTTCCCTCAGCCAGGCTGGGTTGAACATGACCTTGATGAGATATGGCAGGCAACGCTATCGGCAGTGAAACAAGTTCTTGATGCAGTTGGAAGTGTCACATTCGTAGGACTAGGTATCACTAACCAAAGAGAAACCATAGGCCTCTGGGATAGAGCAACTCTCCAATCCCCCACTCCAGCAATAGTTTGGCAGGACAGAAGAACCACACAGATACTTAAAGATCTTGAAGTTTACCCAACTTTTTCTAAGGTTCAGGAATTAACCGGCTTACCTTTAGACCCTTACTTCAGTGCGTCTAAGCTTCGCTGGATTGCAGTCAATAAACCAGAGATCTGGAAAGAAGTAGAAAACGGTTCTGTAGTTGTTGGAACTATTGACACTTACCTAATTGCAAGACTTACCAATGGCAAAGCACACATCACCGACGCAACTAATGCTTCCAGAACTCAGCTATACAACATCCATGAAGGAACTTGGTCAGAGGAGCTTCTAAAACTTTTCGGTGTTCCTCTTCATGCTCTGCCAATAGTTGTTGATTCGAGTGGAATGCTGGCTGAGACAGACCCTGATTCCTTCTTTGGCCTATCAATTCCTATCTCAGGAATTGCAGGAGATCAGCAAGCTGCTCTATTTGGTCAAACCCAGTTTGAGATTGGTGGAGCTAAATGCACATACGGAACTGGTGCGTTTATCCTTCAAAACATCGGTTCTGATTCTCTAGTTCTAGACAATGGTCTGATCACTACTGTTGCTTGGCAATTAGACGGTGTTAGAACCTATGCAACCGAAGGTTCTGTCTTTGTAGCAGGAGCAGCTGTTCAATGGCTTAGGGATGGTCTAAAGATCATCACCAAAGCAGAAGACAGCGAAGCACTAGCTCGAACTGTTGAAGATAACGGCGGTGTTGTATTTGTTCCTGCTCTAACTGGTCTTGGTGCTCCTTACTGGGAACCTAAAGCAACTGGCTCTATCTTTGGGCTAAGCAGAGGAACTACAGATGCTCACATTGCTAGAGCAACACTTGAAGCCATTGCATTCCAGGTAAAAGACATCTTTGATGCCATGGGCCAAACCGGCATCCAGCTCTCAAAACTCAGAGTGGATGGTGGAGCTTCTGCTAATGGACTACTGATGCAATTCCAATCGGATCTTCTTCAAGTTCCTTTGCAGAGACCAATCCACCTAGACTCAACAGCTCTTGGTGCTGCTTACCTGGCTGGTCTAGGAGTTGGTTTCTGGAAATCACTTGATGAACTCAAGAACCTAAATCCAATCGAGCAAACTTTTGAACCAGGAGCAGCGAAACATGATGAATTCGCTGATTGGAAAAAGGCTGTTGCTGCAACCATCGCCTTTTCTAAAAACTAACCGAAAGAAACTTGCTAATGGCTAAAGGCATTACTACCTATACCTCTTCTAATCTTGAGAACCTAAATGAAGGCTCTACTGTTGCTCTTCTTCTGCATGGCTATGGTGCGAATGAATATGATCTTCCAGAAATCATGACTGGAACCATGCCTTGGGTATCTCCTAGAGCTCCACTTAGTTCAGCTGGAGATGGTTTTGAATGGTATTTACTGACCATGGATAACTACACCCCTCAAGTTGAGATTGAGAAGGCAACGGAGAAACTATGGGAATGGATTGATCAGACACTTCCTGCTAACACACCTTTGATTCCAATTGGCTTCTCCCAAGGAGCTCTAATGGCCACCCAGCTACTTAGAACCAGGCCGGAGCGAATCGCTAAGACAGTCTTGATGGCTGGTTTCATCCTGGATGCAAAGCAACCAGCAGATGACAGACTTCATGAACTCAAGCCAAGTGTTCTTTATTGCAGAGGCGAAGCGGACAACAGAATCACACCAAAAATGGTTGAGACAACCACTAATTGGCTCACAGAGCACACCAAGCTAACCTCTAAGGTCTATGGAGGTCTAGGCCATAGTGTCGATAACCGTGTGATTAGAGACCTGACCGAGTATCTGACTAAACGGGCCTAACACTAGGTCCAGAAGTAATAAACTTGTCTAGCAACAAAGCACTAAGGGCCTCTAGCTCAGTTGGTTAGAGCAACGGACTTTTAATCCGTGGGTCGTCGGTTCGATCCCGACGGGGCCTACAA
>JBIJAF010000012.1:0-43002 GCA_044345905.1 Rhodoluna sp.
TTGATTCCGAACTTATTTGATACCTGAGCCTGGATGTATCTAGCTAGCTCAACAACTTCATCTGCTGTTGCATATCCCCTATTAGTTATGGCAAGAGCATGCTTAGAAGAGATGGCTGCATTAGAGCCTGGCAAACTAAATCCCTTTTGAATACCTGATTGTTCAATAAGCCAAGCTGCACTTAGTTTCACTGTTAGACCATCGTCAGCTTCTGTTGGCCACTGTGGTGCGTCTAAGGGAAGTGTCTTAGCGAAGCTCTCAGAAACGATTGGGTTGGTAAAGAAAGATCCACATGACCAGGTGTCATGGTCTTTGTCATCTAAGACCATTCCCTTAGATGCTCTAAGCCCAACTACTTCTTCAACTCTTGCTTCTAGAAGTTCGTTGTGTGCAGCTGGAAGGTCAGTGAAGAATTGGAATTCAACCCATGTGACAATTCCTCTTTTACCGCGCTTGAAGATACTGTCTCTATAACCAAACACACAATCAGCTTTCGACAACACTTGCACTTCATTAGTTTCATAATCTAAGAACTCAAGTGAATGAAGAGTTAGTGAAAGTTCTTGACCATATGCACCAATGTTCTGGATAGGTGCTGCCCCAACAGTTCCTGGAATACCAGCAAGAGATTCAATACCAGCTAAACCTTGTTTAGCGGTGTGAATGACAAAGTCACTCCAGTTCTCTCCTGCTTGAACTCTGACTCTGCCCTGACCTATGTATTCAATGCCTAGGTTTCTAACCAAGATAACTTCTAGTTCTGATACATCATCAGCTGCAACTAAGTTTGACCCGCCACCTAGGACTAACCAGTTATCTGTTCTTGACCAGACATCTTTAGCAATAGAAATAAGTTCATCTCTGGTTGTAGCAGTGTGGATGTGCTTAGGACTACCACCAACATGGATGGCGGTTAGTTCACTAAGCGCTTGACTCATAACTTGATTACTGCCTGAGCTTTACCAAGTACTGCTACTTCAGCAGAACTAGCAGATAGATCAATACGAACTGTGTTGTTCTCAAGATCAATAGCTCCAACTTTTCCAATCACTAAAACATCGGCACCATTAGCAGCATCAACAAATACAGGCTTGGTGAAACGAACTCCATAGTCAATAACTTTGCCAGCATCGCCAACCCAGTTAACAGCTACCTGAACAGCAGCTCCCATAGTTAACATTCCGTGAGCAAGAACTCCATCGAGTCCTACAGACTTAGCAAAGTCATCACGGTAGTGAATTGGGTTGAAGTCTCCTGATGCTCCGGCGTAACGAACTAGAGAATCACGAGTGAAGTGGAAGGTTTGGCTGCCAATTTCTTGACCTACTTCTAGAGAAGCAATATTGATGTGAGTCATTACTCTCCCCTCACTACTAGTGTGCTGATGGCAGTGCAAACAAGATTCTTATCTGCATCAAAAACTTCAGTGTTGAAAGTAATCATTGAATGAGCACCCAGTGACTTCACTGAAGCTACTTCAAGAACAGATGTGAGTTCATCTCCAGCAACGATTGGTCTTACAGAAACAAATCTCTGGTCTCCGTGCACAACCCTTGAGAAATCAATATCAGCCTCAGGGTCTTGAAGAACAGCAGGAAGGCTTCGCTCTTGAATGACAACAGCAAAGGTTGGAGGAGCAACGACATCTGTATAGCCAGCTGCTTGAGCAGCGAAGACATCTAGGTTGACTGGATTAGTTGAGAAAACTGCATTAGCGAATTCTCTAACCTTTTCTCTACCAACTAAATAGGGGCTGGTTTCTGGGTATTTCTTACCCTGAACATTTGGATTGACCATGGCTCAAGTTTCGCAGATATTTGGCCCAAAGGGCCTTGGTAGCGGGAGCGGGACTTGAACCCGCGACACCACGATTATGAGTCGTGTGCTCTAACCACCTGAGCTACCCCGCCGCAGAGCCCCGAGACAGGATTGAACTGTCGACCCCTTCCTTACCATGGAAGTGCTCTACCACTGAGCTATCGGGGCGTGACTACCTTGAATAAACAGGCTTAGGCACCGTTAGAGATTACCACCTAGGCAAACCATAGGCAAACCTTAGAGTGCTGCAGGGAGCCTATAAATGTTGATTGTTAGTGGATCTGTAGGGAGTTTAGCCACCTTGCCATCGAAGGTGAGCTTTGCTCCACCAAAGAGATTCTCTGCCTGCTTCAGGCCAGCAACAGCATCCAAAGCAATAGCAGCATTGGTGTCTGTGCCACGGGTGGCAACAGTCAAGATGGTCTGCTTCTTGTTCTCACGAACATAAGCAATGACTTCATTTGAGACATAAACAAATCTCATTGAGCCATCGTGCAGAGCACTGTTCTCTTTCCTGATCTTGGCGAAAGCCTTGTAGTTCACAAGCATGGTTCTATCGTTTGGTCTCTCGTTATTCCAAGGAATAGGAGTTCTTGATTCTTCTCCGTTATGACCATCAAGACCAAACTCATCTCCAGCCCAGATAACTGGCATGCCAGGGAAAGTGAATTGCATACCAGCAGCTACCTTCTGAGCTCCTGGCATTGCAAAGGTTTTGAATCTAGGAATGTCGTGAGTGTCCAGAGGGTTCATGTTGTGGAGGCGAACATGCCAAGGGAAACCAGCAGCAAAATCAAGATGCTGTTTCACCATCTCAACACCGTTGATCTTTGTCTTACCAATACCTAGGAACCCAGCTTCAGCTTTCACGTTTGGGTTATAGAACCATCTCCATACTGGCTTAGTGAAGTTGTAATAAGTCATTGCTCCATGCCAACCTTCACCTTGGATTTGGTAGGCGGCGTCTCCGGTATATTCACCAAGCAGAATGGTGTCTGGATTTATCTTCTGCATAGACTCACGAATAAGAACCTGAAGTTCCATATACATATCTTCTTCACGAATACGACCAGTCATATTCGAAACATCGATACGCCAACCATCCATAGCAAACGGCTTCTTGATCCATCTAGCCACAATTGACTTAGACCCTGCGATGAATCTCTTTCTTAGTTCCTGAGAGTTCCAATTGAACTTAGGAAGAGATGGAACACCGAACCATGAGTCATAGTCTTTGTTTTTATTAGTGAAGTAATAGAACTCAGACTCTTTAGCCCCTGGCTTCTTATAAGAAGCTTTGAACCATTCATGAGCAGCACCAGAGTGATTTGAAGTTAGATCACCAATAATCTTGAAGCCCTGCTTATGAGCAGCATCTGCTAATTCAATAAGTGCTTTGTCTCCGCCAAGTAAAGGATCTACTTCATCAAAACTTGATGCGTCATATCTGTGGTTGCTCTTAGCTGGGAATACTGGAGTTAGATAAATCAATGTCACGCCCAAAGCCTTCAGGTGATCTAGGTGTTCTGTAATTCCATAGATGTCTCCACCAAAGAACTGTTCACTAGTTCCAGGGCCTGTACCAATGACTTTGTCTCCCCATTCTTTAGCTATTGCCCAACTAGGAAGTTTTTGTTTTGCTAATCTCTGTGACTTAGCAAAACGGTCAGGGAATATCTGATACATCACAGCTTTCTTCCCCCAGTCAGGAGCGGAGGAGAAAGTATTGATTCTAAAATCTTCAACATCAGGCATTTCAAGTTCAGATAAGCCTCTGGCATTTAGCCAGTAACTAGAACCATCTGTCATCTCAATAAACCATCTGTAGTTCATGTATGGGTTATGCATAGTGATGACTGCTTCAAACCAAGACCAACCATTCTTAGTTGAAACAACTTTGGCTGGTGGAGATGGGAAAGCTTCGCCTGATTCACTGAATCGAACTCTTACCTCTTTGATCTTGCCAAGAGCTGCGTGAACTCGAATACGGAGCTTGATCTTGTCGCCCACCTGCGGCTTCTGATTTGGAACATATAGAGCAGATCCATCGTGGTGAGGGTAAAGCCCTCTTGGAAAAAGGTCTAGAGCAGATTTCATGAGTATCCAGTTCTTGGGCTTAGCGGGCTAGGTCTAGAGACAAGTCTTGTCAGATTTGACTCTTAGACCAAATCTAGCAAGAGAGCATGTAAGCGATTACATTTTGATAAACATCGGCATTCGAGCCATGTTCCTAGCGTAACTTTGAGAGCATGGTTGGAATATCAAACGAAGTGCTCTCAAGCGCTAGAAAAGACGCCGAATGGTGGAGAACTAGCGTTATTTACCAGATTTACCCTCGCTCCTTTGCTGATGGCAATGGCGATGGAATGGGAGACCTTCAAGGAGTTACCCAGAGACTAGAGTCCCTAGCTGAGCTCGGCATTGACGCTATCTGGTTCAGCCCTTTCTTCAAGTCCCCTCAGAAAGACGCTGGCTATGACGTCGCTGACTACAAAGACATTGACCCGCTATTCGGAAACCTTGCTGACTTTGATGCATTGGTAGCCAGAGCAAACACTCTTGGTTTGAAGATCATCGTTGACCTAGTTCCTAATCACTCAAGCGACCAGCACGTATGGTTCCAAGCAGCTCTAAAGGCTGCTCCTGGTTCTAAAGAACGTGCTCGCTATATCTTTAGAGATGGCAAGGGGGAAAACGGTGAACTACCTCCAAACAACTGGGAGTCAGTATTCGGTGGAGCTACCTGGACTCGAATCACTGAGGCAGATGGAACTCTAGGTCAGTGGTACCTACACATCTTCGATTCATCTCAGCCTGACTTTAACTGGCAAAACGAAGAAGTAAGAGCAGAGTTTGATTCAGTATTGAGATTCTGGCTAGACAGAGGTGCTGCTGGTTTCCGTATTGACGTAGCTCACGGAATGATCAAGGTTGATGGACTACCTGATGTTGTTTCAAACAACTCAACAATGTCTGGTCAAGATTCACCTGATGCAATCAAGACTCAAGAAACAGAAGAAGAACTTATTGCTCGTCTTCAGGTTGAGAACCCATTCTGGGGTCAGAACGGTGTTCACGAAATCAACAAGAGATTCCGTGCAATCTTGGATGAATACGATGACAGAGCAATGTGTGGAGAAGCATGGGTGCTTCCACTATCAAGAATGGCCCGCTGGGTTAGACCTGGTGAATACCACCAGACCTTTAACTTCGGCTACCTAGAAACTCCTTGGGATAAAGACAAACTACACAACGTAGTTACTGAATCTCTAAAAGAGTTTGGTGCTGTTGATGCTCCATCTACATGGGTACTTTCAAACCACGACGTTATTCGTCACGCGACAAGAATGGCTTACGATAAAGTTCCTAAACAGGGTGACGGTATCGGGCCTAACTACGAACAACCAGATGAGGCTAAGGGCCTAAGAAAAGCCAGAGCGGCCACTGCATTCATGCTTGGGCTCCCTGGGGGTGCTTACATCTACCAAGGTGAAGAACTGGGTCTACCTGAGCACACCACTCTAGACAACCAGTTCCGTCAAGACCCAACCTTCTTCAGAACCAATGGTGAGCGAGTTGGCCGTGATGGTTGCCGTGTTCCACTTCCTTGGGAAGCAGGGGCCAACGAAGCGAACGGCTTCTCTAGCAATGGAAAGTCTTGGCTACCTCAGCCTTCTTCATACAAGAGATATGCAAGAAGTGAGCAAGAAGGTGTTGCTGGTTCGACCCTTGAGCTCTATAAGCAACTACTAAAGATGCGTAAGTCTCATGATCTAGGCAACGGTGAATTCCGTTGGGCTCCTGAGTTCATGGATGAATCAACTCTTGCCTATGTAAACAATGGCGTATTGGTTCTATCAAACTTCACAGGTAACTCTGTGGTGATACCTGCTGGTGAAATCCTCGCAACAACTCAACACGATATCACAGTCGAAGGTGAGTTAGAGCACGACAACACAGTTTGGATAAAGTTGTAAACAAGAAAGCGGTTAATGCAGAAGTGCCCGGCTTAGTTGCCGGGCACTTCTGTTTAACTTATCGAATCAACGCAGAGTCTTTATCCAAGATGCACTGGACTTACCTAGCTTGCGAAGCTGTTCTAGTCGAACAGCAATCCAAACCATGACAGCTGCAATCAGTAGTAGAACTACCCATAGGAACCAGCTCTCTCTAGCTATTGGCTGGAAGGCGTAAGGCAGGACTCCAACAAGAACTCCAACTAGTCCTGGGAAGAACAATCCTCCGAGAGATCTCAGTGCTCCCACTACTAGCAGCGTCACTGTTGCCACCATCAAGATTCCGAATCTCCACCAGTCAACCTCTGTTAGTGAAGTATTTCCAATCGAGGTGAAGGTTAGGAACAGTGATGGACCTAACGCAACAACAGATGGAATTCCTAGATACAGATAGCTACTGTCAGGCAGCTTGTTGATACTTCTCAATCCACCTAAGAGCAGGAATAGGAAGAGTGAAATACCAAGTGCTCTTAGAGCAATTGTTGTTTCGTAGTCCGCACTCTGTTCTGCATTTGCCCATGTGATTGGTAGCAATAGAAGAGACAAGGAAGCTCCACCTGCCACAGCGATACCAAGGTTTCCATTTCTCATTCCAAGAATCAAAGCCACCATAGCAATTGCAAGGACAGCCAAGATTCTTGTGATCTGAGTTGGGCTAGTTAGCTGGATAGATGTGTCCAGAGTTGTGTAGGTGTGAATAATCGAAGGCAATACCAAAGCAAATATTGGTAAGCCGTGACTGAACAAAGTTGACTGGAAGTTGAAAACCTTCCTGATGTTCATGTTTCCAACAACAATTGCAGCTGCTACACCCACACCAAACAGTTCTGGACCATCTAGTAGATCTGGTGCAAGTACATCAACCAGCTGAGCTAGGGATAGTCCAAGTCCTACTAGACCTATGTATTCCAGGATTGCCCATAACTTGCTTGATCCTCCAGAGAATCTGAAGTAAGAGTAAGCAGCAAGTATTGCAGTTGATGCAACCAAACGATAAACAGTTGCGTCCTCATTCACGTTCTGAGTTAGTGAATAGATCGCTGAAGCTGCTACTGGGAATAGCAATGGAATATCCATACCAACTAGTCTTCTAAAGCTTTGTGAAGCAGCCTTGTTGAAGATGGTTGGCAGAGCGAGTGCAATAGCTAGCGGCACTGTGTAAATTTCAAGATTGAACTTGTCCAGATCAACAGAATCGCTGATTAGGTCACTTGCAATAAACGCAATTGTTGCTGGCGCTAAATAACCAAGAGCAAACCAACCGTTTGTAGTTTGTGACTTGGCGGCACTAGATAGTTTCAGTTGTCTAAAGACAATGAAAGAGAAGATGGCAGCAAGTGCAATTCTTCTATAGCCAACTTCACTCTTTAGACTTTCAAGAATGCCGAAGCCAGCCAATGTAAAGAAGGCAAGGGAAAGATATGCAAGACCTGTCACTCTAAGAGCAATAGCGACTCTCTCTGAAGCAACTCTCTTTAGTTCAGCTGCTCCCGCTGAAAGAACAGCTACAAGAGTGAGAATTCCTAAGCCTAGATAGACCTGAGTTGAATCAGCATATGGAGTCCACTCTCCTGCGTTCATCACAATGGATGCTACCGAGAGAACAAATACGCTGATGAGTGAGAAGTATGTTGTGTACCTACCTGAGACACGCTTATCAACAATTCTCAAGACGTAGTTCAAGGCAAGTGCACTAACTACGATTACTGCGAGATGACCAGATACTGAAAGTTCTTCTCTTTGTGCGTATGCAACAGTCCACAATCCAGCTAGAGAGAAACCGTAAGCAACCCAGGCAGCGGACTGAACTTTGCCAATCCAAGCGATTCCATAGTTGAGAGCAGCTATGCCGATCAGCACTAAACCAGTTAGAAGCGGAGCTTGGTCATAGTTATCTGTAATTATCACTCGCCAAGCCACAATGCCCTGGAATGCATAGGTGTAACGGATGACGACTGAACTGAGCTCCTTATTGTTACCCGCGAATCTTGCTGCAAGCAAACCGGCAACTATAGCTGCTACTCCAAATGCACTGGCTAGATAGAGCTCAGTTAGATCTCTGACTTGTGCATCCCATTGGAATCTAAATGACATTAGAGAACCGAGCACAGTAGTAAAGACAAAGATGGCTACCTGTGAAGCAGAGTTGTATTCCCTGCCTAGCTTCTTATTCACTAATGCTGTTAGAGGCGAATAAGCCACAGCTAGAAGAACAATACCTAGAGCAACTATCGCAAACTCAAGTGAGTAAGGATTGAAAGCCACTCGGCTTGGCTCGTAACCAAACCAATAGAAGTTTTGACCGCCGCCAGTAACCGCTAGGTACAGAAGTCCTAAACCTAAGAAGTGGAATACGGTAGCTGCAATTGTTGAACTTCTTCCAGCTCCTAGGAAGCTCTGGTAGATGAAAGACAATCCGAAAGCAACTAGGAAAACGCCGAAGGCTGCAAGGTATTCGAAGATTTCCTTCTCAACACCTACGTACCAAAGAATCCATGTCGCTGCCGTTGCAATGTGTGCAACCTGCACTGCTAATGGGTGCTCCCCGACTCTCTTGACGTAGAAACCAATTGCAAGAGTTGCGAACAAGATCAAGGTAGTTCCAAGCACGCCCAACCAGTAGTTGTTTGGATCGATGAATAGGAACCAGGTGTTCAGGGCAATAGCCACAACCGGATAGGTGTAGATACGTAGCCAAGTATTTACTTTGGCAACAGCTGCTTCACTCGATGAAAGTGCTCCAACCCAGTAGGAGCGTGTGGCAATAGCCAAAACGCTAACTAGAGCAAAGACAGTGAATGGCACTGGCTCTGGTCTTTCACCGAAACTTAGAACGTTTAGGACTAGATAGCCAACAGAGAGTAATCCGAAAGCAGCAACGCTGAATAATGAGAACTTCTCAAGAGCACCGTCTTCGCGTTTAGCCAAGTCCTTTTCATACTCAAGGTCTTCAGTTCCCTTAGCGATCTTGAACTTAAGCTTTGTAACTTGGTTGCTTAGAAGTGCAATAAGGATTCCACCTACTGTTGTCGCAGCGGAGAACCAAGCAAATGATCCAGAACCAATTCCAAATCTTTCAACAAGTTCGCCAAATGCGAAGACCAAAGCAGAAGCCGCCATTGAGGCGATAGAGATTATCTTCCAACCAAAGTTTGCTCTGAATCTTGCAAGAACAAATGAAACAACTGAAACTACAAAGAGGTTGAATGTCCAGTACCAAGCTGGTGCAGTTTCCCAGGTGAATGACGAATTGAGAATATCTCCAGCAACCAGAATTGAAAACATCAACATCGCTGAAGAGAATGTTGCCATGAAGTTGGCAAGCATTACTGAGAACTTTCTCCCCCAGAAAGCCAAGATGCCTGTACCAATTCCGACACCTAGGGTCACAGCGAGGAATCCTTCCTCAGGGAATGTGTCTAGGTTTGTTGAAACAAATATGCTTCCAGCAATAACGATGATTGCGCTAGCTCCCATAATCAGCCACTGCTGAAGAGAAAGACTTGCTCTAGCTTTTCTTACCTTTCTAACTGCAGGTGCTGCAGGCACTGCTTGCTGAGCTGCAACAGGAGCTGAGCTAGTGGTAGCTGCGATCAACTTCTGGCGAACTGCAATCAGGTCTTGTTCAATACGAAGGTAGTCTGCGCTGAGCTTCTGGTAATCAAGCAGATCTTTTGTCTTGAACTTGTAACCACATGGACAAGTTATGGTGGCCTTGCCTGCAAGGTCTGCTGCAGAGAAGCTGTGTTGACACACAGTCGTAGGTATATCTCCGCCCAGTTGTGCAGGTTGAGAATTAGTTTGAGGTGCTGCCACCTGGGCGGCAACTTGTGGAGTTGCTACTACAACTCCACCTCTGAGCTTGTTATTCCTTCTAACAAGGAAGATAACGAGGCCCGCTATTAGAAGCGGAAAGATTAGTTGTTCTAGGCCGAAACCTAAGAACGGTAAAAACACTGCAAGCAGTGGTAAAACGACGAAGACTCCGAATAGAGATCCGCAGGTAATTCCTACGATTTTCCCCGCACTCATTCCTTTTTCAGACATTTCAATTTCCCCCTTTGAAGTGGTTATCTAAAACATTAGTTATCATTTGTCCCTTTATGGAAACTTCAAAAATGTTCGTTATTTAATCGTAATGGGGTGCTTTCTATTTGTTCGCCCCTATATATAAGAGGTTTGAGCTACCTTTAGCCTTCAGGGAACTCGCCCTATCCCGCCTAAAATCAAGGCTATGGAGATAAACAGTTCAGTAAGTCACAAAGCCAGCAAACAACATGACTGGTGGCGTTCCGCTGTCATCTACCAGGTATACCCTCGCTCCTTTGCTGACGGCAATGGAGATGGAATGGGAGATCTAAAAGGAATTACTTCAAGACTTGAGCCTCTAGCTTCATTGGGCATTGATGCAATCTGGCTCTCCCCTTTTATGCCATCGCCTCAAAAAGATGCAGGCTATGACGTATCTGATTACAGAGGTGTTGATCCACTCTTTGGAACACTCGATGATTTTGATGTGATGCTGAATAGAGCTCATGAACTAGGACTAAAGATTCTGGTTGACCTTGTACCTAATCACTCAAGCGATCAGCATTCTTGGTTCCAAGCAGCTCTCAATTCTCCAGAGGGTTCACCCGAGCGAGAGTTCTATCACTTCAAAGATGGCAATGGAGATTTGCCACCAAACAACTGGGTCTCCATGTTTGGTGGTCCTGCCTGGACAAGAATCACTAACCCTGATGGCTCTAAAGGCCAGTGGTATTGCCACCTATTTGATTCATCCCAACCAGATCTCAATTGGGAGAACCCTAAAGTTCAAGAAGCTTTTGAAGAAATTCTCAAGTTCTGGTTAGACAGAGGAGTTGATGGTTTCCGTGTTGATCAACCTCACGCAATGGCAAAAGCCGTTGGCCTACCAGATCACCCATATGTTGATAGAGCTGGAGCTGGCTTTATTGAAGGTGAAGAGAATCCACCAATGTGGTTCCAAGATTCTGTTCACACCATCTTTAGAAAATGGCGTGAAATTCTAGATAGCTATTCAGGTGAACGAGTGATGTGTGGAGAAGCTTATGTGCTGCCACTTTCATTCATGGCTCTGTGGGTGAGACCAGATGAATTCCACCAAACCTTTAACTTCAGATATCTAGATGCTCTTTGGAATTCAGAATCAATCTTCAAAACAGTAACTGAGTCCTTCGAAGCTTTCGACAGTGTTGGAGCACCTAGTACTTGGGTGCTCTCTAATCACGATGTGATGAGACATGCATCAAGACTTGGTGGAGATTACGGTAGAGCAACAGCATCTGATGGCATTGGTCCTAATGCACCGCAGTCAGATCTTGAACTAGGACTTACCAAGGCAAGAGCAGCAACTCTCTTCACACTAGGTCTTCCTGGTTCTATGTATCTCTACCAAGGAGAAGAACTAGGTCTTCCTGAACACACCACTCTCGCTGATGAATACAGACAAGACCCGACTTTCTTTAGAACTAATGGGCTAAGAGTTGGTAGAGATGGTTGCCGAGTTCCGCTTCCTTGGGAAGCCGGAGTAAACCAATCAAATGGTTTCTCATCAACAGGAGAAGCTTGGTTACCTCAACCGGACATCTATAAGAACTACTCAAGAGATCTGCAGGAAGGAACTCCTGGATCAACTCTTGAAATGTATAAGGCTGCTCTAAAGATTAGACGTGAACTAGACCTAGGGCAAGGTTCTTTTGAATGGGTTGAAGAACTATGTAGCGAAGACGTTTTAGCATTCAGAAACATGAATGTTGTTGTAATTCATAACTTTGGAGATTCGGCTGTTAGCTCGCCTGAGGGAGAAGAGTTGATTTCTAGTTCCAGTCAGTCGCAGCTCGGTCAACTGCTGCCAAACGAGACTAAGTGGATAAAGATTTAATATCTTTCAATTAAATCAAAATAGATGCACACAATCTGGGTGTCACCACTCACATTTACGCCGCAGGATTGCCAGAACTCTGTGTGGCTTCGTCTAAAGTCATCTCCAGTTAGATCACCCTCAGCTTCAGCCAGCGCAAACTCGTCTGATACTTCATCAAATTTGACCACTTCGACTCTTGTTACCCGAATCTTTCCTAGAGCCTCATTTTTGCTCCCAATAACTACATGTATCTCCCCAACAGACTCAATCTCTTCACCGTCTTGGATGTAATCCTCTAAGAGTCCCGCTGTTGCTCGCTTGTTTCCATTGAACACAAAATCAAGAAGCGTATCCCTTGACTCACCAGGGTTCCCGAAATCCATAACGCGATATCCATCGATGCGTTCCCATGCCATGGTTAAATTCTAGAAAGAGCTTTAGAAAAAGTTGATACATTCAAATCGACCTAAAGCTACAGAAAGAAACCATGACTCCTAAGAAACTATTCAATGCCTTTGCTAAAGCAGAAGCTGTTACCTGGACACTGCTTATCTCGGCACTCATTGCTAGAGCCGTTGGGCTAGATCCAGCCCTGGTAGGCATTGCCGGAGGTATCCACGGTGCTGTGTTCTTGGGTTATGCGGTAACAGCAGCTCTAACTGGTGTGAACCAGAGATGGGGATTTGGCAAGACCGCTTTAGCTGTTGCATTAGCAATAGTTCCATTCGCAACGGTTCCTTTTGAGATGAGACTCCAAAAGAATGGCTCTCTTGAAGGTTCATGGAGAACAACAATTAGCGATGACCCTAGAGATGCTGGATTCATTGACAGGCTATTCCGATGGTTTATTGCAAGACCAATCACACTGATTCTTGTGATTGTTCTAGGGCTGACAGCACTATTTGTACTGCTCTTATCTCTTGGATCACCAACAAGTTGGTTCGACTAAGAATTTAGAATCTTCTTTATTCTTTCCATAGAGACAGGTTCCACTGTTCCAAGGCTCTGAGCAAACAAGCTCACTCTGAACTCTTCTAATGCCCAACGTGCTTTAACTATGTTCTCTGGCATACCTTCTTTCAAAGGTATTGCGCCTCCAGCATTTTCAAATAGCAAGATGGCTTGGTTCAACTCGATCTCTAAACGTCTATCTCTTTCCATGTCTTCAAGTAGTTTGATAGTTCTCATCTTGTTTGCTTTTAGATAGACAGGTAGCCTGTCAACTCTTGCAAGTGATGTTGTGCTGATTAGCTTGTTTGTCATTAGCTGAGCAACATGCTTCTTTTGATTAGCCAAAACAAACAACAGCCCAATGTCCTGAATCTGTGAAATGGCTTTGCTAGCTTCACGAGATAGAGCAGATATCTCAACGATAAGTTGAACGCATCTTCTGCTCTCCTCAACTAAACGCTTAGAAGCTGCGGAACTTACTTCTTTTGGATCTGGTTCGATTGATACAGATTTCTCAAGCTCATCTTCAACTACGGCTAGGACTACATCGTCTGCAAATGCTTGGACGTTTCTGTATCCAACAGACACAATAGCTAGTTTCTCTTCTTTGCTTAGTTCATCTGTTATTTGTGAAACAGGTGAACTAATGAGTGCAGTGGTGTCTGAGATTAGCTTGTTTCTAAGTTTGAGTGCATCAACATTCGGAGCTATTACTTTGGCAGTGCCAGGCTTGTGTTTTACAAACGTAGGATCAAACTTTTGCTTCAGTTCATCCAGGTCAAGGCTCACACCTTTAACCTCTTTGTTTTCAGCAATTAGTTTGTAGGTGATACGCAGGGATGTTGGTTGTTCTTCTAATTTGAAATCAGCTGCTGTCATGTGTGTGCCGCTTAGAGTTCTTAGTGTTTTGGCTACTGTTTCAAGCAAAGGTTCGGTTGGGTTCTCTGGAAGGGTTGCCAATGCTTTCTTAGCCCAATCCGCTGCGGGCACCACATTTTTTCTAATGCTCTTAGGAAGAGTCCTAATCAGTTCAGCAATCAGGTCTTCTCTTAGTTGTTTGACTAGCCAATCAAAAGGATCTCTAGAAATAGAGGTGAGATCTGTAATTGGTATGAGAACGGTCAGACCATCTTCAATCTCACCCGGCTGATACTTGTATTCGAGCTGGTATTCACTATCCCCAAACATTGCTGTTGTTGGGATCTCTATCCGTTCAGTTGTTTCTTGAGGAAGTAGGTCTTCTCCTGTCATGGTTAGGAGATCTGGGTTAGTTCTTTGTTCTTTCTTCCACCAACCCTCAAAGCTTCTTGTTGAAACTACCTCTTGAGGAATCCTTGCTGCATAGAACCTAAAGACATCTTCATCGTCAGGCATGTATTGAGGTTTCTTAGATGTCTCAGCTATCTCTTCAATTCTCTTGAGTAGTTCTCTATTGGCTCTATCAAAAGCTTGTTTGGAATCCCATTCCCCTTGAACAAGTGCATGTCTAATGAATAGTTCTCTGCAGAGTTTCATATCAAGTCTTGAATACTGCATTCTTCTTGAAACCACGATTGGAACACCAAAGAGCATGACTCTCTCGTAGGCAACTACAGAACCTTGAGATTTCTCCCAGTGAGGTTCACTAAAGCTTCGCTTTACTAGATCTCCTGAAAGAGCTTCTGCCCACTCAGGATTGATAGCAGCGTTCATTCGTGCAAATACTCTGCTTGTTTCAACTAGCTCAGCACTCATCACTGCTGCTGGCGGTTTCTTAGCTAAAGAAGAGCCAGGGAAGATCACAAACTTCTTGCCATTAGAACCTAGGTACTCGTTACTAGTCTTGGCAGGCTTGTCACTCTTTTTTACTAAGTCGCCTGCTTTCTTATCGCTCAGTTGTTTCAAACCAATCTGAGATAACAATCCAGAGAGCAAGCTTTTATGAATTCCATCAGGATCTGATTTAGCAATTCCTGGAATTAGTCCAAGAGGTTTAGCGATAGATGTGATCTGTCTAACTAAGTCTTGCCACTCTCTAACTCTTAGATAGTTCAAGAACTCTGCTTTGCAGAGTCTTCTAAAAGCTGATGAAGAAAGCTTCTTCTGGTTTGTCTCTATGTAGTTCCATAGATTTAGGAGGCTAAGGAAATCACTGGTGGCATCCACAAAGCGAGCATGTGATTGGTCAGCCTGTGCTCTCTTGATTACAGGTCGCTCTCTAGGGTCTTGGATTGTTAGACCAGCAACAATAATCATGACTTCACGAACTAGGTCATGCTTCTTAGATTCCAGAAGCATGCGGCCAAATCGAGGTTCGATAGGTAGCCTTGCCAAATCTTTTCCAACAGCTGTTAGTTCAACTACTTTGCTCTTAGGGTCTTTCAGGCAACCAAGCTCACCTAGAAGAGCTAAGCCATCTTTGACTCCTCTTTGCTCTGGTGCCTGAAGGAAGGGGAACTTAGCTATGTCTCCTAGATCTAGCTGAGCAGCTTGAAGAATTACAGATGCCAGGTTGGTTCTTAGAATCTCTGGATCTGTGAATTCTGATTTAGCTTCATACTCATCCTCTGAATAGAGTCTGATAACAACACCTGGACTAGTTCTACCAGCACGACCAGCTCTTTGGTTAGCACTCGCCTTAGAGATAGCTTCAATCGGTAGACGTTGAACTTTAGCTGCCGGTGAGTATCTTGAGATACGAGCAGTTCCAGCATCAATTACATATTTGATGTTTGGAATAGTCAGAGAAGTTTCAGCAACGTTAGTTGCCAGAATGATTCTTCTTTGTAATCCAGCAAGCTTGCTTGTTTCAAATACTCTGTGCTGTTCAGCTGAAGACAACCTTCCATATAGAGGAAGTACTTCAGTTCCTTTACCTAGAGCACCAGAAGTGATTCTTCCTTGAATAGCTTCTTGAGCATCCTTGATTTCTGATTCACCTGAGAGGAATACGAGAACATCACCTTTAGGTTCTGTGGCTAATTCATCTAGAGCACTCAAGATGCCATCGATGTAATCTCGAGCAGTTGTGCTGGCATCAGGATCTGGATTGTCTTCCTCATCTTGATTGATTGGTCGGTATCTAATCTCTATTGGAAATGTTCTTCCAGAGACTTCAATGATGGGAGCACCATTGAAGTGCCTACTGAATGACTCAGGATCGATAGTTGCCGAAGTAATGATTACTTTGAGGTCAGGCCTATTAGGTAACAGCTGTTTGATGTAGCCGAGAAGGAAGTCGATGTTTAGGCTACGCTCATGAGCTTCATCGATGATGATGGTGTCATACTGCTCAAGTTTTCTATTTCTCTGCATGGCATTTAGCAAGATGCCATCCGTCATCACTTTGACTTTTGTTTTAGGCCCAGACTGGTCTGTGAATCGAACCTGATATCCAACCAGGTCACCAAGATCAACCTTTAGTTCTTCAGCGATACGTTCCGCTACAGCTCTAGCTGCAATTCTTCTTGGCTGGGTATGGGCAATGCTCTTTCTACCCAACTCCAGACACATCTTGGGTATCTGGGTAGTTTTTCCAGAACCAGTAGCACCAGCAATAACCACTACCTGGTTGTTCTTGATAGCTTCCAGAATCTCGCTACGGCGAGCACTAACCGGCAGGTCTGCCGGGTAGGTAATCTTCTGGATGTTCACTAGACCAATGGTATTTGCCTAGGTTAAAGGTGAAAACCCCAGCCGTGGAGGGCTGGGGCATTCGTGGCTAGTGAGGGATTCGAACCCCCGAAGGCTGAGCCGGCTGATTTACAGTCAGATCCCTTTGGCCGCTTGGGTAACTAGCCAGTGCTCCCGGCCGCCTGTAATCAGCCGGACGGGTGCTTCTCAACAATACCCGAAACTAGGCTTTCCCCGCTAATCGCCTTTATGCAACGAATAGGTTTCAATGTGGTCCTATTACCTGTAAGGGTGTGTAAGGGTAGATAGATTACATAGAGATTTGCATACATTTACAGAAAAGGTTTTAAGTGGCTGGCATAGTTGATGTTGCGCGTGAGGCTGGAGTCTCAACTGCAACCGTTTCAAGAGCACTAAGTGGCAAGGACTATGTTTCTATCGAGACCAAGGAACTAGTTCAATCGGTAGCAGATCGTTTGGGTTATGTCCCATCAGCTTCTGCCTACACCCTTGTAACAGGCAGAACTAAGAACATTGGTGTTGTAGTTCCTTATGTTGATCGCTGGTTCTTTGCAACTGTTCTAGAAGCTATCGACAGAGAACTAGTTGCAGCAGGTTATGACGTCACCCTTTATAACCTTTCTTCAGGGGATGAGCACCGTAAATCTATCTTCACTAAGTCTCTACCTCGTAAAAGAGTGGATGCTGTTATCTGTGTATCAGTAAAGATGAGTGACGAAGAGATTGCTGCTCTAACTAATGTGAATAAGCCCTTGGTTTCATTAGGTGGTTCTGTTCAAGGAGCAAAGACCATCAAGATCAATGACCGTGCTGCAGGTGCACTAGCTACTAACCACCTAATCTCCATGGGCCACACCAAGATTGCGATGATCGGTCAGAGCGAATCAACCGATAACTTCTATAAAGTATTTGACGTTAGAAAAGTTGGTTACGAGGAGGCTCTAAAGGCTGCCGGTATTGAGCCACGGCCTGGTTGGTATAGAGCGGTACCTAGATACGCAATTAGCGAAGGATATGCTGCTGCCAAGAACCTTCTAGGTGACCCGCACAATGCACCGACAGCTATCTTTGCTTCTTCTGATGAATTAGCTGTAGGAGTACTACTTGCTGCAAAGGACTTAGGTCTAAGCGTCCCTGCTGACCTTTCTATTGTTGGGGTGGATAACCACGAGCTTGCAGACTTCTTTGGGATCACAACAATCAACCAGAATGTTGTGGGCCAAGGTGAGCTAATGGCTAAGACCATGCTGGAACTATTGGACAACCCAAACCAGACAGTTCCTGAAGTCACTGAATGGCCTATTGAATTAATTGTTCGTAGTAGCACAGCTAGAGCTGCTTCAGCCCAGTAGTTAGTTAGAATCACTCTTATGGCAGATTCCTCATTCGACATAGTCAGCAAAGTTGACAAGCAAGAAGCGTCTAACGCTCTAACTCAGGCTCAAAAAGAGATTGAACAGCGTTATGACTTCAAAGGTGTCGGTGCATCTATTGAATGGTCAGGCGACAAGATCCTGATGAAGGCAAACAGCGAAGAACGCGTAAAGGCAATTCTGGATGTATTCCAGAGCAAGCTAGTAAAGCGTGGCATCTCACTCAAGAGCCTTGATGATGGCAAGCCTTTTCCTTCTGGTAAAGAGTTCCGTATTGAAGCCACTCTAAAAGATGGCATCGAACAGCCAGAAGCTAAAAAGATTTCAGCAATCATTCGTGAGCAGGGACCTAAGTCGGTCAAGGCAAACATTCAAGGTGATGAGCTAAGAGTAGTGAGCAAGAGCCGTGATGATCTTCAAGAAGTGATGGATCTATTGCGTTCAAGTGATTTGGATATTGACGTTCAGTTCACTAACTACCGCTAAAGACTAAATCTCTGGATTTAGCTTTATATCTTTATGCTTATTAGCAACAATTCCTGCAATCACACCTGCAATAGCAAATGTTGCGATTGGGAATATCATTGCCAACGGCAGCGATGAAGCATCAATAAGAGAACCCATCAACATCTTCGCGAAGATAACAACAATTGTGTTTACTAACAGCATGCGACTTAGCGCTTGAGCAGTAGATAGTCCTTCAACATTTCCTGCGGCACTAAAGAATCCTGGCACCATAGAGGAAATACCTAGACCTGCGATAGCAAAGAACACACAAAGCAATAACAGTCCTAGATCTCTATTCACATCAGCAAGTGTTGCTGATGTAAACACAGCAAGAGCTAGAGCAATAGATCCGAAGATTCCTCCAACTTGAGAAAGTCTTGCTACGTTGTATGTTTCTGTGAGTCTTGCGATAGAGAATCTTCCAACAATCATTGCGATAACAAAGATTGTGTAAGGCCAAGCAGCTCTAGATGGATCTAGGTTTAGAACTTCTTTTCCGTAAACACTTGACCAGTCCATAAGAACTAGTTCTGGCCACATTCCCATAAAGGCACCAGCTGTTAGTAACCAGAGGAACCTAGGAGTCTTTAGCCAAGAGATTCTCTCTGCTGGTACATCCCTATCTACAGAGTCACTCTCAGCTGGAGCAAGCATGTGCTTCACAGCCCATAAGAACAGAACGAGACACAGCACAGGCATTAGGAACATCTGCAGTTTCAATGGTGTGAAGGCAGCAATGATGCCTGTTACAGCTGCTGACGCTGCTGCTCCAACACTCCATGCTCCATGGAAGCTACCAAGAAGAACTTTGTTCACTCTCTTCTGGAACATAACCGCTTGAGAGTTCAAAGCGATGTTGAAGACGCTAATTGCGAAGGACAGCATGAAGTTGAGCATCAAGAATAGCCACCACTGGGTTGGATAAGGCAGGGCTAGAAGTATTCCTACAAAAGCAAAGCTTGAGTATTTGATGATCGGAGTTGTTCCGAAGCGAATTACTAGTCTGCTTGTGAAGATCAGAGGAACAAGAGATCCAGCTCCGCTGAAACCAATGATTGCTCCCCATAGTTCTTTAGAGACCTCGAGGTTTTCAATGAATTCTGGGATACGTGGCATCCAGGAGAGAGTTGCGAAGCCTTGGGTGAAGAAGGTAACCATTAGAGCAAACTGAGCAGTCTTAGCTCTGCTGTCTGAGATGCCTGTCTTTTTGCTCATTAGTCTTTCTTGAATGCTGCGTCTAGGAAGTCTTCGCGTTCAACAAGTTTCACTCGTTCACGTTCTTGAGCTGCTCCTAAAGCCTTCTCTGTTGCATCAATCTTTAGCCACTCTGGCCAGCCTAGGAACTGAACACCCTTTGAGTTGAGCAGTGAAACAACATCATCTTCATCAGAGTGAGCTGGTTGCCACCAAGTGCTCTTGTCTTCAATCACACAAGCAATAGTTTCCATAGCATCGCTCTTAGTGTGTCCAATAAGACCAATAGGACCACGCTTGATCCAACCAGTTGCATAAACTCCTGGAATGTGTTCACCACTGTCATCTAACACTCGACCTGCTGCGTTAGTAATAACTCCAGCTTTGTGATCAAAAGGAATTGAATCTAGTTCTGAGCCAAAGTAACCGATAGCTCTATAAACAGCTTGAACAGGGAACTCTCTGATTTCCCCTGTACCGGTAACACCACCAGAACCATCTAGTTCAGTTCTTTCAATTCTTAGACCAGTAACCTTGCCATCTTCACCAAGAATTTCTTTAGGTGAACTAAAGAAATGTAGGTGAAGTCTCTTAGTTGCACCAGTTCTCTCTTTACCTCTGTGGCTCTCAAGGGTTTTAACCATTACTCTGGTCTGGTTGTTGGTATCAATGGCTTCTTGTGATCCAGCATCGTATTTGAAGTCTTCGTCATAAACGATGGTGTCAACACCTTCAATGTCACAGGCTTCACGAAGTTCTAGTGGTGTGAACTTAACTTGAGCAGGACCACGTCTACCGAATACGTGAACATCAGTAACTGGAGATGCTAGTAGTCCTTGATAAACGTTGTCTGGGATATCGGTTGACAGAAGATCTTCTGGTTGTTTAGCCAGGATACGTGCAACATCCAGTGCTACGTTTCCATTTCCTAGTACTGCTACTTCTTTGGCATGCAGCGGCCAGGTTCTAGGGAAATCAGGATGGGCGTCATACCAGTTAACAAAGTCAGCTGCACCGTAGCTGCCATCTAGTTCAACACCAGGAATGTTTAGTGTCGCATCTTTGATTGCACCGGTTGAGAAGATAACTGCGTTGTAGTGATTCTTTAGTTCATCAAGAGTGATGTCTGTTCCATACTTTACGTTTCCAAAGAAACGGATGTCTCCTCTATCAAGAACTTCATAAAGGGCTCTGATGATTCCTTTGATTCTTGGGTGATCAGGAGCAACTCCATAGCGAACTAGACCGTATGGGGCAGGTAGTAAATCAAATAGGTCGATGCTCACATCAAAGTCTCTTTCAGCTTTGATGATTAGGTCCGCTGCATAGATACCGGCAGGGCCGGCACCAACAATTGCTAAACGCATTTTGTTCAAGTTAAATCAAATCCTTTTTACTGGTTGCGGTCAACAACGGCTTCAGCGAATACTCTCAGAGCGTCTTTGACCGGTGAATCTGGCAGTGGAGCTAGAGCTGCAACAGCATCTGTTGCCCAAGTCTTTGCTAGCTGATAAGCCTCTTCAAGAGCTGGATGCTCTCTAAGCTTGGCTACCGCTAGCGCTAACTGAGCATCATCTTCAAGGCCTGCATCAATTATCTCAACTAGTTCACGTGCTTTAGGGTCAGTGGCTGCATGGGCTCTAAGTAGCAGGGTAGGCATGGTCGGAACCCCCGCTCTAAGGTCTGTGCCAGGGGTCTTACCTGAGTCATCAGAGACGATGTCAATAACATCATCAATCAGCTGGAAGGCGACGCCTACCTTCTCACCATAGATTCTCATTGGTTCTCTGTATTCATCAGGACCATCGCCATAGACAACGCCTAGCTCAGCACTGGCTGCAATTAGAGATCCAGTCTTGTCAGCAAGAACCTGAATGTAGTGAGCAATTGGATCTTCACCATTTTGAGGACCCATAGTTTCATGCAGTTGGCCAAGACAAAGTCTTTCGAAAGTATCTGCTTGCAATGAAAGTGCTTTGCCTCCAAGGCGGCTAACAATCTGTGATGCTCTTGCGAAGAGTAAATCTCCAGTCAAGATCGCTACGCTATTTCCCCACACTTCATGAGCTGTTGGAACACCTCTACGCATAGGTGCTCTATCCATAACATCATCGTGATACAAAGTTGCCAGGTGAGTAAGTTCAACAACAACTGCTGCTTTAGTTACTGAATCTTTAGAGTCATCGCCGAGAGCAGCACCTAAAAGAACTAAAACAGGACGTAGTCTCTTGCCACCTGCTTCAAGAAGGTGTCTTGAAGTTACATTGGCAACAGGATCAGTATGGGTAACTGCTTCTAGAAGTTGTACCTCTACTTGTTCTAACCCTGACTGAATCTTCTTCAGTAGAGCCTTGTCCACTACCTTACGTAGTTGTGGAGGTAGAACTATCTTGTTCATTTAGTCGCTTTCTTAGCGCTGTGTATTGCAACGATTCCCAAACTCGAATTCTTGTATTTTGCTTCTGTGAAGCCAGCATCAACTAGCCACTGAGCTAAAACTTCTTGCTTAGGCCAAGCAGCGATAGATTCTGAAAGGTAATCGTAAGCACCTTTGTTCTTAGCAAGGAGCTTGCTCAGGGTTGGCAAGATGTTGGCTAGGTACCAGCGATACAAACTTCCAATTACTGGTGTTCTCACATGTGAGAACTCACAAATAATAACAACTCCACCTGGCTTCAGAACTCTTAGCATTTCAGTTAGAGCCTTCTTTGGATCTACTACATTTCTAAGACCAAAAGAGATGGTCACTGCATCAACAGAATTCTCAGCGAAAGGCAACTTAGTTGCATCGGCAAAAACAAACTCAAGGTTAGGGTGGCGTTTTCTACCAACGGCTAGCATGCCTTCGCTGAAGTCACTGGCAATAACTTTTACTCCAGGCTTAGCAAAAACTACAGATGAAGATCCTGTGCCTGCAGCTACATCTAGAACAGTTTGACCTGATTGAGGGTTAACAGTTTTAAGGACTTGTCTTCGCCAAATACGGTCTTGTCCGAAGGAAAGAAGGTCATTGGTGCGGTCGTAGCTTTCAGCAACCGAATCAAACATGGCTGCGACTTCTGCCGGCTTTTTAGCCATATCCGCTTTATTCACAAGGCTAAGTCTAATCTTTGCCTGAAAGAGTATCTACTGCTCTGAAGCCTTTAGGTAGCGTAATTTGCGTCTTCTGCTTCTAAATGTGTTCACACCAGTCACGGTTGATAGAACTAGGGCTGCTAGCCCAAGAGCTACACCAAACACTCTTGCTCCTTCGATGAATTCTTCAGTTGGAGTAGCAGTCGATCTGTTTAGCGAATCAATTGGAATAGGGGTATGTCTATATGGGTCCAGAGTGGATGCTGGGTCTTCACCAATCAGTCCACCTTGTTCCAATTTTGTACGCTCTGCGATTTCCAAGATTGTCACGCTGGCATCACCCATAGGTAGCGTAGGCAGCACATAAATGTTTGGATCTATTGGCTGACCCATTCTCATAACTGTTGGTGGGATTAGTAGCCAGGAGTGCTGGTCGTAACGCTCTTCAATCTCATAGTGCTTGTAGTCAACAACTGGGTCACCCTGATTCTCTTCGAGAATCTGCACTGTGTTATCGCCGTCAACTTCCTCAGCATACGAGACTAGGGGAAGGCCTATGCCAGCTAGAAGTAGAGCTGAAGTAGCGGTAATTAGAACTTTCCGCATCTGGCACTCCCTTCGCTGTTTTAGACTTCAAGTGACCTGTATTTAGGATATCCCAGTCAAAAGAGACTAATTTAGGCTCGCTGGGGATTTCACAGAAAACATACAGAACCAGATTTGGAAAGATTTAGTTGAATCTCAAGGTGCATTCAAGGCTCATTACAGCCAATGAATTGGGGTTATCCCCTAATTACACCTTCGCAGATCTCTTAGGTTCCAACAGCGCTGCCTTTATCTATGAGAAACAAGGACTGATTGGCTGGGGTGAAGAACACAGATTAGAGATCACAGGACCTAACCGAGTTCTTGAACTAGACAGCCTCTGGAAAGACCTTGTTGCTCAAGCAGAGATAACCGATGAGGTCAATCTATTAGGCTCAGGACTGATGTCATTCGGTTCAATTGCTTTCTCAGACCAGAGCAACACAACCAGCGTTCTTGTAATTCCAAAAGTTGTTGTTGGTAAACAAGGCGATACTCTTTGGCTCACCACCATCAACATCGATGAAACAGAAGCTCTGAAGCTAATCAACCTGGAGAGCAACTTCACTGCAGTTTCATTTGAGCCTGGGCAGATTTCAACAGATCAATACTTGCTCAACGTTGAGAAGGGTCTTGAAGTTATTGCTTCAGGACAAATAGAGAAGGTTGTTCTAGCTAGAGATATCTCTGCATCGGTATCAACAGATTTCAACATCAACCCTTCACTTAGAAAACTAGAGAGGAAGTTTGACTCTTGCTACATCTACTCTGTTGCTGGAATGTTTGGTGCAAGCCCTGAGCTGTTAGTCAAAGTAATTCACTCTGAGTTCAGTGCAAGGGTTCTAGCTGGAACAGCAGGACGAGGAACTGACCCAGGGGTAGATCAAGCAATTGGTTCTGCACTTGTTGAATCTCCAAAGAACAGAGCAGAACACAAGTTCGCTATTGATTCACTAGTTGCATCCCTATCTGAATTCACTAAAGAGATAGCTGTAGATTCAGAACCATTCAGTATTGCTCTACCGAATCTTTGGCATCTAGCTAGCGATGTGAAAGCTATGTTGAGTTCGGATTCAACTTCACTGCAGGTTGTGAATGCTTTGCATCCAAGTGCAGCGGTTGCTGGAACTCCTAGGGATAAAGCATTAGAAGTTATTGAACAGATTGAAAATGTTGATCGTGGTCGCTATGCAGGACCTGTTGGATGGCTAGGTGCTGATGGCGACGGTGTTTGGGCTATTGCTCTTAGAGGTGCTCAGCTAAGTAATGGAAAACTGAAAGCATTTGCTGGATGCGGAATTGTTGCTGGCTCTGATGCTCAAGCAGAACTTGATGAAGCGATTCTCAAGTTCAAGCCCATTGTTGACTCACTTAGTTAGTCAAGAACAACTTCAATAATTACTCTGCCCTTGATTAACAGAGCTAATTCAAAATCACTGACTGTCTTAGGATTCACATAGCCCCAGCCATAAGCTTCAGCAATCTTTGCTAGATCTACGTTTTGTGGAGTCTGGAAGATTCTCTTGAATGTATTTGCTTCAACACTTTGAGCAACTTCTAGGTTGCTAAAGATCTTTCCACCATTGTCATTAGCAACAATGATCTGCAGATCAAGCGCTCCATCGTTTGGATCAATAGCCAAAGAGCCAACATCGTGCAGGAAGGTTAGGTCTCCCATGAGAGCTCTAACCTGATTCTCTGGCTCTTGAATGGCTATGCCAGTAGCAGTAGCAATAGTGCCATCAATGCCAGATAGGCCTCTATTAGCCCAAGCCCTGACTTCCTGTCTAGGAGCGCAGAAGTCAGCCTCTCTAATGAGCTGTGAAGCTCCTAGAACAAGAATTGATCTAGAAGCAGGAGATGCTTCCCAGGTCTTAGTAATCATGGAATGTCTATCAAGAGAACCTGAAACAGAAACATGGTCTGGTTCAGCTAGCCATGAGTTTAGCCAGTCCAAATCTGCTGTGCCTTCTACAACTTCAGAGACCTTGGTAACCTCATTGCCAATCTCGTAATGGCCCATCTGTCCTTCACGAACAAATACCTTTACGTCTTCTCTTTTTAGCAGAGCAATGATTGGACGACTTAGAGTTGGCTTGCCATAAACAACTACCTGCTGAATCTGTTTGACCAATTCAGAGTTACTAGCAAGAAGAGTTCTATACCCAATAACTGATGAAGCAAGATGCCTAACACCTGAAGTTGGTTCAGCAAAGATAGGTAGTTGAAGGTTCTCTACTTCAGTTAGATACTCGCCTGCGTTAGCTCCAGCAACAATCACTGTTGGTTTTGAAAGATCTAAAGCATAAGTACTTTCACTTGGAATTACTTCAACTAGTTCTTTATCTTCACCTTGAGAAAGTAATTCAAGAATGTCTGCCGCGTTTGGTTCAGTTGCAGACAACGGTTCAATAAATTGAAGGTTTAGTTGAACCGGTTGCGATCTCTTGCCCCAAGCAAGTAGCACAGCTTTCTCAACTAGCTCTTTGGCTAGCTGAGGTAACTTATCGATGTCTTCTACTCTTGGAGCTGGAACATCAATGCATTCAATAACTGCATCAGAGAAAATGCCTACTTGGTTTGTAGTTTGGTTAGCACCTTTATCTCTTAGCTCTGCTGGTCTATCAGCAGTTAGCAAGATAAGTCCAAGACCTGAGTGGTGGGCTTCTAGAACTGCAGGATGAAGATTAGCGACTGCAGTTCCTGAGGTAGTGATGATGGCCTGTGGTCCACCATAGACAGCAGCTCCTAGAGCACTAAAACCTAGAGATCTCTCATCGATACGAACATGAAGATTAGCTCCACCAGCATCTGCTACCTGAGCTGCTGCAATCGCTAATGCTTGTGATCTAGCTCCAGGGGCTAACCAGAAATCTCTACCCCAGGCAGCGAGTTCGGCAATGATGTGTGCTGAAAATATTTGAGCCGGAGATAAAGGCATACTAGTTGTCATTATCGTTTTTGAAACGATTTCCTAAATCTCTAAGGAAGTCCTCATCATCATCTGGGGCTACAGGTCTTGAACGCTTAGCTCCTTTACCTGAGTCACCATCAATAGGCCTACCGATGGTGATGTATAGAAGGCCACCGATAATTGGGATGAACAGACACAGTAGAACCCAGACAAACTTAGGTAAAACTCTTACCTGGTTACGGTTAGCACTAGCTGCATAAACAGTTGTGAAGATTTGGAAGATAGCAACAGCAACAATAACGGCTAACTGGACTCTGTTCATGGGTCAATTCTAACCGAGCGGGAAACATAGACTTAAGCCATGAAAAACACTTGGGTGAAGTACACAGCCATCAGACTTGGTCTATTTATTGGCCTCTGCATCGTATTTGGCCTTCTAGCCATGCCGTGGTTCGCAGCTGTATTGCTCGCTGGAATGCTGTCATTCGCCTATTCGCTACTGTTCCTAAATGGCCTTCGTGACCAGATAAGCAAAGATCTCTATGAGAAGAAGACAAACACTCTAGGTTCAGGTGATCCTGAAAGCGATCTAGAGAACGAAATCGTAGATCTAGAAGTTAAGGGTAAAAAGACCCCAGCTAAGCCCAAAGGCAAATAGTAGAGCTGTGTAGCTAGTTAGCTGCAAAGCCAATATCTGATCTTTAGGGCTCTTAGCTGAAACAGCAATCATGTTGATGATTAGCACCGGCAATATAAACAGGTTCACAACAAATGCTGCAGGAGCAACTAACCAAAGGGGGGCTACCAATGAGAATGGTGCCCAGGTCAAAATAACAAACAAGACAAGAGAAGCGGTTTTACCAATTCTTGTTGAGAGGGTCTTCTTGCCACTTAGACGATCTGTTTCAATGTCTCTGATGTTGTTGATTAGCAGAACAGCGGTAGCAAAACACCCAGCAGCTGCTCCACCTAGAACACTCAAGAAAGTAATCTCAAGAGTCTGGATGTAGTCAGTACCAATAGTTGCTACTAGCCCAAAGAAGATAAAGACAATAACTTCACCAAGACCGGCATAACCGTAAGGCTTCTTACCTCCGGTATAGAACCAAGCAGCCAAAATACAAACAATACCAACAGCTACAAACCACCACTGCTGAGTAAGAACAGTAACAACTAAACCAAATACAGCTGCAATAGCGAATGAAATGAATGCTGCATTTCTAACTTTCTTAGGTGGAACAAATCCACCACCGGTTAGACGAGCAGGACCTTTTCTATTGTCATCAGTTCCCCTGATGCCATCACTGTAATCATTTGAGTAGTTCACGCCGATCTGAAGAAACAGAGCGACTGCTAAAGCTAGAAGCACATAACCTAAGTTGAACTTTCCTGCTAGTTGAGCAGTTCCTGCTCCAATCAGGATAGGTGCAACAGCTAAAGGAAGAGTTCTGAGCCTTGCCCCCTTAATCCATAACTTCAAATCACTCATTAGATACCTTCACTAAATAGTTGTCTCAACGTAATCAAATCTGTTTTGCCATTAGCTAACCTAGGCAACCTATCAACTCGAATAACCCTAATTGGTTTGGCTGCTATTCCTAGTTGTTCAAACACTGCCTTAGCAATGTAGTCAGCTACTTCAGGAGAACCAACATAAGCAATCCCCACACGCTCTCCCCATTCAGTTGAGCTAACAGCTGTTGCTCCAACTTCAACAACCCCTGGAACACTAGCCGCTACTGCTTCAACACTGTCTAGGCTCATCTTCAATCCACCAGATATGATTACTCGATCTGCTCGGCCAAGGATTCTAAGAAGTCCATCATCGTTGAACTCACCCATGTCTTGAGTAACTAGGAAGCCATCTTCACTAGCTACATCATTTGCTAGAACATCTCCCCTAATAGCTACTGTTCCTTCACCAACAAGCTTTAGCTCAACCCCACTAAGTGCTTGACCGTTATAGACACAGCCACCGCTAGTTTCAGCCATGCCATAGCTCTCAACTACGTTGATGCCCTTATCTCTAAAGAACTCAAGTACTTCAGGGCTTGTAGCCTGACCGCCAACCAGGATTGCCTTGAAGCGTTGCAGTAGTTTCACAAGGAATGGATCTTGAGAAGCAAGCTGCTGCAATCTAATTAGTTGAGTTGGAACAACTGATGTGAACTTAGCATCAGCCGTTAGAAGTGTTGAAGATAAAGCAAAAGCTTCAGGAGTAAAGGGAACTGCTGTGTTCATCTGAATAGGTGGAACGTCCGAAAGTATTGATCTAACTAAGACTTGAATTCCTGCAATGTAGTTAATGGGAAGAGTTAGAAGCCACTGACCTTGTGTTCCAAAGTATTCTTCAGTGGCTTTTGCACTAGCTATAAGTGCTTTGGCACTGATGCTGATTCTCTTAGGAGTTCCAGTTGAACCACTGCTTTCAACAATTACTGCAGTGTTGGAATCAACAAACTCAGGGATACCTTCAACAACTACCTTTTCACCATTAACTTCTCTAGGTGAAATAAAAACTGCACACTTACCGGCAAGAGCTTCAGTTAGAGCAAGTAATGCAGCAACTACATCATTAGCTGGAATAACTCTTACTGGTATTTGACTCATGTTTTAGAAGTGCCAAGGAAATGGAGACCAGTCCGGTGCTCTTTTTTCTAAGAAACTAGTTTTTCCTTCAATTGCTTCATCTGTTCCATAAGCCATGCGAGTAGCTTCACCAGCAAATAGTTGCTGACCAACTAGACCGTCATCAATCATGTTCATTCCATATTTCAATAGACGAATTGATTGTGGTGACTTAGTCAAAATCTCTTTAGCCCACTCAACACCTTTAACTTCAAGTTCAGCATGTGGAACAACAGCGTTCACAACACCCATCTCATAGGCACGTTGAGCTGAATACTCTTGAGCTAAGAAGAAAATCTCTCTTGCAAACTTTTGTCCAACCTGACGAGCAAGATAAGCAGAACCAAAGCCAGCATCAAATGAACCAACATCAGCATCGGTCTGCTTGAATCTTGCATGTTCACTTGAAGCAATAGAAAGATCAGCAACAACGTTTAGAGAGTGACCACCACCAGCAGCCCAACCTGGAACTAGAGCAATAACAACCTTTGGCATAAAGCGCATAAGTCTTTGAACTTCTAGAATGTGTAGACGACCTGAAGTGCTGTCTCCATACTCATAACCAGCACGACCCCTTACTCTCTGATCTCCACCAGATGAGAATGCCCAGCCACCATCTTTAGGAGAAGGTCCGTTACCGGTAAGAAGAACAACTCCAACATCGGTTAGACCCTGAGCATGGGTAAGAGCCCTAGCTAGCTCATCAACTGTCTGTGGTCTAAATGCATTTCTAACCTCTGGACGGTTGAAAGCAATACGAACCACCCCTAGGGATACATGCTTGTGATAGGTGATGTCTGTTAGATCACTAAAGCCATCGACTTCAGACCAGATGCTTGCATCAAATAGCTCAGATACGTGTTTGGACATACTCCTAGACTAACAATGTGGAGATAACCAGCGAAATGCGCCAGCAGATACTTGACTCAGCAAGGGTCCTATCTATTCCTATGCGTATCAAGTTCCGCGGTATCACTACCCGTGAAGTCCTCCTGTTTGAAGGCCCTAATGGCTGGGCTGAATGGTCTCCCTTCACTGAGTATGAAGATGAAGAAGCCAGCATCTGGCTTAGAGCAGCCATTGAGTTTGCCTTTGGTCAGATCCCTGAACCAACTGTAAAGACCATCAAAGTCAACGCAACCCTAGCTGCAGTAAAAGATGTGAGAGCAGCGCTTGAGCCCTTTGGCAACTTCGAAGTAGTCAAGATCAAAGTTGCCGAACAGGGTCAAACACTTCAAGATGACCTAGATCGAATCCATGAAGTTAGAAAGCACTTCCCTAACGCCAGGATAAGACTCGACGCTAACGGTGGCTACGACATAGAAACTGCTCTTATCCTGGCTAAAGCTATGTATGAAGAAGGTGTTCCTTTGGAATACCTTGAGCAACCAGTAAAGACAATTGCTGAACTAGCCGAACTAGGACTCAAACTAAAGCTTCTCAACATCAAAGTTGCAGCAGATGAATCAGTGCGAAAAGTAAGTGATCCACTAGCTGTTGCTCAAGCCAATGCGGCAGATCTACTTGTTCTCAAAGCAGCCCCTCTAGGTGGCATTAACAATGCCTTAGAAATATCCAGACAAGCAGGATTACCAGTAGTTGTATCTAGTGCTCTTGAAACATCAGTTGGCATCAGCATGGGTGTTTATCTAGCAGCACTATTAGACAGTGATTACGCAAGCGGACTAGCAACAGCAGCCCTACTAACAGAAGACGTAACTGATACTCCACTAATTCCAATCAATGGAGAAATGCCAGTAACAAGAATCACCCCAAACAAAACCGCTCTAACCAAACTCCAAGCACCAGCAGATAGAACTACTTGGTGGTTGGAACGATTAGAGCGTTGTTTGAAATCGGCTTCGAGTATCTAAATACCCGAGTAAACGTGTAGCCCCTTGAAGTACAGATTAACGATGGTGAAGTTGAAGATGATAGCTAGGAAGCCGATCAGGCTTAGCCATGCTGCTCTCTTGCCATCCCAACCTTTGGTTGTGGTGGCATGTAGGTAGGCAGCGTAGATAGTCCAGATGATGAATGTCCATACTTCTTTGGTGTCCCAACCCCAGAAGCGGTGCCAAGCCTTGTCAGCCCAGATAGCTCCAGCAATAAGGGTGAAGGACCAGAGAATAAAACCAATGATGTTGAATTGGTAATAGGTTCGCTCAAGCTTTTCTGACTTAGGGAATACCTTTAGAAGCTTTGTGAAAGCAATACCTGCTTTTGACTTAGAGTTCTTGATTCTCTTTGTCTCTTTCAAGATATGAATCAGTGAAAGAGTTGCTCCAATAGTGAAGAAGGCGGTAGCCAGGATGGCTACGCTCACGTGGATAACTAGCCAGTAGTCCTGAAGTGCTGGAACAAGTGATTCAACCTGAACATAGAACAATGTGTTAGCTGATCCAATTACAAGAACAACGAAACCAACCACGAATGGAGCAATGAACTTTAGATCTCTGAAGATTAGAACAAGTAAGAAGATTGCAGAGACTACGAATGCTCCTGAAATAGAGAACTCATACATGTTTGCCCACGGCACTCTGTTGGCTGCGATTCCTCTAGTTAGAACTCCAACACCATTAGCTAGAACACCTATACCCATGAGAACTAGACCGATGGTGTCTAGACGATTAGCGAATACATCCTTCTTACCCTTGCCACCAGCTCTCTTAGTTAGAGCCCAAGCTAGAACAATGAATGAGAAGGCATAGAAAGTAAGTGCTACTAGAACGATGATTCTAGAAATGGTAGCGAGCTCTGGGTTTAGTGCAATTTCTGGGGTCATTTACTCTTCTTCTTTAGTGACTTGGCAACATCTTTCACTAGCTTGTCTAGTGCTTTATCTTTTGACTTGGTTAGTGCTCCAACTTCAACACTGTCTTTAGAAGTCTTCACCCACACTCTTCTTCGAGGAATGATGAGCATTAAGACTAAACCAAACAAAGTTGTTAGTGCGAATACCAATACCCAGATGTCTAGCGGGTTATAGGTGATGTCAATGGATGCAAATCTTCTAAGGTTCTTGAACTCAACTGTTCCAAGATCATTAGGTAGCTGTGCTGTTTCACCGTAGGTAAGTTGAATTGCCTTAGTGCCACTCTTACCGCCAGCCACCTGCTTCATGGCATGGGTGTCCAGCTTGTAGGTATTAACTGCCATTCCGCTATCAAGACCAAGATCGCCAACATAGACGTTCATGGTCATTAGCGGGTTCAAAGGGAATGGGTGGTTAGAAGTCAGTGCACCTGACTCCAATTCAGCAGCTGTTGGATAGAAGAAAGCAAGCATTGCGAACTGATCAGGGTTAGCATCTGGAACCTTGATAGCTCCAAGAGAAGTTAGATTGCCGTCTTGAGGTAGGAATACAACAGGACCACTAAACGAAACAACTCCGTCTTTATCTCTAACAACTATCTCTGGAGCGTATCCGTTACCGGTGATGTAGACCTTAGAGCCACCTACTGCTAGAGGTTCATTAACTCTGATTGAGCCTTTTGCGTCAGGGCTGGTTGGTGAATCTTTTGTTGTGACGGTTGCCTTGAAGTCCATTGGCTTTCCGTAGTTGTTTGGGTTCTTGAAATCATAAGTTGTTTTGAATGATTCAAGTCTCAAACTAAATGGTTCGAGGTTGTTCTTATCAAAGAGAAGTCCTGGCGCGAAGTAGTCGAAAGATGCTTCGTTATTAACAAAGGTTTCGCCTTCAACCAACACTCTTTGTCCTGCATAGCTAAGCCCACCACCCAAACCAACTGCAATTAGAACTCCAATGAGTGACAGGTGGAAGAACAGGTTTCCTGTTTCACGAAGGTAACCTTTTTCAGCGCTAAGTTCGTTCTTAGTTGAAATAACTTTGAAGTTTCTTTTCTTCAGATACTCAATGGCCTTTTCAAGATTCTTTTCACTTGAATCCAACTTCTTATAGGAAGGAAGTCTTGAAAGATTGGTTGGTGCTGCAGGTGGATCAGATCTAAGTGCTTTGTAGTGAACACCAACTCTAGGAATGACACAGCCAATCAAAGATATGAACAAAAGAATGTAGATAGCTGAGAACCAGGTTGATGAGTAAACATCAAACAGTTGGAAGTTATCTAGCCATAGAGCTAAATCAGGATTGTTCTTGAAGTAGAGAACAACACCGTTTGGGTCAGCACTTCTTTGAGGGAATACTGAACCTGGAACAGATGCGATAGCTAGAAATAGAAGCAAGAACAGGGCAATACGCATGCTGGTTAGCTGGCGCCATAGCCATCTAAGCCAAGACTTGAAAGATAGATCAGGAGCTTCAATAGGTTCACTGTATTCCTTGCGAACTACATATTTAGATTGCCGGGATGAAGACACCGCTCACCTCCGAGATGTAGTCGATAACGAACTGCCATAGGCCAGTTAGAAGCAATAGCCCTAGAACAATGAGTAGAACACCACCTGTGATATTGAAGGCTCTAATGTTCTTCTTTACAAAACCAATTGACTTAGTAGCCCAGCTAAATCCAGCGGCTGCTAGCACAAAAGGTAGGCCTAGCCCTATTGAATAAACAGCAGCAAGGAATGCTCCTCTGCCTACAGAGCCAGTGTCAAAGGCAAGGTTTAGAACAGCACCTAGGGTTGGGCCAATACAAGGGGTCCAACCAAGACCAAAGACAATACCTAGCAGTGGTGCTCCTACTAACCCAGCACTTGGCTTAATGTTTAGCCTTGAGGTTCTCTGAGCAAAATCAAAGCCTCCGATAAGAACAATTCCTAGAAGTAGAACTAGAACACCTGATCCTCGTTGCAACCAGTTCTTTACTTCAGCTGAGAAGACTGAACCTAATCCGCCAAAGCCTGCACCTAAAGCAACAAACACAGAACTGAATCCTGCAACAAACAAAAGTGAGCCAACAACCATTCTTGATTTGGTGTTAGCAGATCCAGAAACAATACCTAGGTAGGCAGGAAGTAATGGAAGAACGCAAGGACTAAAGAATGAAACTAAACCAGCAAGCAGAGCTATAGGCGCTGCCACCCATAAAGGTCCTGTTGTTATCGCTTCAAAATTCAATCTGCTGAACCTTCTTTGATAACAGAAGTGATGAGAGCTTTAAGTGTTGACTTTTCAGCGATTCCAAGAACTCTTGCAGCTGGTCTACCTTCTCTATCAATAACTAAAGTTGTTGGAACTGCGGAAGGGCTGACTACACCTGTGAAGGCTAGAACAACATCACCTGTGTTTGCATCCATGATGCTTGGGAAGTTGATCTTGAATTTTCTCTTGAATGCATTTGCTGTGTCAGCAGAATCTCTTACGTTCACACCAACAAACTGAACTTGTCCTTCAAATTCACTTGATAGTTCAACTAGATCTGGAGTTTCAACTCGACAAGCAACACATGCTGCGTACCAGAAGTTAATGACAGTGATAACACCTTTGAGATTGTCTGAACCTAATGGCAAACCATCATTAGCAATACCGCTCCAGGCAACTGCCTCTGCTCTATTAGCTGGTTTGATTTCAGTTACAGTTCCATCGCCTGATTGGTAAGTGTTGTTCATGGCAGGTGTCTCTGTGCAAGCAGTTAGAGAACCAAGGGCAAGCGATAGTGCAGCTATTGCTAATACCGTTCTTCTCACACTGCACCCTTATCTATAGAAGCAAGGTTAGAAGCTGGATCTAGATAGCCAACCTCAACTAGCTTGCCGTCCTGTATTTCAAAAGTTGTGATGCTAGACAAAGCACATCTTCTCTTTCTAGGGTCATGCATGAGCTTTTTACCATTGGTGCTCAGGTGTATAACCCAGATAGGAAGTTGATGGGTAACTAGAACTACATCACCGTCTAATACTGACTCAGACGCCTGAATAATTGCTGAGTGCATACGAGCAATGATGTCCTTGAAAGACTCTCCCCAAGCTGGCTTAGCTGGGTTTCTGAAATGCCACCACCACTGAGGTTTAGTGGCAATAGCTTTGACGCTTAGTTTTCTTCCTTCAAATACGTTGTGTGGCTCAATGAGGTTCTCGTTAGTTTTAGCATCAATCCCAAATAGCTCTTCTATTGGTTTAGCTGACTCTTGAGCTCTAACTAAAGGAGACGTATAGATAGCCGAAACCTTGATGCCCATAGCTTTTAGTTGCTGGGCAGCCTCTTTAGCCATTAGATGGCCTGTTTCAGAGAGGTGGAAGTTAGGAAGCCTGCCGTATAGGACACCAGAAGGGTTATGAACCTCTCCATGGCGAACTAGATGGATACGTTTTGCGGGCATGGCATCAAGTCTATCGCCCGCTAAACTTGGGGTTTAGGCATCAAGAACAAGGGATAAAACAAATCATGCGCGAACGCATTCTGGTCAAAGATTTAGCACAAAGCGAAGATGGCCCAGTAGTCATCGGTGGCTGGGTTGAGACCCTCAGAGACCAAAAGAGAATCCAGTTCATCGTCCTTAGAGACGAGACTGGATCAGTTCAGGTCACCTATCCAAGACGTGAAGAAGTAGATGCCCTAGCTGACACCGTTTCAACCCTTACCTCAGGAAGCTTTGTCTGGGTAACTGGACGTCTAGTTCACGATGAAAGAGTGAAACTAGGCGGTATTGAGATTCAGCTTGATGGCCTAGAGGTTGTTACCCTAGCTGACCCTGAAACCCCTATCGCTGAAGATTCAGGTATTGATAAGCGTTTGGACTGGAGATTCATTGATCTTCGTCGTCCAGAGATGAACCTAGTGTTCAGAGTTCAGACCACCATTGAGCATGCCTGGAGAACCTACTGGGTAGACAATGGCTTCATTGAGATTCACTCTCCTAAGTTAATGAGTTCTCCTTCTGAATCAAATGCAGAACTATTCAAGATGGAATACTTCGAGACTGTTGCCTACCTTGCTCAGTCTCCTCAGTTCTATAAGCAAATGGCGATGATGGCGGGATTCGGCAGAATCTTCGAAATCGGCCCTGTGTTTAGAGCAGACCCATCATTCACCTCTCGTCACGCAACAGAGTTCACCTCTGTTGACATGGAAGTTTCATACATCGAATCTCACGAAGACATCATGAAGATTCAAGAAGAACTTATGGTTGCTGCTATCACTGCTGTTAAAGAACAGCATGGTGAAGAGATTAAGAGACTGTTTGACATTAATGTTGTTATTCCAACAACACCTTTCCCACGTATTCCTCTAGCTGAAGCAATTGACATTGTTGCTAAGCGTGGTCACGAGATTACTCGTGGAGGAGACATGGACCCTGAAGGTGAAAGACAGATTGCAGCTCACGTAGCTGAAACCTATAACCACGAGTTTGTTTTCCTAACTGACTACCCATCATCTGTTCGCCCGTTCTATCACATGCGTCATGCTGACAACCAGAACCTAACTAACAGCTACGACCTAATCTGGCGTGGAACTGAGATCACCACAGGTGCTCAACGTGAACACAGACTAGATGTTCTTATTGAACAGGCTAAGTCAAAGGGTCTAGACCCATCTGGTCTTCAGTCATACATGGACTTCTTCAAGTACGGTGCTCCATCACACGGTGGATTCGGTATGGGTCTTCTTAGAGTTGTAATGCTTCTTCTTCACGAAACAAACATTCGTGAAGTTGGTTACCTATTCCGTGGACCTAACCGCCTAGAGCCGTAAGTCATGTTCGAACGTACTTCTCACATACAAGGCGTAAACGCCACGTATACAGAAGCACAGCAAGAACAATACAAAGCCCAACATGAAGCAATAGCAAAAGCTATTGCTGACCAAAAGCGCAAGGGTGCCCAATTCGATGACATTGATGTTCAAGCACTTATTGCTGATCATTATGCATTTGTGAAACAGTTCTGGACACCAAACAAAGATGCCTACAAGTCCCTCGCATTGACATATGTACTAGACCCGGCATTCAAAGAGACTTATGAGTCCTTTGAGCCGGGCCTAGCTAGCTACATAAAGAGTGCGATTGAGATCTGGGCAGAGAAGAACCTCGATTAGCTATCTCTAAGTTTTTTCGCTTCGCTTCTTGAAACAAATGGTTCGCCCTTAACGCCATAAGACCAATACTTTTGCAGGGATACCCAGCCCGAAACAAAGAATGCAATAACTAGAATCTGCCCACCACTTAGCGTGAAATTGTAAACAGCATCGGGCATTGACGTTATCGAAAAGTCTTTAGCTCCAAAGAAATAGTCTTTATAGCCATACAAGAATGCTGCGACCAGAGCTAGGCCTAGGGTTCCAACAAAAGATTCGTGAGCACGCTGTAAGGCTTTATCTCTGCGCCTCAAGTGGTACTCATCCAAAATTTTTGCAGGCTTCTCCTCTTGAAGAGATAGGAATCGCACACGGGGCCAAGAGAGTGCTGATTTCTTGTCTTCAAGATTGAAAACGAATCTAACTGAAATAGCATGCAGGACCAAGGTGAGGCAGATAAAGCCCAGGTACCAAAGCGATAACTCTGAGTTCATGAATGCGTAATACCCGTAACCAAACAGCACTGCGACGGAAAGTAGGGTGATGATCACTCTTGCGTAGGTGTTTCTTAGACCCGAAAAGAACTCATCGTTTCTAACCCAGCCAAAGATTTTTGCCTCTAACCTATCCCCTAGGTCCTTGGACGGCCATTGAATTTCTGATTGGCTGGTCAGTTTTTCTATTTGAGCCTCGAGATCACGAATCTGCTGCCCAAGTGATTTCTTATCCTTAGTTGCCATTAGTTTTCCTCCAAACTAAATACTTGTTCTACTTTTTTGTTCAGCGCTTTAGCTATGCGCAATGCGAGCACGAGGCTCGGGCTATATTCGTTTCTCTCTATATAGCCGATGGTCTGATAGTGAACATCGACGGCATCAGCTAACTGCTGCCTGGTCATGCCTACTTTGGACCGGAGTGCTTCGAGCTTGTTATAGACCAGCTCTTCGTCTGCTTTAGGTTTACGTCCCATGTATGTAGCATAATTACTATGTAGTAATAATGCAATAATTTAGCGTGGTGTTTTCTGCGACTTTCCTCTATCTAACGAACTCGTCCAAAGCTCCTCTGAGCCTTTCTGGATCTATGCGCCAGTAGTTATGGACTTTGCCATTGATTAGTAGAACTGGAACTTCTTCTGAGTATTTGTTCCATAGGTCTTCATCAACCAAGATGTCATGCTCGACTAGGTTGACTTGGATGTGTCTTGCTACTCCTGTGTATTCGGCTCTAAAAGCCCCAACAACGGCATTGACTGTGACCCTGGCTTCATCACATAGATGACAGCCAGATTTACCTATTAGGGTCAGGTCAATCGTTGTGCTCATGACTCCAGATTATTCGCTTTCTCTGCCTAGACTAGACAGGTGCCTAAATCCCCTAAGAAGCAGCCGGCGGCTTTCTTCGATGTCGATAACACGCTAGTGCGTGGGTCGACAAGCTATCAGTTTGGCAAAGAGGCATATCGTCGTAGATTCTTCCCTCGCAAAGACTTCATTGCTTTCGCCTGGCACCAGGTTGTTTTCCTAACTAAAGGTGAGACTGACCACATGCTTTCGGCTATCAAGGACAGAGCTTTAGGTCTAGTTCGTGGTCGTGAATACTCTCAGATGATGGAGTTGGTCTCTCACGTCTACAACTCAAACATCAAACCTAAGGTTTGGCCTGAAACAGCTCGTCTAGCTCAACAGCACATTGCAGCAGGTAGAGAAGTTTGGTTGATCACAGCAGCTCCTCAAGAGATGGGCGAAGAGATAGCTAGAGCACTTGGGCTAACTGGTGCTCTTGGCACAAGACTTGAACACATCGATGGAATTCTTACAGGCAACCTAGTCGGTAAGCCACTACACGGTAAAGAAAAACCAAAGGCCATCAAGAAGCTAGCTAAAGAACGTGGCTTCAGCCTCAAGAAGTCTTTTGCATACAGCGACAGCCACAATGATCTTCCTATGCTCACACTTGTTGGTCACCCGGTAGCTGTGAACCCAGACAAGCTACTAAAGATTTATGCCAAGGCTGCTGGTTGGAAGATTTACGACTTCAAGCGCAGAGAACTTCGCCTACAAAAGAAGACGGTCAAAAAAGAAATCAAGATCGGTAAACGCGGTTAAAGAAAAACCCGCAGGGTAACCTGCGGGCTCTCTTCGCTCTTAGAGCTAAATCATGAAGTGTTTACTTCTTATTGCGACGTTGGTGACGAGTCTTACGAAGCAACTTACGGTGCTTCTTCTTTGACATACGCTTACGACGCTTCTTGACAACTGATCCCACAAAGACCTCTTTATTTAGATAAACCCCTGTGATTCAGGGGTTCTTTCGACTTCTAGTATTCTAACCCACCCAAGCCCCATCTCTTAAACCGCACAATCTTGCTAAACCTAGGCACAGACTACTCAAGTAAACTCAAGGGCATGACAGAAGAGCAGCCCTACACACTAGTTAGCAAACAGAATGGCTTTGAGATAAGGCACTACCCAAGCTATGTCCTAGTCCAGGTTTCAACCCAAGGCGAATTCTCTAGAGCTGCTAGCGCAGCATTTAGTCCCCTAGTGAATTACATCTCAGGACGTAATGAGACTCGTGAAAAGTTTGCGATGACTGCACCTGTGATTCATGCTCCAGACAAAGAAGCAAAGACCCATGTGGTTTCCTTTGTCTTACCTAAAGACGTTTCTATCAAAGACATTCCCCTGCCTGCAGACGCTCAGGTATCAACCATTCAGGTAGACCCACACTACGCAGCAGCTATCAAGTTCAGAGGCTTGGCTAACTACGAGCACTTCAAGTCAAATGGAGATAAGTTGATGACCGCCATCAAAGCTGAAGGTCTAACTGCCGATGGTGAGCCATACTATGCACGTTTTGATCCACCTTGGAAGCCAGGCATTCTTCGCAGGAATGAAGCCATCGTTGCTCTGAAGAATTACCCTCGAGCAAGTTAATCCTTTATTTACCTTTTCGTTAACCCTCTGCTCTAGTCTGGAGAAATGATGAAGTCAAGCGTTCTATTTGTTTGTGTACACAATGCAGGCCGTTCTCAAATGGCAGCAGGATTTCTAAGAGAACTAGCTGGAGATCGTGTTGAAGTTCTATCTGCAGGAACTCAACCTAAAGACCAGATCAACCCAAGTGCTATTGAAGCTATGGCTGAACTTGGAATTGACATTGCTAATCAGCAACCAAAGGTTCTTACAGAAGAAGCTGTAAAAGCAAGTGACTATGTCATCACAATGGGTTGTGGGGATGAATGCCCTTGGTTCCCAGGCAAGACTTATCTGGATTGGGTATTAGATGACCCTGCAGGTTTAGGTGTTGAATCAGTAAGACCTATCAGAGACAAGATCAAAGAATTAGTTACTGCACTTGTTGTAGAGATAGACGCTAAGCCTTAGGTTTTCTAGCAGCTGGTTTCTTAGCAACAGTTTTCTTTGCTACTGGCTTCTTGGCTACTGTCTTTACTGGAGCCCTCTTAGCAGCAGGTTTCTTAGCAACAGAATTCTTAGCAGGAGCTTTCTTAGCTGTAACTTTTGTAGTTACCTTCTTCGCAGCAACTTTTACCTTTACTGTTGCATCGCCAACTTTTACAGTTGCTTCACGCTTAGCGTCAGAGAGTTTCTTGCCTAGTTCTCTACCAGCTTGTTCAGGATCAATGTCTAGGTTGATTTTTGCTCCAACGCGCTTTTCTAACCAGTCTGCAGCTGAAGACAAAAGGTTCCCGATGTTTTCACCCAACTGATCAGCTTGATTCGATACAAATGCAAAACCAAACTTTCCAAACCACTTACCAGCTACACCTAAACCTGTTTTGTTTAGTGTGTAGGTGCTGGTCTTTCCTTTAGTAACTACTGTTAGAAGTTCTGCTTCAACTAATACCTTTAGGTGCTTCTCAAGTACTGTTGCTGAAAGCTTGGTCTTAGTTGCTAGAGCAGCTGTAGTCAAAGACTCAGATGCAGCTACTAGTTCAAGAATGCTACGGCGATTCTTATCGGCTAAAGCGTCGAACACATCAGTCATTATTTTTGCTCCTGGGCTATTTCCTTGGCGCGAGCTAACGCTGCGCTTGTTGCTTTCAAGAATAAGTCATGCAGGTTGCCTTCTTGCAAGACAGCTATAGCCTTCATGGTTGTTCCGTTAGGACTAGTAACCTGTCTTCTCAATTCAGCAGGATCTCCCTGTTGCTGCACTAGTAGTTCACTTGCACCTAAGAATGTTTGAGAAACCATTAGGTACGCGTCCTCTTGGCTAAAGCCATGGCTTAGAGCGGTCTTAATGAACTCTTCAATGAAGTAGAACACATAGGCAGGACCTGATCCAGAGATAGTTGATAGAGCATCAATCTTCTCTTCAGGAATAACTAGAGTCTTACCAACTGCATCAAACAGTGAAACAGCAACAGCTAGTTGTTCTGCTGACACTCTGCTTCCGGCAGAGATGCCAGTAACACCTTGTTGGATAAGAGCTGGAGTGTTAGGCATTGCTCTAACAACAGCAACGCTTTCAGGAAGATGAGCTTCCATAGTCTTTATCTCAACACCGGCAGCAACAGATATAACTAGAGCATTCTTCGAGATAACTTCTCTAACTTCATCAAGAACCTGAAGAACATAAGCAGGCTTCACAGCAACTAGAACAATGTCAGCACCTTCAACAGCAAGAGCATTAGCGTTTGGTTGGTGATCGGTCGCGAAAGCTGACAAACCATACTTAGTAGCAAGTTCTTCTGAGCTTGCTACCGTCTTAGTTGTTGCACGAATATCAGAACCTTTAGTTCCGTTTTGAATCATGCCATTAAGGATTGCCGAGCCCATCGAGCCGGCACCTAGGAATGCAACTGTTTGTGTCATAGGACTAGTTCAACACAAACTGAGGCTTGTTGGTACTCAGAATTCCATTTACCTCAGCTTGCAAGATGTAGCTTGCTCCATCCGCTGTCACAGCAGGCAATCCATCCGCGGAAGAACACCCTGCATCTCCAGATCTAACTCTGTCCCAACCTCCTGGTGGTGCAGCTACCTCTTCATTTGGCAGCAACAGGATAGGTTCTGCTGAAGAGCGTGGGGTGTTGCAGTCTTTAGAGTTCCAAACAACATCAGCGCCACTAGTGATCTTGTAGAAAGTAACATCTGAGCCAACGTTGAATTTACATTCAACGCTGCCAATGTTTGTCACAGAGTACCAAATGAAAGGAGTGTCTCCTGGGTTGAAAGCTAGTTGCTCTTGAGCTTGTTCTGTACCAACATGTGCTTCAATGCTTAGCTGCTGTGATTGACAATCAGCACCAGCGACAATAGTTGGAGTTTGGTTCGGGTTAAAAATCGAACCAACCCAGCCAAAGAAGGACATTACTCCAGCTATGAGTGCCCAGATAAGTCCGATGACAACAGCTAGGAATACTAGGCGTCTAATAAGTAATTCGAGAGGGGAAGGGTATCTTGCAAACATAAGACAAGTTTGCCAGCGAGATTGCTATAGCAAGCGAAGCATGCGGGTGTTGCCTAGTGTGTTTTGCTTCACTCGGGCTAGATCTAGGAACTCTGCAATGCCATCATCGGCTGACTGAACCATCTGCTCGAAGGTAGCCTCATCAACAGGTACATCGCTAATGATGTCAAAACCACAGCGAACAAAGAAGTCAACCTCAAAGGTTAGGCAGAAAACTCTTCTGATACCTAAGGTGTATGCACGTTCAACTAAAGCCTCAACAATCCCTTTACCAAGACCCATGCCTCGAGCATTCTGGTCAACAACCAAAGATCTAACCTCAGCTAGGTCCCCCCACATTACGTGAAGAGCACCTGCTGCGAGAATGCGGCCGTCTTTGCTTTCAGCAACCACAAACTCCTGGACACGCTCATAGAGAGATACCAGTTGATGCTGAAGTAAGACGTTGGTGTCAACTAGCGGAGCACGCATTGCCTGAATGGCAACGATGTCGCTAGTTCTCGCAGGTCTAAGAATGAAATCTTTGTGGGGCATTGCTAAATGCTAGCAATTTCTCTCACATTAGACGTGAAGATGAATTCTCCGCCAACTAGATCTGCAACAACATCGCTTGCATTCTTGATTACACCCTGCAAGATGCTCTCAGAGATCTGGTCTTCGATTTCACGCTGAACTGCTCGACGTAGCGGTCTAGCACCCAGTGCTGGGTCGTAACCTAGCTCAATCAAGCGCTCTTTCGCAGCTGTTGTAAGAGTAAGAGTGATGTCTCTCTCTTCTAGACGTACGTTTAGCTTCTTGATGAATAGATCAACAATCTCTAGCAATTCAGACTTAGATAGCTGAGGGAAGACGATGACATCATCAACACGGTTCAAGAACTCTGGCTTGAAGTGCTTCTTTAGTTCATCGTTAACCTTGGCAGCCATGCGGTCAAAGTCGTTCTTCTGGTCACCTTCAAGGTTGAAGCCAAGAGCACCCTTAGAGATGTCCTTACTTCCCAAGTTGGTGGTCATGATGATGATTGTGTTCTTGAAGTCAACAACACG
>JBIJAF010000041.1:0-3626 GCA_044345905.1 Rhodoluna sp.
ACAATCACCCAGATAAGTAGTCCTGGAATAGGGCCCACATCGGCACCACCAAAGATGGCTATGAAGGTTTGATCCGCGATAGGAACTGGAGCGGACTCTGTTATCCAACGGGCAACTCCAACTACCAGTCCTAACATGCCCAGAGTCACGAGGAACGATGGTACTTTCAACCAAGCCACTAGCCCACCGCTAATCGCACCTGCGATAGCGCCGACAGCTAGGCCAGCTCCAATTCCAACAAAGAGGCCGTAGGTGTCTATTGTCATAGCAGCCACAACAGCAGCTAGACCAGCAACAGATCCGATGCTCAAGTCAATCTCTGCTGCTGCGATGACGTAAGTCATCGCTACGGCCATGATTGAGATAGTTGCTGTCTGTCTAAAGATATTCAGCAAGTTGTTGGGACTTGTGAAACCTGAGTCGCCAAGAGTTATGGCAAACAGCAGGAACACGGCTACAAAGCCAATGTAAATGATGTTCTGTTGCCACTCAAATCTCTTTAAGAGGTTCAGTGCTGAATTAGTTGTCGTCTTGGTACTCATACTGCTCCTTGAATTGCTAGTTGTAAAAATTCTTCGCTTGGTATTTCCTCGCGATTAAGGCTTTTGGAAACATGTCCGTCTTTTAGGACCAGGATGCGATCTGAAACAGACAGGAGCTCCGGAAGTTCAGAAGAAATAAGAATGACTGACTTGCCGCTATCGGCAATCTTGCGAACCAAGTCGAGGATTTCGCTTTTGGTTCCAATGTCCACACCAGCTGTTGGCTCATCCATGAGAAGAATTTCTGGGTCTGTGCCCAACCACTTACCAATCACAACCTTTTGTTGGTTTCCACCGGATAGAGAGCCGACACGGATACCTGGATAGGCAAGCTTGATGTCGAACTGACTGATGATCTCTTTGCTCTTCGCCAGAATCTTCTTCTTGGACAGCAGGCCGTTACTCTTTAGCCCATCAAGAAGGGGAAGAGTCAAGTTCTCTGTGACGGGATGATCTAGGACTAGTCCCTGTGCTCTTCTGTCTTCAGGGATAAGAGCAATACGGTTTTCAATAGCCCGTTTCGGTGAAGAGATGTCTATTGCTTTACCGTTGATTGTTATGGTTCCTGAAGTTGGTTTCAGAATTCCAAAGAGCGTATTTACTAGCTCTGTTCTACCTGATCCCATAAGTCCAGCAAGGCCCAATATTTCACCACGACGAACCTGCAGGGAAACGTCTTGAAGTTTAGGGCCGGAAGATAAATTCTTTACATCCAAAACAACATCATTAGAGATTTTGTTTGATCTGTTTTTATGAACAAGATGGGCTGCAGCCTTACGTCCAACAATTGCTTCAACAATTTGTTCAGGAGATACTTTCTTAAGGGACTCTGTTAGCACCTTAGAACCATCTCGAAGTACTGTGATGCGATCGGCGATACGGTAAATCTCATCCATTCGGTGGGAGATATAGACGATTGCTATCCCCTTGGCTTTTAGCCTCTCAATCAAAGCGAATAGACCCTCTGCCTCATGCTTAGCCAGGGAAGCAGTTGGTTCATCCATAATGAGAACCTTGGCGTTTTGAGCCAATGCTTTTGCTATCTCTGTCAACTGCCATAAGGCAGTAGGCATTGACTCAACGGTTCTAGATGGGTCTACTTCAACTTCCATTTCCTTGAATATCTCAAGTGCGTGAGCCTTAGCTTTAGCATCATCAATGATCCCGTACTTAGTAGGTTCATTAGTTAGAAATATGTTCTGAGCAACAGTCAGGGTAGGAATTAGAGAGAACTCCTGAAAGACCATACCGATGCCGGCTTTTCTAGCTGCAAAGGTATCGGTAATTTCTACTGTCTGTCCTGCAACCAAGATTTCTCCGGCATCTTTTTGATAAACGCCTTGAAGAATCTTCATCAAAGTTGACTTACCTGCGCCATTTTCACCAGCAAGAGCGTGGACTTCACCAACGGTTACGTTGAAGTCGACACTCTTCAAGACCGGGTTAGTACCGAAAGACTTTTCGATACCCCGCATCTCAATTGCTGATGTAGTGGATTTCATTAGTTAGGAAACCTTGCCTGTCTCACGGTTGAGCTGAGGTACCTTTGTCCACTGACCGCTCTCGGCAGAACGTGCGATTGCATCATCGATAAGTGCAACTTGGTAACCATCGCCAAAGTCTGGTCTAACAGGTTCTTCACCAGCAATGGCTTTGAATAGGTCATGCGCTTCGATGATCTTGGTTTCACCGTAGCCAATACCCAGTGCAGGAATTGGCCATAGGCTCTCACCGTTTGGGTGGTTAGGGCCGGTGTATACAGTGCGGAAACCTCTACGGTCGCTGCCATCTGACTTGAAGCAAACTTGTAATTCATCTCTGTTCTCATAGTTGAATGCAATCGAACCTTCAGACCCATGAATTTCTAGTGTGATGAAGTTGTTTCTGCCCCAGGCATTGCGTGTAGCCTCTACAGATCCAATTGCTCCATTAGCAAACTTCAGTAGAGATAGAACTTCATCTTCAACATCTACTTTTCCTTTAGGTGCATCAGAGCCACCCTTAGAGTTTCCAAGTGAGTCTGCACCTGACTGCTGAAGAGGTCGCTCAGTGATGATGTGGTTTGTAATGGCTGAGACTTCAGTAACTTCACCAGCAAGGTAACGAGCCATATCTAGAACGTGAGTGAGAATGTCTCCGATTGCACCGGATCCTGCAATGTCTTTTTGGAATCTCCAAGATAGTGGTGAGTTTGGATCAGCTGACCAGTCCTGAAGATAGGTAGCTCTAAAGTTAATAATTCTGCCGATAGCACCTTCATCGATGTATCGCTTTGCAAGAGCTACTGCAGGTGTTCTGCGGTAGTTGAAAGCAACCATGTTGACTAGATTTGAATCTCTTGCAGCCTCATACATTGATGCAGCTTCTTCAACCGTGCGAGCTAGTGGCTTTTCACAAATGACATGCTTTCCTGCCTTCAGGGCAGCAATGGCAATCTCGGCATGTGAGTTGTTTGGGGTGGCGATATCGACGAGGTCAATATCCGGATTATTGATAATGGTGTTCCAGTCAGAAGTCGAGTTTTCGAAACCGAACCTGGCCGCAGCATCTTGCGCCATCTTGTCGTTGAACTCTGCGACCGTGTGCTTCACAGGCATAATTTCGGTCGGCCAGAAGAACATAGGGACTGCTGAATATGCGAGCGAGTGGGCTTTACCCATGAACCCGCCACCGATAAGACCTACATTGATTTTTTTCAATTCTATTCCTTGCCTAAACTAGTTATTGCCCAGATGGATGGGTGGTACAGAGGGCTGGGGGTATACTCCCAGCCCTCTGGTTCTTTTATTACTTTTTGTAAACGCTAGAGACTGATTCAGGTGCGTCTACGCTGTAGACGGTCTTCCAAGCCTCGAGTACGTTTTCGTGTGATACAGGAAGAGCTCCTAGTGCAACAAAGTTAGGAAGCCCGGTCTTTCCGATACAAGCTGCAGCAGCCAAGCGCGCTTCTGCAACACCCTGATCGTACGGACGCTGTGCGCCAAGACCAACAATTAGTTCCTTCTTGGCAAGCTGAATTGCAACGTTAGTACCCAGGTCCTGAGTTCCGATCTTTAGGTCAAGACGTCCAGCTTCGCGAGCTGC
>JBIJAF010000013.1:0-41207 GCA_044345905.1 Rhodoluna sp.
AGAACAAGTACGGAAGAGAACTCAAGTACACAACAGGGTTCGAAGGTGCACTGAACTACATTGAGCGTAAGTACCTTGAAGCTGACAACGATTGGGCACGTGGCAAATGGTCAGAGTACCTAAGAGAAACTCCATGTCCTGACTGTAACGGAGCAAGACTGCGTCCTGAAGTACTAGCTGTCAAAGTGGCCAACACATCTATTGCTGATGTTTGTTTCATGAGCCTAGGTGAATCATTCAACTTCTTCGACAAACTAAAGCTCGATAAGCGTGATGAAAAGATTGCTGCTCAGGTACTTAGAGAGATACGGTCAAGACTGGACTTTTTGATAGCCGTTGGTCTGGATTACTTATCTCTTGAACGTGCAGCTGCAACCCTCTCAGGTGGTGAAGCTCAAAGAATTCGACTGGCTACACAGATCGGTGCTGGTCTTACTGGCGTTCTCTATGTCTTAGATGAACCGAGCATTGGTCTTCACCAAAGAGACAACATGAGACTTATCGAAACTCTTCTCAAGCTAAGAGATTTAGGTAACACCCTGATTGTTGTTGAGCACGACGAAGACACAATCAAAGCCGCTGACTGGCTTGTAGACATTGGTCCTGGTGCTGGTGTCAACGGTGGTGAAGTAGTCCACAGCGGAAGCTACAAAGCCATTCTTACAAACAAGGAATCCATCACGGGAGCATTCTTGAGTGGTCGCGAATCCATCGAATTGCCTAAGAAGAGACGGGTCATAGACAAAAATCGTCAAATCAAGGTAGTTGGAGCTAGAGAGAACAACCTAAAGAACATCGATGTCACCTTCCCGCTAGGTACGTTTACTTCCGTAACAGGTGTGAGTGGTTCGGGTAAGTCTTCATTGGTCAATGACGTTCTGTACGAGGTGTTAGCAAACAAGCTGAATGGCTCTAAAGGTGTTGCTGGAAAGCACACGAGAGTTGAAGGATTAGATCAACTAGACAAGGTTGTCCACGTAGATCAGAACCCAATCGGTAGAACTCCTAGATCTAATCCAGCAACATACACAGGAGTGTTCGACCACATCCGTAAGTTGTTTGCTGACACTCAGGAATCTAAGGCCAGGGGATACCAGCAGGGAAGATTCTCATTCAACGTAAAAGGTGGACGCTGCGAGGCTTGTAGTGGTGATGGAACTCTAAAGATTGAGATGAACTTCCTGCCAGATGTCTACGTTTCTTGCGAAGTCTGTCACGGAGCTCGATACAACAGAGAAACTCTTCAGGTGAAGTACAAAGGCAAATCAATTGCTGAAGTGCTAGAGATGCCAATTTCTGAAGGCGCAGAGTTCTTTAAGTCGATTACCTCAATCTCAAGATACTTAGACACGTTGGTTGATGTTGGTCTGGGTTACGTTCGTCTCGGTCAGAGTGCAACAACTCTCTCCGGTGGTGAAGCTCAACGTGTGAAGCTCGCTACTGAATTGCAGAAGAGATCATACGGAAGAAGCATCTATGTTCTTGACGAGCCAACCACTGGTCTTCACTTTGAAGATGTGAGAAAGCTTCTATTGGTTCTAAATGGACTTGTAGACAAGGGGAACACAGTCATAGTTATTGAGCACAACCTTGATGTAATCAAGAGTTCTGACTGGGTTGTTGACATTGGACCAGAGGGTGGTTCACGCGGTGGCGAAGTTGTGGCTGCTGGAACACCTGAGCAGATCGCCAAGGTAACCAAATCTCACACAGGTAAGTTCCTCAAGGAAATACTCAGCTAGAAATGGCAAACGACCTCAGCTTTAGACCAAAGAGTTCGGAGATACCTACTGACCCAGGTGTTTATCGATTCTTGGATGAGAATGGTCGTGTTCTCTATGTTGGTAAAGCAAAGAATCTAAGAGCGAGACTCACTTCCTACTTCGCTCCCTTGAACACCTTGCAAGAGAAGACCAGAAGAATGGTTCTTACCGCAAGAGATGTGAACTGGACCATTGTAAAGACAGAGTTTGAAGCACTTCAGCTTGAGTTCACTTGGATCAAAGAGTTCAATCCTCCCTTCAACGTTCGATTCAAGGACGACAAGTCCTATCCGTACCTAGCTATCACCATGACAGATAAGTTTCCTCGGGTCTTCATCACTCGCAATAGGGAAATCAAAGGTGCCAAGTACTTCGGCCCTTACACAAAGACTTGGGCTATCAGGGACACACTCGACAGCCTTTTGAAGGTGTATCCGATTCGCTCTTGCTCTGCAGGGGTTTTCAATACTGCGAAATCAACTAACAGACCTTGTCTGTTAGCAGACATAGGTAAGTGTGCTGCTCCATGTGTTGGCAGAGTAACTCCAGAAAAGCATAAGGATCTAGCAAAAGGTTTTTCAGACTTCCTGCAAAGCGGAGATGAATCCCATGTTGAGTCACTAAGAGCAAGGATGCTCGCCGCCTCTGACGAAAGCAATTTTGAGCTTGCTGCAAAGCTAAGAGACAACATCATTGCCTTAGACACAGTTCTCGAAAAGAGCACCGTTGTCTTCACTGATCAAACTGATGCTGATCTCTTTGGCATTGCAGATGATGAACTTGCAGCGGCTGTGAGCCTGTTCAGAGTTCGAGGCGGACGTATACGCGGTGTAATGGGTTGGGTTGTTGACAAAGAGCTAGAGCGAGATCAATCTGAACTAGTTGAATATCTCTTGCAGAACGTTTATGGCAAGGATGCAACTTTCGCGAGTGATGTTCCTAAGGAAGTTTTAGTTCCTGTTTTACCTGCTGACTCCGAAGCTTTAGGTATGTGGCTATCAGGAATTAGAGGAGCGAAGGTGGACCTTCGTATTCCGCAACGCGGTGACAAGAGAGCACTTGCTGATACTGCTCTTACTAATGCAAAGCACGCTCTTGGTCTATACAAGTTAAGAAGAACTGCCGACTTCACGGCTCGTTCAGAAGCCTTAGCAGAAATTCAGAAAGCTCTCAATCTAGAAACAGCACCGCTTCGAATCGAATGTTTCGACGTTTCCCATCTTGGTGGAACTGGGATTGTCGCATCTATGGTGGTTTTCGAGGATGGATTGTCAAAGAAGAGTCAATACAGGAAGTTCAACATCGAAACATCAAGTGATGACACAGAGTCGATCTATCAAACCCTGACAAGGAGATTGAAGTATCTCGCTGATGGATTGGAGGACAATGACAACAAGTTCACCTATAGACCTGGTTTGCTAATCGTTGATGGTGGACAACCTCAGGTCAATGCCGCCGCTAAGGCTCTAGCTGACACTGGGATAAAGGACATTGCAGTTGCTGGCTTAGCTAAGCGTCTAGAAGAGATCTGGCTACCAAACAATCCATTTCCAGTCATTCTCCCAAGAGGGTCTGAAGCCCTGTTCCTCCTTCAAAGGATTAGAGACGAAGCCCACCGCTTTGCCATCACCGCACAGAGAGCACAAAGGAAATCGAGCATTGCTACAGAGCTTGGCTCTATTGAAGGTCTAGGCGATAAAAGGGTTTCAGCCCTGCTTAGAAGGTTCGGCTCGGCTAAACGCCTGAAGCTAGCAAGCGTAGAAGAAATAGCCGAGGTGGCTGGCATAGGGCCTGTATTGGCAGCTCTAATCGCTGAAAGGCTTAGGGACAAGGATTAGTAGCCAATAGCTAATTTCCAATATGGAACTCGGGCGTGTCGCAAATTGGTTAGAGTTATCTCTAAGCAGTCGAAAGGCCCATGTTGAACAGTTCTAAGTCATACGAGTTACTGGTGGTAACTGGCATGTCTGGTGCGGGACGTTCAACAGTTGCCAATGCTCTAGAAGACATGGACTGGTACGTAGTCGACAATCTTCCGCCACAAATGCTCAAACCAATGGCTGAGTTATTTGCTTCGGCCGACAAGGAGCTTCCCAGGTTAGCTGTAGTAATCGATGCACGTGGCGGTGGTTTTTTTGAAGACCTTTCTGGCTACATCACAGACATGCAGAGTGGCAACATCGAAGTGCAAGTACTTTTCCTAGAGGCTAATGACGCAACACTCGTCAAGAGGTTTGAACAGGTTCGTAGACCTCATCCACTTCAAGGTGATGGAACAATCTCAGACGGCATTGCCTCTGAGCGATCACGACTACTGCCACTACGTGAGCAAGCAGATTTGATTATTGATAGTAGCGACCTAAACATTTACCAGTTAGGTGCAAAAATCGCTGAGAACTTCTCGGTGGGACAAAGCAATGAACTCAAGCTCATGATCCAGAGTTTCGGATTCAAGTATGGAGCTCCAAGTGACGCTGATTTGATTGCAGACATGAGATTCATTCCGAATCCTTACTGGAACGAAGAGCTAAGACCATTCAACGGCGAAGACAAACAAGTTTCTGATTATGTTCTAAATCAACAAGGTGCTGAGGAATTTATCAGCAACTATGTTGCTTCTCTTAAACCAGTGCTCGAAGGTTTTCAAAGGGAGAACCGCAGAAGAGTATCAATAGGTATTGGTTGCACAGGTGGAAAGCATCGTTCTGTTGCCACGGCAATTGAATTAGCCAAGAGACTTTCAGCCTTAGAAGGCATTGAAGTAAGCATTAAGCATAGAGATCTAGGGAAAGAGTAGTAATGGCTTTAACAGCTGAACTTAAAGATGAACTCGCAAGAGTTGAAGTAACTAAGAGCACTGTTCGTGCAGCAGAGCTTGCTACTATTCTTCGTTTTTGTGGTGGTTTACATCTTGTTGCAGGCAGGATCGTTGTCGAGGTTGAAGTTGATACCGCACAACTTGCTCGAAGAGTAAGTAAAGATCTTCATGAGGTCTATGGTGTTGATAGCGAGCTTGCTGTTATCTCAGCAGGTGGAATTAGAAAGACCGCTCATTACCGAATCAAGGTAACTGAGAATGCTGAGATTCTTGCTCGTCAGACTGGACTAATTGATACTAAGAATCGTCCGGTAAGAGGATTACCAGCTGCCCTGGTATCTGGAAGTAAAGCAGATGCAGAAGCCGTTTGGCGAGGGGCGATCCTCGCACATGGTTCACTAACTGACCCAGGAAGATCAGCAACTCTAGAAATTACAGCACCAGGCAATGAAGCGGCTATGGCCCTGGTTGGTATCGCGAGAAGACTAGATGTATTTGCGAAGGTTCGAGAAGCTCGTGGCGTGTATCGAGTTGTAGTTCGTGAAGGCGATGCCATTGTCGAAATCCTCAAGCACGTAGGCGCTCACGGAGTGGTTTTAAAGTATGAAGAACTTCGTGTGAGGCGAGAAGTTCGAGGTAAACAAAATAGACTGGCAAACTTCGATAACGCTAACCTCATGAGATCAGCTCAGGCAGCTGTCGCTGCTGGCCAAAGAGTGAAGCGGGCAATGGAGATTCTGGGCGATGACATCCCAGAGCACTTGAGGGTAGCCGGGGAACTGCGTCTCAATAACCGCGATGCCAGCCTGGATGATCTAGGAAGACTGGCTGTGCCACCGTTGACTAAAGATGCCATCGCTGGACGCATCCGTCGTTTATTGGCTTTAGCGGATAAAGTTGCAGCAGAGCAGGGAATTCCAAACACTGAACTTGAATCACAAGACAACGACTAATTAGGAGCAAAATCATGAGCAAATACGTATTGCCAGACCTCAGCTACGATTACGGGGCTCTAGAGCCGAACATATCTGGAAAAATCATGGAATTGCACCACGACAAGCATCACTTGGCTTATGTAAATGGTGCTAACTCAGCGCTTGACGCTCTAGCTGAAGCTAGAGACAAGAACGATTTGACCATGGTTAACAAGTTCCAGAAGGATCTTGCCTTCAACCTGGCAGGTCACGTCAATCACACTGTTTTCTGGAAGAACATGTCACCAGAAGGTGGCGACAAGCCAACTGGCGACCTAGCAGCTGCTATTGACGAGTATTTCGGCTCATTTGACGCCTTTAGAGCCCATTTCACAGCCAGTGCGCTTGGTATTCAGGGTTCTGGCTGGTCTATCTTGGTTTGGGACATCTTGGGTCAGAAACTCATTATTGAGCAGCTTTATGACCACCAGGGCAATCTTTCAGTGGGGTCTATCCCGCTGTTGATGTTGGACATGTGGGAGCACGCCTTCTACCTGGACTATCAGAACGTGAAGCCTGAGTATGTTAAGGCCTTCTGGAACATCGTGAACTGGGTTGATGTACAGGCACGCTTCCTCGAGGCTAGCAAGAACACCTCAACTCTTCTGCTACCCTAAAAGCAAGGTATCCCACCCAACGTTGAGTGGTTAGAAGCCAAAAAACCCTCAAATATGCATCGTTAGCGGTGCCCGAAATAACGGAGTAAAACTATGACCACACGCGTTGGAATCAACGGTTTTGGACGAATTGGAAGAAACTTTCTAAGAGCAGAACTTGCCAAGGGAACTGACCTAGAGATCGTTGCAGTAAACGACCTAAGCGACCCTAAGGGTCTAGCTCATCTTCTAAAGTATGACTCCGTAATGGGTCGCCTAAACATGGATGTAACTGTCGAAGGGCAGAACATTCACGTTGGCGGAACAACAATCAAGGTATTGGCTGAGCGTGACCCTGCGAACCTAGGTTGGGGAGATCTGGGTGTAGACATCGTGATCGAGTCAACCGGTCGTTTCACCGATGCCAAGGATGCTGTCAAGCACATCGAAGCAGGAGCTAAGAAAGTAATCATTTCTGCTCCAGCAACTGGTGAAGATGCAACTTTCGTTATTGGTGTGAACGAGCACCTATACGACCCAGCTAACCACCACATCATCTCTAACGCTTCTTGTACAACCAACTGCCTTGCACCATTGGCAAAGGTTTTCAACGACACTTTCGGAATCGTAAACGGTCTTATGACAACCATTCACGCATACACAGCAGACCAGAACCTACAAGATGGCCCACACAGCGATTTACGTCGTGCACGTGCAGCTGGAATCAACATCGTTCCCTCATCTACTGGTGCCGCTAAGGCACTTGGACTAGTTCTTCCAGAACTAAAGGGCAAGCTAGATGGTTTTGCACTTAGAGTTCCAGTGCCAACTGGTTCCATTACTGACCTCACACTTGTTTCAAAAAAGGAAGTAACCATTGATGAGATCAAGACTGCTTATAAGGCAGCAGCAGCTGGTCCGCTAAAGGGAATCCTTATGTACACCGAAGACGAAATCGTTTCAAGCGATATCGTTACAGACCCACACTCATCAATCTTTGATGCTGGTCTAGTACGTGTCATTGGTGGAACAACTGTGAAGCTTTCTTCTTGGTATGACAACGAGTGGGGTTACTCAAATCGTCTTGTTGATCTAACTGAACTAGTTGCAGCAAAGCTCTAATTCAATAAATGCGCACACTAGCCGACCTTCCAGATCTAAAGTCAAAGCGGGTAATTGTCCGCTGCGATCTCAATGTGCCATTAGATGGTTCAAGAATTACGGACGATGGACGAATCATTGCCTCTCTTCCAACTTTGAACTATCTTCTGGAACAAGGAGCCAAGGTAATCATCATTAGCCACCTTGGTAGACCTGATGGATCTCCAGTTAGCAAGTACTCGCTAGAGCCTGTTTCCAATCGCTTGGGAGAGCTCCTAGACGCTTCTGTTTCTTTCAGTTCAACAACCATTGGCGAAGACGCAGCTTCGAGGGTTTCTAACCTTGAAGACGGTCAGGTATTGGTTCTTGAGAACCTTAGATTCAGTCCAGGGGAGACAGCGAAAGATGAGGCCGAGCGTCTTGTCTTCGCTAAAGAGCTGGCCAGCTTGGGAGACTTCTTTGTAAGTGACGGCTTTGGTGTCGTTCATCGCAAGCAGGCTTCGGTGTTCGAACTTCCCGGACTACTTCCCAGCTCTGCTGGTTTCTTAATTCAAAAGGAATTAGAAGTTCTTACTAAATTGACTCAAACACCGGAACGTCCTTACGCAGTGGTTCTCGGTGGTTCAAAAGTTTCAGACAAGTTAGGTGTTATTGATCACCTTCTGCCTCACGTTAATCAGTTGCTAATTGGTGGTGGAATGGTGTTCACATTCCTGGCAGCACTTGGGCACAAAGTTGGTTCAAGCCTTCTAGAAGTAGATCAAATTGAGACTGTTCGAGGATATCTAAAGCGTGCGGAAGAACTCGGTGTTGAAGTTGTATTGCCAACAGACATAGTTGTGGCCAGCAAGTTTGGCGCAGACGCGGAAGTACAAATCACCAAAGCGTCTAAGATAGAGGAAACTCCATTCGGAAGTTCTGGACTTGGGTTAGACATTGGTCCTGAGAGTGCACTAGCTTTTGCCAAGGTCATTCGTTCAGCAAAAACTGTTTTCTGGAATGGTCCAATGGGTGTTTTTGAGATTGATGCCTTTGCTAACGGAACTAAGCAAGTTGCTCAAGCGCTTAGTGAAGTTGACGGATTATCTGTTGTTGGTGGGGGCGACTCTGCTGCAGCAGTTCGTATTCTTGGGTTCGAGGACTCTGCGTTCTCACATATCTCAACCGGTGGTGGAGCTAGCCTAGAATTCCTAGAGGGAAAAACAATGCCAGGATTAGAGGTTTTGAAGTGAGTGTAGAAAGAGTTCCATTCATCGCAGGTAACTGGAAGATGAACCTGGATCACCAGCAAGCAATAGCTCTTGTACAGAAACTGTCCTGGACTCTAGCTGATGCGAATCATGACTACACAAAGACGGAGGTTGCTGTATTCCCTCCGTTCACGGATCTTCGTACCGTGCAGACCCTCATCAGTGCTGAAAAGTATTCAATCTCTCTTGGGGCTCAAGATCTAAGTCAACACGATTCAGGTGCATACACAGGTGACATCTCAGGTGCTTTCCTAAAGAAGCTTGATGTTCAGTACGTACTCATTGGTCACAGCGAGCGCAGAAGCTACCACCACGAGGATGACATCGTTGTTCAGGCAAAGGTTGCGGCAGCGTTCAAACATGGTCTAGTACCAGTTATCTGCGTGGGCGAGACACTCGAAGAACTGGAGACTGAGGGTCAGAGTGCTGTTCCAGTTCGACAGATCTTGGCTGCTCTGTCAGGTCATGCGAAGGTAGGCGAGTTCATCGTGGCTTATGAGCCAGTTTGGGCTATTGGTACAGGACAAGTAGCCACTCCTGAGCAAGCTGCAGCTGTGGCAGGCAAGATTAGAGAAGCCATTGAAGGGCTTCTAGGTCCTGAAGTGGCCCAGAGCACCAGAATCCTTTATGGAGGCTCAGTAAAGGCTGGAAACGTTGCTGGCTTCCTTAGAAGCCCTGAAGTTGACGGGGTTTTGGTTGGTGGAGCCAGCCTCGATGTTGACGAGTTCTCAGGCATATCTCGCTTCCTAAAGCACCTAACCTTATAATTTACAAGGGAGATTAGCCGTCTCCCGGAAACGAAAGAACAGACAAATGACTGGAATTATTATCGCTTTGAACATCCTTCTAGGTGTTACGAGCTTGCTTCTTACTCTTCTGATACTTCTTCACAAGGGACGCGGTGGAGGTCTAAGCGACATGTTCGGTGGTGGAATCAACAACACAATGGGTTCATCAGGTGTTGCTGAGCGTAACCTGAACCGAATCACCGTCATCCTCGGTCTTGTTTGGGTTGTAACAGTAATCATTCTTGGCCTAGCGTCAACTTATTCTTGGGTATAACTTATGAGCGGTAATACAGCAGCGATCAGAGGTTCTCGCGTTGGAGCTGGCCCAATGGGTGAGCAGGACAACGGTTTCCAAGCCGAACGCATTACTATTAGCTACTACTGCTGCAACAACCACAGCTTCTCATCATCCTTCGCATCAAGCGTAGAAACTTCAGAACTTCCAGTCGAACAGGATTGCCCACACTGCGGACTTCCTGCTGGACAAGACAAAGACAACCCACCGCAGATCGCAAAGCACGAGCCATACAAGACTCACCTTGCATACGTGAAGGAAAGAAGAACAGCACAAGAGGCTAAGGATCTTCTAGACGAAGCTGTAGCACTTGTTAGAGAGCGTCGCGTTCGTCTTCTAGCAGAAGCAAAAGCGGAAGCGAAGAAAGCGGCGAAGACTAAAAAGTCTTAGTTAGCAGCTCCAGAAAGCAGCACCTGCTGCCTCATCAATAATCCACAAAGTTTGACCTTTAGCTTCGACTTTTGCTGCCGGAAGGTCGCAATCTGGATTCCTGTGAACCGACTCAACTGCCTCGGCTTTATCAATACCTGCAATCACAAAGATTACTTTTTCCGAACGATTAATCAGATCCAGGGAGAAACTTAGTCTCTTAGGTGGAGGCTTAGGGGAGTTATCTACTGCGACTACTAGATCGCCATTGTGATTCATTCCTGGAAAAAGCGAAGCTACGTGACCATCAGGACCCATGCCAAGAATGATTAGATCCATAGCAGGCTGAATTTCGACAAAGACTTTCTTCATGTGCGCAGCGAACTCTCTTTGTGCAGTCTCGAGTTCTAATCCATCATCAGATGAAGGAAATGCGTGAATCTTTTCTGATTCTGCTCCGAGCACATTCGGCATGGCATTCTTTGCCTGAAAAAAGTTTCGATCTTTTGAATTACTCTCTACGAAACGTTCATCACCCCACCAGAAATGCACTTTAGAGATGTCTAGCTTTTCTTCTGAAATGGCTTTGCCAAGAACTTCCAGCGTCAAGATTCCAACAGTCCCGCCAGTGAGAGCGATGTGTGCCGAGTTCTTTTTTGATAGAACGACTTTTATGGTTTCGATAATCTCAGATGAAGCTTGCTGAGCAACGTCCAAAGCATTTATTGCTTTGCGAACTTCAACTGATTTCATAACGAATACCTTCTGCTAACTTGAGGTTTCTACTTCTTAAATCCAGCGAGGATTAGGGTACCGAAGGCATCATCGCTGTCTAGGCGACGCAGGTCTTCAATCAAGCAATCTCTCAGAGATCTGCGAGGTAGGTTGATGTCTCTTGTCGGTTGCGAAGGTTGGAAGAGAGTTGCAACATCAGGAGCATTTCGAACAATCTCAATCTCACCCGACTCGCGCTCAAGTTTTACTCCCTTAATGCCAGAAACAGCTTTACCGCGATCGGTTCTAACTAGTTCAACTTCGACACCAAGCTTCTGACCAAGCCATGAAGCTAGTAGGTCTGTACTAGGAGAGTCGACAGCACCTGTCACAACAACTTTTGTAATCGGGTCATAAGGAGGCTGGTCAAGGATTGCTGCAAGCTGAGCTCGCCAAAGTGTCAGTCGTGTCCAAGCAAAGTCGCTGTCGCCAGGTTCGTAGTTGTTTGCCAGTGAAATTAGCCATGCGTGAGGGTCTTTTTGACTTGCGGCATCGGTGATTCTTCGTTGAGCAATGCGTCCGATTGCAGAGGTTGATGGCTTGATAGGTGCTTCACCAGGCCACCAGGCAACTACAGGAGCGTCTGGAAGTAGCAGTCCCGTAACAAGACTCTCTGGATCGCTTGCAGCTTCGCCATGGGCTCTCAGCACAATAACTTCAGAAGCACCAGCATCGCCACCGACACGAATTTCTGCGTCAAGTCTTGGTTCTGCGTTATTTTGTGTGTCCTCATCGGCCAGCACAATGATTCGACATGGATGAGCACGTGAAGCTTCGTTCGCTGCAAGAATGGCTTCTTCAATGCCCGAGAATTTTGTCTGAACAAGGAGAGTGAGGACTCTTCCTAGTGCGACAGCACCACCTTCTTCACGGATAGTGACTAGTTCCCTAGAGATAAGTGAAGTTGTTGTGTTTTCTAGATTCTTAATCACGGACGTCTCCAAGCTCTGCCGTCAGCAGCCATCATTTTGTCTGCCGATTCAGGTCCCCAGGTACCAGGGCGATAAGGTTCTGGTTTGCCATTCTTAGCCCAATACTCTTCGATTGGATCAAGAATCATCCAAGAGAGCTCTACTTCTTCATGTCTAGGAAATAGTGGTGGATCACCAAGCAGAACATCGAGGATAAGTCTCTCATAAGCTTCTGGGCTAGCCTCGGTAAATGCGTGTCCGTAGCCAAAGTCCATGGTCACATCTCTAACCTGCATGCCAACACCAGGAACTTTAGAACCAAATCTGATTGTTACACCTTCATCTGGCTGAACTCGAATCACTAAAGCATTCTGACCAAGTGCAGATGTTTGACTCTCGCCGAAAATCTGCTGAGGAGCACGCTTGAACACAATTGCAATTTCTGTAACTCTTCGCCCTAAACGTTTTCCGGCACGCAGATAGAAAGGAACACCAGCCCAGCGACGGGTGTTAATGTCCAATCGCATTGCCGCGAAAGTTTCTGTAACCGACTCAGGGTTCATGCCTTCTTCATCAAGGAAACCAGTGACTTTCTCGCCACCTTGCCAACCGCCAACGTACTGACCACGTGATGTGTGTTTTCCTAAATCATCAGCCAGTCGAACAGCAGATAGAACTTTCTCTTTCTCTGCACGCAGGTCTGCTGCATCGAAAGACACAGGCTCTTCCATAGCTGTTAGAGCAAGAAGTTGTAGCAAGTGGTTCTGAATGACGTCTCTAGCTGCGCCGATGCCGTCGTAATAACCTGCTCTACCACCAACACCAATGTCTTCTGCCATTGTGATCTGGACGTGGTCGATATAGTTGTTGTTCCAGAGAGGTTCGTAAAGCTGATTAGCGAATCTGAGAGCAAGAATGTTCTGAACTGTTTCTTTTCCAAGGTAGTGATCAATTCGGAAAATTGAGTCGGCAGGGAAGACAGATTCGACAACTTCATTGAGTTCACGAGCAGATTGCAGGTCATGACCGAAAGGTTTCTCAATCACAACTCTTCTGAACTGATCAGGCTTAGGGTCTGCTAGACCAGAACGAGAAAGTTGCTGAGTCACCAATGGGAATGCCTTTGGGGGAATGCTTAGGTAGAAAGCATGGTTTCCGTTAGTTCCACGCTCAGCGTCAAGCGTCTCGATTGTCTCTCGTAGCTTGTCGAAAGCAGCGTCATCGCCAAATTCGCCTGAAACAAATCGAATGCCACGGGAGAGCTGCTCCCAAATCTCTTCACTCCATGGAGTTCTTGCATACTCCTTAACCGCTTCTTTAACTACAAGTCCGAAATCTTGGTCTTCCCAGTCTCGTCTAGCGAAACCAACAAGCGAGAAACCAGGTGGAAGCAAACCACGGTTTGCTAGGTCGTAAACGGCAGGCATTAGTTTCTTGCGGCTTAGGTCTCCAGTAACGCCAAAGATGATTAAGCCAGAAGGTCCAGCAATACGATTGAGTCTTCGATCTAGCGGGTCTCTAAGTGGATTAACTCCAGGACCTAACTTCACTTCACTCATTGAGTTGTATCTCCTTAGCCGATTGCTCGCAAAATAGTATTGAAATCTTCAGCAGGGTTATTCAATGTCAGTGTCAGAACTGGTCTACCCAAATCTGCTAGAACCTTTGCATCACCTGCAGCTTGAGAGGCAATAAGTTCACCGAAGGTGAAATCTCTCCCTGGAACATGAACATCCTGGCTTGTCTTGGCTACCAACTGAAGGTAAACACCCTGACCTGGTCCACCCTTGTGGTACTGACCAGTTGAGTGAAGGAATCGTGGAGCCCAGCCAAATGTAGTTGGACGATCTGCAACAGAAGACAAAGCATCTCTAAGTGCTTCAGCACTCACCGCAGCATTTCTATCCATGTATGCGTGAACAGAAATGTATCCGTCTGATGCAAGTTCTGAAAGTAGTTTCACTAACGCAGTCGGAACTCCAGTGATGCCATCGAGATCTAGAGCAAGAGAGCTAACTTCAATTGAGTCAAAGGTGAATTGGCTAGCAGTGGCTGCCGATCTCCGCTCCAGCATGCCACGAGCAGCAATTTTGGCTGATTCAACATCTGGTTGATCAAAAGGATTAATTCCAATCAATCTGCTTGCTACAGCGGTTGCGAATTCCCACAACAGGAATTGGGCACCTAGGGGAGCGACAATACTCACCCCATCGTCGAGAACTGAGTGGCCAGTAGCGGAGATCTTCACAAGTAACATGTCATTTAGGTCCGCGAAAGTCTCGTAGCTGGAAGCTTGTAGAACTACAGGTAGAACTCCCTTTGATTGTTTCCCAGTTGATTCAGCTACTAACTGTTCAATCCAGTCTCCGAAACCAGGAAGTGATGAGTCCGCAACTAGACCAATCTTGTCCTTAAGTTCTTTACCGTTAGACGATCTTGCAAGAGCTGCTCCAAGAACTAGACCTGGGTTAGACAAATCATCATTGCTAAGGGAGGATGCTGCTTCTTGTGCTTGATTCAGAATCTCTTGAATGCCAACACCAGCTAGCCCAGAAGGAACCAATCCGAAAGCTGTTAGAGCCGAATAACGTCCACCTACTGTTGGATCTGCATTGAATACTTTATAGCCATCTGCTTTGGCAGCAGCGTCCATAGGTGAACCAGGATCTGTGACGATAACGATTCGCTCTGTCTTTTCAATGCCTGCAGCAGTGAATGCCTCTTCAAAGATTCTCTTTTGCGAGTCAGTCTCAACAGTTGAACCTGATTTAGATGAGACAACAATTGCAGTTCGCTCAATGTTATTGCTCACAACTGAACGAACTTGGTCTGGAGATGTTGAATCTAGAACAACCAACTCAACGCCGTACTTGTTGGTGATGACTTCTGGTGCAAGAGAAGATCCTCCCATGCCACACAACACAAATCGATTGATGCCTTGTGCTCTAAAGGAATCCCTTAGGGTAATGATTTCAGACACGAGGTATTGGGAATCAGTTGCGGATGTAACCCAGCCAAGACGGATTAATGATTCAGCTTCAGCATCTTTACCCCAGAGAGTGAAATCTTTCGCTGCAATTCTGCTTGCTATTTTGTCTGCCACCAAGGTTTCTAAAGTTGACTCAAGTGCTTTAGCGGCTGAGCCGAAGACTCTAACGCTTACTGACATTACTTAGATGCCTTTAGTGCTTCGTCAACAGATTCGACTAGTTCATTCCAAGAAACGATGAACTTATCTACACCTTCAGTTTCAAGAAGCTCAGTTACCTCATCGTAAGACACTCCCATGGCCTCAATTGCGTAAAGGACAGACTTCGCCTCGGCATACTTTCCAACAATGCTGTTTGCAGGAACAATTCCATGATCAAATACAGCTTCCATAGTTTTCTCAGGCATGGTGTTCACAAGCTCTGGAGCGATCAACTCAGTTACGTAAAGAGTGTCACTAAGTGCTGGATCTTTTACTCCAGTTGATGCCATAAGTGGTCTTTGCTTGTTTGCTCCGGCTGCCGAAAGAGCGTTCCAGTCATTCTTGGCAAATTCAAGCTCGAACACTTCATACGCAAGCCTTGCGTTAGCAAGGGCAGCTTTGCTTTTCATGGCAGTTGCATCACTGGTACCGATTGCTGCCAGACGCTTGTCTATCTCTGTGTCAACACGAGACACGAAGAATGATGCGACAGAGTGAATCTTAGAAAGATCCTTTCCTGCTGCGAGAGCTAACGCAATACCGGCCTTGTATGCCTCAATTACTTCACGATAACGCTGAAGAGAGAAGATCAGGGTTACGTTTACGCTAATGCCGTTCGAAATAACTTCAGTAATTGCTGCTAGCCCTGCTTTCGTGGCAGGAATCTTAATCATTACGTTTTCACGGTCTACCTTCGCGAACAGTTCCTTTGCCTGAGCAACAGTACCTGCAGTGTCGTTGGCTAGACCTGGCTCTACTTCGATTGAAACTCTGCCATCAAAGCCGTGACTCTTTGCATAAACTCCAGCGAATACATCACATGCATCTGCTACATCTTTAGTAGTGATCTCAAAGATCGCTTCAGACGCTGTTGCTCCAGCCTTAGCTAGTTCAGCAACTTGAGCCTCATAGCCTTCTCCCTTACCAATTGACTGAGCGAAGATTGTTGGGTTTGTTGTAACACCAACAACATTTCTTGAGTCGATAAGTTCTGCAAGAGCACCAGAAGCAATACGAGTTCTAGAAAGATCATCAAGCCAAATGCTGACGCCGTTTGCTGCTACCTGAGCTAGTGGACTGGTCATTGTTAGTTCTCCTGTTTAGTTAGTTGCTAAGCGATTTGTGTGCGGCTGCGATTACAGCGTCGGTGGTCATCCCGAATTCTCTGAATAGGGTCTTGTAGTCAGCAGATGCTCCGAAGTGCTCGATAGAAACACTCTCACCTGAACGGCCGACATATTTACTCCAACCAAGTGAAAGTCCGGCTTCAACAGAAACTCTTGCTGCGACCGATGATGGCAGCACTGATTCTTGATACTCAGCTGACTGTTCGTCAAACCATTCAACACAAGGTGCTGAAACAACTCTGGTCTTGATTCCATCTGCTTCGAGCTTGTCTCTAGCTTCAACAGCTAACTGAACTTCTGATCCAGTTGCGATAAGAATTAGCTCTGGCTTTGAATTTGATGCATCGATAAGTGTGTAGGCACCCTTTGATGTGTTTTCAGCAGATGCGAAGACAGCACCAGTTGCATCGGCTTCGCCTCGGTTGAAGACTGGAATGTTCTGTCTAGTTAGAGCAATACCCGCTGGGTTTTCTCTGCGCTCAAGAATTGTCTTCCAAGAGTAAGCAACTTCGTTAGCATCTCCTGGTCGAACAATGTCTAACCCTGGGATGGCTCTTAGAGTTGCAAGCTGTTCAACTGGCTGATGAGTAGGACCATCTTCGCCCAGAGCAACGCTGTCGTGCGTCCAAACAAAGATTGATGGAACCTTCATTAGAGCTGCAAGACGAACAGCAGGTCTCATGTAGTCGCTGAAGATCAAGAAAGTACCACCGAATGCACGAGTGTTACCGTGCAAGACGATACCGTTCAGAATCGCACCCATTGCGTGCTCACGAATACCGAAGTGCAGAACACGGCCGTAAGGGTTACCTGTCCATTCGTGAGTTGACCATTCAGCAGGTACGAATGACTTCGCTCCTTCGATAGTGGTGTTGTTTGATTCTGCAAGGTCAGCAGATCCTCCCCAAAGTTCTGGCATAACAGCTGCGATAGCGTTGATAACCTTTCCGCTAGCTGAACGAGTAGAGATTTCTGTTCCACCTTCGAAAGCTGGAAGAGCAGATGCAAGTTCTTTAGGAGTCTGGCCTGATTGAACCCTGTCGTACAACTTCTTCTTGTCTGGGTTAGCAGCTGCCCAAGCATCAAACTTTGCTTGCCAAGATGAACGAGCGGTAGCAGCACGAGCAGCTGCGTTTGTTCTTGTGTGCTCGATTACTTCTGGAAGCACTTCAAAAATTTTCTCTGGTTCAAAACCTAGAGCCGTCTTTAGACCAGCAAGTTCTTCTGCACCAAGTGCTGAACCATGAATCTTTCCAGTGTTCTGCTTCTTAGGTGAGGGCCAACCGATAATTGTGCGAAGAGTGATTAGAGAAGGCTTTGTTGTTTCCGCCTTAGCAGCTTCAATTGCGGCATAAAGTTCTGCAATGTCTTCTTTGTAGTTGCCTGTCTTTTTCCAGTCAACAGTTTGTGTGTGCCAACCATATGACTGATATCTCTTTGTTAGGTCTTCGGTGAAAGCAATCTTGGTGTCATCTTCGATTGAAATCTGGTTGGAGTCGTAAATCACGACTAGGTTTCCCAGTTGTTGGTGACCGGCTAGTGATGCTGCCTCGCTAGTGACACCTTCTTGCATGTCACCATCGCCGGCAATCACATAGACAAAGTGATCAAAGGCAGACTCACCCTTTGGTGTTTCAGGATCAAAGAGTCCACGCTCGAATCTTGCGGCATAAGCAAAACCGGTAGCGGAAGCTAAGCCTTGTCCTAGTGGACCAGTTGTGATTTCAACACCTTTGGTGTGTCCATACTCTGGGTGACCAGGAGTTGCTGAACCCCAAGTTCTTAGGGATTTGATGTCATCTAGTTCAAGGCCGTAGCCTGCTAGATAAAGCTGGTTGTAAATAGTTAGCGAAGAGTGACCAACACTCAAAATGAATCTGTCTCTACCAGTCCACTTCTCATCTGCTGGATCGTGTGTCATTACCTTCTGGAATAGTAGATATGCAACTGGAGCCAGGGAAATTGCGGTACCAGGATGTCCGTTTCCTACTTTTTCAACTGCATCCGCAGCTAGAACACGGGCGGTGTCAACTGACTTTGAATCGATGTTGTCCCAGATTAGTGACACAGCAATCTCTCTTTCGTTTCTGTATGAATTCTCTTCATCGGCAACCTTGCCGTTTTTAGCAACTAAAGCCCAAGAATCAGAGATAACAGGCTTGTTTTCAGTGCGTTTGAAGTCTATACCCGTGACGCATTTGATTACGGATATGTAACGGAAGAGTCTGTTTCGCTTAGACTAGAGCCAATGACATCCTCGGAAACCCTCAACCCATCAGCTCCAAAAGAATCCATTTCTTTTGGTCGAAAGGCTGCTGCATATCTGGCGCTAACCAAGCCAAGGGTTATCGAATTACTTCTGATCACAACTGTTCCAGTCATGATTCTGGCTCAGCAGGGTATACCTAACCTTTGGCTAGTTCTAGCCACATTGGTGGGTGGTGCTCTAAGTGCTGGGTCAGCAAATGCCTTCAACTGCATCATTGACACTGACATAGACAAGATCATGGGTAGAACCCAAAAGAGGCCCTTGGTTACAGGTGAACTAAACAAACTTGAGGCTCAATTCTTTGCCTTCGCGATAGGTATTCTTTCTGTTCTGTGGCTAGGACTGCTTGTGAACTGGCTAAGCGCTGCATTGGCTCTATCCGCCCAGCTTTTCTACATCTTCATCTACACACTGCTACTCAAGAGAAGAACCTCTCAGAACATCGTTTGGGGTGGAGCAGCCGGAGCCATGCCAGTGTTAATCGGTTTTAGCTCGGTCACCGGGACAGTTACTTGGTCTGCTGCAGTCCTGTTTTTGATGATTTTCCTATGGACCCCACCTCATTACTGGCCTCTGTCGATCAAATACCTAGCTGATTACAAGGCTGCCGGGGTACCAATGCTTCCAGTTGTGGCTGATCCGAAGAAGGTAGCTAGCCAGATTGTTATCTATAGCTATGCAATGGTTGCTTCAACCTTTTTGTTGATACCTGTTCACCCAATGGGACTGATCTACTCTGCAACGGCTTTAGCTGGGGGAGTATGGTTCATTGTTGAGGCTCATTTGCTTCAACAGAAGACTAAAGCTGGCGAAGTGAAGAACCCTATGAAGCTCTTTCACTTCTCAATTACTTATTTGACTGTGTTGTTCATAGCAATCGGCGTAGATCCGCTTGTTTTCCTACCAGTTTTCTAATCTAGAGGTTCTTAAGTTCCTCTAAACGTGCCAGAGATTCATTACGTTCTGTGTTGTGATCAACAATCTGGGCTGGATATCCAGCCGAGTAACCATCAAAGACTTCCCAAGGTTCATGAGCTGAAGATCCTTCTAAGTGCCTTAGTTCAGGCACATACTTACGCACATAATCGCCATTTGGGTCAAATTTGAGACCCTGCAGGATTGGATTGAATATTCGATAGTAAGGAGAAGCATCCGTGCCACAACCAGCCGTCCACTGCCAACCATGAGAGTTAGAGGCTGGATCAAAGTCGCTCAAATGTTTCTCAAAGTGCTCTGCTCCTAAGGTCCACTCCAAATGAAGGTCTTTGACTAGGAAAGATGCCACAATCATTCGAACACGGTTGTGCATCCAGCCTTCAGCCAACAGCTGACGCATACCGGCATCGACCATCGGGAAGCCAGTCTCACCCTTGCACCAGGCTGCAAACTTGACATCAGCAGATGAACCAGAGTCATACCTAAGCTTCTTGAACCTTGGTTCGTAGTAGTCATCGACTGTGTGAGGGTAGTGGAAAAGAACATCCGCATAAAACTCTCGCCAGGCTATTTCCTTGCGGAAGACTTCGTGAGCAGGAGAGTCGCCGAGTTCTGCCAACAGAGTTCTTGGGTGAATTTCGCCGTGGGCTAGCGCATGCGAAAGATGTGATGTTCCGCTTAGATCCGCCCTATTTCGCTGTTGGTCATAGTCGTCTAGAGCCCTGTCCCTAAATCTCTCAAAGGTTCTCAATGCAAAAGCTTCACCCGCAACTACCTTGAGGGGAGAGCTCTTGCTAGGGACAGGAATCTCTGTATTCTGCTTGATTTTCAGCCATTTCAAGTCTTTTGGAAGCCTCTTTGGAACTACGTCGGCTAGGTTCACCCATGCCTTATAAAACGGGGTATAGACACGATAATTGGTGCCATCTGGTTTTCGGACGGTGCCGGGTCTAACAGCGTAAGATGACCCAACCAAACGTAAAGTGATCCCTTTAGATTCAAGGAACTTAGCAACGAAATCCTGTTCCTTTATGCCTTTAGGTTCGAATGATTCTGTGGCGAATACCGCCTTTGACTCTATTTCTAGACATGAAGTTAGCAATTCTTTAGCAAACGTCTCAATTGAGCCTGATTCGATGATGTGGAGAGTGTTTACCATGTCTTGACTCAGGGACCTGAGTCCTTCATTAAGGCTGTGTTGCCTTATTCCTTCAAGGCTTTGATACTCAGCCTTGTCGAGCATGTAGACGGCTGCAACACCGCCTGGCTCGGAGAAAGCTGCGACTAGAGCTTCATTGTCTTGAAGTCTCAGATCTCTTCGAAACCAGAAGATAGAGCTCATTTGATACCTGTGGCTGCTTTATTCAAGAGGGCTTGGTAGGTTGTCATGCTTGCTAGAACCGAAGCTCCGAGCATGTGAAGGGCCACGAGCACACCAGGCAGCCCCGTCCAAGTCTGTATAAGACCAAGAAGAGCTTGAGAGCTTATTATTGCCACAAACGCCAGCGAGTACTTGGCGGAAGCCAAGCCGGTGATTCGGAACCTAAGAATTAATTGAACTACAGCCAAGAACAGCAGAAGATAGGCAGGGTAGGAATGGTAATGAGACCAAAGTTCTGAATCTAAGCCGTTTCTAGGGGTTTCAGCATCGCCGGCATGTGGCCCTGAACCAGTAAGAACTACCCCGATTGTGATCACAACTATCGCTGTTGGGACGATAATCATAGAAATCATCGAGAGCAGCTTGTTGGGCTCAAGTCTTCTGCGTCCTTTGGCATACCAAACCAAGAAGGTAGCAATTGAGATCAGCACCATTGATACGAGGAAGTGAGCACCAACAATCCAGGAGTTCAAACCAGTTAGAACAGTGATTCCTCCAAGAACAGCTTGAGCAATAATGCCTAGTCCAAGTCCAAGAGAAGTCCAGAACAATCCCCTGCGGTGACCCTTCTTCAGTCGCATGATTGTGATGAACGTCGCGAGAGAGATGAACAGCAGCAGGAAGGTGAGCAATCTATTTCCGAATTCAATGACTCCATGAATTCCTTGCTCAGGAACATTAACAAGTGAACCAGGTTCACATTCAGGCCAAGTGGGACAGCCAAGACCTGAACCAGTAAGGCGAACAGCGCCACCGGTGACAACAATAAGAATCTGACTGATAAGAGAAAGCCACGCGTAAAGGCGGATTCTGTGACTGCCAAACAATCTGTCAATCAAGACATGCTCTTTCTATTACGTGGCTGGGGTTACGCTTTAGGTAACGTTTGGATAAACTTAGACTAGTCCCGAAACCATAAAAGAGTCTGAGAAGTCTGGGTCTTTCACCTAAACATCTTTTTCATGTTGCAAACTTGTTCCTCAACACCTTTCAGAAAGAGGTCGCAATGCCAGAGTCCGCCATTGAACGCCCAGAGCTAGATAGCCTTGGGATTTACGAGTTCGGCTGGTCTGACACTGATGCTGCTGGCCAAAGCGCCAGAAGAGGTATCAACACTGACGTAGTTTCTGACATCTCTCACCTCAAATCAGAGCCACAGTGGATGCTGGACATGAGACTCAAGGGTTTCTCTTACTTCCAGAAGAAGCCAATGCCAACCTGGGGTTCCGACCTTAGCGGGATTGATTTCGACAACATCAAGTACTTCGTTCGCTCAACTGAGAAGCAAGCCGGTACATGGGAAGAACTTCCAGAAGAAATCAAGAACACTTACGAAAAGCTTGGTATTCCTGAAGCTGAGCGTCAGAGACTTGTAGCTGGTGTTGCAGCTCAGTATGAATCTGAAGTTGTCTACCACCAGATCAATGAAGAACTGGAACGTCAAGGCGTTATCTTCATGGACACTGACACTGCATTGAAAGAGCACCCTGAGATTTTCCAAGAATACTTCGGAACAGTTATTCCTGCAGGGGATAACAAGTTCGCTGCTCTTAACACTGCAGTTTGGTCCGGTGGATCATTTGTATACGTTCCAAAGGGTGTGCGAGTAGAGATTCCCCTTCAGGCTTACTTCCGAATTAACACTGAGAATATGGGTCAGTTCGAAAGAACCTTGATCATTGCAGATGAAGGCTCATACGTTCACTACATCGAAGGATGTACAGCTCCTATCTATAAGAGCGACTCACTTCACTCAGCTGTTGTTGAAATCATTGTGAAGAAGAATGCTCGTGTTCGCTACACAACTATTCAGAACTGGTCAAACAACGTTTACAACCTTGTGACCAAGAGAGCTGTTGCTCACGAAGGTGCAACCATGGAATGGATCGATGGAAACATCGGTTCAAAGGTAACCATGAAGTATCCAGCAGTAATTCTTGCTGGTGAGCACGCGAGAGGTGAAACACTTTCAGTCGCATTTGCTGGTGAAGGTCAGCATCAAGATGCTGGTGCAAAGATGATCCACCTTGCACCATACACATCGTCATCAATTGTTTCTAAGTCAATTGCTCGTGCAGGCGGAAGAACTTCTTACCGCGGTGAGATCAGAGTTAACCCTGGAGCACATCATTCAGCTAACACAGTCCGTTGTGATGCTCTATTGATTGACACAATTTCTAGAAGCGATACTTACCCAGCAGTTGACGTTCGTGAAGACGATGTTTCAATGGGTCACGAAGCAACTGTTTCAAGAGTGAGCGATGAGCAACTCTTCTACTTGCAATCAAGAGGTCTAGCTGAAGACGAAGCTATGGCAATGATTGTTCGAGGTTTCATTGAACCTATTTCAAAAGAACTTCCAATGGAATATGCGTTGGAGTTAAACAAACTCATTGAAATGCAAATGGAAGGCGCAGTCGGTTAATGTCAGATTCACAAAAACCGGCACAGCACGGTCTTGAAGAGCATACGCACGGCTCTTTCGTTCCACTTCAAATCAGAAGTGATCGTCCACGTTCTAAGTCAGTTTCTGATTTTGACGCAGTCTCTCCACTACAGGATCTATGGCGCTATCTACAACCAGAACAGCTAAATGGTTTGGATGCAGATGTTCTAGGTGAATATGACTCAGAGGTTTCTTTCGGTGCTGCTGATGGAGTGAGTGTTTCTTGGATCGAAAGTACTGACTCGCGTGTTGGTTCCATTGGTGTTCCTGAAGACAAGGTAGCTGCCGCTGCTTACACCAATGCAAGTAAAACATTGCTTGTCGAGATTCCAGACAATGCACAACTTTCTGAACCATTCGTTATCAACATCACAGGATCTGGTTCACAAGCTTCAGCACTTCATGTTCTAGTGATCGCAAAGAAGTTCAGCAACGCAACTCTGGTTATCGAGCACGCAGGACACGGTGTACTTGCAGAGATTATTGAAATCGATGTCCAAGATGAAGCAAAGCTCAACCTTGTTTCAGTTCAAATCTGGGATGAAGGTTCAGCACATGTATCTGCACACTTCTCGAAACTTGGAAGAAACTCTTACCTAAAGCACTCAGTAGCCTCATTTGGCGGAGATCTAATTCGAATCACTCCTGTTACGACCTTTACAGGTCCTGGAGCTGAAGTTGAAATGAACGGTGTTTACTTCGCTGACGCTGGTCAACATATCGAAAACCGACCTTTTGTTGATCACGCAGCTCCTAACTGCAAGTCAAGAGTTACCTACAAGGGTGCCCTTCAAGGCAACAAGGCTCACACAGTATGGATTGGTGATGTTCTAATCCGTGTTGTTGCTGAAGGCACTGACACCTACGAATTGAACAGAAACCTTCTTCTCACCGATGGAGCTAGAGCTGATTCAGTTCCTAACCTTGAGATTGAAACCGGTGAGATCGAAGGAGCAGGGCATGCAAGTGCATCAGGACGATTCGATGACGAGCAGTTGTTCTACTTACAGGCCAGAGGTATCTCTGTAGATGAAGCGAGAAGACTTGTCGTACTTGGATTCTTGGTCGACATTCTGCAGCGAACAGCTGTTGATGAACTTGTTGACCGTCTAACAAAGATCTTAGAAGAGAAACTAGGGAGCATATAATGGCAATTCGAATCTGTGGCGTCGATGACATCAAGCCAGGTAGAGCACTTCGCGTAAAGATTGGTGATCACCCGATTGCAATTATCAAGGGCCCAAATGGTGAGTTCCACGCATTAGATGACAAGTGTTCTCACGGAGAGATTTCTCTAAGTGAAGGTTTCGTTGATAACGAAACAATCGAATGTTGGGCACACGGAGCAAAGTTCTCTCTTGAAACAGGAGCTCCGCTAACTCTTCCAGCTTTCGAACCAGTTGGAGTTTATGAAGTACTCGTCGAAAACGGCGAAGTTTTTATCGAATACGAACAGGCTTAGGTCAAAAGGAAATCATGGCAACTTTAGAAGTAAAGAACTTACACGTAACTGTTGAAACAGATCAGGGAACTAAGGAAATCCTTAAGGGTGTTGACATAGTTATCAATAGCGGAGAGATTCACGCTGTGATGGGTCCTAACGGCTCCGGTAAATCAACCCTTGCTTACTCAATCGCAGGTCACCCAAAGTACACAGTCACACAAGGTGAGATTCTGCTGGACGGAGAGAACGTTCTAGAGATGAGCGTGGACGAAAGAGCTAAAGCTGGATTGTTCCTAGCTATGCAGTATCCAGTTGAGATTCCTGGTGTTTCAGTTTCTAACTTCCTAAGAACAGCTAAGACAGCTGTTACTGGAGAAGCTCCTGCTCTTAGAACATGGATCAAGGATGTTCGCGAAGCAATGGGCAACCTAAAGATTGATTCAACATTCTCAGAGAGAAATGTCAACGAAGGTTTCTCGGGTGGAGAGAAGAAGCGTCACGAGATATTGCAGCTAGAGCTTCTAAAGCCTCGCTTCGCAATCCTTGACGAAACAGACTCAGGTCTTGACGTTGACGCTCTAAAGATTGTTTCTGAAGGTGTTAACAGAGCACACAAGGACAACGACCTAGGTGTCTTGATGATCACTCACTACACAAGAATCTTGAAGTACATCGAGCCTGACTTCGTACACGTATTCGTTGATGGCAAGGTAGCCGAGCAAGGTGGAGCAGAACTTGCTGACCAGCTTGAAGCTGAAGGTTACGACCGTTACGTAAAGGCGTAAAAACTTGACTGAATTAGATCTAACTCCTGAAAAGTACGACCAAGTACTTGAAGCTATCAAGGAAGTAATCGATCCTGAGATAGGGGTTAACATTGTTGACCTTGGATTGATCTATGACCTCAAGAAGTCAGAGGATGATGCACTTCTTATTCATATGACTCTCACATCAGCAGGCTGTCCTTTGACAGACGTCATTGAAGAGCAGATGGGTATGGCACTTGATGGGGTTGTTGAAGCTTTCAGAATCAACTGGGTATGGATGCCACCATGGGGACCAGAACTTATTACTGATGATGGTAAAGAGCAAATGCGCGCGATTGGTTTCGCGATCTAATTACTTCTTTGCAGCCTTTACTAATGCCCAGGCTGATGGAAGCAAAGCACCGGCTGCGATTGCCTTAACTGCATCCCAGATGAAGTATTTAGACATCTCAACAGTTGCTGCGATCAAATCTGATGAGAAAGCCGCCATTGCTAATACTGGGATACCAACTGCGTAAATAACAAGTGAACCAACAAAATAACTCGCAACCATCTTTAGGAAGTTGGAGCTCCACTTAAGTTCTGCCATGCGACCAACAACTGCTGCTGCAATAATGAAACCAAGAATGAATCCTCCGGTCGCGCCAAAAATGACTTCAAAGCCACTCTTGCCTTGAGCGAATACTGGAACTCCAATGACGCCAACTAGCGCGTACGCAGCCATAGTGATTGCTCCACGGCTTGCACCGTAGGTGGAACCAATTAAAAGAACTGCAAGGGTTTGAAAGGTGAAAGGCACTGGAAGTGCAGGGATAGAAACCTGGGCTGATAGTGCAGTGATTACAACACCGACTGCTACAAGTGCGATGTCTGACACACGTGAACGTGAGATTACGTTGTCGATGAGAGGAAGGTTTCTGGTTTGTGCAATGCTCACTTGTAGGCCTTTCATGCTGATTGCTTTTCTTACATTGTAGGCTAGAACATGAAGCCAAATTTGGTTTCCATTCAAATCAACCACCAATTGGAGTTCCGTCATGATTAACGTGCGTGAACTTGAGATAACTATTGGTGCAAGAGTGTTGATGTCTGGGGTTAATTTCCAAGTATCCAAAGGCGACAAAGTCGGCCTTGTAGGTCGTAATGGAGCAGGCAAAACCACTTTGACCAAGGTCATAGCAGGAGATTTCCAACCAAGTAATGGCTCTGTAGAACGAATCGGGGAGATCGGTTACCTTCCCCAAGACCCTAGAACTGGTGATCTTGAAGAATTAGCCAGCGATCGAATCCTCAACGCTAGAGGCTTAGGAACAATTTTGAAGAAGCTTGAAGCTACTCGAGAGCAGATGGGTTCAGTTGATGAAGCTGTCTATGACAAAGCTATGGAGCGTTACGAGAGACTCGAGAACGAGTTTCAGGCCAATGGAGGTTACGCAGCGGAAGCGGAAGCTGCAGCTATTGCGAGCAACCTTGGTCTAAAGCCAAACGTACTTAGCCAACCTATTGGAACGCTTTCAGGTGGTCAGCGCAGAAGAATTGAGTTAGCTCGAATTCTCTTCTCTGACGCCACTACAATGATTCTCGACGAACCTACTAACCACTTAGATGCTGACAGCATTATCTGGTTAAGAGAGTTCTTAAAGGGTTACCAGGGTGGATTGATAGTTATCAGTCACGACATCGACATCGTTGAAGAGACAGTGAACAGGGTTTTCTACCTTGATGCCAACCGCGGGGTTATCGATATCTACAACATGGGATGGCGAGCCTATCTGAAACAACGTGAAGCCGATGAAGAACGTCGTAAGCGTGATCGTGCGATTGCGGAAAAGAAAGCTTCTGTTCTGCAACTTCAAGCTGCAAAGTTTGGCGCGAAAGCTTCTAAGGCATCTGCCGCGCACCAGATGAACAAGAGAGCGGAGAAGCTACTTAGTTCTCTTGATGATGTGCGTGAAAGAGATCGCGTCGCCAACATTCGCTTCCCGGATCCTCAAGCCTGTGGCAAGACCCCACTATTCGGACACAACCTAAGTAAGAGCTATGGTTCTTTAGAAATATTTACAGCGGTTGATCTAGCAATTGACCGAGGATCTCGAGTAGTGATTATTGGTTTGAACGGTGCTGGAAAAACAACATTGCTCCGCATTCTTGGCGCTGTTGAAGATCCTGATACTGGACAAATTGATGCCGGTCATGGACTAAAGATCGGCTACTACGCACAGGAGCACGAAACTCTTGATGTAACTAAGACAGTGCTCCAGAACATGCAGAATTCAGCTCCTGAACTAAACGACACTGATGCAAGGAAAGTTTTGGGCTCATTCTTGTTCTCTGGTGATGATGTAGATAAGCCAGCAGCAGTACTGAGTGGTGGCGAGAAGACCCGTTTAGCTCTAGCCGCTCTAGTTGTATCAAGAGCTAATGTTCTGCTACTTGACGAGCCGACTAACAACCTAGATCCTGCTAGCCGTGAAGAGATTCTCAAGGCCCTTGCTTCCTTCACAGGTGCTGTCGTGCTTGTTTCTCACGATGTCGGTGCCGTAGACGCACTAAACCCAGAGCGGGTACTTGTCATGCCTGACGGACAGGAAGACCTTTGGAATGATGGCTACCGAGACTTGATTGTCCTGTCTTAATCAGCATTTCGACCTTTCCCCAATAGTGTTCTCTTAGAGAACTGGAAAGGACTATACACATGAATCTAGTAACACTCACGCAGGCCATTTTCATGCTTGGCTTCGTCTCAATGGCAGCTGGAACTCTTTACTTCGTGCTTGAAAGAACCGAACTAAAACCAGAACACAAGTCAACAGCTACTTATGCGGCACTAATTACTTTCATCGCAGCTATCTTGTATTGGCAGATGAAGGATGTCGTTTCATTCCCTGGTCTTACAGATGTTGCCGCCATTGAATCAACAATGCCGATTCGATACATTGACTGGATTCTTACAACACCCCTTCTACTTCTTGAGTTTGGAATCATCGCATCTCTCGCAGGTGCTCCAAAGGGAACTACTTATCGTCTAGTGCTTGCTGACTTGGTCATGATCATCACTGGCTACTTCGGTGAAGTTGGTCAACCTGGAACTGTTGGCAACTATGTTAACTTCATTATTTCTTCACTTGCATGGGGTTGGATCGCTTACACAATCTGGAACATCAGACCAACCAAGGGGACAGCGGCCATGAAAGCTGCGATCGAATCCATGAAGAAGTTCGTAATCATTGGTTGGGCTATCTACCCAATTGGAACTGCGACACAAGAGTTGCTAGAGATATCTGGAACAGACGCTCAAACAATCGAACTTGCAGTTTGTTTAGCTGCAATCATCTACGTGTTTGCAGATGTCATCAACAAAGTTGGATTTGGAATCGTTGCACTTCGAGCAGTTAAGAAGTAGTTCCTAATCTAGAAGTTTGTCTTCGATCTCAGCATCTTTATCTCGGTTGAGGATTCTTAGTTTCCGAGGTGGTAGCCCAGCTTTTCTTCGACGCTCTTGCGAAAGAGTCCAAAGGACTGCACCAATTGCCATCAACCCAAACAGAATCCATTGCAGTGCATAACTTAGATGATTGCCTTCACTCAAGATTGGCTTAGGAATCTTCTGTCCCGTTGGAAGAGTGGGTGTTTCTGATATCAATCTGCCGTAGGCCTGAATGTAGACATCGTCTCCGAGGGTGGAACTAATCTCAGCAAGATAAAGACTTGAGAGTTGACCCTCAGGAGCTGTTCTATCAAGATCTGGTTCCGATGGACGCAATCTGAGTTGTAGAGTTCTTTCTGCAACATTTAACTGAGGAACATCATCAGGAGAATCCGATGAACTACCAGTAGGAAGCCAACCTCGTTCAACCCAGATAACCGAACCCTCGTTTGTCCTGAAAGCAACAAGTTGCAAGAACCCCGGATAAGCGTTCAAAGGACGGTTTCTCACTAGATAACTTTCGTCAGGAAGATACTCACCTTTAACCAAAACAGACCTGAATTCAAAGTTGTTTTGCCAAGCCGCATCTGGTCTAAGCACGTCAACTAGTTCTTTGGACTCCGCGTTGTAGTTTGCTTCAATCAGATTGTTCTTCGCTACAACTTCAGCTTGCCTATCGAACTGCCACTGGGATAAAAACCAGCAGGCAGCTGTGAAGGACACAACTAGAAGTGCCCAACTGAACCAGTTTCTCTTAGGCTTACTTGTTGTCTTCATTCTTACTCTTTGCCGCCTTGAACGATTCAGCAGAAATACTGATGGTTGGAGCTTCTGCAGAATTCCTAGATGAATTAGAAGAGTTTGCACCTTGGGCGTTGGCTATAACAACAGCGAAATAAGGCAGGAATATCGCTCCAGAGGCGAAGAGAACTGTCAGCCAACCCAGTGGAACGATGACGGCTAAAACCACACAGATAACCCTGATAATCATGGCTACGGTGTACTTTATGAAGCGAGATCTACGCTCTTCTTCAGGCGACACCTCGAGTGAAGTAACCGACTGAGCTTTAGACAATTTTTAGGTTCCTAACCTCGAGCACTCTGAACAAAGCCAGATATAGACTTGTGATGCTCACTAGCAATTATCACCTAGTTATTTCAGAAGGCGAAACCAGATGTCAACTTCAAGAACTGTTTTAGTAACCGGCGGAAACCGAGGAATCGGTAAGGCTATAGCCGAGGAATTCATTAAAGCCGGCCACCGCGTAGCTGTTACCGTTCGAAGTGGTGAAGGACCAGCAGGTTCACTAAGCGTTAAAGCTGACGTTACAGACTCTGTGTCTCTCGATGCTGCCTTCGCTGAGATCGAAGAGAAGCTAGGCCCAGTAGAAATTCTTGTTGCCAACGCTGGCATCACGAGAGATACCTTGCTCATGAGAATGACTGATGAAGACTTTGAGGATGTTCTAAACACCAACCTCACCGGATCATTCAGAGTGCTAAAGAGAGCAACCAAAGGCATGATGAAGGCCAAGTTTGGAAGAGTCATCTTTATCGGTTCTGTCGTTGGGCTTCTCGGTAGCGCTGGACAAGTTAACTATTCGGCAGCCAAGAGCGGGTTAGTGGGCATGGCTAGATCTCTGACTAGGGAACTTGGTGGTCGTGGCATCACAGCAAACGTAGTAGCTCCAGGATTCATTGATACTGACATGACTGCAGAGCTAAGCGAAGAGGTTCAAGACCAATACAAGGCAAAGATTCCAGCAGGACGCTTCGCCTCTCCTGAAGAGGTAGCAAAGGTTGTTGTTTGGCTATCAAGTGATGACGCCGCCTACATTTCAGGTGCCGTTATTCCAGTTGATGGCGGACTTGGTATGGGCCACTAGGCCTATTTCACTGAACATGCTGGCAGAATTAGACAGTCAAGATAAACCAATCAGAAAGATCGACAAATCATGGGAATTCTAGAAGGCAAGAAACTTCTTATCACTGGAGTACTAACAGAAGCATCTATTGCTTTCACAGTTGCTCGACTAGCACAAGAGCAAGGTGCAGACATCGTTCTTTCTTCCTATGGTCGAATGATGGCTATCACAGAGAAGATCGCTCTAAGACTTCCAAAGCCCTGCGCAGTTATTGAACTTGATGCAACTAATGATGAAGATCTAGCTGCTCTTCCTTCAAGAGTTCTAGAACACCTGCCACATCTAGATGGAATTGTTCACGCTATCGCTTTCGCACCAGGCACAGCTCTAGGTGGTAACTTCCTAGAAACAGAGTGGCCAGATGTAGCAACAGCGGTTCAAGTTTCTGCTTACTCTTTGAAGTCAATAACCATGGCTGCAAAACCAATTCTTAGAGACGGCGCATCAGTAGCAGGACTAACATTCGATGCCTCTGTTTCATGGCCGGTATACGACTGGATGGGTGTTGCTAAAGCAGCATTCGAATCAACCTCTCGTTATCTAGCTCGCTATCTTGGCAAAGACAACATCAGAGTGAACTTAATCTCAGCTGGTCCTCTTCGCACTCCAGCAGGTAAGAGCATTCCTGGATTCTCAAGCATGGAAGATATCTGGGTTGATCGTGCACCACTTCACTGGGAGCTAGCAGACACTGAACCAGCTGCTAGAGGAATTGTTGCTCTATTAAGTGATTGGTTCCCTAAGACAACTGGTGAAATCATCCACGTTGACGGTGGACTACATTCAACTGGTCACTAAAGACCAATTAGGGCGATAGCGTCACTCAAATCTCCAGAGTCAAGGATCAAATCAGCTGCTGCTCTTACCCTCGGCTTCGCGTTGAAGCCAATACTTAATCCGGCAACAGCCATCATGTCTAGATCGTTAGCACCGTCGCCGATGGCGACAGTGTTCTCAATATCAATTCCTGAAGCTTTAGCCCACTCAATTAGAGCAGTAGCTTTAGCAGGTTTATCAATGATGGTTCCAATAACTTCACCGGTGAGAATTCCATCAATAACTTCTAGTTGATTCGCTCTGGCGAAATCTAGATTCATACTCTTGGCAATTGGCTCTAGTAGTTGAGAGAAGCCACCCGATACCGCTCCAACTTTTCCGCCTGCTGCATGCACTGCTGCGATTAGTTCTTTCGCACCCTTTGTTGGAGTGCATTTAGCAAGTGTTTCTTCGATAACACTCTCAGGCAGTCCTTTGAGATAGCTCACCCTTGCTTTGAGACTGGCAGCGAAATCTAATTCACCGGACATTGCCCGCTCTGTTACAGCCTCAACCTCTTGCCGTTTTCCTGCACAGTCAGCTAGCAGCTCGATGACTTCTTGCTCAATGAGCGTTGAGTCAACGTCGAGCACGACTAGAAGGCAAGGGCTTTGGTTCATAAAGAAAACCTTATTGCCTATTTCACAAGCGACTCGCTGAAGCGGTAACTGTGTGTCACACAACGCCTTACATTTTCCATAGCCTAGGCTGAAATCCTATGAATGAAGTGCTGTCTTTCAACAACGTATCGGTTATGCGATCAGATAAAACTATCTTGAGCGATATCACCTGGACGGTTAAGGACGATGAACGCTGGGTCATCGTTGGCCCCAATGGAGCCGGCAAAACCACGCTCCTCAAGATAGCCGCCGCTCAAATGCAACCAAGCTCAGGATCAGCATCTGTCCTAGGAGAGGCACTGGGGGAGATCAACGTCTTTGACCTTAGAACTCGTATTGGATTTGCATCAACTGCTATAGCTAGTCGTATTCCAAATTCAGAAACTGTCCTAGACGCCGTCATGACAGCTTCATATGCCGTTACGGGACGATTCAAAGAGAAATATGAAGATGTTGATGAACGCAGAGCCAGAAGAGTTCTTACCGAATGGCACCTCAGTGAATATGCTGATCGACCATTTGGAACACTGAGTGATGGAGAACGGAAAAGAGTTCAAATCGCCCGAGCAGTCATGCCTGACCCCGAACTACTTCTCTTGGACGAGCCTGTGGCAAGCTTAGACATTGGTTCTAGAGAAGCTACTATCAAGATCTTGAGCGGATATGCCTCTCACCCAGCAGCTCCAGCAATCATTATGGTCACCCACCACCTGGAGGAAATACCAGCTGGCTTTACCCATGCACTAGTCCTAAACCAGGGGAGAATCATCGCTAGTGGTCCTATAAACCACACTTTGACCACTGAAAAGCTAAGCGAAGCCTATGGTTTGCCTCTGGAAGTTGCCTTTCAATCAGGAAGATTTGCTGTTAGAGCCAAATAACTACTGGCGAACCTGGCCTGTTTTGGTATAGTCTTTACAGAGTGCTTAGAGCACAACATCCCTTTGAATTGAAAGAGTTTTCTCATGAAGGCTGACATCCACCCAAAGTACGAGACCGTAGTATTCCGTGATCTAGCATCTGGAGTATCTTTCCTAACTCGCTCAACCGTTACTAGCAACAAGACAATTGAGTGGGAAGACGGAAACTCTTACCCTGTATTCGACGTTGAAATCTCATCAGAGTCTCACCCGTTCTACACAGGTAAGCAGAGAATCATGGACTCAGCTGGTCGCGTGGAGAAATTCAACGAGCGTTACAAGAACTTCGGTACTCAGAACTAGTTTCTGAACCTAAGAAAATGGACCTCAATCGAGGTCCATTTTCTTGTTTAAGCTAACTTCTTTACCGGCCATCCGAAAACGGGTTTGTAGTCCGGCACATCCTGTTGACGCCACTTCGCGTAGCTTGCTTCAATCTCATCTGCCCACTTGGCTTGCTCGTCATGCAAAATCTGAGCTGAAGCAGGGAATGCTACGACAGGCTTCTCCATCGCAGAGAAGAATCTAAGCATTGCAAGTCCCACGTGCCCAGCTGCGACAGCGTCGTCTTTAGCAGTGTGGGCGGCGAGTAGTTCAACTTGATAGCGCTCCGCGGCAGAAACCAAGTTTCGCTTACCTTTGCGGTACTTATCAATTGTCTTGTCAATAACCAGAGGATCGATAACTAAACCAAATTCAAGTGGGTTCACTCCATTACGGATCGCCTCGTAGTGAAGGATGGTGAAATCGTAAGCGGCGTTGTATGCAAGCACTGGAATACCTTCCGCGAAGCAAGCATTAATTGCATCTACAATCTGCGGAACTCCTTGAGAAGCTGGCATAGCTTCAGCCACGTCTTTATCGTAGAAACCATGGACCTTACTGGCTACTTCTGGAATAGGAATTCCAGGGTTTAGAACCCAGTCGAATCCACCAGGAAGGATCTCGCCATCCGAAGTCATTCTATGTAGGGCAGCAGTGACAATTCTGTCTTGGGCAAGGTTAAGCCCAGTAGTTTCTGTATCAAAAACTGCGATGGTGTCTAGCCAGTTGGGTAATTTCAATTTATTAGTCGCTTCATTCACACACACAGACTACTTGGGACAACAGACATTGCCTCGTAGGTCGTTGTAGTCGTTGTTTGGATAGAATTAGTGGAGGAAATTGGGCATGGGAGGTGCAAATGAAATCTTCCGCTGAACTCACCGCAGAAGCACGGGATAGAGCCGTAGCTAAGTCCGTATTGATTGATGGCGTGAACACCAACTACTGGCTTTATCCAGCGACCACTGGAAACACCATTCAGGCTGAGACTATGGTTCTGGTTCACGGTTATAGGGGGGACCACCATGGACTTGAGTCCTTTGCTGGCGGCCTAACCAACTACAACGTGATTGCTCCTGACCTGCCTGGGTTTGGTACCTCTGATCCAATGAATGTAGAACACTCCCTGGAGTCCTATTCAGTTTGGTTCAAAGCATTTCTAGACAAACTTGAACTAAAGAGTCCTCTAGTGGTCGGTCACTCTTTCGGAACTTTAGTTGTGAGCTCAACAGAGGCCAAACTAGGTCTGTTCTCGAAGATTGTTCTTGTGAACCCAGTAGCTGGTGGAAAAGTCGTAGGTATCTCCAAGGTGCTTCTGGAGTTTGTGAAGTTCTACTACTGGTTGGCTCACATTGTTCCGGAGTACATTGGCAACAAGATGACTAAGACTTATCTCTTAGTTGACTCGATGTCTGCCTATACAACCAAATCAAAAGACAAAGCACTTCGTAAATGGATCAAGCAACAGCACCGCAGTCACTTCAATAGCTTCGCTAACTCACAAGTTGTTTGGGAAGCCTATTTAGCTGCGACAGAGAATGTTGTGATCCCATTTGTTAAAGAGATACACAAACCAGTTCTTTTAATTGCCGCTGAACTTGATGAGATAACACCCGTATCAGCTGTTTATGACTTTGCGAAGACTATGGACAACGCAAGAGTTCACGAGATTAAAGGCTGCGGACATCTTGTTCACTATGAGGCAGCTTCTGAAGCAATTGAAGTCATGAACGAATTTTTCTCAAAGTAGCCAAACAGATGCAGACACTTCACTTTGATGCAAGATTCATAAGAACCGACAGGCACGACGGAATAAGTCGATTTAGCGCTGAACTGGTAAAAGCATTGGCAAGCAAAGTTCGAGTCGTGGCAATCATTCACGACTTGAGACAACTTGAGTACTTACCTAGAGGTATTGAGTATGTTGTATTGAACAATCCGCAATCTCCAGTGGAGTTTCTCATAGCTCGCAAACTCAACCGACTGGGTGCAACCCACGTGTTTTCACCAATGCAACTGATGGGAAGTGTTGGGAGGAAATTCCAACTGATACTTACTCTGCACGACTTGATCTATTATCGACACCGCAAACCTCCTCAAGATCTAAACCTGCTGGTTCGAATCATCTGGCGTCTCTACCACCTCAGTTACCAACCACAAAGATGGCTTCTAAACCGAGCAGACGCTGTTGCCACTGTATCTAGGACCACGAAGATTTTGATGGAGCAGCATCATCTAACTCGTAAACCAATTGCCATTGTCTATAACGCGCCAGAAAAAGTCGATAAGGTTCAAGCCAGGTCAATGACTTCCACTAAGAATTTGATCTACATCGGCTCCTTCATGCCTTATAAGAATGTTGAGACTCTAATCAAGGGATCAGGAATAGCACCTGAATTCACTTTGCATCTGCTGAGCAAAATCTCAGAACAACGAAAGAGTACACTGCAAAAATTGGCAGAACTAAATTGCGCAAATGTTGTTTTCCACAATGGTGTAAGCGACATGGAGTACCGAGAACTTCTACTCTCGGCTTTCGCGTTGGTATCAGCCAGCAAGGATGAGGGATTCGGAATACCTCTGGTTGAGGCCATGCAACTAGGAACGCCGGTTGTTGTGTCTGAACTTGATATTTTCAAGGAAGTAGCAGATTCAGCAGGTACCTACTTCGATGCTGATACCCCTGAAAGCCTTGCCAAAGCACTCAAGTCTTTAGAGGATGCCAGTCAATGGAAACAGATGTCAGCTTTGTCAGTAAATCAAGCCGACAAGTTTGATTGGGATAAATCAGCTGACGCTCTACTTAAGCAATTTGAAGAACTAGATTCCTAAGGACTCTGGTCTGTAATCAATAATGGTCCAGGAACCATCGGCGTGCATAAATCTATTCAAGGATGCATTGCTTAGACGTTCGCCTTCGCGAGGCAATTCACCGTTAGTAACGATATTCAAAACCTTACGGATGAAGGCTCCATGGGAAACTGCTAAGACTCTTTGGCCTGAATACTCGTTAGCGATCAAATCAAGAAGTTGAACAGTTCTTGTTCGAAGGTCTTCTAGAGACTCTAAACCTTCGATGACTTCGTGACTTTCATAGAGTTTTCGCCAAGAAGCGTGATCTAGTCCTTCTGCTACTCCGAAAGACCTTTCAATCAACTCCTGCACTACAACAACATTCATGCCTAGTTCCAGGGCAACTATGTCTGCTGTGTCTTTTGCTCTAGATAGGGGAGAAGCAATAATTACGTCCCAATCTTCACGATTCAATGATGATGCAGCAAAACGAGCCTGAGCGCGTCCAGTGTCATTCAAAGGAATGTCAGTGGAACCTTGGAGTCTGAGATCGATGTTCCAATCTGTTTGACCATGTCGTAGTAGTCCAAGAATTGTTTCAGTCAACTAAGAGCCTCTCTAGAGCCAAGGAAGTGTTCGCCTCTATCTTTGCGTTAGCTAGATGATCGGCTCGTGTAGGACCTAAGTTAACAACGACTATAGGTTTCTGGGTATTTGAAGCTTGCTTGGCGAATCTATACCCTGAGTTGACTGTCAGCGATGTTCCGGCAACCAAGAGGACATCTGAATCCTCAAGGAGATTCAGAGCTAGTTCTACTCGACTACTTGGAACTGATTCACCAAAGAAGACAACATCCGGCTTATAAACACCATTGCATTTAGAGCAACTTGGAACGATGAAGTTCTCAGTTCCTTCAACCTCAGCATCTCCGTCAGGAGTGAACTCAACCGAAACGTCTTTTGTGATATCAGGATTCAACTCCTTGAGGAAGTTGTCCATCTCAATTCTCGCGATGGAGTCTTTGCAGCCCATGCAAACGACTCGATCTAGACGACCGTGTAGATCAATCACAGACTTACTGCCAGCTTCCTGATGAAGTCCATCGACATTCTGTGTCACAAGAGCTCTTATTCGACCTTGAGCCTCTGCCTTAGCTAATGCAATGTGCCCAGGGTTAGGCGAAGCTGAAGAGATTCTTGACCAACCGACATAGCTTCTAGCCCAGTATCGCTTCTGTGCCAGTTCAGACCCCATAAACGTGTCGTAGGTCATTGGGTGCTTAGCAACACGACCTTGCCCACGATAGTCAGGGATACCTGAATCTGTGCTCAGACCAGCCCCAGTCAAGACAAAGACTCTTTTGCCAATAATTCTTTCTCTAGCGGTTTCAATAGAGAACAGAGCAGCAGAAGAGAGGCCTTCTACATTCGCTTGGCTCTGATCAGTCATTAGTTTTCTGTCTCTTCAATAATCAATAAGTAAAGCCCCGACATTGCTGCCGGGGCTTTAGTAGCTGTCTCAAACTACGTGTCCGAAAGGGGACTTGAACCCCTACCCCCTTGCGAGGACTAGCACCTCAAGCTAGCGCGTCTACCATTTCGCCACCCGGACTTTAGGTTGGCATTCATCATTGACTACCAGTTCTAAATGTTACTACGAATACAGCAGAAGACTTTGGCCCATGGTTGATGACAATTTCGGCTAGCAGGAGTAGTTTTGAACCATGGCTCATGAAGCGCGTAACACTCTGAACAGTTTGGTAGCTGCACTCGAAAGACATTACGAGGCGATTTCTAGCGGTCGAGGTAGCGAAGACCCAGCAGTTGTTGCAACGTATGAGCACCTCAAAACTGCCTTCCTAGATTATGAAGAAGCAATATCCGATGAGTATGGGGAAGTGCTTCCTATGGAGTTAGCGGAAGACGACGAAGACTGGTCATGAATTTCCTAGAAGCGATCATTCTAGGAATTGTTCAAGGCCTAACAGAATTTCTTCCTGTTTCATCTAGTGCTCACGTTCAAATAGCCTCTGAACTCATGCAAGTTCCAGGACTATCTGACAAGAACTCGGCGACAACAGCTTTTATTGCAACAATCCAATTAGGCACAGAAGCAGCGGTGCTGATTTACTTTGCTAAAGACATTGCTCGCCTGGTTAAAGCATGGTTTAGGGGAGTGTTCAACTCAAAGCACCGCGGTAATGCAGATTACAGAATGGCATGGCTTGTCATTATTGCTTCAATACCTGTTGGTCTTGCTGGATACCTGCTAAGAGAATTCATCCAAGAAACTGTTAGAACTCTTTGGGTGGTTGCATTCACGATGATCTTGTTCGCTGGAATTCTTTACCTCGCTGATCGTTATGGCAGAAAGCAAAAGGAAGTTGCGGACATGACTTTCAATACAGCACTAGGTTTTGGACTAGGTCAAGCTCTCGCAGTTATCCCTGGAATCTCGAGATCAGGGGCAAGCATCAGTTTTGGTTTGTTTGCAGGCTTCAACAGAGCAGCTGCAGCTAGATTCTCTTTTCTAATTGGAATACCAGCAGTTCTTGCAAGTGGATTAATCGAGTTCAAGGACAGCTACCAGCAATTAGATGCTGCTGCGTTGTCTGGAACTATCGTTGCCACAATTACATCGTTTGTAGTTGGCTATGCAGTTATTGCGGGGCTCTTGAAGTATTTGAACAAGGGCTCGTTCATGCCTTTTGTTATTTGGCGATTAGTAGTTGGTATTGCTCTGTTAGTTATGTTGAGCAACGGCTGGATTACTGCCTAGTTCTTAGGCGGTTCAGAATCACCTTCGTTTTGTCTTAAGAACTTTTCAAACTCCAAAGCAAGCTGATCGGTTGTCATTTCTTCAGCTTCGGCTTCATCTCTAGAGCGTTCAAGGCCTGCGATGTAGTTAAGAAGGTCTTCATCACCTTCAGCAAAACTATCTACTGATCTTTCCCACTCAAATGCTGCATCAAGGATCTCTTTGTGGTCAACGGTGAAGCCAAGCATGATTTCAAGATCATTAACTAGAGCAAGAGCAGCTTTAGGTGATGGCATTGATGCAACATAGTGAGGAACCTGAGCCCAGATAGAGATAGTTGGAAGACCAGCTTTTTCAAGAGCGTGACCTAAAACAGAAATGAAGCCTGCTCGTCCGTCGTAATTGCTTCTTTCAATACCTAACGCATTTCTTACAGACGCACTTTGACTGTTCTTGTAGACCTGGATTGCACGGGAGTGAGGCGTCTCAGCAGCTAATGACCCCAACATAATCACTGCTTCAATGTCGCGATCTTCAATAATCTCTACCAGTTCGGTAATTAAGAACTGCCACTGCAAAGCAGGTTCTTGTCCTATTAGGAAGTAGAGGCTCAAGTCTTTCTGTTGGATTGGAGTTTTAGGACCAGGACCAAACAGCTCAAGGCTTGGCCAAACAAAGTCACGCTCACCATGTTCATCTAGAACAATGATTGGTCTTTGGCGCAGAAGATCGAAGTAGTCCTGGTCGTCAATAGAGACCAGCAGGTCGGAGGCTAGCTTATCCTTGATGTAGGTCACTGCTCCAGTTGAAGCCATCCCAGCATCTGTCCAACCATCTAACGCGATTATTAGTACGCGGCCACCAAAGATATTTGAAATCTCGTTCAATCAATCACCATTTCACTTCAAGAGTCATAAGAACTCTATTTCATTCCAGCCGATTAGACTTTTCACATAATGCTAAGTCGTAAACCATCCTTCGCCGTTCTATTTGACATGGACGGAACAATCATTGATTCTGAGCCATATTGGATGGCCAGCGAGCAGTCCTTGGCTGCTGAACACAATAGGACCTGGACAACAATTGACAGCCTGGACGTCATCGGCAAGGACCTAAATGAGTCTTCCAAGCTCTTCAAAGAACGCACCAATGTCCCGTTGGGTATAGACGAGATCAAGAACCGTCTGTCCAGTGACGTGCAGAGCAAGCTCTCTAAAGTGGTGCCTTGGCGACCAGGAGCTAAAGAGTTGCTGCTCGAGCTCCGTAAGCGCGGGGTAAAGACAGCGCTAGTGACAATGTCTCTCCACCGAATGGCCCAACAGGTAGTCGACGCCATACCTTTTGACGCATTTGACGTCATTGTTGCAGGGGACGATGTCACTCGAGGTAAGCCTCATCCTGAGGCTTATGAGAAAGCTGCAGCTCTGCTTGGTTTTCCTCCAAGCAAATGCATCGCATTCGAAGATTCAGTAACCGGACTAACCTCAGCCGAGGCTGCAGGCACTTACGCGATTGGTATTCCAAACATCATCGAGATCCCTCAGAAACCAGGTCGAGTGCTTTGGCCTACGCTTGAAGGAGTAACTTTCAAACAGTTGAGGAAACTAATCTAGTGAGCGACAAACCAAGAAAGCATCGCGGTCCATTTGTCGCGGGGGAGAGAGTCCAACTCACTGGCCCTAAGGGAAGACTCAACACCATAACTTTGGTTGCCGGAGCTAAGTTTGGAACCCATCGTGGAGACATCATGCACGATGAGATCATCGGTAAGCCTGACGGTTCAGTGATCGCCAATCAGGCTGGAGTTGAGTATCTAGCTTTCAGGCCATTGCTAACAGATTTTGTTCTCTCGATGCCAAGAGGTGCAGCTATTGTCTATCCAAAGGATGCAGCCAACATTGTGACTATGGGAGACATTTTCCCAGGCGCAAAAGTTATTGAAGCTGGAGTTGGCTCCGGAGCATTGAGCATGTATCTACTTCGAGCAATCGGTCCTGAAGGTCATCTAACTTCATTTGAACGAAGAGAAGAATTCGCTGAGATTGCTCAAGCCAACGTCAGCACTCACTTTGGCATCAGACCTACAAATTGGGATGTTCGACTTGGCGGCTTAGAAGAAGAGCTACCGAAGCATGTCGAAGCGGGATCAGTCGACAGAATTGTTCTAGACATGCTCGCTCCATGGGAATGTATTGAGTCTGTGTCTGTCGCTCTGGCTCCTGGTGGAGTTCTAATCTGTTACGTGGCTACCGTTACCCAGTTGTCTCGGGTCACTGAAGAGATTAGATCCAGCAACCTTTACGCAGAACCGGAAGCCTTTGAATCACTTGTCCGTGGCTGGCATTTACAAGGCCTTGCAGTTAGACCAGAGCACCGAATGGGCGGCCACACAGGCTTCCTGTTGACCGCTAGGCGACTAGCTCCT
>JBIJAF010000029.1:0-12476 GCA_044345905.1 Rhodoluna sp.
AAGGAATTTGGTCGCAAGATCTTCCCTGACCACTGGTCATTCATGCTCGGTGAAGTTGCGATGTATTCATTCTTCGTACTACTTCTCTCAGGAACTTTCCTAACTTTCTTCTACGACCCTTCAATGGCTCTAGTTAAATACGATGGCGTCTACGCACCTCTCAAGGAAGCGCTGATTTCTAAGGCGTACGAGTCAAGCTTGTTCATAACATTTGAAGTCCGCGGTGGATTGCTTATGCGTCAAGTTCACCACTGGTCAGCTCTTCTATTCGTAGCTGCTGCTGGTCTACATATGCTTAGAGTCTTCTTCACTGGTGCGTTCCGTAAGCCTCGTGAGTTGAACTGGGTAGTTGGTTTCGTTCTTTTCGTTCTAGCGATGGCTGGTGGATTCACCGGTTACTCACTTCCAGATGACCTTCTTTCAGGTAACGGTCTAAGAATTATCGACGGAATGATCAAGGGTGTTCCATTCATTGGAACAGGTATTTCTTCCCTACTCTTCGGTGGAGAGTTCCCAGGACACGTAGTCATCGGTCGTTTATATGCTCTGCACATCATGCTCATCCCAGCTTTGATTCTTGTATTCCTAGCTGTGCACTTATTCATGCTGATTATTCACAAGCACACCCACTTCTCAGGTCCAGGTAGAAAAGACACCAACATCGTTGGTTACCCTCTAATGCCGGTTTACGTTGCTAAGGCTGGTGGATTCTTCTTCATCGTGTTCGGTGTGATCATGGTTATATCAACCTTCTTCACCATCAACCCGATCTGGAACTACGGTGGCTATGACCCATCCCCTGTTTCAGCTGGTACTCAACCTGACTGGTACATCGGTTGGCTTGACGGAGCTCTTCGATTGGCTCCTACCGGTATGGAGTTCATGATTGGTGAATACACCGTTTCAATGAACATCTTGATTCCACTAACCGTCAGCTTGTTGTTCCTTGCTCTTGTAGCCATCTACCCGTTTATTGAGAACTGGGTAACTGGAGACAAGCGTGAGCACCACATGCTAGACCGTCCAAGAAACGCTCCTACCAGAACCGCAATCGGTGCTGCTGGAGTGATGTTCTACGCGGTTCTATGGGCTGGTGCTAGCACGGACTTGATTGCTACCCACTTCAAGATGAACTTGAACCAGGTATTGGTGTCCATGCAGATCTCCCTACTAGTTCTTCCAGTAGTTGCATTCATCGTGACTAAGAGAATCTGTCTAGCTCTTCAGCGTAAGGACAAGGAAGTTGCAATTCACGGGCGTGAATCAGGACGCATCGTAAGACTTCCTCATGGTGAATACATCGAAGTTCATGAGCCTCTTGATGAGTACGAGCTATACAAGCTTGTTGACTTCAAGGACTACCAACCGACTCTTGCAAGACCTAATGCCGATGGAAAGATTACCGTAGGAGCACGTGTTAGATCTGCTCTTTCACGCTTCTACTTCCAGGACCGCATTACTCCAGCAACCAAGACTGAAATCGAGCAGGCCAGACATCATGCACACGAGCTAGAAGCTCAGCTGCAGAAGGCCATCGAGTCAGATAAGTAGTTTGTAAAGAATCAAGCCCGTCAGATTCTTCTGGCGGGCTTCTTTCTTACCTCTGGAACCACTCCCCTGTTAGCCGACTGTTTCGGAGCAATTTTGGTAGCGACAGAGCCCGATCAACACGCTTCCTGGACAGATGCTGACTAGCATTGATTTAGATGTGAAACAGGCCCAGAAAGGCTAATAATGGCGAAGCTTTACTTCCGATATGGAGCTATGAACAGCGGTAAGAGCACCGCTTTGTTGCAAGTGGCTCACAACTATGAAGAGCGTAGCCAGCAAATTCTTATAGCCAAGCCAGCTGTTGATACCAAGGGTGACTCAACAATCGTCTCAAGACTTGGTGTGGATCGTCATGTTGACTTCCTTGTGACGCCAGAGTCAAACCTTAGGGATCTTGCCCATGAGTATGCCAATAATGGACTGATCATCCCAGGAATCAAGAATCTTGCTTGTCTTCTAATTGATGAGGCACAGTTCCTTACCCGAGAGCAGGTGGATCAAGCATTTGAATTGGCAGTGTTGGATGGTGTGCCAGTGCTTGCTTATGGGATTAGAACTGACTTTCTAACAGTGGGTTTCCCAGGTTCAATTCGTCTAATGGAGCTTTCTCATTCACTTGAAGAGCTAAAAACTATTTGTCGCTGTGGCCGCAAAGCCATGTTCAACGGACGCAAGTTCGATGGAGAGTTCATCTTCGAGGGTGACCAAGTTGCCATTGATGGTGTTGAAGTTACATACGAGTCTTTGTGCGGTGTCTGCTACCTCAATGAACGTGGCTAGGTAACTCTTTCACCAAAAACTTGTAGAACGACACTCAGAGCCCTTCGGCACCCTGCTTACTAACCCTTAACCGCTCCACCTGTTAGTCCTGAAGTGATGTATCTCTGCAGGAAGAGGAACAGGATAACGCTTGGAATAGCTGACAGCACCGCACCAGAAGCGAACATCGACCAGTCCTTGGAGTAAGGATCGCTAATGAACTGCTGAAGACCTGTTGCAAGGGTTAGCTGATTAGGGTCTGTAAGCAGAATAGAAGCCAAAATGTAGTCGCTGGTGACACCGATGTAGCTAAGCAGCATCTGTACTGCTAGAACTGGTGCAACCAATCTCAAGATGATTGTGAAGAAGATTCTCGCGTGAGAAGCGCCGTCAATGGTTGCTGCTTCATCAATTTCCTTTGGAACAGTGTTGAAGAATCCATACATTAGATAAGTACCAACACCAAGAGCTCCACCTGTGTAAACAAGGATCAAACCAAGCTGGGTGTTTAGACCAATCTGTGGATATACCTGACCGATGTCGCTCATCAAGCTGAAGATTGCAACTAACCCGAGAATGGATGGGAACATCTGCATAAGAATCAAAGCTAGAAGCCCAGGTCTTCTACCCTTGAATCTGAGTCTTGAGAATGCGTATGCTGCTAGCGCACTGATGAATACTGATGCCACTGCTGTGATAATTCCAATGTAAACGGTGTTTAGATACCATCTAGCAAACGGTCGAGTGTCCTGAGCTAGAAGCTCAACGTAGTTAGCCAGTGAGAACTCCTGGAAGAGAGCTGTTGTGTTGTTAATGTCGTTGTTTGGGTAAAGAGAAGTCGACAGGATGTAAAGAATCGGGAAGATTGCAAAGACACAAACGGCCAGACCAACTAGGTGTCGCCAACCAGTGGACACAAACCACTTGGCTGGATTGAAAGACTTCTTTCTTGAAAGAGTTGCGTTAGCCATTAGACGATCTCCTCAAACTTCTTGGTTCTCTTGAAACTGATTAGAGAAATGGTTGCTACGACAATGAAGATCAAGATTGAGAATGCGCTGGCAAGACCATAGTTCTGACCAGTACCAGAGAAGGCAATCTTATAAACGAAGGTGATAAGAATATCTGTCCCACCGACGTCATAATCCGTGATGCCCGAATCGCTCGGCCCACCCTTCGTCAACAGATAGATAATCGTAAAGTTGTTGAAGTTGAAGGCGAAGGAAGCAATCAACAATGGAGCGATTGAGATAAGCAGCAGTGGAAGTTTAATCAATCTAAAGTTCTGCCAACCGGTTGCTCCATCAATCTCAGCCGCCTCATTAAGCTCTGGTGGAATTGATTGCAAGGCACCTGTTGTGATTAGGAACATATAAGGGAAACCAAGCCAAAGATTCACTAAAAGAACAGCAAGTCGAGCAGGGTTTTCTTCGAGTAGCCACGGGAAGTTTCCTTCAGATCCTGGAGTTTGACCCAGAATCACCGTATTAATGAAACCGTTCTCTCTGTTGAGCAAACCTACCCAAACATAAGCGGAAAGGAAGCCTGGGAACGCGTAAGGAAGAATCATTACAGCTCTATAGATCTTCTTACCCTTGAGCTTGTCGCTGTTGAAGGTCAAAGCGATAAACAAACCAAGAATAAAGGTTGTTAGAACCGTAAGAATGGCGAAAACAAAGGTCCAAGTGATTACCTTGAACAACGGAGCTCTTAGCTGCTCATCAGTGAAGATTGTTTCAAAGTTGGCGAGACCAACTTCTACTCTCCATCCACCATCAAGCTTGGCATTCTCTAGAACTCCATCAAGTCTGAAGAAACCATCAGAGGCTGGTTTGAATACATCACCCTGGGTGTAGGCACCATAGTCATCGCTTACTAAAGCGGTAAAGTTATCAGCGGCCTCGTCATACTTCAAAGTTGCTTCTGTTGGAACAGCAATTGTGAAGTCAGTGGATCGAACACCAACATTGTCATTGGTTAAATCAGTGGCCACACGAATCGAAACAAATTTGTTCTTCTCGAGCTGCGACAGGGATTCAATGTTTTGAGTTGTGTACCCATCAACCGACTCAGCTGCCTTTGCACAGTTGGCAGTATCTTCCTCATACTTATCTGCACACTCGGAGCTTCTTACAAATGAGCCTTCAGGCACCTGAACAGGTAATTTTCCATCCTCACCAACAAATACTTCGTTGGTTAGGTTGCTAGTCATAATGAATGCTCTGGCACCATCATCGTTAGCTTTGGCTAACTTGATTGTGTAGTCAGGGCCTTCTACTGTTCTGAAGGCAGCGTTCTTGATTGTCTGAATGGCAAGTGCTTTGTCACCATTGTGAGCACTTCCGTAGTTAGTGAAAGCGGTATATCCGCTGAATACAAGTACATAAACCTGAAAAATAATTAGAAAAAGCACACCAGGAGCGAGGTACTTCGCTGGCAGTCCACCTTTACGAAGATAGATCCAGTTGACTAACAACAGGACGGCGATGCTGATAGTCGCTGCGAGTACGAGTTCTTGCGCGATAAGAACCATGATCATGGTTACTGCTACCGCATCGGTAACACCAAGTGCTCCAAGTTTCCAGAGAGTACCGGAAAGGCTAGGCCCCTCCCCTTTTCTACTCTTTAGTGTTCCTAGAGCCATTATGTGTGCCTTTCAATGCATAAAACTTATTCAATTAGCTAGACAGCAAATAGTGGGCATCGATAAGATGCCCACTATTTGTATGTTTACTAGTTTGCCTTGTTGATTGTTGACTGCAAGGCTTTTACCATAGCCTCCCAAGCAAGATCTGGCTTCTTTTCTTTGCCTTGGATGATTCTGGTCTGCGCCTTACCCCAGATGGTCCAAGCTGCAGCCATTGCTGGAGAGTTTGGCATTGGTACAGTGTTTGCAGCATCAGCGAAGCCCTTGATAACTGGGTTCACTTTAGCGCTGTTGAGGGCAGCCTTGTTTGCAGGAGTCTTGTTGAAGTTATCGTAAAGACTGAACTGGGTAGCTTCGGAAGACATGAATCTCATCAGCTCTACAGCGCCAGGAACGTTAGTTGCGTTGTTTGGACCCGATGCAACCATTAGGTATCCACGAATGCCTAGGAACTGCTGTGCCTTTGTTCCGGTCGGGCCTGCTGGGAATGGATCAATCGCGTAACCAGCTCCAACCTTTAGACCTGTCTTACAGCCACCAGCGCCTGATTCAATTGCATTGATGTTCCATGCACCAGTTACCCAATACTTGATTGCACCAGTCGTTACCTTCTTACCTTTAACCGTTGTGGTCTTAGTAGGGTTCAAGAAGTCACACAAAATCTTGGCGTTTGAAGGAGGGCCAAAGAACTTGGTTCCCTTTAGGGCTAGCCACTTGGCAAACTTTGCTCCGTTAGGACCACCCATCCCGACCTGGTCTGTCCAGTCTCCTTGGTTAACTCCACTTGTGTATGTCTTGAATACAGGAGCGCTGAACATGCTCTGGAATGGATACATGTGGTACGGGTCTGAGTTTGTTGCGTCGTAGTTGATACCTAGCTCACCGTCTTTGATGTCATTAACTGACTTAAGGGGCTTAGGAGCTTTCTTGATGTTACGAAGAATTGCAATGTTCTCAGTCCACCCTGGAACACCGTAGTACTTACCGTTGAACTTCATTGCCTGAAGCGCTCCAGGAACGAAGTCATCCTTGAAGTTAGAAGGAAGGTTATTGTCGATAGGCTGAAGCACGTTAGCAGCCACTAAGTTACCGATCCAGTCGTGAGCAGCTCCTGCCAGAATGTCAGGACCTTGACCCTTAGGTACAGCAGTCTTTAGAACTTCTCTAACAGTTCCGAAGTCTCTTTCAACAAGCGTCACTGTGTATGCAGCGGTCTCTGTATCCCATTTCTGGACTCTGGACTTTATTGTGTCAAGGGTTCCCTTGTCGGCCCAGATGGTTAGATTGCTTACAGCTGATGCAGGGTTGGCTAGGGTTAGGCCGCTTCCAGCAACGCTGAGTGCAGCTACTAGTCCAACTATTTTTCTCGTTCTATTTTTCATTTCCCATTCTCTCTTTTACTTGAATATATGGTTTTAATCATTTTAGTTTTACTTCCACATAATCACGGTGCTATTGGCTAGCACCGATGCAGTCTTCGCCTTCTTCAATGTAGCCAGAGTTGTCACTCCAGCCTTATCTCCAGAAACCACTACTTTCCAATCTCCGGTAGCAGGAAGGTTGACCTTCTGCGTAGTTGAGTTCGGGTTCGAGATCACAACAATCGTTCCCCACTTGTCCTTCACAGCCTTACCGTTCAATGAGAACGCTAAGACATTGTTAGGAGCATTTAGGAACTTCAAGTTAGCTTGGATGCTTGCAGGCGTATTCATTCTGAACGCTGGGTGTGCCTTGCGCATTGCAATGAGCCCCTTGTTGTAATCAACGGTTACCTTCTGCGTAATTCGCTCAGTCCACTTCAAGCTGTTTACAGCATCAGATGATCGATAACTGTTGTGATCACCGTTCTTTGATCTCAAGAACTCCTGACCTGCTTGGATGAACGCGGTTCCTTGAGAAGCAAACAAGAGTGCTGAAATCTGTCTTGATTGCTTTGCAACAGCAGCTCTTGAACTCTGGTTGTTTACAGCCCAAAGCTTGTCAAACAAAGTCATGTTGTCATGAGCTTCCGCATAGTTAACAGATTGTCCTGAATCAAGTGTCTGCCAAGGAACAGTAATTGCCGTTGATGGAGTGTGTCCAATGATTCCGGCCTTCAAAGCCGTGAGAGTACCACCAGGATTTCCGTTTACATAGCCACCATCAGACAAGCCATCAGGGCTTCCCTTCACAGCGTTTCTAATTCCATCGTTGAAACCACCGATACCAGGCATGTTCACTAGCTGAGTCTGATTACCTTGAGGAAGACCGCTGTCTCCACCCATGCTCCATGCTTCACCAATGATTGTTGCCTTTGGCTCGATCGCCTTTACAGCATCGCGAACCTGGTTCATGGTAGTTACATCCCAAAGACCCATCTGGTCAATTCTGTAACCGTCTAGCTTGTATTCCTTAGTCCAGTACTTCATTGAGTCAACAATGAACTTACGAACCATTGGACGCTCTGTAGCAGTGTCATTTCCACAACCTGATCGGTTTGTGAGGTTACCACTTGCATCTTTTCTAAACCAGTAACCTGGAACGATAAGGCTCTGGCTGAACTCAGTAGCGCTGGCAACGTGGCCGTAAACAACGTCCATAGTTACTCTCAAGCCGTTCTTGTGCATGGCTTGAATAGCAGTCTTTAGTTCAGTGATTCTCGCAACCGGGTTTGTAGGATCGCTTGAGTACTGACCTTCAGGAACGTTGAAGTGCTCAGGGTCATAGCCCCAGTTGAATGTAGGGCTTAGTTCATCGCCACCTGAAGCATAGTCATACATCGGTAGCAGTTGAACGTGTGTTACACCTAGTTCTTTCATGTAGCTAAGTCCGGTAGAACCAGAAACTTTGCCAACCTTAACGCTTGTACCGAGCTGAGCTAGTCCCTTGAACTTGCCTCGGTCAGCTGCCTTCACACCGCTTGATGCTTCAATAGATGCATCTCTAACGTGCAACTCATACATGATTGAGTCGGCTGCTTTACCAGAGAAAGCTGGCTTTACTTGTGTCAAGAAGCCAGCTGGATTTGTCTTAGAAAGATCGATGACGACACCGCGAACACCATTAGCAGTTACTGAACGTGCATATGGGTCTACAGCCTCTTCAGTACTTCCGCCAACTGTTACGCGATACATGTAAACCTGCAGGTGACGATCTCCACTGAGAGATGCTGTCCAAGTACCCTTGGTGCCCTTCACCATAGGCAAAACAGCTCCTGATAGCTTTGCAGAGTCCGCGTTTGCATATGTCACAAGAGAAACAGAGCTCGCTGTAGGTGCCCAAACTCTGAAATCGGTTTTTGTGCTTGAATATGTCGCTCCAAGATCATCGCCATCGTATGTGTAAGCATTGACAAAATCCGGGCTACTGAAAACAGCTGCTGGGTTAATCGCTTTGCTTCCGAAGGCATTTGCAGGGTTTGCGTCCTGGTGAACAAGAGTTAGATTAGAACCAAGAGGAATATCGGTCGCTGTTGTGATCAACCATTGCTTGTTACTAGAGGTAACCCCGTTATTGAGGTCTTTAATCTTCTCCACTTTTTCAATGGCAGGAGCATCCGTGCCTGTGATTGAGAAACCAGGCCCTGCAGTTCCATTCGCCTTGCTGAGGGTTACTTTAATCGTTCTAAAAGTTTGTATCGATGCAGCCCAAATTTCTGAAGGGAGCGCGAAACTTGAATTGTTGTAAATGTAGGCGTCTCCCTGTTGAATCCAAATCTCGGCAGTCTTGTTTGCGTCTAGATTGACCAAGCGATCCACATCAACGTCTTTGGTCCAGCCGCTCTTTAGTCTAGGAATTAGACCAAGCTGGGTTACGTTCGGCGTGATAGGTACTTGAGCTGTGAGAACTGCAAATCCGTTGGAATCAATTTGTGTTGAACTGAAAGGTGTCACCTGTGACTCAGGTAGTCCTGCGTCCGCTTTGAAAGCCCAAAGCCATAGTCCCCAATCCCCATAGCTTGGAGGAACGCTAGTTCTCTTGTAGTGAACTGTTAATGTCGCACACTGAGCAGTTGGACAAGCTCCAGCAGCTGATGCTGAACTAACGGTAATTGACACGGGTGCAATCAAGGCGAAGGCCAAAATGGCTGGAAGTAAACGCTTTCGGATTGATTTATTCAACATTGACAAGTGATGCCCTTTCTATAGACAAAATAATACTATTTTGCAAACACTTAGCAGATACGGAAGACTCGGCTGTCGTTATGTAATCGTTTCCATTTTTCAAACCTTTTAACAGAAATCTGGGCCCCGCTTTCGCAGGGCCCAGATCTATAGCTGTTTGGAACTAGCTAGCTGGAGGTGATATAACTACCTTTGCAGCAGGCTCTGGGCCTAGGACCGCAGTGCCAACGCTTGGAGCTGATGCCTGAACAAAGACTTCCCAAGTCTGTGCTTCTCCACCAGCTAGTGGCGCAGTTACTGGCATTGAACAGTTTGAAGGTAATGCCCAAGCTGCAGTAGCGATGTCAGCAGCTGTTGCTTTAGATTCGATGGTACAAGTTAGGGTGGTTCCACCCTTCTTTGCAGTCACAACGATCTTTGTAGGGAACATACCCTTCATTGATGGGTGTGCTGGAGCTACTGGAGTAACAGTCAACTGTCCAGCAGCGAATGCAGCTGTTGCGCTCCAACGACCAACGAATGTTGGTGCGGTGTAGTGAACCGGTGACTTCTCTGGCTGGCCAAGAGCAAGGTACATAGAAGGCTTGTCAGACTTCAGACCATTTGTGAAACCAGCTCCTGCATCGTTCTTGAAGTCAGAAGACTGCTTAGCCCAGTCGTTTGTTGGGGTTGAACGACGCGCGATAACACCGACAGTACCTGCGTAAACAGTTGCTGTCTTGATGATCGCAAATGCACCGTACTTGTCTTCACCAACGAATGGGAAACCAGTTGTGGCTGCTCCGACCTTGCCCTTGTAAGGGTAAGTCTTAGTAACAACAGTCTTCTTTACAGTCTTTCCCTTAACCTTTGAAGTAACTACCTTGCTGGTTGAGACCACGTAGTCAACAAGCTTCTTAGGAGCAACGGTTGTGTTCCAGGTGTACACGTTCCAACCTTGTGCCTGAGCATCCTTCAACTTGGCGTTGATATATACCTTGTAGTCGCTTGTCTTGGTAAGTGGGTACTCACGAAGACCAGTGTGGACGTTCCACCAGCTCTCACCTGCAGGGAAAATGTTGTCTCCACCGAATGGCTTGTCAGCTTTAGGAATAGCTACCTTGGCTGGAATAGCCGCTGCGGTCTCATCGACATTCGGAGTTGCAGGGTTATCAACAACTGCTGGCACTGCTGGAGCTGCTGCCTGACCATCCCATGATTCAGTAGTTCTCATGACGTTGTTAAGTGCAGTCAAAGTGACCGGAAGTGTGAACTCTGCGTATGCTCCATAGGCATCTTCACCAATGAAGTTTGGAGTCCAGTCCTGAGTTACATCTGTTCCTGTAGCTGCTGTGGCTGTCTCTTTGATGTTCTTGGTTAATGAACCAAGGGTGTTGTCAGATGGGCCAACGCCATCGTTTCCAGTGTTCCAGTACCAAATGTTCCATTGCTCAGCAACTTCCTTAGGTACGTTTAGGTGGATCTTGAACGATGTGCTTGGAAGAGCTGCCTGGGCTGGAGCTGCTGCTCCAACTAGACCTGCAAGACCTAGCGATACTGCTGCCGCGGTGCTTAATGCCCGCTTGATTTGACGATTCATTTTTCAATGCCTCCGATTAGTTGTCGTTTCTCCGCCACCAAAGGAGCAGATTAAGTAAAAAATAACACCTGATAGACAACAAAAACTGGATTTAGGCTCTGAAAACGGTCGCATTATGATAACGATTACATACACAAAGTCATTGACCTTAAATCATTCTCGGACCTCGATTCGAGACTGTACTATCCACCTTGCTCGCCAAAACAGGGTACTAGAGCCCCTGCAGTTGCCTTTGCGAACACGGAACTAAAGAGGAAAGACCGAAACAACTCGAATAACAATGAATGCGCCTAAACCTAAAAAGGTTTACATTGCTTGTCTTCTTCGAACAAAGTGGTGGGGAGTGCGGGACTTGAACCCGCGACCGACGGATTATGAGTCCGCTGCTCTAACCGGCTGAGCTAACTCCCCCAACCACCACTAGTTTATTCGTCTGTACGTTTTAACTTGTTCTTGGCGTTATTTACAGTCTTTTTTACGCCTTTTCTGACCTTACGGTCCACTTTCTTAGCCTGTTTGACAACATCAGCCCTGAGTTCATCGAGACCGTCCTTGATGTCATCCCCTAGCTCTGTTATCTTTCCGAGAGCAACCAGTGCCTGTCTGCGAACCCTAAGTTCTGCTCTTCTCACAGCCTCGCTCAAGCGACCAATTGGGTTGTTATAGTCCTCAAGGTTGTCATCGCTCTCTCTTCTAGCGTCCTGGTCTCCCCTGTATAGGCCCTCGAAAATAGCCAGTGTTTTCTTGATGTCGTGGGACTGAATGAGGTGAATGGAGTTCTCGGAGAGACGATTCAGCTCTTCCTGATCAGCTGTTGCAACCTTGAGTAGGCATTCTGTGAACTGATCAACATCGTCAGGCTCGAATAGATAGCCGTTGTCGCCATCGTGGACCAAGTGAGGCAAGGCCATAGCATTGGCAGCAATAACTGGTCTACCTGAAGCCATAGCTTCCATGGTCGCGATTGACTGGAGTTCAGCGATAGATGGCATGGCAAACACTGTTGCTCTCTCGTATGCCAATGGAAGTTCTTCTTCTGAGATATGGCCTAGGAACATGACTCTTTCAGCAATACCAAGATCGACAGCGAGTTCAGTTAGGTATTTACGTTGGTTGCCATCGCCTGCGATTTCAACATAAACATCGATTTCCTTAGGTAGCTTCGCGACCGCATTGAGCAGGTTGTGAATGTGCTTCTCCCAGTCCAGACGACCTAGAAACAAGATCCTGAATGGCTTGTTTGAAGTAGGAGTCGTGTTTGTGAAGTTAGTAGCGTCAATGCCACAAGAGATAGCAAGAACATTGCTCATGCCAGCAGCACTTTCAAGAAGTTCTGCAGCTCTTCTGGTTGGCGTTGTGACGTGGTCGAAGTTTGCTAGAACCTTACCTGCATCTTTCCATAGCTTTGATTTGAACTTGTTCTCTAAGAACTTAGGCAGTGGAAGGTAGCGAAGGATGTTCTCCGGCATGATGTGGTTGGTTGCCACCAATCTGATGTTTCTTTGAAGCCCGCTTCTCATACAGATGCGACCAAGAATCAGATGTGACTGAGAGTGAATCGCGTCTGGTTCAAAACCATCGAGGATGAGATCCACTTTCTTTCTCAAAGTGAACGGGTTCACATATCTGAGGGTTTTGTGGAAAGGAACTTTATAGCTTCGAATGCGGTGTACCGTCATCGGAACCGAGTCAATGACCTCTGTAGATGTACCCCAAGTCTTGTTGAATGAAGGAGCAATGACGTGAACGTCATTTCCGTTTCTAACTAGGCCACCAGCTAGACGCTCAGTGAATCTAGCAGCGCCGTTAATGTCAGGTGGGAAGGTGTCAGATGTGA
>JBIJAF010000014.1:0-38701 GCA_044345905.1 Rhodoluna sp.
ATTAGCGATGAAGACATTGCTGAACTAAACATTCCAACCGGAATTCCACTGGTTTATCGTTTAGATGAAAACTTCAAGCCACTAGTTAAAGGTGGAGAGTATCTAGATCCAGAAGCTGCTGCAGCAGGAGCTGCTGCTGTTGCTAATCAAGGTAAGAAGTAAGGCTTAGCCTTCGGTTTCAGACCACTCACCTGTAGTCAGGTAAGCAACCTTTGCTGAGATGTCTACTACGTGATCTGCAAATCTTTCGTGGTAACGGCTAGCTAGGGTTACGTCCACTGTGTGGATTGCATTTTCTTTCCACTCAGGTGAAAGAACTAAATCAAATACTGAACGGTGCAGTTCGTCAACTCTTGCATCTTCAGCCTGAATGGTTCTAGCAAGATCCACATCTGTATTGCGAAGTAGCTGAGTAAGTTTTCTGCCAAGAGCACTGTCCAAAGCGCCCATTTCACTGAAAGTCTGTCTTAGTGATTCTGGAACTGCAGACTCTGGGTATCTGAATCTAGCGATAGTTGCGATGTGGCCCGCAAGAGCACCCATACGTTCAAGTGAAGCACTGATTCTCAGAGCAGCTACTAAGACTCTTAGGTCTCTAGCTACTGGGGATTGTCTTGACAGGATACGAATTGCCAGCTCATCAATTACAAGTGCTCGTTCTTCATTAATCTCGGATAGGGCGATGGCTTCTTCAGCCTTCTTCACATCTGAGTTCAAAAAGGCAAGGGATGCCTTCTCCATGATCTCGGTCACTGACTCGGACAGGTCTACTAGACGTTCCTGGACCTCTGATAGTTCCTTTTGGAATACTTCACGCATGCTCATTACTCTTTCCTCAACCCTTCAAACCATCCCATTGCTTGGTTAACAAAAACCAACATTTCGGTAAACAGCCCTAAACAAATGGGAATAACGCCTACTTATGTAAGTTTAGGGCGTGAAAGATTCATTAGTGTTAATACGGTAAACAAATGGCTAGTAAAGAAGAACTCCGGCGTAAGGACAAGTAATGGTTAGTTCTCAGAAAGCAAAGAGAGTAGCCGCCGACGCTGTCGAATTCCTTGAAGTCTTAGATACAGCTGGGGTAATCCTGGACAACGATAACCAGGTCATTAATCAAAGCCCAAAGGCTATTGAGATGGGCTTGGTTGAGTATGAGAAGGTCATTAGCCCAAAGCTTCTAGAGCTTGTGAATAAAGCAAGAGCTTCCAAGAAAAGCGTCACACTTGAAACCACGTTTGCTAAGAACTCTAGATCTCCAAAACTATTTGTTTCATCTAGAGCAACCTTGCTTTCAGAAGAACTAGTAATTCTGCTTGTTGAAGACAGAACTGAAGCTAAACGTTTAGAAGAAACCAGAAGAGACTTCGTTGAGAACATCTCCCATGAGCTAAAGACTCCAATTAGCGCTATCTCACTACTTTCAGAGGCTCTGCAGGTTGCTATTGATGATCCTGAGCAGGTCAAGAAGTTTGCTAAGAACCTTCAGCGTGAATCAAAGAGACTTGGCTCATTAGTTACCAAAATCATTCAACTGAGCAGAATTCAAGCTGGAGATCTAAAAGGTGAGATTGAAGTATTTGATCTTGGTTTGATTGTTGATGAAGCAGTCGAGCTAAACCAGTTCTTGGCTGATTCTAAAGGCGTGAAGATTTCTTTGGACACTCCTTCGGGGATCATGGTTGAAGGCGATGCTGGGCTATTGGTAATGGCTCTGAAGAACCTTATAGAGAATGCCGTTCTCTATAGCGAGGGCGGGGCTAACGTGGGTGTTGGTCTATCGGTAGCAAAGGACTTGGCTGAAGTAACTGTTACTGACAATGGAATTGGTATTCCATTGGATCAGCAAGAGCGTATCTTTGAACGCTTCTATCGCGTTGATCCTTCTAGGTCTAGGGATACTGGAGGCACCGGACTTGGACTTTCAATTGTCAAGCACGCTGCAAATAATCACGGTGGTGAAGTAAAAGTATTCTCAAGACCTGGTCTTGGCTCTACCTTCACACTGAGTATTCCAATTCATCACGATGACCAACCAAAGGATGACAAATGACCAAGATTTTAGTTGTTGAAGATGAAGCAGGCATGAGAGACCCTCTGGTCTATCTACTTCGAAGTGAAGGCTATGAAGTAATTGAGGCGGAGGATGGAGAGAGTGCAGTAGATATCTTCCATAAAGAAGGTGCTGATCTAGTGCTACTAGATCTAATGATTCCTAAGCTCAATGGTAAAGATGTATGTAAGGCACTTAGATCAACATCAGATGTTCCAATCATTATGTTGACTGCTAAAGATACTGAAATAGATAAGGTCATTGGATTTGAGATTGGTGCTGATGACTATGTCACCAAGCCTTATTCCAAGAATGAACTACTTGCCAGAATGAAAGCCGTTCTAAGAAGAAACGGTGGACCTAGGGTTGCTGAGAACGGCATTCTAGAAGCTGGGCCTATTCGCATGGATATTGAAAGACACACAGTCTTCTTCAATGGCGAGAAGGTAGCGATGCCTCTAAAGGAATTTGAACTACTTGAGCTGCTTTTGGAAAACAGAAACCGAGTCTTAACCAGAGGCCAGATTATTGATCGTGTTTGGGGTTCTAATTACTACGGTGACACCAAAACCCTTGATGTTCATATCAAGAGACTTAGATCAAAGATTGAAGATGACCCATCAAGACCAGCTCACCTATTAACAGTTCGCGGCTTGGGCTATAAATACGAGGTTTAGTTCTTACCTAGTTTTGAAACTAGGTCAGCGTATTCAACCAAGGTTGCATCCATTACTGGAACATTGATGCTTGCCTGATCGGTTTCTGTGTAAACCAAGATAGTTCTGACATCTCCTGGCTTGCCACCTAGGTCAAGATCTAGAAACTCAGTGTCTTGGTAGCCAAAGTTCAAGACTTCGTAAGCTCCAACTGTGAACTCACGGTAGCCAGTCTTGCCAGCTGAGGTTGTGTATTTGATAGCGAAAGTGATTTCTTTGCTACCTGAGTTGGCGAAAGCACCAACAAAACCTGAGTTTCCATCAGCATCTTCTAGTGAGATTAGGTTTCTAGCCTTTAGCTGACCAATGTCAGCCTGGGCACCATCGCTAGGTGCGTAGTAGTCAAGAGATGCTACTGGAGAGATGAAGTTACAGCCTGATGTTCCTAAACCTAGGGCGATAGCGATGCTTGATGCTAAAAGAGCTCTACGTACTAGCAATTTTCCTCCTGATGAATGCACCTCTATTCTACCCGCTGAAAAAATCGAACCTGTGGTAAACTGGGGGTTTGCGAAGGGAAAGCTATCCATGGAATTCAAAAAGGGGCTGACAGTTGTCTACCCGCACCACGGAGCCGCCACAATTCTTGAAGTTGCTAAGAAGGAATTCCGCGGTGAGAAGAAGCTATACCTAAAGCTCAAGGTAGAGGCCGGAAACCTGATCATTTGGGTTCCTGCTGAGACTGCCGAATCAGAGGTAGGCGTTAGAGACGTTATTGATGCCAAGGGTGTCAAGAAGGTTGAAGCCAAGCTCAAAGAAGAATTCATTGAAGAGCCAACCAACTGGTCTAGAAGATTCAAGGCCAACCAGGAAAAGCTAGCTTCTGGTGATGTCATGAAGGTCTCTGAGATCGTTCGTGACCTCTGGAGACGTCAGCAGGACCGTGGTCTTTCAGCTGGTGAAAAGCGTATGTTGGCTAAGGCCATGCAGATTCTAGTTTCTGAGCTAGCTCTAGCTCTCAAAACTGATGACCCAGGTGCTGAAGCACACATCCTTAAAGTTCTGGCTAAGGGAGCTCGTTAGAGTTCACTAAACCTCACAGCCCAACTAGGAGGCATCAGATGAGTGAAATAGCTGTCATCCTCGTTGCCGCTGGCGACGGAAGCAGATTACAAGCAGGCATTCCTAAAGCCCTAGTCAAAATATCTGACAAGACCCTCCTTGAGCATGCTCTAGATAACATCCTGAAGATTGATGGCCTGGTTCAGGTTGTGGTTGCATCCCATGAAGATCGAGTTTCAGAGTTTGAACAGATTGCTAGAGAGTTCGCAGGTGACTCAGTTCACCTTTCATTCACACCAGGTGGTCTCTCAAGACAAGGCTCTATCGCTAATGCTCTCAAAGAAGTTAGCGATAAAGCAAAGGTAGTTCTGATTCATGACGCTGCTCGCTGCTTCACCCCAACCACTGTTTTTGAAAGAGTAGCTAAAGCTGTTACAGAGACAGGCTCTGCTGTTATTCCAGTTCTACCTGTTGTTGACACCATCAAGTCAGTTAATCAAGATGTGATTCTTGAAACTGTAAATAGAGATGAACTTCGTATCGCCCAAACCCCTCAAGGTTTCTTCAGAGATCAAATTGTTAAGGGGTATGAAACAGCTACTGCTGACTTCACCGATGATGCAAGCTTGCTTCAATCACAGGGTGTGCTTGTCACATCAGTTCTAGGTGATGCAATGGCATTCAAGATAACTGTTCAAGCAGATCTTGAATATGCAGAACTACTTCTAGGAAACAAACCAGAACAAAGAACCGGTATTGGAACAGATGTTCATCGCTTCTCAGAAGATTCCACCAAACCACTATTTCTTGGAACAGTTCTTTGGCCAGGGGAAGTAGGGCTTGAAGGACATAGCGATGGCGATGCTCTAGCTCACGCAGTGGTCGATTCTTTGCTAGCTGCAGCAGGACTAGGGGACATCGGTTCTAACTTCGGTGTTGATAAGCCTGAGTATGCAGGGGCTAACGGATCAGTGTTTATCAAGGAAACTCTTAGATTGCTATCTGTAGCAGGCTGGAAAGTACTCAACGTAAGCGTTCAACTTATTGGCAATAAGCCAAAGCTTTCTCCAAGAAGAGAAGAAGTTGAGATAGCCCTATCGGCACTCGTTGGAGCGCGGGTAAGTGTTGGTGCTACTACTACCGATGGTCTTGGTTTCCTTGGTTCTTCAGAGGGAGTTGGAGCTGTTGCCACCGCCCTAATCGAAAGCTCCAAAGGTAGGCTCTAGTCGTGGCCCTTGAACTTTTTGACTCTAAATCCCAAGAACTTAGAGTGTTTACTCCACTGACCAAAGGTCATGTGGAGATGTATGTCTGTGGTCCAACTGTTCAGTCAGCTCCACACTTAGGTCACCTTAGAAGTGCATTGGTTTATGACATCTTGAAGCGATGGCTTGAAGCATCTGATTACACAGTGACCATGGTTAGAAACGTCACTGACATTGATGACAAGGTTTTGGTAAATGCTGGAGATCGTGATTGGCGAGAGTTTGCTAAAGAGGTTGAAGCAACCTTTGATGACGCTTATGAAAAGCTAGGCATCCTAGAACCAACACATAAGCCTCACGCAACTGAACACATTCAAGACATGATTGATATGGTTTCTAAGTTAATCAAACTTGGTCACGCTTATCAAGCAAATGATGGCAGTGCAAATGTTTTCTTTGACACAGCTTCATGGCCTTCTTACGGTGAACTAACTAATCAAAAGTTAGAGAACATGGAAGGTGAAACTGATGCCAGCCACGGTAGACGTTCGCCTAATGACTTTGCTCTATTCAAAGCACACAAATCTGAAGAACCAGACACAGCTGCTTGGAAAACTCCTTGGGGGTTAGCTCGACCTGGTTGGCATATTGAATGCTCAGCCATGGCGAAGCATTTCCTTGGTGAATCATTTGATATTCACGGTGGTGGTTTAGATTTACGTTTCCCGCACCATGAGAATGAACTGGCCCAGTCAAGAGCAGCAGGAGATGGCTTTGCAAACTTCTGGCTACACAATGCCCTAGTGACAATCAATGGCAACAAGATGTCCAAGAGTCTAGGCAATGGAGTTGCTGTAGAGGACCTAACTAAGGCTGGTAACTGGGGAGCTATTAGATATTGGCTGCTATCTGCTCAATACAGATCTAACCTCGACTACTCAGAAACCTCTATTAGAGACGCTCAAGCGGCTCTTGATCGAATCACTGGATTCCTCAAGAGAACTTCAGAAACAAGAAGAATTGAGATTGATTACAACTTCATACCTCAGGAGTTCAGTGCTGCTATGGACTTAGATTTGAATGTTCCTGGTGCATTAGCGGTAATACATGAGAGAGTTAGAGCAGGAAACACAGCTTTCGATAGCAATGACCAAGAGGCTCTAAAGTTATGTGTTGAACAAGTAAAAGCTATGGTTTCGGTATTAGGGCTGACATTTGCCTACCAAGAACCTCTTTACAGTGAAGAATTCTCAAGGCAAGTTGAAGCCTTGATCCAGAAGAGACAAGAAGCCAAGCTGGCTAAAGATTTTGCTCGAGCTGATCAGATCAGGCTTGAGATAGAAGAGTTGGGCGTAACGCTCAAAGACATGAAAGATATAACGATGTGGAGTTTTAATGGCTAGGAAACCAGGCCGTCCAGGCGCAGCAAAAGCCAAGAAGGGTGGCTCTAAAGGAGCACCTAAGGTTGGCACCGGAGGTAAGGGCCGTCAGGCACTTGAAGGTCGTGGACCTACACCTAAGGCTGAAGACCGCAAGTATCACCCAGCTGCTAAAGCTAAGGCACTTAGAGAGCGTAAAGCTGCTGTAACACCAAGAGTTGCTAAGGCTAAGCCAGGCTCTGCTCTAACTACTAAGAAGGGTGAGTTTCTAGCACCTGGGTCTAGAACCGCAGGTAACGCAGGAGGTGCTGCTCGTTCAGGTAGAAGAGTTCAGAAGGCTGCTGAATCAGGTGAAGTACTTTCAGGTCGTAACTCAGTTCTAGAAGCTCTAAGAGCAAAGGTTCCAGCAACCTCGCTATACATTGCTGCTCGTATTGAAATGGATGACCGAGTCAAGGAAGCTATCTCACTTGCTAACGCAAGAGGTATCTCTGTTGGTGAAGTAACTCGTCCTGAGATGGACCGCATGACAGGCCACGATGCAGTTCACCAAGGTATTGCCCTCCAGGTTCCTCCATATAACTACCAGCACCCAAGTGAATTACTAGACAAGATTCTGGCTCGAGGTCAGAAGCCACTTCTAGTTGCCCTTGATGGAATTACAGATCCTAGAAACCTAGGAGCAATTATTAGATCTGTTGCTGCCTTCGGTGGTCAAGGTGTAATCGTTCCGCAGAGAAGATCTGTTGGAGTTACTGCATCTGCTTGGAAGACTTCAGCTGGAGCTGCATCAAGAGTTCCTGTAGCACTTGCAGCAAACCTAAACTCAACCATCAAAGAGTTCCAGAAGCGTGGACTATTTGTTGTTGGTCTTGATGGAGGGGGAGACATGTCTCTACCAACATTCAAGCTAGGAAATGAGCCTCTACTTCTAGTAATCGGTAGCGAAGGTAAGGGTCTATCAAGACTTGTTCAAGAGAACTGTGATGCAATTCTTTCTATTCCAATCGCTAGAGACACCGAATCTCTAAACGCTGGTATCGCAGCATCGGTTGCTCTATACGAGGTATCAAAAGCAAGAATCAAGAACATCAAGTAAAGACTTAAACAAGAAATGCCCCGACCTATTGGCCGGGGCATTTCTTTTATGAACTACTTAGTCTTTTTAGCCGCTGGCTTCTTAGCAGCTGGCTTCTTAGCAGCTGGCTTCTTGACTGTTGGCTTTGCAGCAGGCTTAGCAGCAACCTTCTTGGTAGCTGTCTTAGCTGCTGGCTTTGCAGTTGCAGCCTTCTTAGCTGTTGCAGGAACGTCGTTGTTTAGACGAGCACCGTTCTTCACATCGAATAGGTGGGTGATTCCGCCCTGAGGCTTTAGGAATACCTTGTCACCTGAACGAAGTGAGCTGATTGAACCAATACGTGCGATTACGTCGGTCTTCTTGCCTTCGATAACTGATGAACCGTATAGGAATGCATCTGCACCTAGTTCTTCAATTACGTCAACTTCAACTGCGATACCGTCGCTCTTAGTGATAACAAGATCTTCTGGACGAAGACCAACAGTAACTGTCTTCTCCTTGGTCTTAGCTAGAACTGCAGAGTCAATCTTGATTGTTGAGTTACCAAACTTAACTCCACCAGCGGTGATGTTTAGTGTGAGTAGGTTCATCGCAGGTGAACCGATGAAGCCAGCAACGAATACGTTAGCTGGACGCTCATAAAGTGCACGTGGAGTGTCAACCTGCTGAAGAACACCGTCCTTCAAAACTGCAACGCGGTCACCCATGGTCATAGCTTCAACCTGGTCGTGAGTAACGTAAACAGTAGTTACACCTAGACGACGCTGAAGTGAAGCGATCTGAGTTCTAGTTGCAACACGAAGCTTTGCATCAAGGTTAGATAGCGGCTCATCCATAAGGAATACTTCTGGCTTACGAACAATCGCACGACCCATAGCAACACGCTGTCTTTGACCACCAGAAAGTGCCTTTGGCTTACGGTCTAGGTATGGCTCAAGATCCAAAAGTTTTGCAGCTTCTAGAACACGAGCTGCACGCTCGTCCTTCTTAACACCGGCAATCTTTAGAGCGAAGCCCATGTTTTCTGCAACGGTCATGTGTGGGTATAGAGCGTAGTTCTGGAAAACCATCGCAATGTCGCGGTCCTTTGGTGGAACCTGAGTTACGTCACGGTCACCAATCAAGATGCGACCTTCGTTAACCTCTTCAAGGCCAGCGAGCATACGTAGAGTTGTGGTCTTTCCACAACCTGATGGACCGACGAGAACTAGGAATTCTCCGTCCTTAACAGTCAACTGAACTTGGTCAACTGCTGGGCGAGTTCCGCCCGGGTAGATCCTGGTGGCTTTTTCAAAAGTCACTGATGCCATGGTATTACTCCTTCAGCGGCAGGAACGAGCCGCACGATCCGTAGTGAATTAGTGGTCTGAGCGGATGCTCAGGCTGTTCCTATTATTACATTGCCGAGGAGTCGTTTAGACTAGGAAACCTATGCTTTTGGGTATTTACCCAATTTGTCCAGAAATAGCTAAAGGTGAAATTTATGAACCAGACTCCACGCCCAACTAGGTCAGAACAACGTGAACAAGCAAGAGCCAAGGCTCGTGAGCTGAGAGAAAAGCGAGCTCAGGGGGAGAAGCGCAAGCGCTTTCTAATCACAATTGGAGCAGTCGTTGGAGGAGCAGCTGTAGTGGCTGGTGTAATCGCCGGTGGCTTCGTGGTTGCCAACACAACAAACACCAATGCTGAGAACGCTAAGAAGGTGCCAGCAAACACCACTGATTTTGGCGGCATTATCTTAGGTAAGGGGCTACTTCCAACTACAACTGAAGAAGCAAAAAAGGGCAACCAGATTGTCATTTACCAGGACTACCAGTGCCCAATCTGTAAATACTTTGAAGAGCCAAACGCTACCCAGATCAAGTCTTGGGTTGATTCAGGTGAGGCAACCATTGAGTTCCACCCAATCTCATTCTTGGATGGACAATCTTTGAACGAGTACTCATCACGTTCAACTAACGCAGCACTTTGTGTAGCTAACTCACAGCCTGGCAAGTTCTTTGATGTGAACACTGCTCTATACAATAACCAGCCTGAAGAAAACACTGCAGGTCCTAATGACACTAAGTTGAAGGAAACCCTAAGTGCTGCAGGAGTTGAGTTGACCTCAGAGATCACTAGCTGCATCGACCAGAAGCGCTATTCAAAATACATTGAGAATACAACCGCTGAAGCATTTAGAAAGCCAGCTGTAACAGGAACAGAGGTCCCTGGTGGAACTCCTTACGTTCTTGTAAACGGAAACCTATACGACTGGGAAGGAAAGCTAGAGAACCTAGCCAACCCAGCTCGTTTTGCTCAGTTCTTTGAAACACACAAGAAGTAGGCAACGACTTTATAAGAAAAGTGGCCGACTCTAATGAGTCGGCCACTTTTTTCACAATATTTGCAAAACAGCTGCCTAATCAACGCTAAACTTTTCTTCGGACCTAGTGTCCTAGCCGACCTGGCGCAATTGGTAGCGCATCGCACTTGTAATGCGAGGGTTAGGGGTTCGAGTCCCCTGGTCGGCCCCAGAAAACCTCCCGAAGGGGAGGTTTATCTGTTTAAGTTAGGCGTTTAGACCGTTCAGCGCTGCATAAACCAAGAATGCTGGCCAGACAACTGCCTTTAGTAGACCTAATGCTCCAGCCCAGAAATCTGGAGCTGTTGAGACATAGAAAATAGCAGCGCCGATGAAGCCAAGGAAGTAGGCGAAGCCCCAAGATCCTTTATTGACTTCAACGTTGACGTTGCCCATCTTCTTCTTTAACTTTTTCTTAATCTTCTTTTTCAGCTTTGCGCCGTCGAATTCATTCATGTTTCCAAGATACCAATGGGATCTCTAGAAACGGGGATTGGAACTTAGGCCTTTATTCGGCTTCGAAGGTGATGCTCACAGAGTTGATGCAGAAGCGATCACCGGTTGGGGTCTGAGGGGCATCTTCAAAGACGTGGCCTAGGTGAGATCCACATGCTCGACATAGAACTTCAACCCTCTTCATGCCGTGGCTGTTGTCTTCTCTTAGCTCAACAGCGTGGTCTTCTTTAGGCTCATAGAAGCTAGGCCAGCCACAGTGTGAATCAAACTTGGTGGTGCTGGTGAACAGCGCAGCACTGCAACCTCTGCAGCGAAAGGTGCCCTTTCGCTCTTCATTTAGAAGTTCACCTGTGTAGGCACGCTCCGTTCCAGCCTCACGAAGGACGTGGTACTCGAACTCAGTGAGCTCTTCACGCCATTGTTCTTCGGTCTTTTCAACTTTACGTTCGGTCATTATTTGCCTTCTTAGGTAAATCACAGGTTAGAAACCTAATATAGAACAGTTAGTTCAAAAACAAGGAGCGGCTAAATGCCTAAGTCAAAGAATGCAGATGCTATTGATTTGCTCAAACCTGACTACAAGCATGTTGGGAAGCATAGAGCACGTAAGACATCTAAAGATCGTTGGACTTCAGTCCTTGTTCTAACCATTGCCTCAGTAGTTCTAAGCGCTGGGGGTTATCTGGGTCTTCAATCGGCAGTTAGTGCTCTGACGAACCCAGTTCCAACCAAAAATATTGTCAATGGAGTTGACCTGAGCACCCCAATTACTGTCATTGATGGCTCAGGAACTCGTAAGTTCGCAATGAGAATCGGGCAGGTGCTGCAGAATGCCAAGCTTGTTGTCCCTTACTCAAGAACCCTGGACATTACCTTCCCAGGTACATCTATCACCATCCAAAAAGAGGAATACCGAGCTCTAGCCCTAAGAATCCAGCGAATCATTGGTGAATTGGAGATTGTTTTGAACGAAAAAGCTAAGTACCCGATCGAGGTAAGACTCGGTGTTGGCTTCGAAATCAAGGAATAAAGCCCTCTATAACAGTCCTGTTATCTGCCCAATATTGACTTGCACAGATAGACCCAAACAGCCCTAGACTAAAGGAAGTCGAAAAAGATTCGTTTGCTACAACACTCGGAATCAAACTTCTAGAGAAATCTTGAGGTGAGACTGCAGTGAAGGAAGTACCGGATCTGATTCAAAAAGTAATAGGAGCAATAAATGGCACAAGGAACCGTAAAGTGGTTCAACTCTGAAAAGGGTTTTGGATTCATCACACAGGACGGTGGAGCAGACGTATTCGTACACTTCTCAGCTATCCAGTCAGAAGGATACAAGGAGCTTAGAGAAAACCAGCGCGTTGAGTTCGAAGTTAAGAACGGCGACAAGGGCCCACAGGCTGACAACGTACACGTTATCTAATAACAAGTTTCAAGATCTAGAGCCATCCCTTCGGGGGTGGCTCTAGTGCTTTAAGCCCAGACTTGCACTCTCGGCTTTTGAGTGCCAAAATGGATTAGCACTCACCTTAGGAGAGTGCTAACTATCCATTACTTATCCGTCCAGGAGGGCGTAACCCAACATGGCAAAAATAATTAGCTTTAACGAAGAGGCACGACGCGGTCTTGAGCGTGGCTTGAACATCCTTGCTGACACAGTTAAGGTCACCCTTGGCCCACGTGGTCGCAACGTAGTACTTGAAAAGAAGTACGGTGCACCGACTATCACCAACGATGGTGTTTCGATTGCTAAAGAAATTGAACTGGAAGATCCATTCGAAAGAATTGGTGCGGAACTAGTTAAAGAAGTAGCTAAGAAGACTGATGATGTTGCAGGAGATGGAACTACCACTGCAACCGTTCTAGCCCAGGCACTTGTTCGCGAAGGACTTCGCAACGTTGCAGCTGGTGCAGACCCAATCAGCTTGAAGCGCGGAATTGAAAAGGCAGTTGAAGCAGTTATCGCTCAGTTGTTTGCTCAGGCTAAGCCTGTCTCAAGCAAAGAGCAGATTGCAGCAACTGCATCTATCTCAGCTGGTGACACTGTCATCGGTGAAATCATTGCTGACGCTATCGACAAGGTCGGTAACGAAGGTGTTGTAACAGTTGAAGAAGGAAACACTTTCGGTATTCAGCTAGAACTAACCGACGGTATGCGTTTTGATAAGGGTTACATCTCAGGTCTATTCGTAACTGACCCTGAGCGTCAGGAAGCAGTTTTGGAAGATGCTCTAGTTCTTATTGCTAACAGCAAGATCTCTCAGGTTCCTGAGATTGTTCCTATCGTTGAAAAGGTAATGCAGTCAGGCAAGACTCTTCTGATCATTGCTGAAGACGTTGAGGGACAGGCTCTTGCAACTCTAGTTTTGAACAAGATGCGTGGAACCTTCAAGTCAGTAGCTGTTAAGGCTCCAGGCTTCGGCGACCGCCGTAAGGCAATGCTGCAGGACATCGCAATTCTGACCGGTGCAACTGTTATCACAGAAGAACTTGGTCTAAAGCTTGAGAACGCAACCCTAGACATGCTTGGAACTGCTCGCAAAATTGTTATCACCAAGGACGAAACAACAATCGTTGATGGTGCTGGAAACAAGGAGCAGATTGCAGGACGTGTTGAGCAGATCCGTCGCGAGATCACAAACACTGACAGCGACTACGACCGTGAAAAGCTTCAGGAGCGTCTAGCCAAGCTAGCCGGTGGTGTTGCTGTTATCCGTGCCGGTGCTGCAACTGAAGTTGAGCTAAAAGAGCGTAAGCACCGCATCGAAGATGCAGTTCGTAACGCTAAGGCTGCTGTTGAAGAAGGCATCGTTGCTGGTGGTGGAGTTGCCCTTATCCAGGCTGGCAAGGCTGCATTCGAGACACTAAAGCTTGTAGGCGATGAGGCAACAGGAGCGAACATTGTTCGCGTTGCTATCTCAGCTCCGCTAAAGCAGATCGCAATCAACGCAGGTCTAGAGCCTGGTGTTGTTGCTGAGAAGGTAGCCAACCTGCCTTCAGGACACGGTCTAAACGCCGCAACTGGAGAATACGTTGACATGCTTGCTGAAGGTATCAATGACCCAGTGAAGGTAACACGCTCTGCTCTGCAGAACGCTGCATCTATCGCTGGTCTATTCCTAACCACTGAGGCTGTCGTTGCCGACAAGCCAGAGCCTGCAGGTTCTGCTATGCCTCAGGGCGGCGGAATGGATTACTAGAACTTAGCCAGAATCGCTCCGGCTAAAAGGGGTGGAACTTGTTTCTCAAGTTCCACCCCTTAAAATCTTTAACCTCTTTAGCCGAGGAAAAGACGTTGGTTAGCTAGTTCGATTTCACTGTATTGGTTTGCTGCCAAGCGTAGAGCTTGACCAAGTTCACCTAACTGTGCATCAACTGTTGTTGCAGTTACTTTCCAACGAGTGACTAGCTCCTGGAAGCTGCTTGCTGCAGATCCACGCCAAACATCCTGCAAGCCAATTAGTTGAACGTGAAGTCCATCTACTTCTGCTTGTAGTTTTGCAATGGTTGCCTGAATGGTGCTGTTAGCAGCTAATACGTGTTCGCTGTCTACTTGAATTTGTGCCATGTGGTTACCTCCTTCGGTAAACATGTTCACAGCAAAAGAGACTAAATAGTTAGGTGATTTCTAAACTGTGTGTAACTCTCAAGTGCTGGGGATAACTAGTTAGGCAAAGTGATCTTGAAGGTAGCTCCGCCACCTTTAGTTTCTTCAGCCACGATGGTTCCCATGTGTGCTTGAACGATACTCTTAGCAATTGCTAGTCCTAGACCAGAACCACCGGTATCTCTGTTTCGTGAGTTATCACTTCTATAGAAACGCTCAAAGACTTTGGTCCTTAACTGCTTAGGAATTCCTTCACCGTGGTCGATGACCTTGATGACTGTTTTCTCTTCTTGGTTGCCAAGAGCAACTTCAATATCTTTATCTCCAGCGAAGTTGCAGGCGTTTGCTAGAAGGTTTGTCAAGACCTGAACCAGCCCCGGCTGGTCAAAGGCGGCCTGAACCGAATCCTTTAGTGGTTCACCCTTTAGGTTAGTTATCGAGATTTTGGTTTTTGGGAATCCAGCAGAAACGTTTCTGATTACCTCTTTTGCAACAGCTCCTAGATCACCTCTAGAAATCTGTAGTTTGGCATCTTCATCTAGTCGAGCAAGAGCTAATAGAGATTCAACAAGAGAAGACATTCTGATTGCTTCACTTTCAATGCGCGCCATAGCATCATCGACCTGAGCCTTGGACTTGAACGCACCTTTTCGATAGAGCTCTGCGTAACCTCTAAGTGTTACCAGAGGGGTTCTTAGCTCATGGCTAGCATCAGATACGAATTGACGCATTCGAACAACAGTCTTGTTTCGAGACTGGATGGAATCTTCAATAGATCCGAGCATCTCATTGAGGGAGTTGTTCAAACGGGCTATTTCTGTCTTGCCTTCAACATTAGGCAGACGTCTATCGAACTTTCCTTGTCTAACAGCATCAGCTGCTGCCGATACTTCTCTAAGTGGTCTTAGCGCTGATGAAATAGTTAGCCATAAAGCAAAACCGCTAATAAGTAACAGGACACCACTGAAGCCGAAGGCAATAGAGCGGTATTGGTTGATGATGCCTTGGCTTTGTTCCATTGGAATACCAACAACAACAGACCCTGAAAGAGACTCTTGAGCAATGGCAACAAAGCGCCACTCTTCAGGTGCTTTGTTATGACCAGAATCACCGATTGTGATGTCAGCTGAGAAAGGTAGACCTTGGGTAGCCTCAACTGCCAGAACGTTGAATTCGGAGAGATTTGGAACATCACCTTCACGGATAGGTGAACCCACCATACCGATGTAGATACGACCCTGAGGGTCTAGGAAGGCAATGTAATAATCTCCAGGCAGGGGAGGAACTGTTACCAGTCCAGCGTTAATTCTTTCGTTTACAGTTAGTGGATCTTCATTAGCAAGCTTTAGAGCTGCCTGAGTGATTTGTCTATCAGTGTTCTGCTGAAGATAGGTTCGAAGAACAGCAACTGTTCCAAACAAGCTCACACCCAAAAGAACAGCAACAATGCTTACCGACAAAGCGGTAAGTCTTGTTCTAAGGGAGATTCGACCCCATAGCTTAATTAGCAAGTTAGGTTCTGGGGCTGATCTAGGCATTTACTCTTCGTTCTTGAATGTGCGGAACATATAACCAACACCACGTTTTGTGTGGATAAGTTGATTCTTGCTTAGAGGATCGATTTTCTTACGTAAGTAAGAGATGTAACTTTCAACAATTCCTTGTTCACCGTTGAAGTCATATTCCCAAACGTGGTCCAGAATCTGGTCCTTGCTCATTACTCGGTTGGCATTACCCATTAGGAATCTCAATAGCTTGTATTCGGTAGGGGATAGCTCAATCTCAGAACCATTGACATATACCTCGTGGGCATCCTGGTTGATCTTGATCTCACCAACTTCGAAGATGCTCTCTTCAACATCCTGCTTACGAGTTCTTCTGAGGATGGCGTTAATTCTTGCAATAACCTCATCGATGCTAAAAGGCTTAGTCATGTAGTCATCGCCACCAACTGTTAGGCCAGTGACTTTGTCACCACGGTCATCTCTAGCACTAAGGAACAGAACTGGAAGGTCTAGGTTCATTGAACGCAGCTTCTTAGTGACGCTGAAGCCAGACTGATCTGGCAGCATCACGTCGAGCACCATGATGTCCGGCTTAGCTTTCTCAGCTACGGCAACAGCTTCGGTTCCAGTACCAACTGAATAGACACTGAAGCCAGCAAATTTCAAACCAGCTTCAAGTAGGTCTCTGATGTTCTTTTCGTCATCGACGATTAATACCTTTGGGTTCTTCATGCTCTAAATGTGCCACTAGACACTCTATTTAGTCTGGATGTTCCCTGAGTGTTGTCTGGGAGAAATTAGGCTATAAATCAACCGCATCGAGGATCTCATAGGCATACCCTTGCTCGGCTAGGAACCTCTGCCGGTTCTGAGCGAAGTCCTGGTCCACCGTATCCCTGGCAATCAGGGTGTAGAAGCTAGCAGTTCTGCCATCGGCCTTAGGCCTAAGGATTCGGCCTAGACGCTGGGCCTCTTCTTGCCTTGAGCCATAGGAGCCAGAAATCTGAATGGCTACAGATGCTTCCGGTAAGTCAATTGAAAAGTTAGCAACCTTTGAGACCACAAGAACGCCTAGACGACCTTCTCTAAAGTCAGCGAATAATCTTTCGCGTTCACTAATCGGAGTGTCACCGGTAATTAGAGCTGCATTCAGAGCAGCTGCAACAGTGTTCAATTGGTCGATGTATTGGCCAATAATCAAAGTTGGTTCACCTGCATGCTTCTCAAACAACTTTTGAATCACAGGAATCTTGACTGTTGAAGTAGCAGATAGACGGTACCTGTCTTCCTGATTAGCAATTGCATATTCAAAGTGCTCATCAGCAGGCAGATCTATTCGAACTTCATAACAAGCTGCAGGAGCGATATATCCTTGCGCTTCAATTTCTTTCCAAGGAGCATCAAATCGTTTAGGTCCAATCAAAGAGAAAACATCGCCTTCTTTTCCATCTTCTCTAACCAAGGTCGCTGTCAATCCAAGTCTTCTTCTTGCTTGAAGGTCAGCAGTCATCTTGAAGATGGGTGCTGGAAGTAGATGAACCTCATCGTAAACAATCAGACCCCAGTCATGATCATTTAGTAGAGCTAGGTGAGCGTATTCAGTTTTACGCTTGGTGGTCAGAATCTGATAGGTAGCGATAGTAACTGGAGCTACCTCTTTCATTGAACCTGAGTATTCGCCAATCTCTTCTTCAGCCAAAGTAGTTCTCTTTAGTAGTTCAGATTTCCACTGTCTTGCAGAAACAGTATTGGTTACCAAAATTAAAGTATTTGTTTTGGCTTTAGCCATTGTGGCTGCACCAACAATTGTCTTCCCTGCACCACAAGGCAAAACAACAACACCGGAGCCACCTTCCCAAAACTTTTCAACCGCTGAACCCTGGTAATCACGTAGAGCCCAGCCGTCTTCAACCAGAGCTATCTCATGAGGAATACCTGGGGTATAGCCAGCAAGATCTTCTGCTGGCCAGCCAAGCTTTAGTAGCTCTTGTTTGATTTGACCTCTAGCCCAATCAGCTATCCGCCAAGTATTTTGATCAATACGGTCTAGAAGTAGGTCATTTACTTTTCGCTGTCTGGTTGTTTCAAGTAAGACTGCAGGCTCATCTGAATAGAGTTCTAGATCTCCTGATTCACCTTTTCTAATGACAAGGCGACCGTATCTAGACATGGTTTGTTCGATGTCCACTCGGATGCTGGCAGGGATAGGAAACTTACTGTATTTATCTAGAACATCCAGAACGAAAGTACTGTCATGGCCAGCAGCTCTGGCATTCCAAAGCCCTAGCTTGGTTATGCGGTAGGTGTGAACATGCTCTGGAGCTCGCTCTAGTTCAGCAAATACCGCTAGGTCATGACGGGCATCTGCTGCTTGAGGATGATTCACTTCAAGCAGTGCTGTTTTATCGCTTTGAACGATTAGTGGCCCAGAAGACATCCTTCTAGCCTAAGCGAACACCAGTGATGCTGGCTAATGGTAAAACTCTTTCGCAGTCTGCTTGACGATCTCTGCCTCTTAGTCTCCCGTTAGCCAAGCCTGTTGGTTCCAGTAGAAAATCTCTAGCTGCGCCATTCATTTGCAGAGAAACTCGAATTGCAGCCTTAGTTTTGATGGCCATTTCAATCTGTCTAACCAGGTCTTGACCCTCTGGGGCTTCACTTAGACGCTTATCGTGCTCACGCCATTTCTGGATGTCCTCAAGAACAGATGATGTTTGCACGTGTGAGGCTTCTTTAGAGCCAGCAGCTAGCCAACTACTAACTACCTGGTCTTTGCTGTCCTTGCGGATAGCTGCATACTTACTCTCTCGAAGTAGGTAGTAGACAATCTCAACCTCAAATCTTGATTCAAGTGTTGTTTCAGAGGTCTTGGTAATACCTAAAGTCTTGAGTGCTGAATCATTGAGAATCTGGGTGAGAAGAATCTGTTCGTTCGATTGAATCAGAGTTCCATTAGGAGTCTCTCGCAATACCAATCTGCCAAATCTTGTTGCCGCTTCACGGATCATATAATCAACTGGTTGAGGCAAAGCTACACCCGAGAGTTCCAGCAGCAGGCTTCTGATGTCTGTTTCAGTCAATCCAGTTTCAAGTCCATAGGTGACGCTCAAGCTATTGATTCGATAGGTAGAGGCAACTCCTATACGTTCAGTCTCAACAAATCTTCTAAGTTCCAACTCTTTATCTGTTGGCAGTGGGCCAACAGCAATGATGGTGAGATCAGCTTGAATGATGATTCTGTTTTGAGTTGCAGGCAGATTCTCTGAAAGCAATTGAATTGTTTTTGCTGAATTGCCTTCAAGAAGTGGTCTGAACCAAGAGCTCATATAGTTTGAACTAGAAAGACCAATTAGCTCAGCAAAGGAAACAAGTCTTGTGATATGTGAGAGCACTCCATCTCGAGCAATCGGGAATGTCTCTTGGAAAGCATGATTTAGGTTTGAGGTCTTTGAAAGTTCAAAAGATGCATTTTCACCGAGAAGAGAAACCCAAGTATTGGCAATTTGTTGCCAACGATCTGTTGGAGTTGCAGCTAGCCAAGCTTGATAAGCCGAACCAACTTTCCATCTTTTATCTGAGACACCAACAAGAGAACTTAGTTGAGCTAAAGCATAAAGCAATCTTGCATACTCAACATCTCTGCCTAATTGAAGTGCTAATCTCTTGAGTTCAGGAAGACCAACTTGGCCTTTACCGACTTCACGAACATAGTTCTGCTCTAGTTCAATGACTAACTCAGTAAGGGCCTGAATGGTCTCAAATGCACTCAGCCCAGCTTGAGAATCTATGAACTTTTGGTCAGGCAACATCTCTTCTTGAGGGATAGTTTCAGCATCAGTGAGTTCAGCCAGGAAATTAGGAGAAACTAATTGCTTAAAGGAAGCTACCGCTGCTTCTAGTGGTTTATATGAGCCATCATCGGATTTGAGAACCAGAAAGAGTTTCACTAAAGATTCAAGACCTTGAGGATCGCTTTGCTTGCCTTCAAGTAAATTACTGAATGCAACTATCTGTCTCTTGGTAAGACCAGAAACAGCTCCTGCCACATTCTGAGGTTTGATTAGTGCAGTTGCTAAATCAAAGAAGTCATTCAAGGAACTAGTTGGCATCAACCTGATGGCAGCTACTCGAACAAGATCAGAATCGCTGGATTGAGCTAAAGCCTTAGCAACCTGTAGGACTTCGCTCATCTCTGATTATTTAGTCTGGCTAGATTTTTTGCGGCTAGCTGCGTTGACCACAAGTAACCCAATTAGGCAGACAAAACCGAAAGGTAAAAGCAGGATAGGGATCATTCCCCAGCCCTGAGGAACCCAAGTCGCACTGATTAGCGGAGCTAACAGGATGACTAGGACAGCAAGAATTGAGATGACGACGCTTCCTAAAAAGCCAAAGGCAAGGTACTTTTCCAAGGGATTAGTCGGTTCAACTGGTGTTTTGCTCTTAGAAACCTTGTTCGAGGATGATTTATTAGCCATCCTTTTAGAATACTGGCTTGGCTGAAGTAAAATGAACCCTGCGGCAACGAAAGAGGTAGTTATGCCAACAGGACACGTAAAGTTCTTTGACAACGTCAAAGGCTTTGGCTTTGTGCAATCCGATGAGGGTCAGGAAGCTTTCCTTCACGTAAGCAACCTACCTGCGGGAACCACAGAGATTAAGGCTGGCACTCGCATCGAATACAGCATCGTTGACTCCAAGCGTGGTGCTCAGGTTATGACCATGCGTATCCTTGAGGTGCCTGAGAGCCTAGAGAAGAAGCAGCGAGCTAGTGCTCGTATGAACAACGATGACATGGTCATCCTTGTTGAAGGTCTGATCTCTGCTCTAGACAAGATTCGTCCAAGCATTGAATCAGGTCACATTCCAGAAGGGGCTAGCGCTGAGAAGCTTGCTCGTCTGCTAAGAACACTTGCTGACCAGTTACACAAATAATGGCTAGAGTCAAAAAACTTCCTAAGTTTGTCAAACTACTTAGACCAGAAAAGCAGGTCAAGAACCTATTTGATCTGAAGGCTTTTGCTGAGGTAGCTGCAAAGTCTGCTGCTGAAAAGAATGAACTAGGTTCGTTCATTGAATCAGTGGATGAGGGCGAAGGTATCTCAACTTATCTTTTTGAAGCTAAGAAACTTGGCTACGCAGGGTGGCGTTGGTCAGTGACTATCTTCCAAGCTGATCCTGTTACCGAACCAAGTCTTTGTGAAGTAGTTATGGTGCCAGGAGATGATTCTCTCATTGCACCAAATTGGATTCCTTGGTCTGAACGTCTTGCTGATTACCAAGCTCTGCAACTAGAACTTGAAAGACAAGCTTTTATCGATGCAGCAAATGCTATTGATGAAGAAGAGGCTGCTAAAGCTTCAGCGGTTGCCGGCCTTGAACCAAGCGAGGATGCCAAGAACTAATCCCACAACAGATGTGTAGGGATACCAAACTTTATTTGGGCTAGTTATCTGGTCATAGAAAACTACAGAAGCTATCAAGGCAAGAGCAAAGCCAATCATTCCAACCAGTACTGCTATTCGAACTGTTCCACTTATTGGAGCAGGATCCGGTTTTCTCTCAGAATCTTTAGCTATCCAGCGCATGAAGATAATCTAACTCAGGTTAGAAACTACGTAGTCGATTGACTTAGTTAGTTGCTGAATATCACTTAGTTCAGTTGAAGTGAAGGTAGCAATACGTAGCTGGTTTCTACCTAGTTTTCTATAAGGCTCGGTGTCAACAATGCCATTACTACGCAATACCTTGGCTACCTCAGCTGCATCTACTGTTTCATCAAAGTCAATGGTTGAAACAACCTGTGATCTGTGCTCAGGGTTAGAAACAAAAGGAGTAGCAAAGCTACTGGCTTCAGCCCAGGCGTATAGGTGATCCGAAGCGGCCTTAGTTCTGGCATCAGCCCAAGCCAGACCACCTGAAGTATTCATCCAATCAATCTGTTCTGCTAATAGGAAGAGTGTGGCAATAGCAGGTGTGTTTAGAGTCTGGTTCAGCCTTGAGTTATCAATAGCAGTCTTTAGAGATAAGAACTCTGGGATATAGCGATCGGTAGCTGCAATTCTTTCTGCACGTTCAATGGCTGCAGGGGACATCAGAGCAAACCAAAGGCCTCCATCGCTAGCAAAGTTCTTCTGTGGAGCGAAGTAGTAAACATCTGTTTCTAGTGGATCAAAATCGATACCTCCAGCAGCACTGGTCGCATCGGTTAGGTACAGTGCATCTTTATCAGCTCCTGCTACTCGCTTTACTGAGGTAACAACACCTGTTGAAGTTTCATTTTGTGGATAGGCATAAGCCGAGATACCTGCTTCTGCCACTAGCTCTAGTCTTGAGCCAACCTCACCTTGAATAACGGTTGGCTTGGTTAGCCATGGAGCACTTAGTGAAGAAGCAAACTTAGCTCCGAACTCACCGTGGACTAGAAGTTGTGATTTACCCTCGGCCAAGCTGTATGAGGCAACATCCCAAAAAGCTGTTGAGCCACCATTACCCAGGACTATTTCGTACCCTGCTGGGTTATGAAACAGATCCATCAGACCTTCTTGAACACGCTTGACTAGGTTTTTTACCGGAGCTTGGCGGTGAGATGTACCCATAAGAGCAGCACCCGCATCAGCAAACGCTGCTATTTGAGCAGGTCTGATTTTGGATGGCCCACAGCCGAAACGGCCATCAAGGGGAAGTAACTCTGCTGGGATTTTTATGCTTGCCATGCACCAAAGTTTAGTCTGGCTTGGCCTAAGAAGATTTAGGCTTATCAGGTGACCGATTTGATTGATACCACCGAGATGTATCTTCGAACCATTTTGGAACTCGAAGAAGAAGGGCATGTGCCTCTGCGTGCGCGCATCTCTGAGCGACTAGATCAATCTGGCCCTACCGTTTCTGAAACAGTAGCCCGTATGGAGAAGAACGGTCTAGTCGTTGTCTCAAATGATAGACACCTAGAACTAACTATTCAAGGCCGCTACCTAGCTATCGAAGTAATGCGTAAGCACCGATTGGCTGAACTACTTCTTTCTAAAGTCATCGGTTTGGATTGGCATCTAGTTCACGAGGAAGCTTGCCGCTGGGAGCACGTCATGAGTGAGCAGGTCGAGCTAAAGATTCTCGAACTAGTCAAAGATGTTGAAACCTCACCCTTTGGTAACCCAGTCCCAGGTCTTGAGCACTTGGGCAGGGGAGCATCAAAAGCAATGGATGAGAAAGTAACACCGCTGATTGAGCACTTAGATGAGGAAGTTATCGTCAAGAGGATTGCTGAACCACTTCAGGGCTACTCAGATGCTCTAGCCCACCTCCAGGCAGCTGGGGTAGTACCAGGGGCCCTAATAGTGGCTACCCAGTCCACCGATAGGGTCATTGTGAGCCCCGTAGATGGCCAGAATTCAGTTAGCCTCACCGCGTTTGACGTGGCTCATATATTCGTCATTCCTGCGTAAATACTGGGCTTTAGGGCATTTATGCCTATGGATAATCTGTTCCCACTGGATTTCGGGGTAAACTCATAGAACCTTGAGACATCCAACCGAGTCCAAGGAGCGAGATCACTCAAAGAACTACAGACTCGCCTAAAGACTTTTGGTTCATACCGAAGAATTTGTAAGGAGGAATAGTTTTGACTGAAAAGCCATCTGGTCGCCGTCGCGCAGACGTTGAAATTAATGTCCTCGAATCTTTTGAACTTCGTAGCCGCAGATCTATCCGCGAGAGCGAAAGAAGACGCAAAACTCGTGCGGCTATCAAAGCCGAAAAAAGAGCAGCAAAACTAGACCGTAAGTTCTTCGCAGCTAACCCACCAATGGTTGAAGGCTCATCAACTGCCTTGGTTAGACCAGTAGCCAAACTTCCACTACGTAAGAGAACAGAAGTCAAGACAGTTGTAATTATGTCTGTTATCGCAGGTGTTGCTGCAACAGCTAGCCTGCCAGCATATGCCTATAGTCCAGCAGTTATTGCAATGTCAGGTCTTGCTTCGAACACTAATGGAGCAGAGGGCGAAGCCCAGAGCCTGCTTATTGCTAGCCAAGCTTCACTCAAATATGACCGTGGCTCTTTTGGGGTTATGTCTGCCAACGATCTTCAGAGAATCACCGATAGGAATAACTATTCTTCCTACACAGGTTTGACTGCTTTTGACTACGCCGCTAACCCTAAGTATGCAGAACTAAACGCTGATGACATCATGAAGGTTGCAGCCAAGTATGTGGGTGTCCCATACATTCTCGGTGGAGAGCTTCCAACCGGTCTGGACTGTTCAGGTTATGTCCGTCTCGTCTTCTCAGAATTCGGTCTTCTACTTCCTCACTCTGTAAATGCTCAGGCTGCCCACCCGAGAATCAAGAGAATCAAGAAATCTGATGCTCGACCAGGCGATCTAGTAATTATGAGTAACCACAGCCACAACGGTATTTACGCTGGTTCTAACCTCTTCTATCACGCACCAAGGCCAGGGGACAGGGTCAAGCTAGCCACTATTTACACAGATGCCGTGTATTACGCACGCATTATTGGCTAAAAACATAACCAATTCTTTACCTTTTGTTATGGAGTGTTTTCTGGGCTTCAAGGCCAATTAGTCGTAGCCTTTTCCCAAGTCAACTTTTGACTTTGAAAGGAGAAACTAATGGATGCCTTCCCTGTGCCTGCCAAGCATGAGTTTGAACACCTACACATAGTTTGTCCTTGTCAAAGATTCTCTAACTAGACGCGTTACCTAATGAGGTAACGCGTTTTTTGTTTGAGCCTTAGGTTGACCAGAAACGAAAACCTGCAATCCGTGCAGGTGATTTCGAAAGGGAGCAACATGAGAACACTAGTTTTGAATGCTGGTTACGAGCCACTGGGTGTGGTCTCTTTCAAGCGAGCTATTATTTTGGTCCTGAACAAAAAGGCAACTGTCCTTGAAGGGTCAGCTGAGACCAAAGTACACAGTGCAACTGATGAATTTGATCTGCCTTCTGTAATTCTTTTGAGTAGATACGTCAGAGTGCCAGGATCTAGAAACATTCCGCTATCAAGACGGGGTGTCTTACGTAGAGATGCTCACCGCTGTGTTTATTGCAATAGAGCAGCAAACACAGTTGACCATGTTCAACCAAAATCTAAGGGTGGAACAGACACTTGGGAGAACTTAGTAGCTGCTTGTCTTCGCTGCAATAACAGCAAGGGCGATAAGACTCTTAGTGAAATGGGTTGGACTTTATCCTTCACACCAAGAATGCCAACCGGTGGAGCATGGCTAATAAGAGGTGCTGAAAAGTTAGAACCAGAGTGGGATGAGTACTTAGCTTTACCTAAAGCTGCTTAGAGTGCCCCCGAGAAGAATCGAACTTCCGCACATGGTTTAGGAAACCACTGCTCTATCCACTGAGCTACGAGGGCAAATTCATCACTACAACACTCAAACTTACCCGAATCCAGCCCAGCCTACGATGTTCGGGAAAGCGTAAAAGTTAGGCTAGTGCTCTAATGAGTGAACAAGATAGATCGCAGCAGCAATACAACCTTTGGCTTGAAGAGATTCGAGGAATCGGCGGGGCTAACCCGCTGACCAATCTTGACCTTGATGTCTTAGGTCTAGTCAATCTTGAGAAGTCTCACCCTGTGGGTTTATCACTGTTCACTAAGAGCCACCGAGGATTACTAGCAAACCTAGTTAGAGACCCGATTGCTTATTCCAAGTCACTCACTGAAGCAAGACACATCAAGACTAAGAGCGAGAGACTTACCTCAAACTTTGGTTTAGAAACCACCTTCCTACTAGCCGGTTCTATTGACTTTAGAACCGTGAACCTAGATCTTCGCATCCCAGCAATGATGTGGGGAGCTGAACTTATTCGCAGAGGTAGAGACTTCGAACTAGTTCTAGTTGGCGACCCATTTGTGAACCCAGAACTAGTCATCACTTTGAAGAGGCACTTCCAAATAGATCTAGATGTTCAGAAACTGAACAGACTATATAGAGAAGCCACCGACCTTGTCCCAATCACCTTGCTTAGCTTCCTAGCCGAGGCAACCAAGGATGTTCCAGAACTTGAAATTCAAAGAACTCTTGTTCTAACTAACGCCGTAACAGCTCCAACCATGATGCTCAAGGAATTACCGGCATCGCCTAACAGCTTTGTGTCCAAGCTGACTTTAGGCGAACCTATCGATTATGAAGTGGATGTGCTTCCTGATGTTCTTCTAGCAGCGGATGCTGATTCAAACCAGATCAACATCATCAGAAGAGCTGTTGCAGGAGAATCGTTTGCTGTTGAGGCACTGCCTGGCACTGGCTATACCCAAACCGTTGCCAACATCTTGGCTGCCTTCTCAGCAGTTGGCAAAAGAGCACTAGTAATCGCTCCAAGAAGACAAACCATCAATGAACTCTCTTCAAGACTTACTCAAGCAGGGCTAAGTGGTCTAGTAGTTCGCTCCTACTCTGCTTGGCTGGATGTTGTTAGTGCTTTATCTCGCTATGAGAAATCCATTCCAGCCAATCTCTCTCAAGCCAATGAAGCTAGAAATCTAGCCGCTGAGAAACTGGCTGAATACCAAGACTCTCTAGCTCAGAAGCATCCAGTACTAGGCATAAGCATCTCTGATGCACTGGAAAAGCTTGCTGATCTAAGTGCTCTGCCTAAACCACCTAAGACAACAGCCCGTATTGCTGGCTCTGCTCTGTTTGAAACTAGAAACAGAACTGCTGCCATTGCCTTGCTCCAGGAAGCAGTTGAACTAGGTGAATTCGAAGAATCAGTTCAATCAAGTCCTTGGGCAAACTCAAGATTTGAAGATCCAAACGAAGTTCCTAGAGTTCTCTCATTAGCAAGCCGTTTAGCTGAGGACGTTCTTCCTTCTTTTGGTCAACGTTTAGATGAGATTTCCAAGCAGGTTCATTTCCCGGATGCTTTGAATGTGGCTCAGTGGGGCGAGTACCTTCGTCTATTGATTAGTATCCGAGGAACTCTAGACAGATTCCGCCCAGAGGTCTTCGATAGACCACTAACCGACCTAATCATTGCAACTAGTCCAAGACGTGAAAAGCACGGTATGTCTGGAAAGACTAGACGAGCTTTGAGTAAGCACGCTAAAGAATATGTGCGTGCTGGAGTATCAGTAAGCGACCTGCACGTAGCTCTGCTTCAGATTGAAGAGCAGTCAACTCAGTGGAAAGCATTATGCAGTGAACCTATTCTGCCTAACGTTCCTCTAGGCCTAGATGATGCTCAAGTCATTTACCAATCACTTGTTGCAGATCTAATCAAACTTGATTCTCACTTAGATCAAGAATCAGATCGACTAAACCTCATTGAGTTACCTATCAGTGAACTAAGTGCAACTCTTAGAGCACTGGCTACCGAGACAGCTCCGCTAGATAACCTCGTTGCCAAGAATGATCTTCGTAAGAGAGTTCAGGATGCAGGACTAGCTTCCCTAGTTAGATCACTTGCAATAAATGGTGCTCGCAATGAATCTCTAATTGCTGAGTTCGACCAGTGCTGGTGGCTATCAGCTCTTGAGTATCTATTAGTTGGAGATAACGCCTTCACCTCATACACACCAGAACTCCTAGCTGATCTTGAAACCAAGTTCGTGATGGCGGATCAGCGTCTAATGGTTGAATCTCGCAAAGAGGTCTCCTATAGAACTGCTAGTAGATGGCATAGAGCAGTTGAGGAACTACCTCAAGAAGTTGAAGCCATTAGAGCTCTGCTCAAAGAGAGAGTTTCTTCACTACCTCTAATGACTGCAAGGGCTAGAAGGTTATGGCCTAGCCTTGCTTCTCACATCGCCTCAAGCCCTTATGAGCTTCCGGTTGAATTACTTCAAGAGAAAATCTTTGATGCAGTAATCATCATGGATGCTTCTGGAACTACCATTGCTGAAAACCTTTCAGGTCTCATGAGAGCAAAACAGGTCTTGGCTTTTGGGGACCCAATGATTGCTGAACCTAATGGTTTTGAAGTTGAGTGGCAGGCATCTCTCAAAGCTAAAGCTCCTGAAGCACCAAGTGCTTTTGATGTGATTAGTTCAATCTTCGGTAGAGAAGAACTAAAACGTTCCTACCGCCTAAAGGGCCAACTCTTCAGCCAGCTCATCAATAAGGAGTTCTACCAGGGAAGACTTGAAGTAGAACCAACAGCTAATGAGTTTGATGGCAAGTCTGCTCTAGACCTCGTGATTGTCAATGGCGAGAACAGAACTCTAGGAAATAAGAGTGCCAGTACTGAATCTCCTTTAGCTGAGGTAGAGAAAGTTATTGAACTTATCTTGGACCACGTTAGACATTCACCTGATGAATCCCTGCTGGTAGTTAGCGCTAGTGGAGTCCATGTTGAGAATCTAGATATTGCTTTGCAGGAAGCTATTGAGAACCACCCTGATTTGATGGAGTTCTTTGAGAAGCACGGTCGCGAGAAGTTTGAAATAGCGACCCTGGCGGATCTCAACCACAGGCTAGCTGACCGCATCATCTTCACTATTGGCTTTGGCAGAACTGCCCAGGGCAAGCTGCTCTCTCACTTCGGTTTGCTAAACGAACCTGAGGCTAGAAGATGGCTAGCCAACATGCTGGTTAGTGCTAGATACTCACTAACTATTGTGAGCTGCTTCAGTGCCTATGACTTACCTGAGCTGGGACCAGAAGGTGCTACCGCTTATCTATCAACGCTATTGAGACCTATCTATAACGACTCTGTAGAGACAGACACCTTTGATTCAGACCCAATGCTCGCTGACCTATCACGAAGACTCAAGAGATTCGGAATCAGAGTCGTTGAAGGCTTTGGTGAACGGATTCCACTGGTTGCTTCCTTCGGCAACCAATCACTAATAGTTGAACCAGACTGGGCTAACTCTGATCTAAGTGTCACAGAGAGAATCAGACTAAGACCAGCACTCCTTAGATCTCTTGGCTGGGGATACCAGAGAGTGTATTCATTTGAAGTGTTTAGTGACCCTCAGTCAGTTGCCGAGAGAATTGGTATTCGCCTAGGAGTGGAGATCACTCCTACGATGTTGAATACCCAAGCAGTTCCTAGAGTGTATGAAGATACCGATGCAGCTTGGGGAGAATCAAATACTTCTAATGATGATCGTCTAAGAAACGATAAGCCTCCACACTGGGGCTAATTAACTCTCTTTAGAAGGTTTACCTGAGCTACCGCTATCGGTTCTATAGAAGCCTGATCCTTTGAAGGTCACACCTACTTTGCCAAACACCTTCTGAACCTTACCCTTACACTCAGGGCAAGTAGCAATAGCGTCATCAGAGATCGACTGTTGAACATCGAACTCATGAGCACATTTGGTGCACTTGTATGAATAGGTGGGCATGTATCTAGTTTATTTTGCGAATCTGAACTTGGGTTACCACACCATGAACTCTTTGGTCATGGCTTTCAACCGGGACGCTCTCTAAAACTTCACTCTCAAAAACAACGGCATAGATAACTACCCCTTCAAGGTCAGACAGTCCTCTATCGAAATAGCCCTTACCTCTTCCCAATCTGTTGCCAGTTTCATCAACAGCTAGAGCGGGGATAATTAGAAGATCTCCTGAAGTAAGTGTTGTCTCAGAGCCACTAACAACTTCATGCCAAACAAGTTCGTTCTCACCAACAGTTTCAGGAACCAGAACTGGGATGCCTCGGCTAATAAGAGATTCAATGAATTCTGTGGTGGAGGGTTCTGTTGGGTAGGAGAGATATGTGCCAACACGCTGAGGCTTGTATTGCTCAACGACAGCTAGAAGATTGGCAGTCAACTCCTGATTTGTAGGTTTGCCCCCTTTTCTGGCTTCAAGAATTTGCTTGCGAATAGTTGCTTTAGCAAGCGAGATTTCATTCATGCCACTAATCTTGCCACCATGAGCAACTCTTTCGCACTCACCCACGGTGAGATCTCTCTGCGCATCATCAAAGCTCGTGATGCTAAGACAGTTGAGCGACTCGTACTCTCCAATAGAGCCTGGCTAAAACCATGGGAGGCTACCAACCCTCATGGCCCAACCTCATTTGATTTCAAGTCACAAATCAGAGGCTTACTAAGGCAATTAGAAAACGATGAGGGATTACCTTTCCTAATTCTTTATAAAGGTGAGATTGTTGGGCAACTAAACGTTGCCAACATCCTGCACGGATCAGTTTCATCCTGTGTGATTGGCTACTGGATTATTCCTGAGGTAGCTGGCAAGGGGATAACACCAACAGCTGTCGCCCTTGCGATGGATTACGTATTCAAAGTTGTTGGTTTACACAGAGTTGAAATAGATATTCGTCCAGAGAATGAAGCTAGCGTTCGCGTTGTTGAAAAGTTAGGTCTAAGACACGAGGGGTTGAAGAAAAATTACATCCACATCAACAATGCTTGGAGAGATCATGTGGTCTTTGCTCTGACAGCTGACGAAGTTCCTGATGGAGTCCTCAATCGGTGGCTCCGACGTGAAGTTCCAAAAATCAAAAGTCGAGACCAAAAAGACTAAATTTTCCCAATTTAGACACGCCGAGAGCAAAATTTTAGTTGCCAAGGAAACTTCGAAGTGATAAATAGTCTTGACACATGGAAATCACGGGCACAGGCGGAATACTACTTTTACTAATCGCTGTTCTATGGCTTGGGTTCATGACTCCATCAGGTAAAAGCGGATTACGCGATGCAACTAAGCGAAGAACAAGAGTTGACCGCGTAGTTATTCATACTAGAGCTGCAGACAAGCAAAAAATACAGGTTAAAACACAGCAAAACCCTTGGTTTGACGCGGATGTAGCGGGTATAGCGCCAGTTGCAGTTGCTGAGGAGCCACAGGTTGAAAAAGTAGAAGTAAATCGTTTACCAGATCCACTTTCAGCCAGGCTTGGAAAAATTGAGAATGTCCAGTGGGCTGAGGTTCGTGAACTTAATCAAGCTCGTGAAGTTAAAGAAAACGTGACCTCAGAATCTTTGGATGAAATTCTTCAAAGACGCCGATCAAATGGCTAAAAAATAATTTAAAAAACGCTGAAAAATAAGCACAAATTTGTCTGCAACTCTCTTATAAATGCCACTAATCTTTAAGAGACCCCAAAGTAAGGATGTTTTAAATGGGATTACTAGAGGACCTTGTAAGAGGCGGACGTTCACGTAAGAACGCCGTCAAGGAAATCAAGCAAGACGTCAAAGAGGCTGTCGACAAGTTAGACGACAAAATTGATGATGTAAAAGAAGACGCTAGACGAGGCGTAGTTAAAGCAGCGAAGGCAATTGAAAAAGCCACACCTGAAATAACTGCTAAAGCATCTAAGGCGATCAACAAGGCTGTAGTGAAAGCTGCTAAAGCAACCCCTGCTATCACTGCAAAGGTCGAAAAGGCCGCAAACAAAGGAGCGAAACAAATGGCAACAACTGCAAAGAAAGCAGCGGCTAAGAAGCCTGCTGCAAAGAAGCCTGCTGCAAAGAAGGCTGTAGCAAAGAAGGCAGCACCTAAGAAGGCTGTTGCAAAGAAGACTGTAGCAAAGAAGGCAGCGCCTAAGAAGGCTGTTGCAAAGAAGGCTCCAGCTAAGAAGGCAGCGCCTAAGAAGGCTGTTGCTAAGAAGGTAGTCAAGAAGGCAGCGCCTAAGAAGGCTGTTGCAAAGAAGGCTCCTGCAAAGAAGGCAGCTCCTAAGAAGGCTGTTGCTAAGAAGGTAGTCAAGAAGGCAGCGCCTAAGAAGAAGGCTGTTGCAAAGAAGGCTCCTGCTAAGAAAGCTGTTGCTAAGAAGGTAGTCAAGAAGGCAGCGCCTAAGAAGAAGGCTGTTGCAAAGAAGGCTCCTGCTAAGAAGGCTGTTGCTAAGAAGGTAGTCAAGAAGGCAGCGCCTAAGAAGGCTGTTGCAAAGAAGGCTCCAGCTAAGAAGGCAGCTAAGAGAACTGTAGCGAAGAAGAAGTAAATTCTTTTTTCGTAAGTCAGGTCCCGGTCGAAAGATCGGGACCTTTCTTTTTAACTAAGTGTTTCTAGAAACAAACTCAATATGTTAGGACTTAGCAACAACCCATTCGCATGCACCCTTGAGTGTTGGGTGATTGAATACAAAGCCTGTTGAAAGTAATCTGTCTGCACTCATCTTCTGACTGCAAAGGAGAAGCTCTTGGGCACCTTCTCTAAAGACAAGCTTCAAAGCGAAAGCAGGAACTGGAATCAGTGTTGGCTTTTTCAAAGCCTTACCTAATTCTTTGACCAGTTGTTTGCAGGTAGCAGGTTCAGGAGCGGTCAAGTTGTATGGGCCAAATGCTGATGGAGTGTTGATGAGGTGAATGATTGCCCTGGCTTCATCTTGGAGGGAGATCCAAGCCCACCACTGCTTGCCATTACCTAACTTTCCTCCAACACCTGCACGAAGAATAGGTAGCAGCCTTCCCAGGGCACCTTTTTCTCTAGAGAGGACCATGGTGGTTCTCGCAAGCACAACACGAACTCCTGAAGGGGCTTTCATTGCTTCGCGCTCCCATGCAGTTGCAAGATCGGCTAGAAAGCCCTCTCCACGAGGAGCAGTCTCATTTAGCAATACATCACCAGTATCTCCATAGATACCCGAGGCTGAACCGCTGACTAAGACTTTTGGTTTGTTTGTGGTCTTGGCGATAGCCTGCACTAGTGTCTTGGTGGAATTCAGTCTCGACTCAATTAGTTCTTTCTTGTATTGCTTGGTCCATGGCAGCTTGCCAGTAGTTGCTCCAGCCAGGTTCACAATGGCGTCAATTGTTTCTAGGACGCTGTGATCAAATTCACCGGTAGCCGGGTTCCAGTGAACCTCATTAGGCTTTGTGGCTTCGCCACGTACTAGGACGACGGGAGTGTGACCCAAGGCTGTTAGCTGGCTCTGTAGTTCTGTTCCAACCAAACCGCTTGCACCTGAAACTAGAACTCTCATACTTTTCCTAACTAGTAAAAGGACCGAAAACTGGGTTCCAAGCTTCTATTGTTCGCTCGCCGATAACTCCAGCAATTTCGTAAGGGTCTTGATCTAACAAGGTATTCAATTCTTCAATTGAATCCGACTTGAAGATAAGAAGTGCTGCTGGACGGTCAACCATAGGACCGCTGGCTAGAAGAGAACCAGCCTCTAACTGCTCGGCTAGCCAAACACGATGGGTTGGACGAATCTGGTTCACTTCATCAGGCTCAGCACTGAAGGTGTAGGTAACGGCGAATGTACTCATACTTATATTTTCTTCTCTGACTTGCTGTTTAGTAAAGCAGGAGTGATTGCTACTGCTCCGAGGGCTACCAGCATCGCAACTCCATCCAAGCCTGAAGCGAAAGCGAATGAGGCTGTGCTGGAGATTTGGTCAACAAGAATTCCAGCTATCGCTGCACCGATTCCGTAGCCAATATTCTGCCCACTACCAATCCAGCCATAGACCTCCGGAGTGTCATCTAATGGAATTGATTTAGCAATAATGGCACTCATAGTTGCAAAAGCAAGAGCAACACCGATTCCTGAGATAAACAAGCAGATACCAAGCCATAGTGGATCTTTTGCATTTAGGAAAATGAGAATGTCTCCAAGAAGAACAACACCCAGCTGCTTGGTTAGTGCCAGTGGAGATCGTGCTCGGTGTCCAAATGCAATGGCTCCAACTACAGAACCAATCGAAAGCATCGCTAGAACAAATCCTGCTTGAGCTTTACCAACAGCAGCAACTGCACCAATTTCAAGAGCCGAGAATGAACCAACAAATAGTAGGTTAACAACAATCATCACTCGAACCAGAGGACTTCTAAGAACGCTACCCATACGCTTCTTCGACCTAGGAATAGGAGCTCCTTGAACCATAGGCAAAAGAGCGAATGTAACGCCACCGATGACCTGTACAAAGACCATTACTACTAGTGGAACTGTTGTGTTGGTTGTAGCAATCAAGACAGTTGCTAGAACCGGTCCAACAATCCAAATAACTTCCTGAAGGATTGCATCAGCTGAAAACAAGTTGTTTCTAACTGCTTCACTCTTCACCAATGTTGGATAAACAGCTCTAGCAGCTGGCTGGATAGGTGGTACGAAGAAGCCAAGCGCTAGTGCTGTCAAGATAGCTTGGCCCTCAGTTAGAGGGGCAAAGGCAATTAGTAGGAACCCGATAGGCGATACCAAGGAGCAGGTAATGACAATCACCTTGATTCCATAGACAGCTACTAATCGACCCAAGATAGGGGCAGAAATGGCTGCTCCTACGGTCGATGCAGCGATAGCCAGACCTGCAACGGTGTAGTTACCAAATACGTGTTCTAGGTGGATAGCAAAGGTAATTGTCTGCATACCAAAAGGGAAGCGGGCCAATAGTTGGGCAAATAGGACTAACGCAACTCCGGGGGTTTTGAACAGTTCTGCATAGGTTCGCATCCCTCAAGCCTAACCGAGGCCACTGCTACTCAGGTTTGGGGCTAAATCCAAGAAGGTAGCCACATATGCAGCTGCCAGTAGTCATAGCTAATCCACATTCCGCTCCATATTGGATAGAAGAATACGGTGCCTAGCGAAGCAAGAACTAAATACCCAGCTATCCAGTTAGCTGCCTGTTTTGGTTTAGCAGAGTTCTTGAACCAAGCCCTAAGTCCTGCTGTTAGCAACAAAATAATCCAAGGTGAGAAAGCGATCACATAGAACTCAAACATGGTTCTGTTAGGAAGTAAGAGCCAAGGAACATATCCAGCAAATAGTCCAAGAGCAAGCAAGCTTGTTGTCTTATCTCTGGTTCTGAACCAAGAAGCTGCTAGAACGCTAATGGCTAGAAGTGCAGCCCACCAGATGAATGGATTACCTAGAGAAGTAATTGCTGATACGCAATCAGATCCTGACACTTCAAATAGACAACCAGCATCTCTTTCCTCCCAGAAGAAAGCTGTTGGCCTCAACATGAAAGGCCAAGTGAAAGCTTTTGCTTCATAAGGGTGAGAAGAGCTCAGGTTGACGTGGAAGTTATAAATCTCCACGTGGTAGTGCCAGAGGGATTGAAGCGATCTAGGAATCCAGGAAAGTAAACCTGTGAAGGCATTGCCTTCCTGATCTGCCCAATTCCTACTCCAAGCATCTTTAGAGAGCAGCCAGCCACTCCAGCTAAATAGATAAGTAAGGAATGTTGGGATGGCCACTAAGACTCCATTACGAAGAGCTTGCGTCAATGAAGGAACAATCCAGAAGGTCTTTGGCAACTTAGTTTCTGACTTAAGCTCAATACTCTTTTGAACTCGATAGTTCAGATTAGCTTCACTGAAGATGATGTAAAGAGCAAAACCCACTACAAAATAAAGTCCAGACCATTTAACCCCGGTAGCTAAACCTAAAGCTCCCCCCATAGCTATAAGCCAAGGTCTGTTCCAGCTGCCAATCCGAACTTGCTTTCTATCCCTGAGTAAGAAGTAGAAAGCAAGAATTACAAAGAATCCAAGAATTTGATCTAGAAGGGCTGTTCTTGAAAGAACTATGCCAACCCCGTCGATAGCCATCAAGAACCCAGCGACCAGTGCCCAAATGTTTGAGTTGAATATCAGCTTCGCTGATTTCATAGTTAGCCAAACGGTAGCAACACCTAAAAGAGCAACAACTATTCTCCAGCCAACTGGATCACCTGCTCCAACTACCAACATTCCTAATCCAATGAGCCACTTACCTAAAGGGGCGTGAACTACAAAAGAAGGGGTTGATAGAAGCCCTGTTGGATTACCTGCAGCAAAGCTGGCGTCAGCAGCACTATCCCAATCACGCTCATAACCACCGTTGATAAGTGCAAAGGCGTCCTTGACGTAATAGGTCTCATCAAAGTTCAAACTCTGCGGGAATCCAAGGTTATAGAGCCTAAGGACTGCAGCCAGCAAGAGAATGACAATAGGACCCCAGGACTCTAGGAGAGAGAGTCTTCTAGGGCTGAGGCTAAATCTTTGAAAAAGTGTGAGCACATCTAAATGGTAGTTGCGAGAATGGAGTGTGCTCATTCTTGCTGCAACTCCTATCGGTAATCTTTCAGACGCGTCTGCAAGGTTAATTGAGCATTTGGGAACATCTAAGTTCATTGCAGCCGAGGACACCAGAACCCTACTTAAGTTAGCCAGAGGCCTAGGGGTCAAACTAGATGCCAAGCTATTTAGCCTTCACGAACACAATGAAGCCGAGAGAGTCACTCAATTACTTGAGATAGCCGCTACCGAAGATGTACTTGTAGTCAGTGACGCGGGTATGCCAACAGTTTCAGATCCTGGCTTTGTGCTTGTTAGAGCAGCTATTGAAGCAGGCATTGAAGTAACAGTTATTCCTGGACCTTCAGCTGTTCTTGCCGCCTTAGCCATCTCGGGTCTACCAACAGACAGATTTAGTTTTGAAGGCTTCCTACCTCGTAAATCAGGTGAGCGAAGAAAGCTCTTCCAGTCACTACTTCTTGAAACTAGAACCATGGTGTTCTTTGAATCTCCTCACCGAATTGATGATGCTATCAAAGATGCACTGTCGGTATTCGGTGAATCACGTCAGGCAACTGTATCTAGAGAGCTAACTAAGAAGTTTGAGCAGACTGTCAGAGGCGCTCTCCCTGAGCTATTGGAATGGAGTGCTAACCCAACTAAGGGTGAGCTAGTACTTGTAATCGCTGGTAACTCCGAAGCATCTTTAACAACTGCCACATTACAAGAGCTGCTTCTAGAGGTGGAGGAAGGCAGATCTTCAGGTCTTTCTTTGAAACAATCTGTAGCAAAGGTTGCCGAAAAGCACTCTTTGAGCAAAAGTGATCTGTATCAGCAGGTCCTAGATTCCAGAGCCAGTTAAGATTGAACTAATGTCAACAAATTCAAATGGTGGATCGTTCTACGTAACTACACCTATCTTCTATGTCAACGATGCCCCTCATATCGGCCATGCCTATACCGAGGTGGCAGCGGACGTATTGGCTAGATGGCACCGTCAAAGGGGAGAAGACAGCTTCCTGCTAACAGGTACCGATGAGCACGGTGAGAAGGTTCTAAGAACTGCTGCTGCTAATAAGGTTTCAGCTAAAGACTGGACGGACAAGCTAGTTCACGATGCTTGGCTACCGCTCCTAGAAACCATTGATATTGATAACCAAGATTTCATTAGAACAACCGAACCTCGTCACGAAGAGAACGTTCAGAAGTTCATGCAGAAGCTTTATGACACAGGCTTCATCTACCAGGGTTCATTCAAAGGTGCATACTGTGTTGGCTGTGAAGAATACAAAAATAAGGCTGATCTAGTTGATGGAACAGGTGAGTTCGAAGGACAAGATGTTTGTGCGATTCACTCAAAGCCGGTTGAACAACTAGAAGAAAACAACTACTTCTTCAAGTTAAGTGAGTTTGAACAACCACTACTAGATTTCTTTGAACAGAACCCAAACTTCATTCAGCCTGAATCGGCAAAGAACGAAGTTGTTTCTTTTGTTAGAAGAGGACTAGAAGATCTCTCTATCAGCAGATCTAAAGAGAAGTTCGACTGGGGAATTGATATTCCTTGGGATGACTCACACATCACCTACGTTTGGTTTGATGCACTACTGAACTACATAACCGCAATTGGCTATGGTCAGGATGAAGCCCAGTTCAACAAGCGTTGGCCGGCAACAGTTCAGATTGTTGGAAAAGACATTCTTAGATTCCACGCTGTTATCTGGCCTGCGATGTTGATGGCAGCAGATATCAAACCACCTCAGCAGATCTTTGGTCATGGTTGGCTACTAGTTGGTGGCGAGAAGATGTCTAAATCTAAACTCACCGGTATTGCTCCTAACCAGATCACAGACATCTTCGGAAGCGATGCATTCCGTTACTACTTCATGAAAGCAATTGCCTTTGGTCACGATGGTTCATTCAGCTGGGAAGATCTATCAGCTAGATACCAAGCAGAACTTGCTAATGGTTTTGGTAACTTGGCATCAAGAACACTTGCCATGGTTAGAAAGTATTTCGATGGAGTAATTCCTACTCCTAGTGATTACACAGACATCGACAAGCAAGTAATCAAGGTTGCTGAAGATGCTGTTCTAAATGCTGACAGAGCTATTGATGAAGTTGCTATTCACGATGCCATCAACAGTGTCTGGACTTTAGTTGATGAACTCAATGGCTACATCACCTCTCAAGAACCTTGGGCTCTTGCCAAAGATGAAGCTAACAGAGCAAGACTAGAAACAGTTCTTTATGTCTGCTCTGAAGGTTTGAGAGTTCTATCTGTATTACTAACTCCTGTGATTCCTAAGGCAACGGCAAAGCTATGGGCTGCTCTAACTGAAGGCAAACTAGGCGAACTAGCTGACCAGCCACTAAGTGAAGCAGGTAACTGGGGTCAACTACTTCCAGGCATAACTGTTTCAGAGCTAGAAGTTCTATTCCCTCGTATTGAAGCAGAAACAGCTAGCTAAGCTAATGGGCACAGAGCCAAATCAAGATCTGCCAAGCGAAAACTATATTCGGGTCAGACATCGCAAAACAGAAGACGGCTCTTCAAGAGATTTAAGTTATCCAGATGTTCCAGAACCACTTGAGGTTGGCACCTACGATAACCACACTCATCTAGAAATAGCTGATGGTGAGAATCCAATGGATTACAGAGAGCATCTTGAACTAGCAGGACAAGCAGGAATTCTAGGAGCAGTTCAAGTTGGTGGTTCAGTTGAAACATCTAAGTGGTCTGCTAGAACAGCCGCTATTGAACCAAGACTTCTTGCTGCCGTTGCTCTACATCCAAACGTTGCTGCTGAATACAAAAACGTTAGAGAACTAGACAGTGCTATTGCTGAGATAGCAGAGCTAGCTAAACAACCAAGAGTTAGAGCAGTCGGTGAAACTGGTCTGGATTACTTTAGAACAACAGAAGAACTTCTCTTCCTTCAACAACACAGCTTCGAAGCACATATTGAAATAGCGAAAGAAAACAACATCGCTATGCAGATCCATGACAGAGATGCTCATGCTGATGTTGTTGAAACTCTTCTACGAGTTGGGGCACCAGAGCGAACTGTTTTTCACTGCTTTAGTGGTGATAAAGAACTTGCTCAAATACTTATCGACAATGGTTGGTATGCATCTTTTGCTGGAACAGTTACTTTCAAAAAGAATGAAGAATTACGAGTAGCACTTGAGATGCTTCCACCAGAACTTATCTTGGTTGAAACAGATGCTCCCTTCCTTACTCCTGAACCACTTCGAGGCAGACCTAACTCTCCTTACCTAATTGGTATTACCTTGAGAGCAATGGCAAAAGTTAGAGGTCTAACCACCAATGAGCTTGCTGCACAGATTACAAAGAACACCGAAGCTGTTTATGGTTCATGGGCAGAAGGTCTAAATGGTTGAGCTATTAGGTGCAGCTGATATCAGAGCACTGGCTGACTCTCTAGGTGTTGCTCCGAC
>JBIJAF010000030.1:0-11658 GCA_044345905.1 Rhodoluna sp.
CAACCTCTCTCCTGACCAATACGTCCGAAGGATGCCTGGTACTGAGGCCACATCTCTTTAGCTGCTTGTTCATCTGAATCAGAGATGTGTCCTGGAGAGTGAATTCCGATAGGTAACTGAGGTTTACTAAATCTCTGTAGCGATTCTCTGTAGAGGCCTGCGAAGGGAGCAAATCTTTCAGGGTCTCCACCAATGATTGCTAGAGCTAATGTGGCCCCGTGTTTAGCTGCTCTAATCACGCTGTGTGGAGAACCACCAACACCTACTCGAAGAGGGATTGCCCCTCTTTCTGTCTTTGGATAAACCTCTTGATTGGTAAGAGAGGCTCTAGTTTCACCAGACCAGGTAACTGGCTTTTCCTTAAGGAGTTCAACTAGAAGATCTAGTCTCTCTTCAAATAGTTGCTCGTAGTCAGAAAGAGCAAAACCAAATAGTGGGAAGCTCTCTGTGAAAGATCCTCTACCAGCTGTTATCTCTGCTCTTCCGTTAGATAGTGCATCGATAGTTGCGAAGCTTTGAAAAACTCTAACTGGGTCTTCACTTGAAAGAACTGTTACACCAGAACCTAGTTTGATTCTTTCAGTAACTGTTGCAATACCTGCAAGCACTGTGTCAGGAGATGTAACTGCGAAATCATTTCTGTGGTGTTCACCAACATTGAAGTGATCAATACCTAGTTCATCAGCAAGGATTGCCTGGTCAACCACATCTCTAATTGATTGAGCCATTGAGATTGGCTGTCCGTTGTCATCAGAACCAACATCGCCAAAGGTGTCAAGGCCAAATTCAAGTGGAAGTTTTTCAGTCATAACTCAACTCTAAACAAAGAACTGGAAAACCGAAAATAGAGGCTTAATTACTCGGCGGCAGCAAGCTGTCCGCAAGCTCCATCGATTTCTTTACCTCTGGTGTCTCGCAAGGTTGTTGGAATTCCAGCCTTCTCTAAAGTGCTGATAAACAACCTGGTTACTTCAGGAGTGGATGCTGTCCAAATAGATCCAGGTGTTGGATTGAGGGGAATTGGGTTGACGTGAACCCATCCTTTACCTCTGGCATTTAGTTTCTGAGCTAGTAATTCTGCTCGCCACTGGTGATCGTTCATGTCTTTGATGAGTGCATACTCGATTGAAACTCTTCTTCCAGTTTCATCAAAGTATGCTCTTGCGGCATCAAGTGCTTCATCAACTTTCCATCTTGAGTTCACTGGAATTAGTTCATCTCTAAGTTCATCATCGGGTGCGTGAAGAGACAGAGCAAAGGTAACTGGAATGTTCTCTTTGGTTAGTTTCTCAATAGCAGGAACTAAACCAACTGTTGAAACAGTAATGTTTCTAGCTGACATGCCTAAGCCTTCAGGTTGAGGCTTAACCATTGTTCGAACAGCTGTCATTAGCCGGTTGTAGTTAGCAAGAGGTTCACCCATACCCATAAACACAATGTTGCCAACACGCTCCTCGTGCTCAGTAGCCTTACGACCACCTAAGCCACCAGAGGCAATAACAGCATTGGCTTGAACAATCTGATCCACAATCTCAGCTGCAGTCATGTTTCTTGTAAGCCCTGCTTGTCCTGTTGCACAGAATGGGCAAGCCATTCCACAGCCAGCTTGAGAAGAAACACAGAGAGTAATTCGTCCTGGGTAACGCATCAGAACGGATTCAACTAAGGCACCATCAAATAGTCGCCATAGGAACTTGATGGTGTCCCCTTTATCTGTTTGAAGTCTCTTTACCTCTGTGAGGAGCTTAGGTAGGAATACACCAACTAGTTCCGCTCTGCCTTCTTGAGGAAGATCTGTCATGCTCTCTGGGTCAGTTGTGTAGTGAGTGAAGTAGTGCTTGGCAATCTGCTTCACTCTAAAGCCAGGAACCCCTAGTTCTTTAGCTTTAGCTGCTAGTTCATCCTTAGACATGTCAACAAGATGAACCGGTGGTTGCACTTTTCTAGGCTTTGCTTCGAATTCGAGAACTGGTCTACCAGATGCATCTTTTTTCTGTTGCCAACCTTCAGTAGCAGGCTTGACCTGACGTACTTCGCTCATGCTGCCTCCAAAGGTTGAAAAAGAATATTGAATTACGGAGTAGGGCGACCAGCGTAGCGGAAGAGATCACCGTAACGCAGAGGAACTACTCGCACAGTTCTGTTTGGGTTTGGAGCTTCAAGCATCATGCCATCACCGAGATACATAACAACGTGATACTTATCACCATTGAAATCATCTGTGTATGAGTACCACATGAGATCTCCACGAACAGCTTCCTTGATAGGAATCAGTCTGCGCTTACCTGCCATGTTGTAGAACTGGTTAGTTGCTGAGTGCGTACCGATATAAGTTCCAGCAACTTCATAACTCTTTTTTGTAATTCCGCTACAGTCCCAAATGTTTGGGCCCATACCGCCAAGAACATATCTTTCACCAAGCTGTTGTCTTGCAAAGTTAATTGCAGTTTCAACCTTGTCCGTGTTCGGTGCTCCAACTGTGTAGAGAGAAGGTGCATCGATAGGACCTGGCAAATTGTTCTGTCTTGCTTCATCAATAAGGCCTTGGATACGTTGCTGCATCAAACTGTCGGAGATTCTTTCAAGTGAAACTAGTTGAGCCTTGAAAGTTCTGTTCAAAGCATTCTGCTCGTCAACTTTTACTTTCAATTCATAAGCGGCATCTTGAGCCTCTACTAAAGCAGCTTTAGCAACAGCTGATTTAGCTGCTAATTCAGCTTCAGCTTCTTTGAGCTGATCTGTAAGAGATTTGGCATACTGCTGTCTTTGAATTGCTGACTTATAAATCTGGTCGCTTGACTGAGCAATCTTTTCTTGAGCCCCAAGCTTATACAGAAGGTTGCCAGCGTTATCTGAGTTGAGGAATAGGTTCAGGGATGTGCCTGCTGCTCCATCTCGCCACATTTGGCTAGCAATCTGGGCCAGCTGCTTCTGGGCTGTTTCCGCTTCAGCTTTAGCTGAGTTGACCTTGGTCTGAAGGAGGTCAACCTTGGCCGCTACGATTCGTTCCTCGTCTTTGGCCTGGTTGTATTTCTCTCCCTTTAGAAGGGCCTTGCGCTCTAAACTGACCTGCTCAATGGTTAGATCAACGATGATTCCCTGGATACGGGCAATCATGGCCTTCTTTTTGGTCACTGTCTTCTGCGCTTCAATTACTTCTTGCTCAGAAGGGTAATTTGGCACAGCCATGGCCTGTTGGATGCTTATTCCACTAAATAGCACCCCCGCTAGGACAAACAGGGCAAGATAACGCGAACGTAAGCTTTTCATGTCCCGCCACCTCCCTGAATAGTGCAGTATTCCTAAACTAACACCGATATCTGTATATCTCAGGTTGCAAAAACCTACCGTTAGCAAGTAGCCTTGCCATTGGTGCTTTAAAGCTCCATCGCTTTGACGGCCCCATCGTTTAGTGGCCTAGGACGCTGCCCTTTCACGGCAGTAGCACGGGTTCGAATCCCGTTGGGGTCACCAGCGATGAGTTTATAGAAGTACTTCTGGTCCTGTAGCGCAGTTGGTTAGCGCGCCGCCCTGTCACGGCGGAGGTCGCGGGTTCAAGTCCCGTCAGGATCGCTGCGATTAATAATCGTTCAGCCTAAGACTTGTCTTTGGTTGAGGCTGGGTAGCTCAGTTGGTAGAGCGAACGACTGAAAATCGTTAGGTCCGCGGTTCAATCCCGCGTCCAGCCACAACATCTTCAATCGCTTCAACACTTGAAGTTTCCCCCGCGATAAAAATCAACTCTTTATTTTTGCGTTCACCAACGGATCCAACTTTGGCACCTGACTTGTTATAGATACCTATTTGAGATCCGATGTATCTCACGTAATCAAATTCCAATAGAGCTACGCTCTCGTGATTCTGAAGTAGAGCTTCAGCAATATCTATTGGTTCAACCCAAGACTCATTGTTATATGAAACAACAACAGTCTTAGCCTTAGCTTTTGTTATTACATCATTGAATGCCGGTGGCATCTTCTTACGTTTGTTGAATACAGAGTGAGTATGAGGAGCTCTACTATCAATTCTCTTTCTAGCAACACCATATGGTTCAGGGTTATCCCAACGAACCAGTGTTTCCCAGATGTGATAGTTAGTGAAGTAGCGGTGCTGGTTATATGGAGGATCCATATAAAGAAGGTCAACTTCTGGAAGTTCAGTTATAACATCTTCAGCAAGTCCAATGATGGACTTACCTGTGCCAGGAATTAGTTCTGGAACTAGAAGTTCCAGATCATGCTTTGATCTGTGAGACCAATTCTTTAGATATGCCATGTGTTGACCTGTGGTGCTATCCACGCGATCAGCTGCAAGCATTAGAGAAGTAAGAAGAATTGGAAACAGTTTGTCTGTTTTGAAGCTTGTTTCTAGTTCATCCCTAATGGCATCGATTCTTTCTCCGTTTTTAGGTTGAAAGAATCTAGCTTCCTCACAAAAGTTCTTTGTTACATAGCCTGCTTTACCTGGCAAAGCGTTTAGATGGGAGATGATTTCGGTTAGTTCTGCAAGGTCAACTGTGTTGGCATCTGCTTCTATGTAGCACTTAGCAAGCATGTCGCTATAGGTAGCACTATCGCTAGCTGTAACGTGTAGGCCTTGTCTTTTGAATTCTTGAGCAACTCTTGTAGTTCCAGTAAATAGGTCTACGGCCGTCTTAGCCTCAGCAGCATTAGCTATGGCACCAAGGACACCAACAAGGGTGCGCTTAGAGCCTAGATACTTGATCACGACTTACCCTTGCGCATTAGTAAAGGCTACCAACAGCACAGGACTAGGCTTAACGAGTTCACCTGAGATAAGGGGGACAAACTAAACAGAAAGTTATACCTCATGGCAGTTTTAGCTCGCTTCCGTTGGATAGGTCTTCTATTCATCTCATTGGCAATTTCTATCGTCATAATCGATGGAACCATCGTCAACACAATCTTCCCTTCCCTAATCAATGCACTAAACCTATCCAGTAGCGAGGTGCAGTGGGTTAATGAAAGTTATGTTCTAGTCTTTGCAGCTCTTTTACTTATCTGGGGATCTCTAGCTGACAGCATTGGTCGCAGAAAGCTCCTAGTAATAGGTATCGTCATCTTTGTTGGTGCATCTGTATGGGCTGGATATTCAAGCGATGCGAGCTCACTAATCCTTGCTCGTATCCTTCAGGGCATTGGTGGCTCTATGGTGCTACCGACAACACTTTCTTTAGTAAATGCAAACTTCCAGGGTAAAGAGCGTGGTATTGCTTTTGCTGTTTGGGGTTCAACTATTGGTGGAATGGTGGCACTTGGCCCAGTTCTTGGTGGTTGGTTTGCTACTAGCTTCGGTGAAGATGGCTGGCGCCTAGCGTTCAACATCAACCTGCCAATTGGTCTAATCATTGTTGCTGGTCTGTTGCTATTCGTTGGTGAATCAAAAGTTGAAAAACGTGCGGGAGCACCAGATTTCCTAGGAGCGTTTCTTTCTGTTGGATTGTTCCTAACTCTTGTCTTCGGTCTTATTGAAGGTAGAAACTACGGTTGGTGGAACGTCAATCAAGAGTTCACAATCGGTTCATGGTCATGGGGAGATCCAGGCATCTCTCCTATTCCTGTTTCTCTAGCTCTATCAGTTCTTTTTGGTATTGCTTTTGTTATTTGGGAGAACAAGAGAGAAGCAGCCCATAAGCCAGTACTTCTTGATCTAAACCTTTTCAAGGTCACATCATTTAGAAATGGTTCTATCGCTGCCCTAATTATTTCAATGGGTGAGTTCGGAATTCTTTTTGCAATTCCACTATGGCTACAAAACATCATTGGTTTATCTCCAATTGACTCAGGTCTAGTTCTTCTATGGCTAGCCGGTGGTGCATTCCTTGCTTCAGCAGTTGGTGGAGCAATGAGCGGAAAGCTTGCTCCGGCAATGGCTGTTCGTATTGGTGTTGGTCTTGAGCTTCTAGGCGTTATCGGTGTTGCTCTATTTGCAAGCGATGCAGCTGGATGGTGGCCACTAGCTCCTGCCCTGTTCCTATATGGAATTGGTATTGGTCTAGCAACTGCTCAACTTACCGGTGTGATCATGGTTGATGTCCCAATGCAAAAGATTGGTCAAGCATCTGGATCACAAAGCACTGTTCGTCAAGTCGGTTCAGCTCTAGGTATCGCAGTTCTAGGAACTGTTCTATTCACACAGATTCAGTCGAGCTTGCTGTCTAAACTTTCAATACTTGGAATGTCCGATGCAGAAGCGGGGGAATTCACCAAGTCCGTTGTTGAATCTTCAGGTGGAATTATTCCTGCTCTTCCAAACATGGGCACACAGGAGTCATACATTCAAGCCGCCAAAGATGCATTCACAGAAGGCACTAAGTGGTCAGCAGTTGCAGCCGGAGTATTCCTGCTACTAGGTTTCGTTGCAACATTTAGATTATCTAGTCGCAAGCACGGCGAACCAGCTAAGAACTAGAAAACTATGTCAGAACTCAACAACTCATCTCGCGGTAAGCCAGTTATCGCGAATGAGTTGTTCCTGGTGTTTCTAGGTGGAGGAGTAGGTTCTCTACTTAGGTATGCAATTGGTAGCGGGTTAGAACTCTCTCTTGGGTCAACTCTTGCAGGAATGTTGTCGCTGTTCTTTGTGAACGTAGCAGGAGCATTTTTCTTAGGTGTTGTTTCTTTCCATCCTTTCTTTGCAAATGAAAGCAAGAAGTCATTCTGGGGATCAGGTTTTGCTGGTGGTTTCACAACCATGTCTGCTGTTGCATTGTTTGTTTACCAACAGGGCAGTGTGGCCATTACATCAGTCATGTTTGCTCTAGGATTCTTCGCATTTGCTGCAGGTGTTGCCTTGGGTAAGAGGAAGGCGGGACTCAATGAACTTGGCTGAGATCTTCAACCCGATGGTAATTCTGGGAATCTTCGTAGCGGGTGGACTTGGTTCAGCTCTTCGAGTGCTTTTAAGTAAATTCAATGGCTTCTGGCCATGGGGAATCCTGCTTGCCAACGTAGTTGCTTCATTCTTTGCTGGCTGGGCAGTTACATCCTTTGAAGCCAACGTCACTTGGGTGGCAATTCTGGTTGTTGGTCTTGCAGGTGGCCTTTCTACCTTTAGTTCATGGGCAGCAGGAGCTGTTCAGTTGGTGGCTAGAGATCGGCCATTGGCAGCGACCCTATACACAGTAGTTACCCTGATTCTTTCCTCCACAGCCGCTTGGGTTGGGCTCCTACTGGGCTGAAGCCTGATATACTAGGGTCCAGATTTGCCGTTTCCTGAGCCTAAATAAGCTCAGCCAAGAATAAAAGAGGGGGTCTCGACATGGGTCGTGGCCGTCAAAAAGCGAAGAACACCAAGGTCGCTCGTGAGCTGAAGTACTTCAGCCCTAACACTGACCTAACTGCCCTGCAGGCTGAACTAGGAACTACTTCGGATGAACAAGAGTATGAAGACAAGTGGGCAGATCTTTATCCTGAGGATGAGACAGCCGAAACTGAGAGCAGCACCGATTCTGCCGACGGTGGCAGTTCTTCTGCCAACTAAAGCTATCTAGCTAGTTCTTGTAATTCCCAAGAAGCCTTACAGCTCCCCCATCAACACCCTTAGCCCCTTGGATATATCCTTCAAGCCTGCAGTCATTAGATTCAACTATTCCTAGGTGCCAGGTGTTCACACCTGCTGCAATGAGTTGCTGTTGGATGTTGGTTGCTTGATCTGCTTTCACGATTACGGCGAAGCCTAACCCTAGGTTCCAAGTTGATTCAACTTGTTCAAGAGACAATTTGCCCCACTGGGTAAGAACCTGGAATACATCAAGTGGCTTCCATGAGCTTCTATCAATATCTAGTGTTGTGTTCTTAGGCAATACTCGAGCAAGGTTTGCTCCAATGCCGCCTCCGGTGATATGGCTCATAGCTTTTACTGAAGAGCCAAGATCGCTTTGAAGTAGATTATTCAGGATTCCTGTGTAGAGCTTTGTTGGTTCAAGTAGTGCTTCACCTAGAGATAGATCTCCGAACTCTTGCACTGACTTTGTGTAGTCAAGTTTGCTATCTCTAACAATCTTTCTCACAAGTGAATAACCATTTGAATGTAGGCCACTTGATTCAAGTCCTAGAACAACATCGCCAACTTGTACTTTGTGTGGGCCAAGAAGTTTGCTGTATTCAACAGCTCCAACCGCGGCTCCTGCAACATCATATTCATTTGGCTTAAGTAGTCCTGGGTGTTCAGCTGTTTCACCACCGATAAGTGAAACACCAACTTCTTTACATGCCTTTGCAATACCTGAAACAATGTCTGCAATTCTTGTTGGTACTACTTTTCCTGTTGCAATGTAGTCAGTCATGAACATACTCTTTGCACCAACAACCACGATGTCATCAACAACCATGCCAACAAGATCTTGACCAATGGTGTCGTGCTTATCGATTGCTTGAGCGATTGCAACCTTCGTACCAACACCATCTGTTGATGTTGCTAGTAGTGGTCTGTCAAAAGATTTCAGAAATGAAACATCAAACATTCCAGCAAAACCACCAAAGCCACCGACTACATTTTCAGTTAGTGTGCCCTTGATAGATTTCTTCATCAACTCAACAGCTAGATCTCCTGCATGAGTATCTACACCTGAGGCTGCATACGCATCAGTCATTAGCTGCCTTCACAATTGCGTCTAGCTCACTATCAGGACCTGGTTCACAAGCAGCAGCTGGCTTTTCTAGAAGATTCTTGCCCAGTCTGTCTTCAGCAGGTAATTCAATTGGGTAGGTTCCTGTGAAGCAGGCGGTGCAGAGCTGCTTCTCTTCTTGGTTGGTTGAAGCAACCATTCCATCTTTAGATAGGTACCCAAGAGAGTCAGCACCAATAGATTGTCTAACTTCTTCTACTCCTAGGCCTGTGGCAATTAGCTCTGCGCGGGTAGCAAAGTCAATTCCATAGAAGCAAGGCCACGTAATCGGAGGTGAAGAGATTCTTACGTGTATCTCTAGAGCCCCTGCTTCTCTAAGCATGGCTACCAGTGCTCTCTGGGTATTTCCTCTAACAATGGAGTCATCAACAACGATGATCCTCTTACCCTTGATTTGTTCCTTAAGAGGATTGAGCTTTAGACGAATACCGCGTTGGCGAATAGTTTGTGATGGCTGAATGAAAGTTCTACCAACATAAGCATTCTTTACAAGTCCGTGACCGAAAGGAATACCTGACTCTTGGCTGTAACCAATAGCGGCAGGAGTTCCTGATTCAGGGGTAGGAATAACCATGTCTGCATCAACTGGGTACTCTTTAGCAAGAGTTTTACCCATCTCGACCCTTGCATCGTAAACAACTCTGCCGTTGATGGTGGTGTCGGGACGAGCTAGGTAGACATATTCAAATACACAGCCGGCTCTTTTAGTCTCAGAAAATCTAGATGAACGAAGGCCATGCTCATCAATTGCAATTAGTTCACCAGGTTCAATTTCTCTTACGTAGCTAGCACCAACAATGTCCAGTGCTGCTGTCTCTGATGCAACTACCCAACCACGTTCTAGTCTTCCTAAAACAAGTGGTCTAACTCCCTGTGGATCGCGAGCAGCATAGAGAGTTGTTTCATCCATGAAGACTAAACAGAAAGCACCTTTTACTTTAGGAAGTAGTTCAAGAGCAGTTGATTCAAGAGTGTGATCCATGTCTCCTGCAAGAAGAGCAGTTAGAACAGCTGTGTCTGTGGTGTTACCACCAGTAATTTCATTCTCTGTTTGATCTGGATACTTTACTTTCAGCATCTCTAATAGGTCTGAAGTATTAGTTAGGTTTCCGTTGTGTCCAAGAGCAACAGTTCCTGAAGCTGTTCTACCTAAAGTTGGTTGAGCGTTTCGCCAAGAAGAAGCTCCTGTAGTTGAGTACCTGTTGTGCCCAACAGCAATATGTCCAACTAGTGACTCAAGCGATGATTCAGAGAAAACTTGAGATACCAGACCCATATCTTTATAAACAAGAATCTTCTTGCCATCAGAGGTTGCAATACCTGCGGATTCTTGACCTCTATGTTGGAGTGAGTAAAGACCAAAGTATGTAAGCTTTGCTACTTCTTCTCCTGGTGCCCATACCCCAAATACACCACACTGATCTTGCGGCCCTTTTTCATCGGGTAGCAAATCGTGATTTAGTAGTCCATCTCCACGAAGCAAGGGCAGTTTCCGTCTCTAGTAAATGGGCGGGATGCAGTGCCTGTAAAACTCAAGTCTTTGACTTCATTGTCGCCAAAAACTTGGCGTTACGTTGATAGTTTAGCGGTCTAGTTGGAGGTGGATTTGGAGACTTGCACATCCTTGAGCCTGCGCGCTGTAACAGCATCAAATATGACTGCGGCTACAAGCCCAGCCCCTCCGCCAAGTCCTAGGCAATAGACCAGAATCTGGGTTATAAAGCCTGCTGTCTTACCTTCTTGAGTAGTTATAAGAAGAGTTAGAGCTATTGCCACAACCCCACCTAGCAACACTCCTGTAAGCATAAAGGGAATGAACTTGGGTGCTCTACGGATCTTTACCGTTTCAGTCTTATCTTTGGACATGCTTCAAGGTTAGCGGCAACACTTCATCCAAAGATGCCCTAACTCCGCTAGAGCTAACTAGATGCCCATTCGACGCATCAGCCCAACTGATGTTTCCAAGAGCCAAATCAAACCAAACCCTTGGGCTCATCTCGACCACATTCGGAGGTGTTCCTCTTGTATGCCTAGGACCTTCAATACACTGAGTTGCTCCCAGCGGTGGCACTCTAACCTCAACAGAGTTACCTGGGGCAACTTCAGCCAACTCTTCAAGAAGATATCTGACCGCGGTAACAAACAAAGGATCTGAAACAGCCAAAAGAAGAGCATCTTTATCAGCTTGAATCACCGCGTTGATTGAGGCGATGCCTTCATCATGTTTAATTCTTCTTCTAGCCACAAAACTAGGTTAGTGAAAGAAACTGCTAAATCACACCAAAAGACTTGAAAGCATTCTCCGATTAGTTGGATCAGAGAATTCACAAATAGTGTTTGACCAAGTTAACCTGTCACAACCTTTAGTCTCTTTGAGGCTGGCGAGTTACCGACATCGTTTACAGCTGTTACACGGAACAGGTAGCTGGTTTTGCTTTTTAGGCCCTTGACTGTCAAAGAACGGCTAGTAGATACAGCTTTAGTGACTTTCAACCAAGAAACACCATTGTTTTTAGAATATTCGACAACATAGTTTCTAATAGCACTTCCACCAGTAACCGCAGCAGCTTTCCAACCTAAAGTCACAGAAGTCTTAGCAGCCTTCACACTCAAAGAAGTAGGTGCTAATGGCGCATTACCGACTGTAGTGACTTGAAGAATAGATGAAACAGAAGAGAAGCCAATCTCATTCTTAGCGGAAACACGGAAACAATATTTAGTTCCAGCCTTCAAACCAGTTACCTTAAAACCTAAATTCACAGAAACAACTCGATTGATAGCTGTATAGGTAGAACAGTTACTAGACACCTCAACCCTATAATCAGTGATAGCTGAACCACCATTAGAAGAAGGTAACAACCAGGAAAGAGTTAAAGAAGTAGAAGTGATAGCACTACTTGAAAGACTTCGAGGAACATTAGGTGCAGCAAGAGGAGTAGTAAATGAACCAATCAAATATTCGCTTTGACCGACACTACTAACCGCTGACACTCGAGTCTGATAAGTCA